>CAZQVB010000032.1:0-52835 GCA_964596645.1 uncultured Roseivirgaceae bacterium
CCCTTTCAGTCATCCTGAACTTGTTTCAGGATCTGTTGGCTATTGGCATAAGCCGAGATTAATGGACGCCGGCGGGTTAAAACAGCGGGCGTGCAACCATGTATGTCCATGGTCTGTGCCCCACAGACCATTTCGTGCGGCTGGCCAGCGTATGCACCAACCCTTGCAGTCATCCTGAACTTGTTTCAGGATCTGTTCGCTATTGGCATTAGCCGCCATCAATGGACGCCGGCGGTTCAATACAACAGGCGCGCGGCTGCGCCAGCGCGTATGACAGCATTTTTCTGACGAGATTTCTCCTTAGTTCGATTCATATCATCAACAGGAAAAGAAATGCACATCCACGGATGGTCTGCATCTTTTGAAGCATTTTGATTTCCTTATCACCGATAAAGCTTTCACTTGCCAACGCTTCCAATAGTCTTCAACCCCACACCGCCGGCTTGCTGCATTTCACTCCACGGGCCGTGGGGCCGCGTCATGTCACTCCGAAACTGACGAAACACCCGCGCAAAAAGGCCACGCTAAACAGCCAAAGGTGTTTCGAAGGTTTCTCCGGACACGACTGAATAGAGGCTCTTGCATGACCCTTCTCATTTCCATGGACTTTGGCAAATTCCAGGTCAGACGATAGTCGGAACGGGTTAATGGTGGATTGGTAAACTCGTAGACTGGTAGACTGGTGAAGAGTGAAGGTGGGTTGGTAATGGTGCAATAGCTCAAAGCTAAAAGCTGAAAGGGGTGACCATACCTAAATGAGGTTGTTAGTTTGGATAAGGAATTGATTCTTTGGGCAATAAAGAGCCAGAAGATCTTTACTTAACTGATGACCAATTGCAGGTGAGACGATATTCGGACCGGGTTAAAAGCCAACATATTTCCATGGTCTGTGCCTCACAGACCATTTAGTGCGGCAGGCACAGCGCGCATGCACCAACCTTTTCAGTCATCCTGAACTTGTTTCAGCATCTGTTGGCTATTGGCATAAGCCGCGAATAATGGACGCCGGCGGTTCAATACAACAGGCGTGCAACCATCTCCATGGTCTGTGCCTCACAGACCATTTAGTGCGGCTGGCACAGCGCGTATGAAAGCATTGAACAGCCACGGATTCTCTGCTTCTTATAAAGCATATTAATAGCAATATCATTGCTAATGCTCTTCACTTGCCTGCCCTATCATCATCCGTTTACTCTGCAGACAGATCCTGAAACAAGTTCAGGATGACTTCGACTTTGAGCTGTAAGCTTTCGGCTATAAATATCACCAGTCTACCAAGTCACCAATCTACCTTCCCACTGCTGGTCCGAGTATCGTCTGACCTGGTGATTTTGGTAAATTGAACTTTCAGCTTTAAGTGGAATATTGGATTGTTTCGCTTGCAATGACGCAGGTGGAGGCATATCAAACTAATGCCATTTCCCATCCGCCCGCTCTATCGACGGGTCATGCTGAACCTGCCTGCGTTTATTTCACGCTATTTGGTGATGGGCACTTTGTTGAGCAGGGCGGTAATGATGTCGTGTGTTTTCACGCCGTCGGCTTCTGCTTCATAGTTCAGCAGTATACGGTGGTTCATCACGTCGGCGGCTATTTCTTTTATATCTTCCGGCAGCACGTATTCGCGCTCATCGAAAAAGGCCACGGCCTTGGCCGCCAGATTCATATTGATGGAGGCGCGGGGCGAAGCGCCATACATGATGTAGCCGGCCTCGTTGTCCAGCTTGTATTCCTTCGGATTGCGTGTGGCAAATACCAACTCTATGATGTACTTCTCCAGCGATTCGCTGATCTTCACATTGTTGATCTCGTTGCGAATTGAAAAGATATCGTCTTTAGTAAGCATTTGCTGCACGTTGCCGGCAAACTGCATATTGGCCATACGCCGCATTATTTCCAGCTCTTCGTGCTTTTTAGGATAGTCTACAAAAACTTTCATCATGAAGCGGTCTACCTGTGCTTCGGGCAGCGGATACGTACCTTCCTGTTCAACGGGATTTTGCGTGGCCATCACCAGAAAAGGCCTGTCCAGCTTAAACGTCGTTTCGCCTATGGTTACGCTGCGCTCTTGCATAGACTCCAGCAGGGCCGACTGTACCTTGGCGGGAGAGCGGTTTACTTCGTCAGCCAATATCAGGTTGGCGAATATGGGACCTTTCTTTACCTCAAAATCAGACTTCTGCTGATTGTAGATCATGGTGCCAATAAGATCGGCCGGTAGCAAATCGGGTGTAAATTGTATGCGTTGAAAGTTCAGGTGCAGTACCTGTGCCAGGGTGTTTACAGTGAGTGTCTTTGCCAGTCCGGGTACGCCCTCCAGCAAAATATGACCCTGGGTAAACAGCCCGATCAGCAGCCGGTTTACCATATACTCTTGGCCTACCACTACTTTGCCAACTTCCGCTATTACTTGTTTTATTTTATCCTGATGTTCTTTTCTGGTTTCTGGTGTCAATTGTTCCATTTGCGCGATGCCGATTTATGTATTGGTAAGGGCCACAAATTAAATAAATATTCAGTAAAGGCAGTAGCCCACGTGGTGTTTAGACGGTGCTCATCTGCTTGCGATGCAGGGCTGTTGTATGGGTGCAGCCATCAAGGGCTTTGATAAGAAGAGACTGTGCGGCAGACTGATGTGCCATTACTGCAGGGGCAGAAACAGGCCGAAGCTGATATCGGGAAAAACGCGCTCATCGCGAGTGAAAACGGCACCGGCATGCAGATTCAAGTATATATTGCTGCGAAAGCCCAGGCGACGGTAGTAAACAATCTCCGGCGCCACACCGGGGCTGTTGCGCTCAGAATCTTCCAGCTCAAACCACAGCATGTAGTTGTACCGGCAACCCAGACCTATGCCACTATTGCCGAGAAATATGCCTCCACCGGCGTTCACAGAATTAAGCACGATGGATGTCTCGGCGGCGGCAGCCAGATAAAAGATCTCTGTGTTGTGAGGCTTATAGATATAGTTGAACTCCAGGCCAAACGCAAAAACGGCTCCTATACGCGCACCGGCCAGAAAGCGGTGACGGATGCCGTTCACTTTCGGGTCTTCGCTGTAGTAAGTGGCAGTATCTGTTTGTGCCTGCGTCTGGCCGTAGGTAGGCAATGCCGCTATAAAAGCAAGCATCATCAGAAAAAACATCTTTTGCACAGCGCTCAACATATTCTCACAGCCTCCGGGTATGACTGATAAAAATAACTAAAGCAGACGAAAGAAGTGTTCAGAACAGGCAAAGAAATACGAGAAATTATAGGCCAAAGGCTTCTTTCACCTTATCCACATAGTCGAGTTTCTCCCAGGTAAAGGTTTCCACCGTCCTACTTACGTCGGCGCCATTTACCTTAAATACACACTCTTTTTGTTCAGGCGTACGGCCCATGTGGCCATAGCTTGCTGTGAATGAGAAAATAGGTTCTTTCAGTTTCAGTCTTTTGATGATGGCGGCAGGGCGCATATCGAACAGTTGTTCCACCTTTTTGGCAATCTCCCCATCCTTCATTTCCACCTTGGCTGTGCCGTAGGTGTTGATGTAGATGCCCATAGGCCGTGCCACGCCAATGGCGTAAGAAACCTGTACCAGCACCTCGCTGGCTACACCGGCGGCCACCAGATTTTTGGCAATATGGCGCGTGGCATAGGCCGCAGAGCGGTCTACCTTAGATGAGTCTTTTCCTGAAAATGCCCCGCCACCATGCGCACCTTTTCCGCCATAGGTGTCCACAATGATTTTGCGACCGGTAAGGCCGGTGTCGCCGTGTGGTCCGCCGATCACGAATTTTCCTGTGGGGTTCACATGGAAGATGATGTCGTCGCCAAAGAGCGCTTGCAGCTCGGGCTTGAGTTTGGCCTTCACCCGCGGCAGCAATATGTTGATTACGTCAGATTTTATCTTGTCCAGCATCTTCGCCTCTTCATCGAAGTCGTCGTGTTGGGTAGACACCACTATGGTGTGCACCTTTATGGGCCTGTTGTCCTGGTCGTACTCAATCGTCACCTGTGATTTGGCGTCGGGCCGCAGGTAGGGCATTTCGTTGTATTCGCGGCGAATGTCGGCCAGCTCCAGCAGCAGGCGATGGGCGAGATCCAACGCCAGCGGCATGTAATGCTCAGTTTCGTTGGTGGCATAGCCAAACATCATTCCCTGGTCGCCGGCACCCTGTTCCATTTCATCGGTGCGCTCCACGCCCTGGTTGATGTCCGGCGACTGCTCGTGTATGGCAGAGATGACGCCGCACGAATGGGCATCGAACATGTAATCGCCCTTGGTATAGCCGATCTTTTCGATGGTCTGCCTGGCAATTTGCTGTACGTCTATGTATGCGTTTGTTTTCACTTCTCCGCTTATCACTGTAAGGCCGGTGGTCACCAGTGTTTCTACGGCCACTTTGGAGTTCTCATCAGCCGCCAACAGATGGTCGAGAATGGCATCTGAAATTTGATCGGCGACTTTGTCGGGATGGCCTTCAGAAACAGATTCGGAGGTAAATAGATATGACATTTCTAATATTTATTGTAATCGATTTAAGCCCCGCAAAATTAATCGAAATTGTTGAAGGTGAAAAATATGGACACATATTCACGCATCGGCTATCTTTCATTGCCACGGGCACAAGTACAGCTATGGCCGACACGGCAGATTTGAGTTTAGGTAGGCTCCTGTTTATCTTTGCCCAAATAAAAAATACACAGGGATGGGTAGTTACAAAAATCTCCTTACTCGATTGGATGAAGGCATCATGACCATCGTGATCGACAGGCCAGAAAAGCACAATGTGCTGAACAGCCAAACCTTGAGTGAACTGAAAATGGCTGTACAAAGCTGCTACGACGATGCCGCTGTACAAGGCATAATAATAACCGGAGCAGGAAAAAAGGCTTTTGTTGCTGGTGCCGATATTGCGGAGTTTCAGGAGCTGAATGAGCTGAATGCGCGCAAGTATTCAGAAAACGGTCAGGAGGTATTTGAGCTCATCGAGCATTGTCATAAACCGGTGGTGGCCGTGGTGAATGGATTTGCGTTGGGAGGCGGCTGCGAACTGGCTATGGCCTGCCACCTGCGTATTGCCACAGAAAATGCCCGCTTTGGCCTGCCTGAGGTGAGCCTGGGCATCATACCTGCTTTTGGGGGCACACAGCGGCTGCCTCAACTTGTAGGCAAAGGCATGGCCATGGAAATGATGATGACCGGCGAAAGCATTGATGCAGAACAGGCCGAGGAGCTGGGACTGGTCAATTATGTGCTTACTTCCAAGGAGTCGGCGCTGGATAAAGCCGCTGAGCTGCTGCACAAAATCGCCAAAAATGCACCACTTGCCGTAGGTATGACCATACATTGCATCAATACGCACTACGCAGGTGAGGAAAATGGCTACCAGACGGAAGCCAATAGTTTTGCCAGTTGCTGCAAATCCACCGATTTCAGGGAAGGCACAGAGGCATTTCTCGAAAAAAGAAAACCGAATTTTACCGGCGAATAAGCCCCTCCACTTTTTTACATGGGTAAACTCAAATCACTTGCCGGCGAAACGGCCATTTATGGCCTGAGCAGCATCATTGGCAAGGCGGTTAATTTTTTACTGGTACCCTTCTATACCACTACGCAAATATTGTCGGTAGAAGAATACGGCGTGGTATCGGAGCTGTATGCCTACGTGGCTGTGCTCAATGTGCTGTACCTCTATGGCATGGAAACCACATTTTTCCGGTTTGCATCAAAAAATCCCGACCAGGAAACCACCACCTTTCATTCTGCCGCTTCCTCGGTGCTTTTCAGCACGCTGATACTCTCGTTGTTGCTGGTGAGTTCGGCAAGTGCCATTGTCAACTTTCTGGAGTTTCCCGGTCAGGAGATTTACATATATCTCTTGGCGGCCATTATGGCCATCGATGCGGTAGTGGCGTTGCCTTTTGCCAGGCTCCGGTATCGTGGCAAAGCTGTGCGATTCGCGTCGCTGAAGCTGGCCAATATTTTCCTCAATATTGGCTTCAATGTGTTCTTCCTGTATTTCTGCAAAAATGTATACGAAGGTGATTTTTTGCCCGGGCTCAAGCCTCTGGTTGCGCACATCTACGATCCCGACCTCAGCATAGAGTACGTTTTCATCTCCAACCTGCTGGCCAACCTGCTTTACGTAGTGGCTTTTTTGCGATTCTTTCTGCACATGCGGATCAAAATAGACTGGGCATATATCCGGCCCATGCTCCTCTATGCCTATCCGCTGCTTTTTTCTCAGTTGGCCGGTGTGACCAACGAAATGTTTTCGCGCATGATGCTGAAAAAGCTGCTGCCCGACAACTTTTACGCGGGGCTGAACAGCCAGGAAGCGTTGAGCATATTTGCGGCATGCTACAAGTTGAGCATCTTTATGAACCTGGCCATTCAGGCATTTCGCTTTGCTGCCGAGCCATTCTTTTTCAGTCAGTCGCAGCGCTCCGACGCCAAAGACACGTACGCCTCGGTGATGTATTACTATGTGCTCATAGGCTCTGTGGCCTATGTGGCCATCAGCCTGAATCTCGATATACTCAAGCACTTTCTTTTGCAAGACCCAACCTATTGGCGGGCGCTGCACGTGGTGCCGGTGTTGCTGGTGGCCAATTTTCTATTGGGCATGTACTACAACGTCTCCATTTGGTTTAAGGTGACGGACAAGACGCATTTCGGTACGCTCATCGCCGTGTCTGCAGCGGTGCTTACCATAGTGCTCAATCTGCTGCTGATCCCCGCATTTGGCTATGAGGGCAGTGCGGCCGTTACGCTTGTGGTGTATATTTTCATGACTGTGTTTGGCGTATGGTTGGGCAACCGCCACTACCCGGTGCACTATCCTTGGAAAAAGATAGGGATGTACATTGCCGTAAGCCTGGTGGTGATGGTGGCAGGCTGGCACATTGATCTCTCCAACCCCACGGCCACCCAAATCGTGCGCGAAGTGCTGGTGGCTGGCTATGCGGCGTGGGTGGTGGTGCTGCTTCGGAGAAAGATCAGGTTAAATAAAAATTAATGGTTATTTTTGCCATTCTGCGCTTAAACATTTCACTGTTAGCGCATTAACACATCAAAAGCATTGGCAAACCAATAGTATGAATATAGTAATACCGATGGCGGGAATGGGAAAACGGCTTCGGCCTCACACCCTCACTACGCCAAAACCGCTCATACCCATAGTAGGCAAACCGATCGTGTACTGGCTGGTGCACGATATTGTGAAAGTATGTGAAGAAAAAGTAGAGCACATAGGCTTTGTGATCGGAAAGTCGTTTGGTGAAGCTGTAGAGCAGCAGCTTCTGGAGATTGCCTCCAGCCTGGGGGCTCAGGGTCATATTTACTATCAGGAAGAGGCCCTTGGTACCGCGCATGCTGTGTTTTGTGCCAGGGCGCTGTTGCAGGGGCCGGTGATCGTGGCCTTTGCCGATACGCTTTTTAAGGCCAATTTCAAGATCGACCAAGACAAAGACAGCATCATTTGGGTGCATAAGGTGAAAGATCCCTCTTCCTTTGGTGTAGTCAAGCTGGGCGACAATGGTGAGATCGTTGATTTTATAGAAAAGCCATCACAGTTTGTTTCCGACCTGGCCATCATTGGTATTTACTATTTCAAAAGTGGCCAAAAACTACACGATGAAATAAAAGCCTTAATTGACAACCAGATAAAAGACAGTGGGGAGTATCAGCTCACGCGGGTGCTGGACACACTGAAGGATAAAGGGCTAACTTTCGTACCTGGCGAGGTAGATGAATGGCTCGACTGCGGGAATAAACAGGCCACGGTAGATACCCACAGGGCCTATTTCAATTTCCTGAAGAATAAAGAAATTATTGGCGCCAACGCTACAGTTACAAACACTGTGATTATACCGCCCGTTTACTTGGGCGATCATGTGGAGCTAAACAATACCGTAATTGGGCCGTACGTTTCTGTTGGTGATCACTCCAAAATTAGCGAGTCGCGTATTCAAAATTCGATCATACAAAATGGCAACACCATACAAAATGCCAATCTCGCCAATTCTATGTTGGGCAACCATGTTGCCTACGTTGGCAGGGCCACGGATCTGAATGTAGGCGATTACAATACCATATCCACCTAAAAATAAAGACAGACGACGTTGATGAGGACTAGGAGATATTACACGTGCGGCATCATATTTTTCATGCTGCTTACCCTGAGCGCCCCTATTGCTGAGGCGCAATTTCTTTTTAAGAAAAAAGAAAGCACCGACCCCATCGAACAAAAAAATGTAGGTGTGGAAGATCTGGAAGCAAAGCGCAAAGCAGAGCTATATCACACCGAGGCCGAGAAATATTTTATTCTTGAAGACTACCCAAAAGCCTTTGTTCTTTATCAAAAATCCATTGAGTTTGACCCGAACAATGCCACCGCCTTTTTCAAAATAGCGGAGATTTATACCAAGAGTGAAGACTACGACAAGGCTGCAGAAAATGCCAACAAAGCGATAGCGCTCAATCCGGAAAATAAGTTTTACTACCTGGCTGCGGCAGAAGCGTACACCAAAAAGTCGGATTTTGCCCAGGCGGCCACTACTTACGAGCAGATGTTGGCCAACTGTGAAAATACCGACGAGTATCTCTTCGACCTTGGCGCGTTGTACATCTATCAGGAAAAGTATGATGAAGCGCTCAAGGTGTACAACCGCATTGAGGATAAATACGGCATCAACGATCAGGTGGTGTTTCAAAAACAGAAGTTGCACCTACGCAAGAGCGACCTCGATATGGCGGTGGAGGAAGGCGAAAACCTTATTGAAAATTTTCCCGGCGAAAGTCAATATGTGTTGGCCCTTGCCGATATTCTTATCTCCAATGGTGAGGAAGACCGTGCCGTGCCTTACCTGGAAGAGTTGCTGAAAGACAATCCCGGCGAATCGCGCGCCACACTTATGTTGTCCGACATTTATAGAAAAAAAGGTGATACAGAAAAAGCCGATATCCTGCTGATCAAGGCGTTTGGCGATCCTGAGCTTGACCTGAAGCAGAAGATGCAGGTGATGGCCGGTTTTATGCAGCAACTGCCCGGCGAGCAAGTAGAAAGTCTCACCAAATCGCTTGGCGAGCGGCTCATTCAGGCTCATCCCAACCAGCCAGACGCCTACTCCATTTATGGCGACCTGATGTTTCAGTTGCAAGATGCCGCACAGGCCCGCGCGCAGTATTTGAAAGCCATAGAGCTCGGTGCCTCAGGCTACAACATTTGGCAAAATACGCTGCAGCTCGACGTGCAGCTTGGCGATTTCGATCTGGCCATAGCGCACGGTGAGAAAGCGCTGGAACTATATCCCAATCAAAGCTCCATTTGCTGGTTTCTCGGCACGGCCTACCTCATGAAGAAGCAGCACGACGATGCCATCGCCGTACTGGAACAGGGAAAAAAGTTGAGCGGAAGCAACCCACAAATGAAGTCCCTTTTCAATGCTCAGCTCGGCGACGCGTACAACAATGTGGAGGAGTACAAAAAATCAGATGCTGCCTATGATGCCGCCCTCACCCACGACCCCGACAATGACCACGTGCTCAACAACTACAGCTATTTTCTCTCTCTTCGCAAAGAAAGACTTGATCTAGCCGATAAAATGTCGAAAAAGCTGGTGGCAAGCAACCCCGATGACCCCACATACCTGGATACCCGCGCCTGGGTGCTGTACGTAATGGGCCGGTACGATGAAGCTAAAACGTATATTGAGCGCGCCATTGAAAGCAACAGTGACAAAATCAGCGGCACCATCATAGAGCACTATGGGGATATTCTTTTTAAATTAGGCGATATTGACTCTGCCGTGAAGCAGTGGCAAAGAGCCAAAGGAATGGATGAAACCACGGAGCTGATCGATAAGAAAATTGCTGACAGAAAATTATATGAATAGTAAAAACCTTTTGTTGCTCATTGGCCTGGTGGCTATATTTTTTTCTTGTAAAAAGGAATTTACAGGTTTTCGCAGTAATGACAGGGACAAATCCCTGGTGCATGAAATTGATTTTCAATACCTGAACGCACGGAGTAAGGTGCGGTATCAGGAAGGCGATAAGCAGGTGAATGGCAGCGTGAATGTGCGCATGAGAAAAGATTCTGTTATCTGGTTTTCCGTATCCCCTTCCATTGGCCTGGAAGTAACACGATGCCTGATCACCCAGGATACCATCCTGATTATCAACCGCATGGAAAAGGAGTATTACGTTTTTACCTATCCGGAAATTAGCCGGTACTTCAACTTCAACATTGATTATTCGCTCATACAATCCATACTGATCGGAAACCTCATAGAGCCTCTGGAAGATAAAAGCCGGGTAGCCAGGGAAAACAATTATTTTCTCATAAAGCAGTCGAGGGGGCCACTCGATATACAAAGCTTCGTAAACCGCGACACACATAAAATTGAGACGGTACTGCTCAATGAGAAGCCCACCAACAATTTTATGACGCTGAAATATTCTGAATTTGAGCCCATAGCCATGTACTTGTTTCCGCATGCCTGCCAGGTAAACCTCACCTACAGGTCTGGCGACAAGGGCCCGCTCGTCACCAGCGTGAACCTCACGCACAGCAAAGCGGATATCTCAGACAAGCCTTTAAAATTCCCTTTCAACATCCCGGACAAATACGATGCTTTTAAGTAGTATCTCTCCGAAAAGGATCATTGCTACCATGCCCCCGCCCTACATGCGCTTGGGTGGGTTTGTTCTTCCTACTCATACAGGTATTCCCACACCAGACAGTTTACTGAAGTCAGGCACTTTTCTGCACACAATACGCAGAGCGAGTCTGTTGGTGATACTGCTGCTTGGCCTGTGCAGTACCATGGGGTGGGCGCAGAGCAAAAAGGACAAGCTACAGCAGGAAAAATCAGCTGCTCAAAAGCGCATCAACGAAGTGCAACAAATACTGGAGCAAACTTCCGTAAAACGCAAGACAAGCACTGGCCAACTCAATGCCCTATCGAAGCAAATAGAAGCACACAGCACCCTCATCAACTCCATCAGCGCAGAGCTCAACTTCTTGCAAAGCCAGATTACGCAAGACAATGTGGTGATCAATGCGCTGGAAAATGACCTGGTGAATTTGAAAAAGGAATACGGCGCCATGGTGTATGCCGCGTATAAGTCGCACAATAGCTACGACAAGCTCACATTCCTGTTCTCATCCAAAACGTTCAATCAGCTGGTGATGCGGCTGAAATATATGGAGCAATACTCCAAAGCCCGCAAAGCCCAGGTGCGGCTTATAGGGCAGGTAAAGGAGAAGTTGGTGGCAGAGCGAAAAGGTCTGGAGGAGCGACGAGCCGAGCGGAGTAGCCTGCTGGCCGAGCAGCAAAGTAAAAACCAGAAACTGCTGACATTGCGCAAGCAGGAAAACAAAATGCTGGGTGAGCTGAAGTCGAGAGAAAGCGAACTGAAAAAGGAGATCGCTCAGAAAAAAGATGACGTGGCGCGCTTAGAAAAAATGATTGCCAGCATCATCAGCGCTGAAATAAAGAAAACAGCCACTGCAGAAAATAAGTCGCCGGCGGTGGAGATCGACCTGAGCAACATCACAGCGTCTTTCGAGAAGAACAAGGCCAACCTACCCTGGCCAGTGAATTCAGGCTTTATCTCGGAGCATTTTGGCACACACCCGCATCCGGTATACAAGCGCATAAAAGTGCCCAACGATGGCGTGAACATTCAAACCAAGCAAAACGAAAAAGTACGGGCAGTTTTCAAAGGCACTGTAAAAAAAGTAGCCGTGATACCCGGTATGAAGTACGTGGTGATCGTGCAGCACGGCAATTACTTCACCGTATACGCCAGGTTGCGCGAAGTGAGCGTGAAGATGGGACAGGAAATTGAAATAAACGATGAAATAGGAGAAGTGAATACCGACAAAGATGGCGTAACTGAGATTCAGTTTCAGGTTTGGAAAAACACAACCAAGCTCGATCCTGAATTGTGGCTGGCCAAGCGATAATAATTCTTTGCGCTCAACCGTTGTCCTTTCGTTAGTTTTTCATGACCTTTGACTACAATCCTCAACCCGAAAAAGGTTTAAAACATTATAAACATTACCATTATGATTACAACTTTGGCATTTCTTGGTGGAATCGGCGGCATGGAAGTTCTGCTGATCCTTTCAGTAGTTTTAATTTTCTTTGGCGCCAAAAAAATTCCAGAACTGGCACGTGGCCTCGGCAAGGGTATGCGCGAGTTTAAAGACGCCACCAAAGACATTCAGAAAGAAATTGACACCGAGGTAAAATCACTCAACGACACCATCTCTAAAGTGTAAGCTTTAGTAAGAGCACACAAAAGAACCAAAATCATTGAAGCTCCCTGCATCGCTCAGCGCTGCAGGGAGCTTTGCTTTATAGGCTGACACGTTTTTAGAGAATTATATGCTCTGAAAATCACGATTAAACGACTTCAAAACCAACGTGCTTTTATCCATATCCAAATAGCGACGCGTTGATTTATACTGATCAGTGGCTGTTTCGTTGCTTTAGTTGCTCAGTGCCAGGTCTCATCGCATAGTGCGGGTTTTCATACTCATCGCGTGTAGAAAGCACAGAATATGACAACGAGAGAGAAAGCCAAGGGGGCACAATCGATACCCATAAAAAAGTATACCGGCCAATACGACAAAAGCCCGCAACTGCGGGCTTTTGTCGTATCGTAATGCTTTTTAACAAATGGCCTCTAGCCAAGCTTAAAGGTAATGGGCAGGATCATTCGCACCTTTACAGAACGACCACGTTGCTTACCGGGCTTCCATTTAGGGGCTCCTTTCAAAACCCTCACCGCCTCTTCGTCACAACCGGCACCGATTCCTTTTACTGATTGCACCTCAGTGATGCTGCCATCTTTATCGACTACAAACTGTACGAACACTTTGCCCTCAATACCCATTCGCCGGGCCTGCGCAGGATATTTAAGGTTTTTCTGTACATATTGATAAAAAGCCTGCATACCACCAATGGGCTCGGGCTGGTCTTCCACAATGGTAAACACCTCTTCAGCCACCTCTTCTTCCGGCTCTTCGCTAAACACCACATCTTCTATCACCGTCTCTTCTGTGATAGAAACATCGAGGTCTACTTCAATATCTTCTTCTATTTCTTCCTCATCGGGTACTTCAATGATCTCGGGCTGCTGCACCTTGGGGGGAGGGGGGGGCGGCTGCTCCGTCTGGGGTATGTCCATCAGATCGTCAAACTCCTCAGAAACATTACCGAGGTCGACCAGGCTGTTGTCTTCGTAGAATTTCCACTCGAAAGCCATGATCACAAACAGCAAACTTACCACTAAGCCTATGTTCAAAAACAGGCCAGTTCTTTTTGTTAAGTCTGCTTTGGGAGTTTTTTTATTCTCTACCATGATTGTATATGCTTTGTTTTATTCCTTCCAATGCTGCTTGCAATAATACGAAATAAATCATTATTCATCCTTGACACGGCTACTTATAAATATGCTCAAAAGCTGGTCTTGCCTGGTTTCCGTTGGCCTGTCAGTCGCTAAAACATTACATTTTTCTGCGACCTTTTACAAGCTATCGGCTGCGTCTACTGTGAGCATTGTGGCCTTACATAAACGTATACAATTCGCAGCTATTGCCTGACTGGGTTGTGGGCATTAGCGCTGGTGGTTTACTTTCTATAGAGAAAAACGCAAAGCACCGGCGAGCGCCGTTGGGTGCTATTCACCAATCAGCTGCTGGTAATCTTCAGCACTCAACAGGTCATCGAGTTCGGCGGGGTCTTTTAGCTCCATCTTTATCATCCAGCCCTTTTCGTAAGGTTCGCTGTTCACGATTTCCGGGCTGCCATCCAAATCGGGATTTACTTCCAACACGGTGCCCGATACGGGCATGAAAAGGTCAGAAACTGTCTTTACAGCCTCTACTGTTCCAAACACATCACCTTGTGTCAGCACCTCACCAACAGATTCTATTTCCACAAATACAATGTCGCCCAATTCCCTTTGAGCAAAATCAGTAACCCCAACGAAGGCTTCATTGCCCGATACCCGCACCCACTCGTGGTCTTTTGTATATTTCAGTTCCCCAGGAATATTCATAAAAGCTTTTTTTGTCAAAAATACACGGCTTTGGGGATGTTCAAAAAATTATTGCGCCAAACTAAACCGCACCTGTGCGCCAAAGGCTGTAGTGGAGCGCGGGTATGAGCTGGTGACCCGGGGCGTATTGATGTTGCGTTCGAAGTATATGTTCAGATTCAGCCGGTCATTGAGCACATAGCTCACCTGAGGCCTTAGTTGGAAATTTACGTTACCAGCCGTCACGGTGCTCACCTCATCGATCTTGCGCTGAACGGTTTGGGTATCGCGAAGGGTAAAGTTGAGCTTAAATGTCAGGTCGTTTTCCAATGTGATCACACGCCCCTGCGCTTTGAAGGGTAGCTTCATGTTGGCTTTTGTAAAGCCAAATTCAAACGCTATGTCGTTGGACTTCAGCTCGGTGACCTGCGCATTGGAAATATTCAATGCCAGATTGCGCTCTTTATTATAGTTGATCCGCGCTGTTATGCGGCTCTTGGTGCGCAGGTTTACGCCGATCAGCGGTGCAAAACGCTCTTGTATCACCACCTGACTCATAAGAAATGCCGGAACCCATTCATTGTTGTCGTTGCCAAATTGCGCCGTCGGATACTGGGTGAGTCCGTTGTCCAGTTCCAGTTGGTCGGTGTACAGCAAAGAATTGGTAAAGTTGCTGATGTTGTATGTGGCGTTGTAGCTGTGGTTGATGCTGATGGAGGAGAAAATATTGTCCATACCACCCAGCTTGTCTAGACCGCTGATGTCGATACGCCAGCCAGGTATGGGTATGGCCGGAAAAGGTGAAAGGTTTACCTCACGGGCGTCTTTTCCGGTGTAGGCTGCCATAAATGCAGGGATCATCACATCTTGTGATCGCTCGGCATAGGTAAGTTCAGGATCGGGGTTCAGCCGGTCAAGCCTTGTTTTCACTATCTCGAGGTTCTGCTGAAAGTCGAGGAAAAGCGGCGACACATTTTCGTCGATATCTTTCACGAATGCCGTACCCAATGCGAGTATGGATACGCTGTAGTTGCCGGTACGTGCAGGATTGATGCCTTCATACGCGCTACCGTTTGTCACGCGGAATAATTCCTGATAGTTGCCGGTGGCTGTTTTGCGCGCGTCTAGCTGTATGCGGATATTTCTTGTAGGCTCTATGCTGGCCTTCAGGTTCAAATCGGTGGTGCGCATTTGGGTAAAGGGCATGGACAGCAGTGTGTCCTGCACCAGCCAACCGTTTTGCGCAGCACGCTCACGAATTTGTGGGTTTTGGCTGCCAAAAATAAAGCTCCAGCCTGGAGCATTCCAGGAAGAATCCATGCCCAGGAGAAAAGGCGATTGATTGAACCCCGGAAGCATAGTGCCTTCACGTACGGTGTAGGTCATGTTTATCGACCGCAAGCTCATGAGCAGGCGCGAAATACCCTTTAAAAACTTCAGATCGGGCTTTTGCTGTGTAGTGTCTTGTGCTGCGCCCGGGCGTGGAGGTCGCTGTGGCGACCTGCGGGGGGGCTGATTGATTTCCCTCAGAAACTTAGCTTTGTTGTACAACTTCACAAAATCGATCTTACCTGTTGCGCCCATTTCACGTGTATTCTGAATGACGTTGCCAAACACGCGTTGCAGGCTCAGCGAATCGATGGGCGAATACGCGCCGGCCGTCCATGAGTAACCGACCGAGTAGCGTGTGTCGGCACTGACCCAATCGGTGAGCGGAATCTTATCTAGCGGCAGCCTGTAGTTGATGTTGAAGTTTTGGTCCAAGTTCTTCATCCGGCCGAGCGATTTCAAATTATCCCAGATCACCTGCTGTTTTTCTTCTGTATTGATGTCGCCCTCAGGCTCATCGATGATGGCATGTGCGCGCGCGTTGTAGTCGAATGATAGGCCTTCGGAGATATTCCAGCGCAGGTTGTACATGCGGTTGAAGGTGAAATATTTTTCATACATCGGCCGAATGCCTACTGTGGTGAGGTCAGCATTGCGCAGTTGTGTTTTTATGAACCGCCGGTCCAGGTCGGTGCGGAAGCTGAGGTTGGCTGGCAGCAGAGAAAAGTTGATGTCTTTGATGAGTGCCAGATACTTGCCATCCAGAGCTTTGGTATTTTTAAAGGGCTCTACCGCACCTCCCTGTGGACTAAAAGAATACGCCAGGGAGCCTCTATACGATTTCATTTTGTACATTGCGGTGTTCACATTGGTATGGCGCACATCGCTGTAGGCGTAGGTGAGCGAGAAGTTTTCAATATCGTAAATGTGGCTTTTTGCATCTTCCTTTGTTTTCACCTTGCGCACGTTGGTAAAGTTGATGCTGCGGCGGAGCGTGCGATCTTGCACTATCTCGCGGTAATCGTTTCTCTCGTCCAGGTCCAACGCATTCAGTGCTGCGGTCAGTGGTATATCTGGATCGAGCGGATCGAAATACGGTGTAATGGTGCGCTTCTCCAGGCTTAAATACATGGGAATTCGTATGCCAAGATTTTCGGGAATGAACTTGTCGAGCACCACATTGGCCGACAGGTCATATTCAAGTGTTTCTTCTCTGGTGCGTTCCGCTATGCGCTGTTGTATGCCGCCAAAGCCAAACGAAGTATAGCGAGTAGAGGCCGTGACGGTAGCCAAATCAGCCAATTTGGTGTTGAGAAATGCATTGGCAGCCCAACCGGCAGTACGCTCAAAATCCGTAACGCGCATCTCATTGGCCCAGATGCATACCGACTTCGGTTGACCGTCGGGACTCTCAGGATTGCGAATACCGATCATGGCCGTTTGTACCGACGACATATCGGGTCGCCCTTCTACGGTAATTCGGTAAATTCCGACGGTATCTGAATAGGGCAGGTCCACGTCTATATTCAGCCGGTCGCGTTGCTTCTTCAGCGTATACAATTGGTCGAAATCGATGTCTATCTCGTTTTCTTCCGGCCATATGGCCCGTTCTTCTGAAGCCTGCGTGCCAAGCGGTGTCACTTTCAGGGGCACCTCTATTTCGTAGTAGTTTTCTTCAAAGTCGGTACCCAATCGCACAAAAGCCGTCACCTCATCATCGGCCAGCGGATCGCCACCATGCTCTTCGGCATGAAAAAACATTTTTAAACGACCATAATTGATCAGGTCTGTACTGATGTTTTTGAACACGGCACGGGCGTCTCTGTCTTGCAGGTCGTCTACACAAAGCTTCAGCGATTGTTCATTGTTGTAGCGCACTATGGCCGAGGTATTGTCCCTGTCGCGCTCTATGCCAGGTGGCAGCACGTAGGGTATCTTGCCTACACCACCGGAGCCATTTTCTTCTATATTCACGACCGACACGTCGAAGTTTGGGTTGTAAGGCTCGGGGTGCTCATACAAGCCTCTTTCGTACAGGTTGCCCTGGTACTTACGCCATTGTGAGCCGAGCAATTGAAAATTGGTAAGCCTCACCACCACCGGTTGTTCAAATCCTGTGAGGTACATGCGTATAAACCGGATGGATTTGAAGCCGGAAATATTGCCGTATTTGCCTGTAGGCTGCCGCACAGGTATGCGCACCTGATACCAGTTGATATCGTCTCCATCTTTTTGTACCGTAGTTCTGTCTACGATAAAATTTTTGCCAATCTCCAGTTGACCTGGCGCCAGATTCAGAGTGTATTCGTAGTATTCTTCAAGGTCGCTTATTGTATTATCACCGTTGAGGTCTTCATTGTCGGGCAGGTTGGTGCTGGAGGGGGTATAGAGGGCGTTGAGGTTGGTAATGACCGGAGAGTTGCTCTCTGTTCCGTTAAAGTCTTTGTACCGCTCCAGCACCTTAGCGTCGGCATCGTCGTAGCGGTCGCCCAGGTAGTATTGAAAATTGTCTGCAGATACATCGTCTTGAATGCGCGCCAAAGCCTGGGGCGTGAGTTGATTTTCGATGGCATTCAGATAAATGCCATCAAAGTGTACCACTTCATCTTCATCCTTCAGCCCATCAAAGCCCACATCCTGATTTACCCGTGCCTCGGTAGATGCATCGAAGGCATCAGTCAGAAATTGCTGTCGGGTTACCCGGCCCCATGCCGTGCTGTCGGCTTCTGAGAGGTCGCCATCGGCCGGAAGTCCATTCTCAAATCCATGCTTATTGTCTTTTATCACATCTTCCGATACGCTGCCCAGGTTGAAAACAAATCTGCCACCCTTGGTAGGCGCTACCGGCGTGCCGCTGCCGTCGCGGATAAGGCCGCGCGGATTGTTGAGATCGCCATTGGTGACGTTCACGAAGGGATCCATCATCCAAAATTCAATGTATTCTATGTTGTTTTTGTCGAAATCGACATCGGAAGTGATGGCGCGTGTAATACCGGCCCATTTGTCTTCGGGGTTTTCCAGCAGCCCATCGCTGCTCAGGCTGGGATTATAGTTGAATGGCCCGCGCTCTGTGGGATAGTAGGCCAGGTCCATGATGGGCAGGTTCACATTGAAAACCTCCCGGCTCTGCTGAGGGAATAAATCTTGCGGGGTAAACAGCCGAACGTAGTAGTTCTTCATATCTTCTGACGTGATGTTGGGAGGCTTGGCGGGCCCTCCCTCACGATAGAAAATATTGTCGATGACGTACCAAGCCAGTTTGGCGCGCTTATACCCCAGCTCAAGGCCTGTGGTGCTCGGTGGCCCGCCGGTAAAGCGATAGTCGTCGGTGACAGGCGGGTGTGCCAGCTTCCATTGCAAAATATTGTTGCCCAGGTTGAATGGTGTCGCCGTGGCTTCGAAATCGTCGATGTAACTGGTGCCTTCACCTTCTACCAAATTGGATGTGCCCGGCAGTAGTTGTGCAAATTCTGCATTGAAATTGATGGCCGACATCTCTTTAGTTTGAATGAGTGGCAATGCATCTACCCATTTGGTGAGCATACGCGACTCTTTTTGAAAATTGACATCCACCCCGTATTTCAGATTGCGCGTGGGTTCATTGCCGATCGAAACCCTGGATATCACCGGCCGCTCGTTCAGGTACAGCATGGTGGCGCCTATGTTGAAGTCTTCATTGAACCGATAATCGAGCCGCGTGCCCATCAGGCTTCTCGACTGAAAATTGAAAAGATCGGCCTTTTCAAATTTAACTTTCAGCGGCTTTCCGCTGTTGAGCACAGCTTCATTGATAATGGTGACACGACCAAGATTATAATCTACCCGGTAATCGACACCTTCTGTGAGAGGCGTATTGCCTGCCAGTATGGTCACTGAGTTTTCTGCTATGTTGATGCCGGGCAGCACAATTTCCGATGAAGAACCAGCCTGCATACGCCCTGTGAGGAAAAATTTATTTTTTGACACATCCAGTTCAGCATCCGCTTTGGTGGTTTCGTATAGCGTGTCATACACATATTTATTGATGAGGTTGGCTTCTGCATCTGGTTTAAAAAGTGATCGGAGATGGCTGCCAAAGGGCTCCAGCACAGGAAAGATTACATGGCCTGTTTCCGGAATTATGGTAAGCCCTTCCACAAAGTCGAAGTTACCGTCAGGTTGCGGGTCATTGTTAGGATTGAGCCGGTCGAGCCCGAGGAGTTGTATGAGCGGTACGTCGCTGGTACGTATGCCTTCGTGCAAGCTGGGGTTATCCACACCAGACCGGTCGTCGCGATACACGATGCGCAGCTGAAACCCATCCTGCACTACCTGGGTGGCTTCCAGCCCATAAATGTTTTTCATCATCAGGTCCCAGGTGGGTACCTCGGTGGCTATTTTGGTGGGCCGCAGCAGTTTGAGAAAAATGACATCCTTCTCGTTCAGGTTTTGATAATCTTCGGTAAGCTCACCCACTTTATAAGGCCTGCCATTGTACGTATACTCATAGGCTACTGCGAGTGCCTCATCGCTTTGCAGCTTGCGCAATAGGGTGATGTAGCCGAGCTGCGGATGAAACAGAAATTCCCGGTCGTCCAGCCGACGAGCCGCGGTGATGATCTCGTAATCGCGCGCTTTGTCGAAGTTGAAGTCTGTTTCCAGTATGCCCGCTATCTGATCGACATTGCGTGTGCCCGGCGTGCTGATGAGCGACTGGTACAACTGGTTGGCGGCATTCTGGTTGGGCCCGGGAGTGCCGGGTACTACCTTTGGGTTGTCGTCTTGATAAATCACTCTGCCTTCGCCCAGGTCCATAAAGGCGCCAAAATTTCGCAGGGTTTGCGTATTGTTTTGCCTGTTGATCACATACACTTCTACCCGGGTGATGTTGACCCCGCTCACCACCTGCGGAATGGCGCGTAACCAGCTTTCGTAATTGTCGCGAAAAAAGTGGCCTAGAAAAAAGTGGCGATTCTCTTCATACTCCGACGCGCGCACCTCAAACGGGCGACCCTGACCGCCATCTGCGCCACCGTTTATTTCAATTTCATCGGCCCTGCCTCGCTGTGTAGAAGCCACTGCCGTCACCCACAGGCGGCCAAAGCGCAGTTGCGTTTTCACGCCAAACAGGTTTTGAGCGCCGGTGATCAGACTATTGCTCAATGGCAGGTTCACATTGCCTATTTCTATTTTTTGTATGATGTCTTCTTCAAAACCGGTGTATTCAACTTTCAGGTTGTTCTCAAAATCGAAGGTGTTGTTGTTGTCGAAATCTGCCGTGATGCTCAGCTTTTCACCAATCTTGCCGACCACGTTCATGCTGATTTGCTGGTCGAATTCGAAGCCGCCGTTGCGCTGTTGCCTTATGGGTATAGAGGGGTTTTGTATCCGCTGCCAGCGCCCTCCAAAGTCGAGCGCCACAAAGCCATTGGGCCGTATGTCCACATAGCTGCCGCCAAAAATCCTGTCGAACACCGGGCTGATGTAAATGGGTGGAATGAGGCGGCGCCCACTCACAGCGCTCTCACCGTCGAGCCCGGCAGATCGATCTCGCCAGTAGTCGCTGAGCATGCGGCGGTTGTGCAACCGGTTGTACTCCTCAAAAGACATGGTGGAGGGAGGTCTGTAGTCAATATCGCCCATCTGCTCGCGTATGGTGTAGTTGAGGCTGGTGTCTACATCCACTTCCATCTGATACGAGCCTGGGTTGCCGAGGTAAAATGGCGACTGCGTGGGTGGATAGAGATAAGGATCGCCCGGCCGGTCTTCGGGGTTGAAGGTTGGCTGCCGCGATGGCTCATAAGGTCCTGTCTGAGGCTGAGTAGGGGTGGTATTGTCGAAGATCGAATCTTTGGGTATTGGCTGCTGAAGCATAGCAAATGCAGCAGCAGGCGATAAGCCAACCAAAATGCAAAAGCATTTTAAAATCCTTTTAGTATCAAAAAACCCGCTTGCCAATATTGCTAAAGAAATTTATGCTCTCTTCAATGCCATTTTGATTAGCTCTTCAAGCTTCATGTTCTGCCCATTCTGTTGCAGTACAGCATCCAGACTTTTTTCTGCCGCTGCCCGGGGTATTCCTAAAGTAAGCAGGGCTGCCAGGGCCTCTGATCGCATCGTATTGGAGGTGCCCACGGCGGAAGCACTCAGCGGCATCTCGTGGCCCTCTTTACTCATTTTATCTTTCAACTCGAGTATGATGCGTTTTGCCGTTTTGCCGCCTATGCCCTTTACCTGCTCAAAAGCTTTTACATTCTCCTGCAGAATGGCATGCCTTACATCTTCTACCGACATGGAAGATGTGATCATAAGGGCAGTACCGGGTCCTACGCCAGTAATGGAGATGAGATGAAGAAATATCGCTTTTTCGGCTTTATCAGAGAAGCCATACAAGGTATGCGCGTCTTCCTTGATGTGCAGGTGGGTATACAACTTGCACTCTTGCACATCTTTAACCTGGGAAAAAGTATTAAGCGATATTCGAACATCATAGCCCACACCGTGTATGTCCATAACGATGTGGGCGGGATCCACTTGTGCTACTTTTCCTTGTAAATATGAAATCATAAAAAAAGATGTACCGGCACTAATCCGCCGCAGATTCAGAAAAATCAAAAGTATTGAGGGCCACATCCAGCTCAAGCATGCTATCGCGTTTGTCGCGGCCAGGGCTGTACAGAAAGCCTTCTATATAGTACAGGCGATTGTTGGTTTCATCTACCAGCGCATAGCCTATAAACGTGCCGCCCATGGTGTACTTGTTCAACTTCCACAAACCCTGAAGCCGCACGCCAAAGTGCCCGTTGAAATTCACTTCCCTGCGCTCTACCTCAAAATGCTCTGTCTCCGTGAGCATATATGATTCGGGGTCTTCCGGCCTGTACAAAACGTAGGGCTTTAATACGCGCTCCCGTATAGCGAGCAGGCTGTCGAGCGAAAACTGAGACTCATCGCTGTAGTCGATGTAGCTTACTACTATATTTTTATCAATCTCCAGGCTGAGTTGGCGCAGCCACATAAAAGACTCTTCTTCTACGGCCACTTCATAGCCATAAGGCACCTTTAGCGACGCTCCGAACTTCTTCTGCATAGCCTGCATGATGCCCCGTTCCACAGGTGGATTGTACAGGTTGTCGGCTACATGCTGCCGGGCTATTTTAATCCAGTGGTTTTGCAGTTCCTGTTTATGCAAAAGAACGTTTTGCATTAGTTCTTCTTCCGAGCTTCCAAAGAGGTGCAGTATGTGCTGTCCTTTTGCAAACTCATTTTCCTTTACATACATAAAAACAGACGGGTCTTCTTTGATCTGCTGTAGTGATTCCTCAGTGAAGTATGTGCGTAAAACCCTATTGGCCCGGCTGTCGTCGTCGAGCACGGTTACGAACATGATGTTTTTTTGTCGCTTGAGCAGACCCTTGAAATAGAATGGCTCTACATGCTGCATGTCGAAGAGTGGCTCTGCTTGGGGAAGTGCGGCGATGGGGGCTTTGAACACATTGCGCAAAACATCGCCCAACTCGCCCTGCCACATGGTAGAATCAGCCACTACCAATATACTGCTGCTTTCTCCCGTAGCCGGGGGCAAATTTTCAGCTTTCCTGGCGGTCTCGCGGAGGTTGCAGGAATGCAGTGCGAGAAAAAGGATGGCTACAATCAGATATTTAAAGGTTGTCATGAGTCTTGGTATTTGGCCGGCTTTCAACATACAGCGGCAGGTCAACTTTGATTGATGAGGGCGCTGGGGTGACTATCCGATCACTAGCTTCTGCCCCGGTTTTATATTGTTATTGCTAAGGTTGTTGAGCTTCTTCAACTTGTCAATGGTCATGTTCTGGTAGATCTTGGCTATATCCCAAAGTGTATCGCCAGGCTGAACGACATGATACTTTGTGCCGTTAATCGTGACAGACTTGGGCGAACTCGGTTGTGAGTTATAGTTTTTTGCCACGTTGGGTGTAAGCCAGATATCCAGTTTTTGCCCAACGCGTATCATATTGCTATGAAGGTTGTTCCAGCGCTTTATATCAGTAACACCCACATGAAACTGCCCCGCTATACTTCCCAGTACGTCGCCACTTCGCACGCGGTAAATCACCTTATCTCTTCCATAAGTATTGCCAGCTGTATTGGTCACTACATGGTCGAAATGATATCTGGCCGAGCGGGCCGCAGAGTCGAGTATCGCCAGCCTGTTGGAAGTGAAAGAAGCGTACGTATCGGACGGCACCCTGAGCTGATACTTTCGGGTTGATTTGGGAAGAGCTTTGTTTTTAATTGACGGATTGAGCATTTCCATGTCTTCAATACACACATTCAAATAGTCGCAGATCGTTTGTAGGCTTACATAGTCCTGAACCATCACCGTGTCATGCGCCATGGCGTATTGATACTCGTGATCTTCCAGGTAAAAATTGTGCTCTTCGGCATACTTAAAAGTATAGGTGACGGCTACGAACTGCGGCACATAACCGCGCGTTTCCCGGGGCAGGTAATTGTATATTTCCCAAAACGTCTTTTTGTATCCCGACCTTCGTATGGCTTTGCGCACATTGCCCGGTCCACAGTTGTATGCCGCAAGGGCCAGCTCCCAGTCGCCAAACTGATTGTGGAGCGACTTCAAAAACATGCATGCAGCCTCTGTGGCTTTGTATGGATCCATGCGTTCGTCGAGAAATCCATCGGCATGCAGGCCATACATGCGGCCGGTAGCATATACAAATTGCCACAGGCCTACAGCCGCCGCCCGGGAATATGCCCGTGTCGACAATCCAGACTCTACGATGGAAAGGTACTTCAGCTCGTCGGGCAGTTGATGTCGTGCTAGGGCTTCTTCAAATATGGGAAAGAAATACGTGCTGCGAGCCATCACCATGCGCGTGTAGTCACGGTCTTTTACGGTAAAGTAATCAATAAACGCCTTCACGCGCGTGTTGAAATTCATAGGCATGCGCGTATCGATGGAGGCCAGGCGGGCCTCCATTTCGTCATAGCTGGCGTCCGGTATGTGTTCGTAATCGTAGGCTGGGGTGTGCAGGCTGTCTGTGCCTGCCTTAGCCACTTCATCAGTGCCTACGGCAAGTGCAAGAGCGAGCAGAAATATCTTCACACATAATGACGTGTTCATCTTCATCATCAGTCAATTATTTTAATTGCGTATAATGATTGGCAAAGGCGTACAAATCGCTTTCTGTGAACATATCGGAAAGTATCTGTAAGCCAAAAGGCAAGCCCTGCTCGTCGCAGCCATTGGGCACGGATATGGCCGGAATACCCGCAACAGAAGCCTGAACGGTGAGCACATCGGAAAAGTACATTTCCAGAGGATTTTTGCTGTGTTCGCCCAGCTCGAAAGCCGTAGTGGGGGTGGTAGGCATGATCAAAAAGTCGTAGTCTTTGAAAAATGACTGCATGTGCTTTTTGATCTTGTGCCGCACTTTCTGCGCTTTCGTATAAAAAGCATCGTAGTAGCTGGCGCTCAATACAAATGTGCCCAGCATTATTCTTCGTTTTACTTCAGCCCCAAAACCTTCCGATCTGCTTTTTTTATACATGGTGTCCACATTGCTGGTGGCGGCGCTTCTATGACCGAAGCGCATGCCGTCGTAGCGCGAAAGATTGGAGCTGGCTTCCGCCGTGATGAGAATGTAATAGGTGGGCAAAGCATATTTCAGATAGGGAAATTCCACTTCCTCCACGGTATGGCCTGCCTGCTTTAATTTCTCTATGCTTGCGAGCAGGTTTTGGAGAACAGCCGGTGCAATACCATCGGCCTCAAGGGCTTCTTTCAAATAGGCCACTTTAGCCGGTTTCTGCCCATTGAGCATTTGTGAATAAGCAGGCACCGGAGATCTTGAAACGGTGCTGTCGTATTCATCGGCACCAGCCATTACCTCCAGCAGTAGCGCATTGTCTTCTACCGTAGCACTCAGCACCCCGACCACATCAAAAGAAGAAGCATAGGCTATAAGCCCGTAGCGCGATATTCTGGAGTAGGTGGGCTTCATGCCGACCACGCCGCAAAATGAAGCCGGCTGTCGTACCGAGCCACCCGTGTCGGAGCCAATAGATGCGGTGCAAAGCCGGGCCTGCACAGCTACAGCCGAACCGCCAGAGGAGCCGCCCGGCACACGCGTATTGTCCATATGATTAAGTACGGGGCCAAATGATGAATTTTCGTTGGAAGAGCCCATGCCAAATTCATCACAGTTTAGCCGGCCAATAATGATCGCGTCTTCATCTATGAGCCTCTGAATACAAGTAGCAGTGAATTGTGACTCAAAACCATTGAGAATTTGACTTGCAGCCTGCACGCTGTGTCCCTGCAGGCAAAAGAGGTCTTTCAGCCCTACCACCATACCGGCCAGCTTGCCGGCATTGCCGCTTTTCAATCGGGCATCCACCACGGCAGCACGTTCCAGTGCCTCTTCTTCAAATACCTCCAAAAAGGCGTTGAGGTGTGTATGTGACTTAATGTTGGATAAATAATAAGAAACGACGTCTACGCAGGTCGTACTATGGCTGCTCAGCGCTTGCCTGATCTGGCTGAAAGATTTGTAGGCCTCCAATTTTTGTTAGGATTTTGGTTTGGAAGTGTTTGTTTCATCATCTTTAGCGCTCTCGTCTATTTCCTTTTTTATATCAGTAGATGCGTCTTTAAATTCCCGAATACCTTTGCCCAGGCCGCGTGCCAATTCAGGTATCTTCTTGGCGCCAAAGAAGATCAGCAACACAGCGATGATGAGAAAAATTTCCCATCCTCCAAGGCCTCCCAAAAATGCTAAATAGAAGTGCATATGTGATTGATTTTTAATAGAAAGGAAGCTATTCCTTCAAGTGAAGTTGTAAAGATAAATTCAAAGGTGACTAAAATCCCCGAACAATTCAAACAAAATCAGGGGCGCGCAAGGTTTGGCTAGCTTTAGGAAAAAGCAAGGTAAAATCTTCTGTTTTGCACCCTCAGATAGTACGTTTTATACAGCCGTGACAGACCGCCATTTACTGAGGAATATAGTATTGACCGGGTGGAGGTGACAGAAAAGCATTGAGCCGAGGGCTTCGGCTTAGTTCATAACTGCCAAACGAGATTGGTGCGGTGGCTTAGCGTTGCTGAATGTAAAGTGAAGTTGTGAGACTCGTGCGATTAGTAAACTGCGGATATGTCTTTCATAGTGCCCGTACGCGCGGCGTTCTCTGCAGCCAGTGCATTATATATGGCTATGGAGGGCAGATAAGCCTCACTCTCGGCCAACATGGCGCTGTCCTCAAGCTTCTTTAGCAATCTTTTCAACGGATCGGTTATCTGACCAATGGCACGCACCAGTTCAATATCCTTTTTTATTTCTTCGAGGTCAATTTTTTGCGGCACGCATGCAGGCTTTTGCTCCGCCCGGTTGATGCATTCTTTTACAAACTGAATAGTATTGCGCCGCATTTTTGGCAGGGTGGATTTTTCTTCTTCACTCAACTCTACCAGATCGCTCAGTTTATTCTCGATCTGTCGTATCGATTTCAATATGTCATGCACCTCTTTTTGGGTCAATTCTGCGGAGATCAGGTTGGGGTAGGTCATCGGCTTATCTTTAGTAGTTCTGACTAAGTGCTGCCGGGCACAGATGGTATTGGCGTGTGCTTATTTAACGCTTTTCGTGCTGTATAAAGTTTCACATAATTGTTCCAATTCCATATAAATAATTAAAATTTTATCTATCGGTATGCTGCGTGTGCATTTCCGGTGAGGTAATGCGTGTTTCTGATTAAAAAAGTTCAAACCAATTATAGAAACCAAGCTTTCCTAAAAATCCGGCTTCTAAGGTTTGCTTAATAAGACCTTTTTTCAGCGCGAATATTAACAAAGCAAAAATTATGAAGAGGTCGCAAATGATGCCCCTACAAATACATCCTCCACTTCCTTTAAAACCTGGCAAACTTCCATATGGGTTGCGGCCTGAACCAGGCGGGTGCGGAATGGCTTAAAATCAGGCAGGCCTTTGAAATAGTTCGTGTAGTGTCTGCGCATTTCGAATATACCTTTCATTTCGCCTTTCCACTCAATAGAAAAATCGAGGTGCTTGCGTGTCACACGCACACGTTCTGCTATATCGGGTGGTGGCAGATGCTCGCCGGTAAGCATGAAATGTTTTATTTCATTAAAAATCCACGGGTTGCCTATGCTTGCCCGGCCGAGCATTATGCCATCTACACCATATTTTGCTTTATACTCCTGGGCGCGCTCCGGGCTGTCGATGTCGCCGTTGCCAAATATCGGAATTTCAATATCGGGATGTGCGCGTACCTGTGCAATGGGGCTCCAGTCTGCCTCACCTTTATACATTTGCTGTCGCGTACGGCCGTGAATGGTGAGCGCTTTTATGCCAGCATCTTGCAGGCGCAAAGCCACCTCAACAATACGTATGTTGCTGTGGTCCCAGCCGAGCCGTGTTTTCACCGTCACGGGCAGCGATACTTGCTGCACTATTTCGCGTGTCATGGCTTCCATTTTGGGTATGTTGAGCAAAATGCCCGCCCCGGCACCCTTGCAGGCCACCTTCTTTACCGGGCAACCGTAGTTGATGTCGACCAGCTCTGGCTGCGCCCGCTCGGCAATGGCCGCCGCTTCACGCATAGACTCTATCTTGTCGCCAAAAATCTGGATGCCGATTGGTCGCTCATAGTCGTATATATCCAGTTTCTGCACACTTTTGGCCGCATCGCGAATGAGCCCCTCGGCAGATATAAATTCGGTATACATAAGGTCGGCTCCCTGCTCTTTGCACACGGCGCGAAAAGGCGGGTCGCTTACATCCTCCATAGGAGCGAGCAGCAGAGGGAATTCGGGCAATTCTAAGTTTCCAATCTGGATCAATGTAGAAATATTTTTTGCCGTAAATTTAGCGCTTCTATGAAAAGATCGGAATATAATCCACTCGCTTCTACGCATCTTCATCCTTTATTGTTACTGCTCTCGCTGGTGCTCATAGAGCTGGGCTTTTTATTTCTGAGCGAGATTTTTGGCCTTGTGATAGGCTATTTCTATGGGTTAAACCTTCAACAACTCTTCGACCTGATACAAAACCCAACGGATGACGCGCGCAGTAGAACCATTTTGTTGACTTACCAGGCGGCCACTGCCACAGGTTTGTTTGTGCTCGGTCCTTTGGTCTTTTATGTTTTTATAGTAAAAGGCAGGCTGGCGCAATTTTTTCAAACTAAGCCGGTGAGCTGGCGCCCCGTGTTGTTGGCTACAGGCAGTGTGTTCTCATTTATTGTAGTGAACAGCCTTTTTGTAAAAATCAACGCTGAAATACCACTTGAGCGATGGGCGCCTGATTTTGCCCGCTGGGCCGATGGCCTCGAAGCCAGAGCAGAAGAAATCACAGAGATACTCACACAATTCCATTCGCCGGGATATTTTGTTGCGGCCTTTTTGGTAGTAGTGGTGATTACAGCTTTTGGCGAAGAGCTTCTTTTCCGGGGCATTTTACAAAACCTGATGTGGAAAATCACGAACAACGCTCATGTGGCTATTTGGATTACGGCTGTATTATTTTCGGCGCTGCACTTCCAGTTTTATGGCTTTTTGCCGAGAATGATGCTCGGGCTTGTTTTCGGATATTTGTACCTGTGGTCAGGCAATCTATGGATTCCTATTATTGGTCATTTCATCAATAATGGCCTCACGCTCGTGATTTTGTACCTGGCCCAGCAGTCGATCATTGATTACGATATAGAATCGAAAGATTCTTTTCCGCTCGGTTATATCACCATATTCGCAGCTTTATTTATATACTTGACCTGGCAGTTCAGATCGTATTTTGCTAAAACCACAGTTGATGGACAAATGGAAGAGCGTATATAGCACCGAGGTAATGGTGCGATCGGAGATTGTGAAGGGCGTGTTGGGTGAACATGATATTGAGGCTGTAGTTATCAACAAGAAAGATTCCAGCTACCACTTTGGATTTTACGAAATATCTGTGCCGCAAGAGAAAGTATTGCAGGCCTTAAAAATAATAAGAGATGAAATACGGTTCGATTAAGCTGAGCAATCTGGCCCTGAGGGTAATCGTAGCAGTCATTGGTGTTCTGGTCATTTTATCTTCCATCTATTGGAATCCCTGGTCGTATTTCATCGTCTTTTTCGTGATATGCGCGGTCACGATGCGGGAGTTTTACAAGCTCATAGGCATTGAAGGTTTTCTACCCTTGTCTTTCTGGGGCGGTTTCCTGGGCATGCTCATCTACACGATGACCTTCCTTATTCAGATAGACAAAATACCTTTAAAGTATCTGATCATCGTATTTCCCGTGAGCGCCATCATTTTCTTTATTAAGCTATATAAAAAGTCCGATTTGGCGCCATTTACCAACATAGGGTATACTTTTCTGGGCGTGGTATATGTGGCGGTTCCGTTTTCACTATTTCACATCATCGCCTTCTACTCCGGCGCTTACGGCGCGGGCACCGTTATGGGCATCTTGTTTCTTACCTGGGCCAGCGATACAGGCGGCTATTTCGCCGGCACCTACTTCGGCCGCACCAAGTTGTTTGAAAGAATTTCTCCTATGAAATCATGGGAAGGGTTTATTGGCGGGGCAGTGCTCACCTTAGCAATTGCCCTTCTTTTGTCATTGGTTTTCGATGACCTACCCGCCTGGAAGTGGTTTGTGATCGGCATACTCACCGTTACGGCCGGTACATATGGCGACTTGGTGGAGTCGTTGTTCAAGAGAAGTATCCGGATCAAAGATTCCGGCAGGCTGCTCCCCGGCCATGGCGGCTTTCTCGACCGCTTTGACGCCCTGCTGCTATCTTTGCCGTTTACAGCCGCATTTGTAGTTTTATTTTAAAAATCAATTATAATGACTACCCTGAACGGCTTTGAATTAAATATTTTCTAATTTTGAAGCGCATTTGCAACGCTGAAAAAAGCTTAAATATATGGCGTATATAGAGCCTGCACCGATTAAAGATCGGGAAAATCCTTTCGAATCAATGATGTCGAGGTTTCGCATTGCCGCTCAGCATCTTGGCCTTGACGAACAAATATATGATGTGTTGAAGTCGCCTGATAAACAGGTCATTGTGAACCTTCCCATCACCATGGACGACGGCACCATTCGTGTATTTGAAGCCTATCGGGTAATTCATAATAATGTGCTTGGCCCATCCAAAGGAGGCGTACGGTTTGACATGAACGTAAACCTGGATGAGGTAAAGGCACTGGCCGCATGGATGACCTGGAAATGCGCCGTAGTAGACATTCCTTTTGGCGGCGCCAAGGGTGGTATTCGCTGCAATCCGCGCGAAATGTCTTCCGGAGAAATTGAGCGCCTGACGCGGGCCTACACCACAGCACTGTACAGTGTAATTGGCCCAGATTCCGATATACCCGCACCCGACATGGGAACCGGCCAACGCGAAATGGCATGGATGATGGATCAATACTCCCGCAACAGCGGCATGACCACCAGTGGCGTGGTGACGGGTAAACCTATGGTGCTGGGGGGCTCTGAAGGTCGGGTAGAGGCCACAGGTCGCGGGGTGATGGTCTCGACTTTTGCGGCGCTGGAGAAGTTGAAAATCAGTCCGTACAACTGCCGTGTAGCCGTACAGGGCTTTGGCAATGTTGGATCTTACGCTGCACTATTACTGGCTGAGCGTGGGGCTAAAATAGTGGCAATCAGCGATATCACAGGTGCTTACTACAATGAGGCAGGCATTGATATACCCAAGGCGCTGGAGTACAAAACGAACAATAAAAATACTCTGGAAGGATTTGATGGCGGCGAGTCCATGGATGGCGACGAACTTTTCTCACTGGATGTGGAGGTACTCATACCTGCAGCCATGGAAGACGTGATCACCATGTACAATGCTGAAAAGATAAAAGCCAAACTGATAGTAGAAGGGGCCAATGGTCCTACTTCTGCCAAAGCGGATGATATTATAGCCGAAAAAGGTGTGATGGTGGTACCAGATATCATGGCCAACGCGGGCGGGGTAACGGTGTCATACTTTGAGTGGGTACAAAATCGGCTCGGCTACAAGTGGACCCGCGAACGGGTAAACAGGCGCTCCGACCGGATCATGAAGAGTGCATTTGAACGGATCTATCAGACAGCACTCAGGTACAACGTGTCCTTGCGAATAGGAGCCTACATAGTGGCCATAGAACGTGTAGCCAGTGCTTATAAATATCGAGGAGGATTTTAGATTATGACGATACACAAAGAAGGAAGAACTTTTCTTATTGTGCTGCTGGCTATTTTAGCAGTCTTCAATAGTATGCTCTACATCTCCGGATGGGTAAGCAGCACTACGCTTATTTTCATAGTTGTAGTGAGTGTTGTGCTGTTCTTGCTCGTACTTCAATTTTTTCGACACCCCCACATATTTGTACAGCAGGATGAAAAATACATATTGGCACCGGCCGATGGCAAAGTGGTGGTGGTAGAGAATACTACGGAAAATGAATTCCTTCAGGAAGAACGGGTTCAGATCTCCATCTTCATGTCACCGCTCAATGTGCACGTAAACCGCAACCCTGTATCAGGCGTAGTCAAATACTTTCGATACCACCCCGGCAAGTACCTGGTGGCGTGGCACCCGAAGTCGAGTATAGAAAATGAGCGTACGACCGTAGTGTACGAAACCGCTTCGGGACTTCTTTTGCCGATTCGACAAATTGCCGGCGCCATGGCCCGCCGTATCAAATACTATATTGGCGAGGGCGATAGGGTGCAGCAGGGTGATGAATTTGGTTTTATAAAGTTCGGCTCTCGGGTCGATGTTTTTGTGCCTGTATCGGCCGAAGTGAAAGTGAGCCCAGGTATGAAGACAAAAGCAGGTGTTACGATCCTTGCGGTAATCTCATAAAAAAAGCCCCTACACCGTATCAGTGCAGAGGCTTTATATTGTTCTATTCAAATTCTTTATTTAGTACTCACCGTTTCGTCGTTCAGCTCTTTCTTCTTGAACTCGATTGATTTTTCTACAGCTTTGGTTTTGTGAAACTTCCTGTTGCGGGCCATCCAGTTGTCGCTGGAGTTGTTGAGCACCGGCATCAACACCAAATAGCTGTCGTCCTCTTGTTGGTTGTTGAGCTTGTGATTTCTGTCGAGGTAATCAAATGGCTGCTGACTGTCGCTCACCGCTGTTTCCATCTGTTTGCCATTCTCTCGAATGTCCTGATGATAATTCTTGTTCAACTTACGGTTTTTTGAGCGGTAGTCGTTCTGGCTCTGAGCAGCTACTACCGAAACGATGGCCAAAGCGGCGAGGGTTAACATTAACTTTTTCATTTTGCTAGATTTTTCGTTCTAATTCGTTCAGTGGTTTCCGGGGGTTCAGCCCGTTCATTAATAGTATTGCTATTGTATACGATAGCCTTTAAGCTATGGTTGCAAGCTACAATAATATTTTCTCATCATCATTCAAATTATTTTATTTTCAGAAAAGATTCTGCGTGAATATTAGGAAGTTGTCACTGACAGCAGCATCTATTGGTTTTTTCGCAAATGATGCTAAAAGATTCGGCCACTTCTACGATATGGTCGGTTTGCGCTATATTGGTGGCTAAAATTGAAAGTAAAACATGATATTATCGGGGAAAGAAATAAGCAAGCAGGTCGGCAACACCATCATTATTGAGCCCTACAGTGAGGCACAGCTCAATCCCAATAGCTATAACTTACGGTTGCACAACGAACTGATGGTGTATAAAAACCAGCAACTCGACATGAAAAAGCCCAATGATGTTCAGCGCATTGTCATACCGGATACCGGGTACACCTTAAAACCCGGTGAGCTTTATCTGGGCCGTACCGTGGAGTACACCGCAACTTCTGCCTATGTGCCCATGCTGGAAGGCCGGTCGTCCATTGGTCGTCTCGGCCTTTTCGTACATATTACGGCCGGGTTTGGCGATGTGGGTTTTAAGGGCTTTTGGACGCTGGAAATTTTCTGCATCAAGCCAATTGTGATATATCCTGCTGTGGAGATATGTCAGATTTACTACCACACGGTAGAAGGTGAGTATGATTTATACAACAGCGGAAAGTATCAGAACAACACAGGGATTCAGCCGAGTTTGTTATATCAAGATTTTGAGAAAAAAGGCTAACGGCTTCCTCACTATTATTTTAGTGTATCTGGTGAAATTCTACCAAGGCGCTATTTCTCCATACTTTCCCGGCGCTTGTCGGTACAACCCTACGTGCTCGTCGTATATGGTTGAGGCGCTTCAAACACATGGTCCCCTTCGCGGACTATGGATGGGGCTGCGCCGCATAGCCCGATGCCACCCCTGGGGCGGCCGTGGATATGACCCGGTGCCGCCCAAAAAATAGTGTTTTGTAACAGCGACTTATCTTTCACCTTCTTCGCGGGTCTGGTTAAGCCAACCAGGCGCCGTGAGAAACCACAGTATCATGCCTATGGCCATCAGGTTTTTATTGACTGGTGCCGTGAGTATACCAGCCAATACCAGGGTGGAGGGCACTATAGTAAGCAGCAGCCCAATGATGGATACGCTAATCAGTAAATATTTCATCGTTCTTTCATTAATCAGTCGTTCTCATAGCTGTTTCAATGGATGAAGTATGGCGCTATAGCGCCCTCCCTGCCTTTAGGCCGGAAGTTGTCATATTTCTGCGTTGCAAACTTTTGCTAAGCACCACATACAATATGGAGGCGATAAACCAGCCGGGCAATCCCAGGAAGAATATTTCTATCCCGAATGTGACATTGATCCACAAACAAACCAGCAGAGTGGCCAACCAAGTGATGCCTGCAGCCCAGTTCACCTTCAATTGATTCACGATGGCATACCTGTCTTGCAATCCCAACCTGGGCAGAAGCCAGAAATCGATGAATATGACGGCACCCATGGGCATCAACAGCAGGCCATATAGCGCCACAAAATCAAGCAGTCGCATCACGAGCCCCGGGAAACATGCGGCAATGGTGGTGATAAGCCCGGTGACCAGTGTTACTTTCCATGTCTTTAAGTTTGGACTGAGCGACTGCAAAGCCAGCCCTGCCCGATAGATGGTGGGATTGGCGGTGGTCCAGCCGGCGATGAGTACGCACACGGCACCCGCTATACCCACGGCCTCATGCGCGATGACACCGGGGGCAAAAGCTGTGCTTTGCTGGTGCTGCTGCAAAAAGTACGCATACAACACCCCTGATGCTAACCATGCCAGATAGTGCCCCACAAACATACCTGTGGATGTAGAGAATCCATATTGCCATTTTTTCGCATACCGAAAAATGGACAAATCGCTCATGCCAATGTGCATGGCCATATTCACAAACCAGCTGAAAAAGATGATGTGCCAGATGCTGAACTTGCTTTGTCCGGCCAAGGGCACGCCCGTCCAGATTTTTTCATTGGCTATATGCCAAAAATTTCCGAAGCTCTCTATGCCCAGCGCCGGCATCACGGCCAAGGCTGCGGCTACAAATATGAGAACCATCCAGGGTGCTGCCACATTGGCAAATTTTGATACAAATTGATAGCCCAACATAGCCACCACCGTAGTGAGCGAGCCGATCATAAAAACGATGATGACCCACCCGGCGCTATTGGGTAGGGTGTCGCTCAACTGCGGCATGGGCAAATTGAAAGGTATACCCACGGCAGTGGCCGATACCGCAATCATAGAGCCGGCCAGAAAACAAAACATCAGTCCGTTCACTGCATTGTACACTTTCACCAGGTAGGGCCCGCATATCTGCTCCAACTGATAATACATGGTGAGCCTTGCCTTTACGGCGATTGGCGCGCATAAAAATGCCCAACTGAGCACCGCCAGAATATTGCCTATGAGCAGGCCCACTACCAGATCGAATGCGGCAACTCCGTGCGCCACAAATAGCGGCCCGATCACAAACTCTGTACCTGCAGTATGCTCGCCCGCATACATGCCAATAAAACTGCGTATTCCTTTTAATTTATTTCTGGGTACCGGTTGTCGCTCAAATTCATTGACAGAATCGAGTCGGGCCTTCAGGCGGGATTTGATCATAATTTTCGGTGTCCTTGTCTATTTGATTCAATTAAAAAGGTGCTTCCAAGTTAAAAATTTAGCCGATTAAAGCTATGGTTCAGAAGGCATTGCTCAATGTGCCTGATTAGGAATGCCAGGAAAAATGCTCAACAATAATTATGGAACTATACTAATAGGTAAATGCTCAGAAATGCCAGGGAAACGATAGCCGCCAGTACCGCTCCGGCTGCATAACCGGGATCTTTCGTTGCCTTAAAAAAGCCGCGCCCCTTCCACAAATACACCATATAAGCCAACAGGATATAAGCAGTAATGAGCAGCGCTGCCTTTTCACCTCTATTCAAAACAACGGCCACCGCTCCAAAGAGAATTACCGTGAATGATAAGAATATATGAAACTGGCGAAACCACCTGAGGTATCCCTGCAGGTTTACCTTGGCCTGTTCATCAGGTGACATCATGTTGTAGCCTGAGAGTATATTGCGGGCATTGCGCTGATTAGGCACAAACGCTATGGCCAGGAAAAAAACACCGACGCCAATTATTACCCACAGCATACTATATGTTTTTAGAAAGATTTATAATTTCGATGGGTTCAGCAAAAAGCTTTATTTCAATGATACGATTTATATTTATTCTGTTTGCCATGGGCGCGCACATATGCGTGGGACAATACGTCAATGTAAAAATTGCCGAAAACCCATCGTCTGCTATTGGTCCGTGCGAACCCTCCATAGCCATCAATTGGAAAAAACCCAACCAACTGGTGGCCGCTGCCCTGGAGAGTGTGCCGCGAGGAGAAGATGGCAAAGCCTACACCATTAAAAACAGGACGTTCATTTCCAACGACAATGGCAAAAGCTGGAGGGAAAAGAACATGCGATCTAGCTTCGGCGATTTTGGCGATCCTTGCCTCATTACCGATCAAGATGGATATTTCTATTATTTCCACCTGAGTGATCCGGAGCGACTCGGATGGAAGAGCAACCAACTGCTGGACCGCATCGTGTGCCAGCGCAGCTATGGCGGCACCCGCTGGAGCAGAGGCACGTCAATAGGCCATAATCCTCCCAAAAAACAAGATAAACCCTGGGCAGCCTTCGACGCTTACTCCGGCCGCCTCTTCGCCACCTGGACGCAGTTTGATGCATACGACAGCCCAAACCCCGAAGACAGTGCACACATCATGTTTTCATACTCCGCAGACCGGGGTAAATCTTTTACTCCGGCGGTTCGCATCAACCAGTACGGCGGCAATTGCCAGGACAACGACCTGACTCCGGAAGGGGCTGTACCCTGCGCCGGGCCGCAGGGCGCGGTATATGTTGCCTGGTCCTATGATCATAAAATATACTTCGACCGATCACCCGATGGCGGGCACAGTTGGCTGAAACAGGACAAAGTAGTGGCACAGCAACCGGGCGGTTGGGTGTTTGAGATACCCGGCCTGGGAAGGGCCAATGGCATGCCGGTGACAGCCTGCGACATGAGTTATGGCCCCCACCACGGCACCATTTACGTGAACTGGGCCGATCAGCGCAATGGTGATGATAATACTGATATTTGGCTCGCCCGGTCTACCGATCAGGGCGATACCTGGTCGGAGCCCGTTCGGGTAAATGATGACGAAAGCTCCTCACCTATGGGCAAACACCAGTTTCTGTCGTGGATGGCCGTAGATCAGGTGACGGGTATCATTTATATTATCTTTTATGATCGCAGGCACTATGACGATGAGAAGACGGATGTGTACCTGGCCACTTCGGCCGATGGCGGCATTACCTGGAAAAATGAAAAGATCAGTGATGAACCCTTCACACCCGATAGCGACACCTTCTTTGGCGACTATACCAATATAGCTGCTCACGCCGGTGTGGTGCGCCCCATCTGGACGCGCATGGACAATGGCAAACCTGGTGTGTGGACTGCACTGATAGACTACCGCTAGCGGCGGTACGGGGAGGCGATAGATTTAATTTCGCAGCGCTTACGGAGGCAAGCGCTAATTATTGGTGCTGCTGATGAGGCTTATTGCACTATTCATCTTGTGCTTTCAGCGCTTCCAATTCTTTTTCTGCTTCGTCTAATGCTTCTTTAGCGGCTTTTTCTGCGGTGATGTCGCGCGTTACCACAAGGGTGCCCAGCATTTCCCCATTTTCATTTTTGAATGGTGCACGCGATGTGGCTCCCCACACTACACGGCCATCGGGCATTACTATTTTATCTTCTTTGTTCAGCACAGGTTTGCCTGTTTGCATGATGCGCCTCTCCTCGGCTATACTGCGCTCAAAGTGCTCCTTGCTGTAGAGGTCGGCGTCTGATTTTCCCGCTATATCCAGTATTCCTTGCGTTGCAAAACTATCTGCCTTCGTTTTGTTCACCCTCAGGTACCTGCCATCCTTGTCTTTTATAGTGATGCGGTCGGCAAGCAAATCCATGAGACCGGTGAACATGGCGTGCTCCATTTCCAGGTCTTTCGAAAGCTTTTCTATCTCGTCGTAGCGTTGCTTCATTTCGCGCTCCTTGCGTGCCATTTCTTCCTGCGTGGCCTGAAGTTCTTCCATGTTTTGCCTCATCTCCTCTTCCTGAGCCCGCATCTCTTCCGTTTGCTGCTGCGACTGTTCCAGTAGTATACGCGTCTTCTGATTCACTCTATAGCTGCCAATGAAAGCGGCAAGCGTTTCTCCAAACCGTTCAATGAATTCACGTTGGTGTGGTTCAAGCTCTTTCAGAGAAGCCAATTCAATTACGCCTTCTACTTTTCCTTCTTCTATCAGCGGCACTATGAGCAGTACATTGGGGCTGGCTCCTCCCAGCCCCGATGTGATATTGATATAGTTCTCCGGCACTTTCGTAATGTAAATCGGCTCCTGCTCCAGATAGCACTGACCCACAAGACCTTTTCCTACATCAATGCGCTGAGTGAGAAATTTGATACGATCGAAGGCGTAGCAAGCCTGCAACTGGAGGTGTGTTTCGTGTCGGTGGTCATCTTCTTCTACCGTATAAATGCCTCCCTGAACTACACCCATATACTGTACTATTTTAGTAATGAGGCGCTGGTACATCTTATCATCTAAATCACCCCGAAGTATGTTGCCACACTCGGTGATGCCATTGGCTATCCAGCTGCGTCGCTCATCTTCTTCGCGCGCTTTGCGCACTTCGGCCAGCGTCTTTTCCAATTCAGCCTGCTGCTTCTTCATATCACTGTTTTGGGCATTGATATTATCCAGCAATTGCTGGTTTCCGGCCTCGGCAGTGAGGTAGCGGCGCTGCAGACTGTACATGACGACGACCACTACACCGATTACGAAAGTATACGTGAGCAATTCAATAATACCGCTTCTGAAGGGCGTGCTATCCACTTCCATCACCAGCCATTCATTCAGCCAGGGTTGCACCAGAAACAGGCCCAGGGATAGTACCAGGCTGGAGATCAATAGTTTTTTTTCGCGCAGGTCTACGTACAGCCAGGGCAGAATGGCCGCTACAAGCTGGGCGATATACCAAAGAACAATCATCGGCTCACCCGCTTGCACTACATAGCCATGCGCTATGGCAAGGGCAGCAACTGTGCTCAGGTTGAGCAGAAACCGGCCAATACTGCTGGAGCTGATCAAATTGAAAAATAAACAGGCGCCAGCGCCCAGCATCATGATGGCGCTGCTGACGATCAGCGCTGGTTGTATGATAGAATATGTAATGGTAAAGACAATGCCTGCACCAATGGTGAGCAAGGCAAGTATGTTGGCATTCCTGATCATTTCTTGCTGAAAAGGTGGCTGATCTTCGTAAATGCCGATAGTCAATAAACGCTTCATGGCGGACGTAAAAAATATGAACACGCAAATTTTACAAATCGACAGAACAATGGAGTGAAAAGCCCTGTGAAAACAAAGGCAGGTAATTTTGGCCTGTAATTTTGCAGAAACTGTTCAGTGGATATAGGGTGAATGTTGCATTGATCACCTACAGCCAGCTGTATAGATTTTAGCCAAAGGCATATAGGCCTACACGGGCAGAAAAAATATCAATACAAGATGCAGAGTGCTCTAACGTGCGCTATCCTCATACCAATATTGGTCGAAGGTTTTGTCGGAAGGTGTGCCATCGCGCAATACCCGGTAGGCCATCCAAATGGTTGCCACCGGGCCGATGGAAATGAGGGCCAAGATAATCGGCAGACCCACTCCGATAAACGGAGCAATATTGGCAAAAAGCACTAAGAGGGTAGTGATGAATATGGGGAAGAATAACTTTTCCATACCCCATAAACCCAAGGCAATAATTATTGTTCTTTTTCAGTCGATACTAAAGCCTCCGCCTCATCGAGCTCAATATTGTCCAATGCCGCTTTCATTGCTGCCATCCTTACTTGATAATCGCTCCATACCTCTTCACGAATGGGGCTTGCCGATGGCGGGTCTATTTTGAGCGGATCTACGGGCTTACCGTTTTTCCAAAACCGAAAGTCGAGATGAGGGCCTGTAGACAAGCCGGTACTGCCCACATAGCCAATGATCTGTCCCTGCTTCACGCGGGTGCCGCTGCGTATGCCGGGCCCATATTTTGACAGGTGCAAGTACGCTGTGGTGTACACACTGTTGTGTTTTATTTTTACCGTATTGCCACCGCCCCCCTTGTATTGGGCCATGGTCACTACACCATCGCCTACAGATTGTACGGGCGTGCCGGTGGGTGCGGCGTAGTCTACACCAGTGTGTGGGCGATTTATCTTCAATACCGGATGAAACCTGTTGTAGGTGAAACGCGAACTAATCCTGGAGAACTTCAACGGCGCCTTCAAAAATGTCTTTCTCAGGCTTTTTCCTGTTTCGTCAAAATATTCCTCTCCCTCGCCCTGATCGTATCGAATGGCATAGAAATCTTCGCCCATGTGCCTGAACCATGCCGCTTTGATGGGCCCCAGCCCCGCTGTTTCACCATTTACCTCGTACCTGTCGTACATTACCTTAAAGGCGTCGCCCTTCTGCACACCGAAGAAATCGATGGCCCAGGCATACACATCGGCCAGCTCACTTACCAGCAAAGGCGAGCCGCCGTCTTCGACCACCGTGTTGTACAATGACGACTCTATGACACCGGAAGTAACCTGTGCCACCGTGTCTACCTTGTTCATGCCATGAAAAACCTGCAGTGAATCCCCGAACTTGAGCATTACATAATTGATGGCATTGGGGTGATAAACAAAAGCCATCGCCGTTTTCATGCTGTCGCGCCCGTGAATGATGGTATAGGGTTTTCGCGCCTGCAGCTTGCGTACGTTGAAAGTATCGCTGGGCAGCAGGCCTATGGAAGCGAGCGTTTGCTGGTTCACATTGTAGCGCATCAATATTTCTGACAAATTCTCATTGCGCTGTATCACACCCTCAGCTACATCCAGTGAATCGATATTGAGGCCATACAAAAGCTGAGGCGGTGGGGGAGGAACGAAGGCAACAGAGTCTTCTTTTTCGGTTAGTTCACTGTATGTTTCACCGCGGTTGATGTACTTGATCAGGAGGTATCCTACCAGTACCAATCCCAACAGGAGCAGGGCTGCTACCCAAAAACTTTTTCGCATAGTTGTGGCTTTCTAAGTCGATTTAATGAATATTTACGCGACTGAAATATCCCGCAAAGGTTAAACAATAAATACTAAATACAAGAGGCATTCGGGGTTTTTGATGCTGAAGGGAGTAATAAAATGGTTAGATATCCATCTAAGCTTATTGAGGAAGCTGTACAGGAAATATCAAGGTTGCCAGGGATAGGAAAGAAGACTGCGCTGCGGCTGGCTCTGCACCTTCTGAAGCAAGACAAAAGCGTAACCCACCACCTGGCCGAAGCGCTCACCAACCTGCGCGATCAAAGCCGGCGTTGCCGTATTTGCCATATCATAGCCGACTCAGAAGATTGTACCTGCGAATCTGTGCGCCTCGACTCCTCCGTTATCTGCGTGGTGGAAGATACACCCGATGTGATGGCTATACAAAACACCGCCCAATACAATGGATACTTTCATGTGCTTGGTGGCATCATTTCGCCTATAGAAGGAGTGGGCCCCGACGACCTCACCATTGCCTCCCTTATAGAGCGGGTGCAGAAAAGCCAGGGAGCCATTGCTGAAGTAATTCTGGCCCTGAGCCCCACAATGGAAGGAGATACTACATCGTTTTACATCGCAAAGAAGCTGCGGCCTTTTGGCGTGAAAGTGACCACCATAGCCCGTGGAGTGCCCGTGGGTGGCGAATTGGAATATACCGATGAAATAACCCTGGGCAGAAGCATTACCCAACGAACAGCCTATTCATGGAGCGGAGAATGATAAACATTTATAAAAGTATTACCCTTCCGCTATCTGCCTTGCTGGCCGTCATTATTGCCTTTGCTGCCATGCCTGCCACAGCGCAACAAACACCGGCCGACGAATCGCTACAATATCTTGCCCTGGGCATCCGGCAGTTTGAAGCCGGCGAGTACGATGCAGCACAGCAGTCTTTTAAAACGGTACTCGACAATGTGCAGGTGCTGCCGACGGAGATATGCTATTTTTTTGGGGCCACTTCCTACGAACTGGGCAAATACAAGCAGAGCATCAATTGGCTGAACAAGTATCTGGAACTTAAAGGCACAACGGGTCAGTACTACGAGGCGTGTATCGATTACCTGCAAAGATCAGAAGCAGCCTACCGGGCCCTCGCAGAAAACACACCAGCTATCGACAATGCCCCGGACGATGACATGCTGATGGATGTGGCCAATAAGGTACAGGTAGAATGCGATGCTGACACCCGCGTGCTGTGCCCCGCTTGTAGTGGCAGCACAGTGATCATCAACCGCGGCAAATTTGGTCTTGAGTACAAAACCTGCCCCTTCAGCGATGAACACGGTACATTATCTTGTGATGAATATAATGCGCTCATTAGGGGTGAAATGACGCCGAAAAAATGAGGAATATGGCTTTCGCTGGATATAATCTGATATTGCGTGCTGCTCCACCGCAATAGCCTGAGCATTGCTGTAAGAGGTGTTTTACACAAGGACCCTTTTGTGAATGTCTGCGGTTTCAGGTAGGGTTCCGATAGGTGGCACGAGGCTATATGAATAACCATACCGTACCCACTGAAGGCCTCCCTAATAGCGGCAGGAGAGCGGGCATGGCTGGCGTAGAACATCATCACCTCAATCCTCTGCAAAACAGTCCTTTAAAGCACAAGCTTAAAGTATCGGTTCAATGAGGGGTTTTCATCCGGGAAGTTTACACCAGCACATTCTTCTTTATCTCCGCGCCATGTGCCACTGATAATGCTCTGAGGAAGCGTTGGAGAAACATTTACAAAAATGTCAAAACTTACCTGCAGCCCTTCAAATTCAATTTGATATAAAGCAAATTACTCATACATTTGAAGGCATCAGGTAAGGAATGCTTTTTAAGAATGGAAAGAAACCTTTTTACCAGCAGACTTTTTTTCCTGAATGATATCCAATAATTATTTTTAGGACGCTTCACAATCGGTAGAAATATCTGAGATTATGCCAAACGCTGTCGACACCAAATACTTTGCTGTAATGCTTATCGATGATAATGAGATTGACAATCTCATTAATCAAAAAATGATAGAGGCTGCCAACATCACTAAGCACATATATACCCATACCGGCGCCAGAAGTGCCATAGAATTTTTAAAGAACGTCGAAAAGCTGTCTACCCTTTCTAAAGATATCCTGCCAGACGTGATCTTTCTGGATATAGACATGCCGCTGATGGATGGTTTTCAGTTTTTAGATGAGTTTGAAAAGCTACAGGAAGCCACTAAGACGCATTGTCGTATCGTAATGCTTACCTCTTCGATTAACCCTCAGGACGTGAATAAATCGAAGGAATACGCGCACGTGAAAAAATACATCAATAAGCCATTGAGCCAAGAGAACCTGGAAAAACTTCAAATTTGATCCTGAATACAATCTTCAAAAAGTGACCCATCCGGTACGGTTTTCCTGCCGGATTATTTTTTGCTGGCGTTGAAAAGCTTCTCCTTTTCATCTTTGCTCAGGCTGTCATATCCTTTCTCAGAAATTTTGTCCAGTATGGCGTCAATTTCATTTTGGCTTACCGTACTCTTTGGTCTGGCTTGAACAGGTTCGTTACCAGTACCTTTCTTAGAGTCTGGCCTGGCCTGCCGATGTGAAACTTTGATTTTCGGCCGGGGTTGAAAGAAGCTTTTCAAAAACTCCATGCTGCGAAAGACCCAGGTGCCCATTTCTCTACCTCTCTGTATCTGCCGTGCATATAGAAAACCTACGGCCGCACCGGTGAGGTGGGCCAGGTCTCCGCCCACATTCTGCCCGCGATCCAGGCTGATGATGCTGATGAATATGGTAAACAGTGCGATGTACATGATTTTCACCGGGCCTATGAATAGCAGGTGAAAACGATAATTGGGTAAGAATGTAGCCGTAGCTACCACTATGCCATACACAGCACCCGACGCTCCCACCATGTTGGCATAGCCAAGCGACGGAATTAAATTATATACAATCAGAAACACAAATGCGCCGGCAATAGCGCTGATCACATATAGATTGACAAGCTTTTGGCTGCCCAAATACTCCACGAAAAGTTGCCCAAACCAGTACAATACGAGCATATTGAAAAATATGTGAAACACGCCGGCATGGTTGAAGGCATAGGTAAGGGCCGTCCAGGGGCGAAAGATAAATTCCGACAGGTCGGATGGAATAATGAATTGATTTTGAATGAGCACCACCACGGCCTCAAGTCCTGCATATCGCAGCAGGGATATAAAAAACAGGCCTACAAAGATGATGACATTGATAATAATGATCTGAATCACGGCATTGTTGGGCCGGCTCCAGGCATATTTAAAGTCATTTAAAATTGAGTTATTCATAGTGCATCATCAATAAAAGCTGTTGCGGTTATTTTGAAATATTTTCAACAGCACAAACGCGAAAACCATTCCGCCCAGGTGTGCCAAATGGGCGACATTGTCGCCAGGATCCTGGCTAAAACTTGAGTAAACGGCCATGGCGCCCAAAATGATCGCCAACCATTTCATTTTAATGGGGATCGGGGGGAAGAGCAACATAACCTGAGTGTTGGGAAACAACATAGCCACCGCCATCAGCAAACCATACACAGCACCTGAAGCACCTACCATCGTACTGATACGCTCACCCGAACCCAGAATATCAAAGTAGTTGAACCCTCCATATACAAGTGCAGCACCAATACCAGTCACTATATAGAAAATAAGAAATTTGTTGCTGCCCCAGAATTGCTCGAGCAGCGAACCGAAAACCATCAGCCCGATCATATTGAACAAAATGTGCATCACATTGGCGTGTGCAAACATGTATGTAAACAACTGAAAGGGCTTGAAATACTCTGTACTGAACGGGTACAGTGCCAGATACATGTTCAGTTGGGGAAAGATAAAAGCGCTGAGCACAAACACTACCACATTCGTTATGAGGATACCGCGCACCATAGGGGTCATTCTACCAAACATGCCTATCTACCTTTGAAGAGTTCATCAATTTCTTTCGATTCCAATATATAATACGTACGTCGGCCACCCGGCGCATAGTTAGGATTTGAACATGCAAAAAGTTGGTCGATCATAGCCGCCATTTCTTCTCTTTCCATACGCTTGCCGCGTTTCAAGGCCGTATACCGGGCAATGGACTCAGCCAACAGCTCACCACGGTTGGCGCCTTTTTCCATTTCATTCTTCTTATAGTCTTCGAGCATTTGCACAAACAGACTGCCCGCATCCTCATCTTCTATGCCGGCAGGCAAACCATTGAGTGCTATCGTATTGCCGCCCAAGGCTTCGAACGAAAAACCAATATGCCTCAGTTCCGTGGCCATGTCGCTCACTATGTTGCTGTCGGCGGCACTCAACTCTATCAATTCCGGAAAGAGCAGTTGCTGGCAGCTTCCTGAGGCGTGTTGCCATGCCTTCTTGTACCGCTCATACACAATGCGCTCATGTGCCGCCTGCTGATCTACAATCATTAGTCCGGACTTCACCTGGGCCAGCACAAACGCATTGTGCAGCTGAAAAAGGCTTTTTTCTGACGGCGCCAGCGAAGTAGCCGCGTCATCACCCAGCGAATTGACCGAACTATCGAGCCGTAGAGATACGCTCTTGCCAGTCTGCTCCAGCTCTCGCTGCGACTGTGCATGGAAGCTCTCATTTTTTATGGCCCCTTCAAACATACGCTCCCAATGCTGGGCGTTGCTTCCACGGCCTTCATCTGACGACCGGTACTGGCTATATGACCGATCGGCAGATTGCTGACGATCCTTATCGGTGAGCTCAAACGAGCGAAAGTTGGTGTCGTAGCTAAAATCGAGCGCCGGCGCCACATGATGACGGCCGATGGCCATCTTTACAGTGGCTTTGAGAAAAGCATACACCTCACGCTCATCGGCAAACTTAATTTCTGTTTTGGTTGGATGCACGTTCACATCAATATGCCTTGGGTCTATCTCGAGGAAGAGCACAAAAAACGGAAATTGATCGCTCGAGATCAGGCCTTCGAAGGCTGTAGTGAGTGCGTGGTTGAGATAATTGCTTTTTATAAAGCGGTTGTTCACGAATAAAAACTGCTCGCCGCGCGACTTGCGGGCAAATTCCGGCTTGCCGATATAGCCCTTCACGCTCAATCCTTCCATAGATTCCTCGCAAGGTATCAATTGGTTGCGGTAGTTTTTGTTGAACAAATGTACTATGCGCTGACTGAGCTTCTCGGGCTTCAGCAGGAATACTTCAAGGTCATTCTGATAAAGGGAAAAGCCTACTTCGGGGTTGGCAAGCGCCACACGGGTAAATTCATCTACAATATGCCGCTGCTCAGCAGCATTGGATTTGAGAAAAGTGCGACGGGCAGGCACATTGTAAAAAAGGTTTTTCACTGCTATACTCGTGCCCGGCATACAGGCCACAGGTTCCTGTTTTTTTACCATCGACCCCTCCACCTGCAGGCAGGTGCCGATGTCCCTGTCATGTCTGCGGCTCTTCATCTCTACCTGTGCTACTGCAGCAATAGATGCCAGTGCCTCACCGCGAAAGCCCATAGTGCGTATAGAAAACAGATCGTTGGCATTTCTGATCTTGGAGGTAGCGTGGCGCTCAAAGCTCATTCGTGCATCGGTTTCCGACATGCCCAGGCCGTTGTCTACCACATGTACCAGCCCTTTGCCTGCATCTTTTACCACAAGAGTCACCTCGGTGCTTTTGGCGTCTACTGCATTTTCCAGCAGCTCCTTCACCACTGATGCTGGGCGTTGCACAACCTCTCCCGCAGCGATTTGATTGGCTATGGATTCTGGTAACAGTTGAATTATATCCGACATCTAAATCGTTTTCCTACTGGAAAAACTTTCTGGTCTTTAAATAAATATACAATGGGAAAAGGGCCGCGAAAGCAAAGAGGGCTACATTGCCAAAATAGAGCCAGCCAACGAAGGTTCCTAAAAAAATAGTGGCCAGCAATAATTGCATAAATCCCGCTTTATTGTTTTGTGCGGTGCGCTGGCTAAAGGCATGACGGAGATGATCGTGACGGCTCAGCGTATGAGCGTTGGCCAGCTCATTACTGATTCTTTGTGTGCGATTTTTAACATCCTCTTTGATCGGATCGTAGTATCGCGGCTCAAAATTGAACCTCTTCATTTTCGGCATCCGTGTAATAGAGGGAAACTTCATAGTGCGCTAAATTCAGTATTTACAAAGTAAATTTAAATTTGTATGTATAACAAATGGTGAACGCTGGGCTAATGAAAAAGGTATGTGGGGCATGGGTGGTCCTATTACTCATGTGTAAAACTGCACTGGCAACCTACCCCGATGGAAGCCGGGCAGAACACTGGGCCGACAGTGTGTACCAGCGACTTACGCTCGATGAGCAAATCGGTCAGATGCTCCATCTTAGCATTCAGGTGAACGCCGAAAATATAAATGATCTATACGATGCGATAATAAACAGCCATCCGGGCGCCATTACCATTGAAGAAGGCTCCCCGCTCGCCATAGCCCAACTCGTAGAGCGCCTGCGCAAAAACAGCAAATTGCCTCCAAAAATCGCCCTTAGCAGTCAGCACCAGCGGTTTGGACCTAGTGTAGACAGTGTAATGTACAGCCCCAATGTGCATACTTTGTCCATGATCGATGGCGAAGACATGCTGTATAAGCTGAGCCGGCAGATCGCGCCGCAGTATCACACCTTTCACGCGGCCGTGCGGGCCGACCCGTATTTTGAAGTAGAGATCGGGACTAGGCGGAGCGACTTCCGCTTTCCTGTGGAAGGGGTAGAGAATAGAAAGGGCAGATGGATAATGAAGCATATGATGGCCGGCCTGCAGCAAAGTGGCGTGGCATCCACCGGTTCAGTCACCATCGATTATGATTCTCCCAAAGACTTCGCTCAGCATATAAAGGCCGAGCTTTTTACTGATCAATGGCTTACCGGCTTTAACCTGCAGACCGACCTGTGGCAGGTTTTCAACCAGGAGCCTTCTATGCTCATGCTGCGGGGGCTCACTGGTCTCTCAGCCGACGATGCTGTATCGGTACGCAAGCGCATTATTGAGCCTCTTATCTATAAAAACCTGTCGTTTCGTGGTGTGTTGGTGGGGGTGCCTGCTGCCCCGGCTGCGGAAAACGTGGAAGCGTATGCTAATTTCCTGAAGGCGGGTGCCGACGCGGTGTTGGTGGAGGATGACTACGAACAGGCTTTTCTTGCACTGCGTTTTGCATTGGATTCGCGCTTTCTGCGCAGTGCGGAAATGGAAATGAAAGCAAAAAATGTGTTGAAAAGCCGGTATGCGTCGTTGGCCATGGATACATTGCCGCTGCTGCAGAACAATTTGATGAAAAGACTGGCATCACCGCAGCTCAATGCGATAAACCACCAGGCCTATGCGCAAGCCATTCAACTGCTGCGCAACTACGGCGATCTTTTGCCGATTGAAAAACTCAGTAACGTCTCCTTCGCCTCTTTGTCGATCGGCAGCAGCCATCTCAGCGTGTTTCAGGAAGCGCTGGAAAAATATGCCCCTTTCGTTCACTTTATCATACCCGACCTGCAGCACCATGCCGACGAACTGGAAATGCTGGAAACACAGCTCAAAGCTTTTGACCATGTGGTGGTCGACTGGCACCTTCACGATGCACCCCTTTCCGATGAGCTTGTGGCCATGCTGAAGCGCCTGAATGAAGAGACCAATATTGTACTCACCACGTTTGGCGATACCAAAATGCCCCAGCAACTCATCAGTTTGCCGAGGCAACTATTGGCGGCGGAAGACAACCTGTACAATCAGCGCATAGCGCCTCAAATCATCTTTGGAGCGCTGCATAAGGAATCGAAAATTTCTCCCAGTCCATACAACTATCCGCGTTTTGCCCGGTCATCTACCTTTCGCGATTTGAGAAGAATAGCTTACTCACCGCCCGAACTGCAGGCCATGGATGGTGAGACCCTGAACAGAATCGATAAAATAGCGCAGGAGTCTGTGGCTGCGGGCGCTTTTCCGGGCTGCCAGATCCTGGTGGTACGCAATGGTGCCGTAGTGTATGAGAAAAATTTTGGCTACTACACCTACGACAGTGTGATGCCCGTGACGGATCGATCGCTGTACGACCTGGCATCGGTCACCAAGGTGGTCTCTACCACCCAGGCGCTTATGCATTTATACGACGCCGGCAAGTACCGGCTCGATGAAAAAATCAGTACCTATCTCCCGGAGCTGAAAGGCACCAACAAGGAAGACCTTGTGGTGAGCGACATATTGACACATCAGTCCGGGCTGCGGCCATTTTTTCCCTTCTGGAAAAACACTGTGGAAATGAAGGACAACACCATTCAATACTATACCGACTACCCTGATGGGCTACACCACAATCCTGTGGCCTTTGGCATGTATGCCTCCGAAGGGCTGAAAGATTCCTTGTGGCATTGGACCATCGATACACGCCTTCGCACCAAAAGCCGGTACGAAAAAGAGTTCGGATATAAATACAGCGACCTTGGCTTCTACCTGTTGCAGATGCTGGTAGAGCGGGTGTCGGGTCAGTCGCTGGACCAGTACATGGACTCAGTCTTTTATAGTTCGCTTGGGGTGAGCACTATGACCTATAACCCGCTGTGTCGCTTTCCGATGAATAGAATGGTGCCCACTGAGCTCGATAATGATTTTCGCCACCTGCTGGTGTGGGGCACAGTGCACGACCAAATTGCTGCCATGTACGGCGGCGTGTCGGGGCATGCGGGGCTTTTCAGCAATGCACAAGACCTGGCCAAGGTATTGCAAATGAACCTGCAGGGGGGTAAATATGGCGGCATTCGGTATATCGACCCTGAAACCATCGACCTTTTCACGCGGCAGCAGTCCGGCACGAGCAGGCGCGGGCTGGGTTGGGATAAGCCGGAGCGCAATGAAGAATTCAGCCATACATCCCGTTTTGCGTCAGCGCAAACCTATGGGCATCTCGGATTTACAGGTACCGCAGTATGGGTCGATCCAACATTTAATCTTATCTATGTGTTTCTGTCAAATCGGATACACCCGAGCATTAACAACGCCAAACTCGCAGATTACAACATTCGTAAAAGAATTCATGACGTGATCTACGAGTCGATCTGGAACTTCGAAAAATATAATTAATCCCCGAATATGAAGATAGGTATCGTGTGCTACCCCACCTACGGTGGTAGTGGGGTAGTTGCTACCGAGTTGGGTATAGGACTAGCCAAACACAATCATCAGGTTCATTTTATTACCTACTCACAGCCATTTAGGTTCGATTATCTAAATGAAAACCTGTTTTACCACGAGGTAGATGTACAGGCGTACCCGCTATTTCAGTACCCGCCGTACGAACTCGCACTGGCCAGCAAAATGGTAGATGTGGTAAAGCACTCCAAGCTTGACATACTGCATGTTCACTACGCCATACCACATGCCTCTGCCGCGTATGTAGCCAGGCAAATTTTGCAACAGCAGGGCATTTATGTACCTGTGATTACCACGCTGCATGGTACTGACATTACGCTGGTAGGCAAAGACCCCTCTTATGAGCCGGTTGTCACCTTTAGCATCAATGCGTCAGACGGTATCACAGCCGTATCGGAAAATCTGAAGAAAGACACCTACGACCATTTCAAGATCACTAAAGACATCCGGGTAATACCCAATTTCATTGACCTGGATCGCTTTCGTAAACTGAAAAAGGATCATTTCAAAAAAGCCATCTGCCCGGAGGATGAAAAGCTAGTGGTGCATACGTCGAACTTCCGGAAGGTGAAGCGTGTGGAGGATGTGCTGCGCGTTTTTCTTCGCCTGAGAGAATCGATACCGGCCAAGCTGCTTTTGATTGGCGATGGGCCTGAGCGCACTAAAATGGAAGCCATGTGCAGGGAGCACAGCGGCTGCGACGATATTCGCTTTCTGGGTAAGCTGGAAGCCGTGGAAGAAGTGCTTTCGGTCGCAGATCTTTTTCTGATGCCTTCCGAAAAGGAGAGTTTTGGTCTTGCTGCCCTGGAAGCGATGGCTTGTGAAGTTCCGGTCATTTCTTCCAATGCAGGCGGTTTGCCGGAGCTTAATAAAGATGGTTATTCGGGTTTTCTCTGCCCTGTCGGCGATATAGACTGCATGACGCAGCGCGCTCTGGAAGTACTGGACGAGCGCAACTTGGCGAAGTTTAAACGAAACGCTCTGGCCAGAGCCAAGGAGTTTGAAATAAACAACATACTGCCGATGTACGAAGACTTCTACCGTGAAGTGCTGGATATGCGCAAGGTGGATGTGAAAATTTGATAAGCGCCTTGAACATTAATTTGAGATTACAAGCCTAATTTATGATTAACTGCTAATTTTACCGGTCATAACTTTGACAAACCAAAAAGATGTGAACTATGGAATATTTGTCCATTCACGAAATAAAACCAAAAAATGAAGGTAAAAAGCGGTACTTCGACAATCCGCTGCTGGAACGCCTTACCTATTCGCATATTTCTATGCCCATATCGGTGCAGTTGCTATCCGGGGCTGCCTTCATTTACTGGGGCACACGGGTCACCAATCTCGTTTTTACCGATTACCTGGGGCTTTTTTTTATAGGCTTGCTTTCATTCACACTTTTTGAGTACCTGATGCACCGCTACCTCTATCATATGGTGCCCGATAACAAAGTGAAAGGATGGCTGCAGTACAACCTGCATGGCGTACATCACGAGTATCCTAAAGACAAGGGAAGGCTGTCATGGCCACCCGTTATCACCATTGTGTTGTGTTTGCTGTTCCTGATGGTCTTTCGCCTCATCATGGGCGACTATGCCTTTGGTTTTACGCCGGGCTTTCTTGCCGGATACGCCTCATACCTGGGTGTACATTATATAGTGCACGCCATACAGCCACCAAAGAACTTTTTGAAGGTATTGTGGATCAATCATGGCATACATCACTATAAAGATCCGGACCGGGCATTTGGCGTATCGTCGCCGCTGTGGGATTATATCTTCCGTACCCTGCCCAGGAAAAAGACAAAGTAATTGAACAGGCCACTTTCAGTGGCTTTTTTTCATACTCTTCATCTACTTCATGAACATTCGCGTAGGTTTTGGATACGACGTGCACCGGCTGCAAGAAGGCCACGAACTGTGGCTTGGAGGTATTTTACTACAATATGATAAGGGCGCCGTGGGGCATTCCGATGCCGATGTGCTCGTACATGCTATATGCGACGCCCTGCTGGGCGCTGCCGGTTTGCGCGATATCGGACATCACTTCCCCGATACCGACCCGGCATACAAAGGTATTGACAGCAAAAAATTGCTTGTCAGAGTTGTGGCACTGCTCGCCGAGAACCAATGGAAACTGGGCAATGTAGATGCAACTGTGTGTCTGGAAAAGCCAAAAATTGCGCCTCACATACCGTTTATGCAAAAGTGCTTGTCAGAATTGCTTCAGGTGCCTCAAGGTGCCGTCTCCATCAAAGCAACGACCAACGAAAAAATGGGCTTTGTAGGTCGGGAAGATGGCATTGCCGCCTATGCCGTAGCCCTCATTCATCAATAACCGGCTGATGTGACCGACCTGTTTCGTCAGTTTCGGAGTGAGATTAGTGGATTGGTAAACTCGTAGATTGGTAGACTGGTAGTTGGTGGGATGAATAGCTGAAGCATATGCAAGTGTAAGCTTTACCGTGGTATCAGTTCATATCTTTTCGGGTAGATGAAAAGAGATCAGCCAAAGTTATCCGCTGCGCCCAGTGCCAAAAGCCGACAGATGCTGAAACAAGTTCAGCATGACCCCTTGAGAGAATGGCTTCTGTGCACAGGCCATGGACTAAAGGAAAATCATGCAAGAGCCTCTGTTCAGTCTTGTCCGGAGAAACCTTCGAAACACCTTTGGCTGTTTAGCGTGGCCTT
>CAZQVB010000033.1:0-28776 GCA_964596645.1 uncultured Roseivirgaceae bacterium
TAATGCCATCAACTTCAACAATCAGCTGCAACTCTTTGCACATGAAGTCTGCAATCATTGGCATTGGAGGCAAGATGCTTATTGTATCGGTAATTATTGGAAGAAGGCAGTCCCATGATGTGAATTTCGTTATTTTCCACCCCCTACCCCCGCCAGCGGGTGAAAGTTCCCAGGATAATGATCGGCGAATAGAATAAAAAATCTAACGGTGTCCCAATGCTGAAAATAGGAGAGATAGAAGTTCGATTGCCATTTTAAAGGCTGAGCGCAGGCTCTCTCTGGTTTTAGATGAGTGCTACGCGCAGCGGGGAAGGTTAGCAATGTCCCCCGCTGGCGGAGGAAAATTCCCAGGATAATGATCGGCGAGTAGAATAAAAAATCTTACGGTGTCCCAATGCTGAAAATAGGAGAGATAGAAGTTCGATTGCCATTTTAGCGACTGAGCGCAGGCTCTCTCTGGTTTTAGATGAGTGCTACGCGCAGAGGAGCGTCAATGTCCCTGAGAAGGTAAGTACATCCTCAAATAATTCGCTGCACGAATGTTTCTCGCGTGCAGGCAAAAGGTTCATGGCCGGTAAGGTCGCTTAAATGAATTACAGGAATGAAACGAACTGGGTAACACCACGCTGGTTTTAAAAAAATAAGCGACCTGCAAATCCGAAATTTTAATATGTATATCTGGGAGTAATTCCTCGCCTTTAGTTTAACCTTTCTTTGTGTATTTACTTCGAGGTCTTTGTAATAAATATTCTTAACCACAAAGATCACACAGGCGTAACAGAAGGGGCACAAAGTCGGCTTCAGCCGAAAATAAACCCTTTAGCTTTTAACCGACGGTAACTGAGTTAAACCTGTTTAAACACAGATATATTGGTTTCAATAGATTATAAGTGGAACACCCCATTAATTACTATTTTACCAATTTACCATTCGATCTTTTCTGCCGCGAAAATAACTATCTTCGTTGTCTGACGGCAATTAATTGATCTGGAAAGTATTCTAATCGTTTTAAAATGCAATATCTAATTCCTGTCGTATTCTGGTTGTGTCCATATCAATCACTAGCGCTGGCTTCTGCCTTGGAGGTTTCCTGCTATTTATCGATGAAAGGTGACAAAATCGTAATCTCATTTCGATGAAACGCTCCATACAAAATCCATCGCTAACGCTGCACAATTACATGAGCCAGGTATCGGTTGACAGCACAGGAAGCGATCATATTTTTGACCTCATCCATTATTTGAACAAAGCACCTGGCCTTGGCCGTGATTTGGCCTATAGCCCTGTTTCTTTGTTTGTACTGGACTACAGGCTGAAAGGCTACCACCACGTCGGCCAGAACATCTTCTCCATCATCGGTGCCCCGCGTGAGGCATTGCTGGAGGGGGGGATATTTTACAGCCACAACCAAATGCACCCGGAAGACCTTTTCGTATTCGCGGAAACCATTTTTTCCAGGCGTTTGGAACACATGCAGAATGTTTCGACTGAAGAGCGCAGCAAATACTGGTATTCGCATAATTACCGATTTACAGGAGTGAATGGAAAATCGGCGCATATCCTTCAGCATACCACCGTGCTCGATGTGGACTGCATGGGAAACCCATTGATATTATTGGGTTTTTGCACCGACATTTCCCACCACAAACAAGACAACAGGATCGTGCATACAATATCCAGATGCGATGAGGGAATAGGGATGACTTATATTTTAAAGGACATCTATTTCCCTGCCTCCGATGAAGGAAGGCTTTCGCCCCGTGAGGTGGAGATATTGAAGTGGGTCATCGAAGGATTGAGCAGCAAAGCCATTGCCGACCGGTTGAACCTGAGCACCCACACCGTGAACACGCACCGGAAAAATATGCTGGAAAAAACCAATGCCAAAAACACCGCCGACCTGCTAAAGTTTGCCTTTAAGCACGGCATGCTTTAGTATGGCAATATTCAATACTTCCTTCAGGAACTTTTCCAGTTGCGCATTAAATTCCACAGGGTATTCCGTCTGGGGCACATGGCCGGCATTTGGCAACAAGATCACTTCACCGCCCCACAGTTTAAGGTCAAGCGACAATAAGTAGTCGATGTCCAGATACTTATCTTCGACCCCGGTGATGTAGGCGATGGGCATGGGAGCCTTTTTGATATGGGCAATGTTGCTGTGCAGCCTGTTTTCAGCGATGCTTTTGGAAAGCCAGGAACGGCAATTGGGATCGGTATTGAAAAAATCAGCCTGGTAGATTTCTTTATCGGCCGGCAAACCGTCTGTGAAAAACAAATCCACGGCCTCCCGCACTTCTTCCGCTGATACTTCGGCTTTGAATATGGCAGCGATGGCGGGGTGTGTGCGAAGTGCTTTACCCAAATCGCCAGCGGTGTTGAACAGTACGGTGGAAGTGATAAATATGCCTTTGCAGCCTGTTAATTGTGTTGCCGCCTCCAAAGCAATATTCCCGCCCAGGGAAAATCCCACCAACACATAGTCTGTAAGTCTGAGGTGATTGATGACCGCCAGCAAGATTGTTGCATAGCCGGGCAAACTATAATCCTGATCGGGCGCTATGGAATGGCCGGACTTTCCATGCCCAGGAAGGTCTATGGATATGATCCTGTAATCATCAAAGTGGGGGTCACTGAACTGCTTCTCCCAAATGCGGGACGACATGGAATTGCCGTGGACAAACAGCAGCGCAGGGCCGGGCTTGCCATTGTCCAGCACATGGACGGAGTTGCCTGGCAGGTTGATTTGAGAGGATGCAAGCATAGGGGGCGGTTGACGATGCGGTAGCCAAGATACCGGCCCCAATATAGTACGCTAAGTGGAGATTTTATTCAATCGGTGGGTAGGTTAGTAAATGTTAATAGTGGGGGTGATCATCCGCAGAAGCTGAGGACAAAATTCTTGCTTTTCTCATTGTCCTACAGCACCGCCCTAATTAAGCGATTTCCTGGGGCTTTTCAGCAACAAATTGGCTGGATCGGCAAAGGCCTCTCCGGTCATATTTTTCCATCGAGAAGGCCTATGCTAAAGCGCGACCTGTCTATTCCTTGCTCTGTGAGAAAATCAGCCACCGCCTGAGCCCTGGCTTTAGAGAGTTTCAGGTTGTTTTGCGCATCGCCAACAGCATCGGTGTGCCCTGATATTTGCAATTTCCACTCTGGTCTTTGCTTCGGCAGATCGGCAAGTTCTGAAAGTGCGCCATAGGACGAAGTGGCGATTTTGGCCTTTCCACTTTCAAATTCCAGATGGCTCAATTTCGTGTTCAGCACTTTCCTGCTCTTCTTCTTCCAATACCGGGCATCCGTTGTTTTCGGTCACACCTGGTTCAGTCACGCATTCATCTTCAGGGTCTATTACTCCGTCGCCATCGCTATCGGCATATGGGCAACCATTGTTTTCTGCGGGGCCTGCCTCTTTGGGACACTGGTCTTCGTTGTCATACAGGCCATCCTCATCGCTGTCTGGGCAGCCATATTTGGCTTTTTCCCCAGGCAAATCGGGACATTGGTCTTCTCTATCGCTAATGCCGTCGCCATCGCTATCGGGGCAGCCAAATTGCTCAATATAACCTGCCAGGTCGGGGCACTGGTCTTCTCTGTCGATAATGCCGTCGCCGTCACGATCGGGGCAACCGTTGTGCATTTTCAGTCCCGGCACTTCCGGACAATCATCTTCTTTGTCCGGCAAGCCATCCGAATCAAGATCAGGGCAGCCTTTAAAGGCCAATAGGCCAAACGTACCGGGGCATTCATCGTCCTGGTCGGTTATGCCGTCGTTATCCTCGTCAGGACAACCTTTCAACGAGGTCAATCCTGGTATATCGGGGCACCAGTCTTCGCTGTCCTGTGTGCCGTCGCCATCGCGGTCAGGGCAGCCTTTGAACGCCCACACACCGGGTACTTTGGGGCACGCGTCCATTTTGTTGGACACACCGTCGTTGTCTTTGTCTTTCTTCTTCTTGTAAGGCACGCTAAAGCGCAAGGCAAAATGTACATCGACACTTCCGGCATCTTTGCCAAAAACGAAACTGCTCACCAAATCCCTTGATCCTATTATTAACGGCCCTGCGCGAAATGATAAACCGGAATTAAAGCTGCTGAATTTGTCGTAAGACAAAGGAAAAGCCACACCTAAAAACCTGCCTTCAAGCCGGGGAGTCAGGGCCAGGGTATTGATGTAGCGGGTTTTTTCCACATCAGACAAGCCTCCTTTCAGGCCTAGCTGCGAAGTGAGATTCAAATAAAATCCATTGGAAACCCGGTAGTCAAATTCCCCTACCAGGCGTGTCGGTAAGTCCATACGATAGCTGCCGCCCCCTTCAAAATCAAAATACGCTTCCAGCAATTCATCCAGGCCGCCATCAAAATCATTGACATCCAGGTCTTCGGCACTGCCACTATAATTTCCGCTATCATTGCTTTTGTTATATGTAATGCCCCCAATATCCAACAATGAAAGGCCCGCTTTAAATTTGTACTTATTCCTGTTGCGCCGTACCAATCCTTCCTGCCCATCCATGGTATGAATATACTTTTCGAAATTTGGGCGGAACTCATACACTACGCCCAGATCGAAGCCGAATGAAAGATTCTGAAAAGGCTTGTAGGTAAAAACCTCATCTCCGTCAGGAGAATAATTGTCCGAATATCCGCTTTGCACATTCAAATTGGCCACATCCACACGGTCATCGGCCAATCCGCTATAGTTGAGGTCTTTCACATAGACGTAGCCCGAGCCTACGCCGCTCATCAGCTTTAGGGTAGTGCCGGCCTTCAGAAAGTGGGTTTGTTTGTCCATTACTATTCGCGCATAGGTAAATCCCAATTCGCCCCAGCTATGCACCTGGCCATACATATTGCTAATAGCAAAGGTCTGGCCCGGATCAATAATAAAATCGTCCGAATCGAGTTGCTCATCTATAAAATCGGCCATCTCAGGGCTCACTCCGTCAATATTGACCATAGACCTGGCGCGCAGCGTAATGCCGATGGCAGACCTGGGAGCGGTGGTCAGTATGAACGAAAAGGGTGCATATACGTCGGAAGTTAAAAAAGCCCCCCGGTCGTTGTTGCTGTTGAGTGTGATGAGTTCGTCAAAATCAAAATTCAGCTTTTTCAAATCGGCATTTTCGATTGCATAGTAGTTGTTGCTCAGCGTGGTGTTGAAGCTCACGAGGTTCATCTGGAATTTGTACCTGCTGTCGGCAATGGAAGCCGGCTGAAGGCTGATGCCCTGTACTCCGGCGTAATTGCTGGAGTGGAGGCCCATCCAGTCCTGCGCCAGCGATTGGGTGTAAGTGCCGGTGAGCAGCAAAAGAAGTAGAATGTGTTTCATCTTGTATGAAGTTTCAATATGGCAAATCGGAAACATTTATTCGGGCAGAGGTTCTGCCTGTCGTTGAGCATCTGGCCACACCAATTAGACAGATATCAAAAAGGCCGGACACTCCGGCCTTTTTTTGTGATAGGGATTTTCACTATTGGGAATAGCGACAACTACTTATATTCAAATCTCCAGGTTTCCGTATCGTCATCATCATCGAGCCAAGTCATTTGTGTAGGATAGCCATCGGAGTTGTATGTGTAGGTAAAGGTTGTCTCGGAAGTTTCTCCGTCATAGCCGTCTTTATATACTGATTTGGTTACGTTGTTTGGGCTGATAAGCCATTCTGCGTTCCAGGAATAAGTCTGATATGGCAGTATTTTGTAAAAAGGGTTCTTCTTATCGTCATAGGAATTGGTGTCTTCGTTCATCGCTTGGCTGCCAAATAACCATGTGGTTTTCACAATATTTTTGGCGGTATTGTAGGTGAAAGTTTCTTTCCAATTTTCGCTCGTTGGGCTTGTCACAATCACTTCCTTTAAGGTATTGTCAGCATTGTAGATGAATGCCTGGGTGTCATCATAGTCGTCACCGGTGGAAGTTACCTTAGTAAGGAGGTTTTGGCTGTTGTACTCATATGTGTGGGTGAAGTCAAGTTCATTGTCTTCCACGTCAAAACCAACCTGTTTTGTCAAATTGCCGTTGGAGGCGTATTCAAAATCATCTCTGTAATATTCTGCACCATCTTCGAAGTACCGTTGACGTATTATTTTATTAGCGCTGTTATAGACAAATTCCAGCGCCAGCTCATTGTCAACATAGATTTTAGACAGTTTCGCCCTATTATCTTCATCTGTAGGATCGGGATCGGGATCATCCTTAGTGCATGATGTAAATACGGTGGCCAATATCACAAAGAGGGCCACCAATGAAAATAGATTGGTAGATTTGAACATGGTTTTCATGGTAAATTGGTGGAAGTTAAGTGTATGTGGTAGTGCCATCTGTGCGCAATGGATTGATTGCTTTAGGCGAGGTAAAGCTATATAGAAGGCTAAGCACGCTCAATACCTATTTTTAGGTATTTTTTGGAGTATTCCCTTGAAGCGGAAGCCGGTCGGGAAGGAATCGTCTTTGTTCCCATATAGTTAGTTTCTTGCTCCCGTTGAATACATACAATTATGCATATTAGTCCTTCGTGCCCAGGGCAAGCGGCCCCATGTCGGTTTCCGCGGTATTCTATGGAGCAAATGAAGTTCACTCTTCGTGAATATTGTATAATTACTTATGACATGCGGACGATAAACAGCAAACATTATGTTCGTCAATAAAAAGCACAAAAAAAGAGCGATTATAGGCGTGATATTTATTATTGTGACATTTATGGCCTTTGCACCACATGGTTCCATTGATCCCACAGAGCTAGGTTTTTGGTTGGCAATAGCTGCTGGCTTAATTAGTTCTTTTGCTACAAATTATTCACTGTATTTTACGCATAAGAAGTATGGCGAGGGCAGCAAAAAAGCTAATGAAGATTGAAGAAATATGAACGAAATGAAGCTAAAGCGATATGTCATTTCGCTTCCTAAGCCTCCAACACTACACCGCCAGCTTGGGTCATATGGAGGCCAAACGTGACCTTAGGTTCTCCTGACACAACTAAATGGAGGCTCATGCATAACCCTCTTCAATGAAGCTGTGCGGTGTTTGGTGATGAGAGAAAAACACCTGCCTTTCTCCACGCCAATACCCTTACACCTGCTGCGCTGGGTACGAGCTTACACCGGGGTTGGCAATAAAAACCGGATGCTATAGTTTTACAACAAAAAAACAGGTGCGTTATGTGGAAATCACTTCTTGTATTGCCAGTTCTATTGCTTTTTGCTATCGTGGCCTTTGGCCAGTCCGGAAAGGAAGGCAATACCAGCCGCGACCCTTCATCGTCGGGCAAAGTGGAGAAAAGATCTGAGTACCCACGCATCGATTTCGGCAAAGCCGAGAGCAAAGGCAAAAAGAAAAAGAGACGCGATGAAAGCCTCTCCGGTGAGTTCGACCGCAAAGTAGACGAATACCACGAGCGCATGGAAGAGAATGCCAGGCAGCGCAAAAAAATGGCTAAGGAAATGGAGAAGCCGCAATACTCTGACCCCACCTATTTTGGCCACAAGAAAAAACCCAAGAAACGTCCGCCGGGCAAAAAGAAGTTTTGTAAAGAATGTGGTTTAACACATTAAATAAAAACTTACTACAACGCATTACAATATGCCAAGCACACGCATCGAGGTCTATGGCCATGTACAGGGCGTTGGCTTTCGCGCTTTCGTAAAAGAGCAGGCGCAGTCGCTGGGCCTGGCAGGATATGTAAAAAACAGGGATGATGGCGCCGTGGAAGTGCTGGCCGCTGGATCAGCAGCGGCCGTAGAAAAGCTTACCGACGCTTGCCGGCAAGGCCCCGACGGCGCCGAAGTACGCAATGTAAAAACCAGCGAGGCCGGATCGGACCACTTCACCGATTTTACCATACGGCATTAATCACTCTTCCGGATAGGGTATGAACAGGAATTTGGTGAAATCCTCATCCACCACAAACAGGCAACAGTACTCATCGGCATCTTTATAAGTAGCTCTAAAAGCCTCGACCTTATCGGCATCAATAAGTTTGCGTTGCACGAACTCATCCACATAGGTGATGTAGTAGTTCCAGTCGTTGGTGGCCTCGCCACGGCCAATGAGTAACTGGCCTATGGGTATTTCTGCCTTTGATACGGGAAAAATGGGATGATCAGAAAAGCCGCGCTTGCGCACCTGATAAGAAGCTTCTTTCAGATTGTCGGCCACCTTCACAAAATCAGATGAGATGGTGCCCAGATATTTGCCGTTGAGTTCCGGATCGTTCGATATGCTCGTCATATTATCGAAGTTGTAATGACACAATATTTTCTACATGGTGCGTGTGCGGAAACATGTCGACAGGCTGTACGGCATCTACAGCATATTTTTCATTCAGTATAGACAGATCGCGTGCCTGGGTAGCCGGATTGCAGCTCACATAGACGATGCGCCGGGCCTGAAGCTGAAGTAGCATGTGCACCACATCGGCATGCATGCCGGCACGTGGCGGATCGGTAATGACCACATCGGGCCGGCCATATTGTTGCAATACTTCTGCAGAGAGCGCATCTTTCATATCGCCTACCAAAAATCGCGCATTGTCTATGTTGTTGAGTCGGGCGTTTTCGCGGGCATCATCTATAGCCCCGGCCACACTTTCTATACCCAGCACCGAGCCGGCATTGCCGGCCAGGCAAAGGGCTATAGTGCCGGTGCCGGTATAAAGATCGAAAACGTTTTCTTTGCCGGAAAGCCTGGCAAAGCGCACTACCTGCGCGTACAGTGCTTCCGCCTGTGCAGTATTGGTTTGAAAAAATGATTTTGGGCCTATTTTGAAAGACAAGCCACAGAGCTTTTCTACTATAAATGGCTCACCCGCGTAGCAGACCACATCCAGATCGTAAAAGGTCTCGTTCTTCTTTTCATTCACTACATACATATATGAGTGCAGGCCCGGGTGCTCATCTACCAGGTGCTGCATTACCTTATGAATGGCATCAGCATCGTTGGCGCCAAACTGCACCGTTACCATCGTGTGGCCGGTGGAGGCTGTGCGTACGATGAGGTTGCGCAGCAAGCCGGTATGGCTGTTCACATTGTAAAAGCTGAGGTTGTTTTCCAGCGCAAACTGCCGCAGTCGGTTGCGAATGTCGTTCGATGGCTCCGGTTGCAGGTGGCAATACTGCACATCCACTATTTTATCGAAGCGCCTGGGTATATGAAAGCCCACCGCGCGCCGGTCTATCTCATGGTCGGAGAGAATTTCACGCTCGTTCAGCCATTTTTTATCAGAAAAGGTAAATTCCAGCTTGTTGCGGTAGAAGCGCTGAGCGGCAGAGGGAATGATAGGCTGCACTGCGGGAAAATCAATTTTGCCTATACGCACCAAGCTGTCAATCACTTGTTGCTGTTTGTACTGCAACTGATCTGTATATGGAATGTGTTGCCATTTGCACCCGCCACACAACCCAAAATGCGCACAGAACGGTTCCTCACGCCGGGCAGATAGTTGATGTGTCTGCAACACCACAGCTTCCTGATAACTCTTCCTTTTGCGTATCACCTTCAGGTCTACCACATCGCCGGGCGCTACACCTTCCACAAATGTGGCCAGGCCTTCAATGCGTGTGAGACACTTGCCCTCTGCGGCCAGTGTCTCGATCAGCACATCCTTGTATATTTTATGTTTTCTTGCCATCGTACAGGGCGGCAAAGTTAAATATTATGGCTTGGGGCCGGATTTTATTTTCGTATTTTTAGCTCGTATCAAACGTGTGGCTGATGGCGAAGCGACAACCATGGATGATTTTGCTGTGTGCCTTATGCCTCCTGTTGGCAACAGAGGCAACGAGGGCGACACACATCGTAGGCGGGGAATTTGAGATGCTTCACATTCAGGACAATCTCTATCGCTTCCGGCAAATACAATATTTCGACCTGGTCAATGGTCAGCCCGAGGCGCGCGATTGGAATGTTTCTGCAGCCATCTATCGCAAACGCGACAATTTATTTGTTCAGTCCGTTTTTATGGGAAGAGTGGATGAAACACCCGTGGCCTACACCAATCCGGATTGCACCTACGACAAAATCGCCACCGACCGCATTGTCTATTCCACTTTGATGGAGCTCGACCCCGACCTGTACAGCGACCCGCAGGGATACTACATCGTGTGGGAACGCTGCTGCCGCAACAATGTGATTACCAACATAAAACAACCCTGGCAAACAGGCCAAACCTTTTATATGGAGTTTCCACCTATTGTAAAAGATGGCGCACCCTTCATCAATTCGTCGCCCCAGCTATTCCCACCGTTGAGCGACTATGGCTGTGTAGACCGGCTTTACTATGTGGACTTTCGCGGTACCGACCCCGATGGCGACTCGCTGGCCTACAAGCTGGTAACGCCACTGAACACACACACCGCCGATGCCTTACCTGATCCTACTCCGGCGCCTCACCCTTTCGTAAGTTGGGCCGATGGCATTGGAGATGACAACCAGATACCAGGCAACCCCAGCCTCAACATCGACAGTGAAGGCTTTTTGAGGGTGGTGCCGTCTGAAGAAGGGTTGTTTGTGTTTTCAGTGTTGTGTGAAGAGTATAGGGATGGTGAAAAAATAGGAGAGGTGCGGCGCGATTTTCAGTTGTTTGTGCTCGACTGCCCCGACCCGGGCACTAAGCCTGTGCTGAAAGCAAAAGCCCCCGGAAGTGCAGATTTCTCCGACGAGCTGGCCCTGGTGCGTCTCAGTGCAGCCGACGATCGCTGTTTCGATTTTATGGTGCTCGATCGCGACGGTGGCGAAAGGGTGAATCTAAGGGCGTTGCCTGTCAATTTCAATGAAGATATCTCAGATATATTGTCAATCTCTCAGGGCGTTATTCAGCAAGCGGGCGATACGCTCAAATTTCAGGTCTGCCTGTCGGAATGCCCCCCAACTCCGGGTGTGCCTTTTGCCATAGATATTGTGGCCTACGACAACACCTGCCCGCTGCCATTGATGGATACCATACGCATCATGGTCGATCTGGAAGTGCCTGCCAACAGCCCACCGGAATTTGTGATACCCACAGCGCCCGTGGTGAATATGGTGGAGGAGTTGGGCAGTGTGGTGACCTTGAACCTAAAAGCCAGCGATGCCGATGGCGACAGCCTCACCTATGCCGTCGTTGGAAACGATTTCGAACTGGATAGCCTCGACATTGATGTGGTGCCGACCTACAATGCCGATGGCACCTTAGACCTGCAACTGCGCTGGGATACAGACTGCGCAAAAAACGCCTATGGCGCTGAAGACGAATTTCAATTCATTTTTTATGTAGATGATGTTGACAAATGCGGCATTGACAACCGCGACAGCGTCATTGTCAATATACAACTGCAGCAAGCGCCCAATGCCTCACCCGTGGTCACCGTGAATGGACAGTCGGAAGATGGCATTTACACTGTTGTGCTGGATGAACCCGTAGATTGGACTATTGAGGCAAAGGATGCTGATACAGATGATCTCGTGACACTCCGTATGATCACGGCAGATTTCAGTGCCACACAGTACGACATGAAATTTAGCACAACCAGTGGCACAGGTACAGCCAGCGGCCCATTTACCTGGAGTGTCGACTGCAACCGTATCGATTTGGACAGGAAGGATGTGTTTGCGGTGTGGTTTGTGGCAGAGGATGCGGATTATTGCAATATACCCAGTGGCGATACCGTACAGGCGATCTTTCAGGTACTGCCGCCGACCAATCGGGCACCGGTGCTTACGGAAAACACAAGCAGCTTTTCGCGCAATGACACTATATACTTGCATGCCGGCGAGCGGCTCAACCTGAACTTGCTGGGTGAAGACGCGGATGGTGACTTTGTACAACTGAGCATGATCAACGGCCAGCCTGTGGTGGATCGGTTCGATGCTTCCTTTCAAGCCGCCGAAGGCCAGGGAATGGCCGGTACGGCACTCGACTGGCAAACCGACTGCTCAGCCTTAAATCCAAATTTTCTTCCGGCCTATTATAACTTTACTTTCTTACTGGAAGACTTTAAGTGCCTTGTACCACTGTCAGACACACTGTCGGCCACCGTAGTAGTGAGCGACCGTGATGTCAACTACGACTTTATGCCGCCCAATGCTTTCACGCCCAACGGCATTGATGATTTCAACGAATATTTTCATATTCCCACACTACCGCCAGACAATTGTCAGAGCCGCTTCGAAAAGTTTGTGGTGTACAACCGGCAGGGCAAGGAAATTTTTCAATCGGCAGAAAAAAGTTTTCAATGGCACGGTGGCGAATTTCCATCAGGCGTTTATTTTTATGCCCTCATCTACACACACCGCACATGGAAAGGAACTATCTCGCTCTTGAGGTAGTTTTCTTAAATGTATGATCCAAAAATTGCTTTGGTGCTTTATTTAAAAAAATGCCAACGCAACCATTCTTTATATTTTTAATTTCGGGCCGTTATTAATCTTTTTTTACTGCTTATCGTTACGGCAGTTTGAACGTTTGGAAAGGAATTTGTGTCTAAGAATTTGTCGATGCAGGACAGGCAGCGGCAAAGTTTTTTTTAAGTGGGTAGTTATAACTTGGAGATTGAAATGAATGAAAAAATGATCTTGACCTATCCGGTGGCTTCGTCAGACCACTCGGAGGGCCATCTGCAGGAAGAGGATGAAGTGCTTTTTGATGCCGCCTCCCGGTCTAGTTACTTTAGGTCACTTGAGAAGGCCCAGCAAAACCTGGGGCTGGTATACCGGCAAAAAAAGAAAGAAAAATTGTTATTGTACAAGTAACAGAGCTCAGCGTCTTCAGGCTGCTGTCGCGGATGTTGCCAAATCTTCTACCCATAGCCATGGCTGCGGGTAGAAGATTTTTTTTTCTGCGAGCTACCACAAGTGGTGCACATCCTGCTTTATATTTCGATCATATAATTCGGCAATCTGTTGCATGTCGGCCGTAGTGAGTGGGGCTGCTCCCGATGCCTCAATATTCTGCAGGGCCTGCGCTACCGATGAGGCCCCGGGTATCACACAGCTTACGGCTTCAAATTGCAGTATCCAGCGCAGGGCAAGCTGTACCAGTGGAATGCCAAGAAATTTCTCTTTCAACATTTCCACGGCTTCCAATCCTTTCTGGAAGTTGACACCGGAAAAGGTTTCTCCCTTGTCGAACGCGCTGCCGTCGCGGTTGTATTGTCGATGGTCGCCGGAAGCGAATTGGCTGTTTTCGTCAAATTTGCCACTTAATAATCCACTGGCCAGAGGCACCCGCACGATCACGCCTATATTTTTCTTTTTCGCCTGCTCGAAGAACAACTCTGCAGGCCGCTGGCGAAAGATGTTAAAAATGATCTGCACGGTGTCCACATTGTCGTACTCCATAGCCTTTAGCGCTTCTTCCACCTTCTCCACGCTTACGCCGAGGCTGCGAATTTTACCCTCTTTTTTCAGTTGTTCAAACAAGTCGAAAATCTCTGGCCGATAATACACCGCTGTGGGCGGGCAGTGCAGTTGTATGAGATCGATCACCTCTATACCCATGCGCTGAAGGCTGTCTTCAACAAAGGCGCGCAACACTGCCGGAGTATATTGGGCATCGGTGTGCGGTTGCAACTGCCGGCCACATTTTGTAGCCACATAAATGTATTCCTGGCGTGTACGCACTACCCGGCCCACCGCCTGCTCACTTTCGCCGTTGCCATACACGTCGGCCGTGTCTATGAAATTTATTCCGGCATCTATGGAAGCACTGATAATGTCGTCGGCAAGGCGGTGGTCAAATTCCTCACCCCATTTGCCGCCGACCTGCCATGTGCCAAGACTTATCTCTGAAATGTTAAAACCTGTTTTGCCCAGTGCTCTGTACTGCATGTTTCTTGTTTTTGATTCTCAATATATTCACATACCAACTTCATGAAGAAGCTTCTGTTTTTGAATTCAATCGCCGCAATGATTAATTCTTGTGCAGAACAAATATACTTTTTCAATTCAGCCAGCGGTTATGATTTGCGTATAGAGCGCAGGAGCGGCCTCTTTTCTTCATCTTCTGGGCTCGTCAAATTATTTTATATTAGCCGCCAAATTATTTTGATGTTACGACCATTTGCCATTACTCTCTGCCTGTGCCTTGCCGGCCAGCTTTTTGCCCAGGCGCCTCTTTCTTATTCAACCTCCGACATCTATCAGCGTCTGCAAAAGCTCAATACCCTTGGCGCTGTGCTGTATGTGGCGGCGCATCCCGACGATGAGAACACCCGTCTCATTGCCTGGCTGGCCAATGAGGCCAACGTGAATACCGGATATTTCTCCTTTACCCGTGGCGACGGCGGTCAGAATCTGGTCGGCCCGGAGATGCGCGACCTTTTGGGCGTCATACGCACTCAGGAGCTGTTGCAAGCCCGGGCCATAGACGGTGGCCGCCAGTTTTTCAGCCGGGCAGTAGACTTTGGCTACTCCAAACATCCCGATGAAACATTGCAGATCTGGGATGAAGAGGAGGTGCTGTCTGATCTTGTCTGGGTGATCAGGAGCTTCAGGCCCGACGTGATCATCACCCGGTTCAATACTGTTGCCGGCACCACACACGGGCACCACACCGCCTCAGCGCTGTTGGCGCAAAGGGCTTTTGCGTTGGCCGCCGACCCGGAATACGAGCCCACGCAGCTGGAACATGTGCAGACCTGGCAGCCATCGGCGCTGTATTGGAATGCGTACTGGTGGCGAAGAAGCGAGTATATGAAGGACACCACAGAGCTGGTAAGTATAGATGTAGGCACGTATAGCCCGCTGCTCGGGCAGTCGTATACGGAGCTGGCTGCCAGGAGCAGAAGTATGCACAAAAGTCAGGGCTTTGGCGTAGCATCTACACGCGGCTCCAGCACAGAATACCTGCAGCACGAGTTGGGTGCGAAGGCAGAGCAGAACTTGTTTGAGCACATCGACACCTCATGGAAGAGGGTAACCGGGGGTGAGGCCATAGGCCAGGCTGTAGAAGCATTGATGGAAAAGTTTGAACCTGAGCATCCGGAAAGGCTGGTGCCGGGCTTGCTGAAGGTGAGAAAAATGATAGAAAATCTGTCGGACCAGCATTGGCGCACCGTAAAGATGCAGGAGGTAGATGAGTTGATCTATGCCTGCTGTGGCCTGTATTTGGAGGCGACCGTGCCACAGCAATGGGTAAGCCCGGGCGAGGCGCTGGAGGTGGCTGTGGAGATGATCAACCGGTCGAAGTGCCAGGTAGCATTGGAAGGCATTGCGCTGGAAGCATTGGGCGTAGACACGACATACCACAGCAGGGCCATGGGGCGCAATGTCAATTTTCAACAAAAGCTCTCTACCGTGCTTCCCAAGACCATACCTTATTCGCAGCCCTACTGGTTGCGCAGGCCTCACGGGCTGGGCATGTTTCAGGTAGACGACAGACAGCTGATCGGCCGGGCGCAGAATCCACCGGCCATCATGGCTCAGTTTCGGCTGTTGATCCATGGGGAGCAGATAGAATATGCCAGGGCGGTAGTGTCCAAAACGACCGACCCGGTAAATGGGGAAGTATACAACCCGCTGTATATCGCTCCCCCCGTATTTGCCAATTTTGCTGAGCCGGTGTATGTGTTTGCCAAAGGAGCTGATAAAAGTGTAGAAGTGCGTTTGGTGGCCGGGGCAAATAAGGTAGAGGGTGAATTGTCGCTGGACATGCCGGATGGCTGGGGTGTAGAGCCTGCCTCGCAACCATTTCGCTTAGATGGCCGCGGCGCCGCTCAGGTTTTTCGCTTTCGTATTGCACCTCCGCGCCATTTCGAATCGGTAGATGGATATGCGGTGGTGACCCTGAATGACGGAAGCACACATCGTATGGCACTGCAGACGCTAGACTACCCGCACATTCCGGAGCAAATGTTGTTTCCACCGTCCGAGGCCCGTTTTGTTCATGTGGATATACAGCGAAAAGGAGAAAAAATAGGCTATATCGCCGGGGCCGGCGATGACGTGCCGGCCAGCCTGGCGCAGATCGGCTATCAGGTAGAAATGATCAATGACCTGGAGTTTTCTCAAAAGCAGCTGGCGCAATACGACGCCATCATTGCAGGTGTGCGCGCATACAATACGGTGGAGCGGCTGAGGCACGAAAACAACGCTTTGCTCGAATATGTAAAAAACGGGGGCGTCATGATCGTGCAGTACAACACGAGCCACCAACTGGTGTTGGAAGATTTCGCGCCCTACCCGCTCAGGCTATCGCGCGACAGGGTGACGACCGAAGATGCCGAAGTACAAATTTTGGATAGCAAACATCCTCTACTCAATCATCCCAACGTCATTTCCAATGAAGATTTTTCAGGATGGGTGCAGGAGCGGGGCCTTTATTTTCCGGGGGAGTGGGATGCCGCATACACTTCTGTCGTCGCTACCAGCGATGAGGGTGAGCAACCACTGAAAGGGGCTATTTTGGTGGCGCCCTATGGCGAAGGCCACTATATCTATACTAGTTTTTCTTGGTTCAGAGAGCTGCCTGCCGGTGTGCCCGGCGCATATAGGCTTTTTGCCAATATGATTGCCATAGGGCAGGAATCGGATAAGTAGAAACATAACTTGGTGCGTGCAACGCCTGCTACTGCCTTTTTGTGTTCCAATCGATGAGCTTAAACATACAGAAGGCGGGCCATCAGGTCCGCCTTCGGTACTTAAAGTCGTGGCTTTAATCGAAAATTGTTCGTCTTGGCCAGTTTAATCTGGTATTAAACGTAAAGAGGTGAATCACCTCTGACAACTTAATAAATACGATGGTTCTGTGTCATTTACCATCTGATGAATAAACGCCCGCAGCCAATTTTCTGTTCCGAAAATCTTCCTGTATAATCTTGCAAATTTTGCCAATCGCACACATCGCCCCGGGGGGTCATCGTGGCAATTTCGCCCTGGCATAGTCGTTGGTTACCTGAAAAAAATCAATAAAACCAGCCTTACGCTTCATGACATGATTTTTCTATCTTTACCGCCGACTCTGTCAAAGGCTTTTTTAAACCACATTTTTGTTCAAACACAACCCTAATCATTTATACCCTATGCGACACATCAATGGTCTACTCATTTTGCTCATGCTACTGGCGGTGGGCACCGGCACATTTTCTTGTAAGAGCCAGAAGAAGCTGGCGCAGAAAGAGGCTGCGGCTGCTGAAGCCCGCAAAATAGCCAAGGCCAAGGCCGATCTGGAAGCACTCTTACGCGACGACAACACCATGAGTCTGCAGGAAAAAGAAAATACGCTGCAATCCATCAAAGACATGAACATAGAGGATGCCGAAGTACAGCAACTGATCACCCGGGTGGAAGATAAGCTGCAGCGGGAGCGTGAAGCGATGCTGGCCAAAGAGCGCGCAGAGCGGTTGAAGCGGGAGCGTGAGGAGCAAATGCAGGCAGATGCCGCGGATCAAAAAAGCCTCGATCATTATTTTAATGCCATAGCCGGAGCCACAAACCTGGCCACCGCCAACCGCAACATACAAGACGCGCTCAATCTTTTTGCCTCAGAAAGCACACCGGTTCTGGTCATCATCCATCGCTCTGGCGACATCATCGACTACGATGAGCCTACGACCATCAAAAAGTACTTGGAGTATCTGAAAGACAAAAAGGCCAATTTAAATGCCATAGAGAATGTGGTGTACGACGCCAATGGCAAAATCACCGAACTGGAACTGATCAAGAAATAATTTTTTTCACAGCCTAAACTATACAGCGATATGAACCGCAACATACGATATATTTTTGCCGCCTTTTTTCTGGCATTGTCCACCGGCGCCGCCATGGCGCAGGCCGATATCAGCCCCGAGCGCAAGCAAGCCATCGACTCGCTGGCACTGGAAAAGGTGAAAGACCTGGGTAAATACATCAGCATCATAGGCAACAAGGACACACCATTTTCCGAATCGAACCGGGTGATAGAGCGGGCGCTGGAGCTATTTGCTCCCGGCAGTCAGATGGGCGTGTCGTCCCTCAATCGCGATGAGGTGAAATACTACGGCATACGCGAGTACTTCGAGCGACTGATGGCGCTCAACTACGACCGGGTGAATATTGAATGGTTCAACGTACAATACATCAGTGACCTGGTGCGGCAGCCCGATGGCCGGTATGTTGGCGTCATCACCGTATATCAACGATTTACCGGCGAATCCGAAGATGGACTGAAATACGTTGATACCACCAAAAAGGACATTACGGTGTATGTAGAACGCAAACAGACACAGATACAAGGCCGCGTCATTGGCTTCTGGGATGTATTGCTGGGCGATATTCGCGTGGTAGAAACTACGAAGGGCTAGTATCTGCCGGGCCATTGCGTTTGGCAGCGTTGGGAGCAGGTGCAGAAGCTTTTGCTCCCAATGCCCGATCATAATCATAAGCGTACCATCGTTCTTTTGTGAGTGTTGAAGGAGCTGTTACCTTTCCGCTCAATGTCCGCAATTGTTATCCATATCAGCATTCAACCTCTCCCTATGCTTTACAAGATTGTATTTGGCGTCACCATAATTCTGCTGGCTTGTATGCCCTGCGCCAGGGCTCAGCGCATCGGCGAGTATTTGGGCAACGAGGAGTTTATGTATGCCGAAACAAAGCAGATTAACCAATTTTTCAGACGCTTCAACAGTGAAGAAAACCTGCGGGGCCTACGGCTCAGTGAGAAAGACAAGGAATACCGCGATGCAGAGATGCGCCGCAACTACATCAAAATGCTGTTTGACCGTGAGAACAACCAGATCGCCGATTCACTGAAAACGCGCTTTATAAAAGACGTGACTGCCCGGCCCAACCCGGAATTTCTCGATTTCTATGGCGGTCGCTGGTTTGCCGAAGTGTCGGCGCAGTTTCAGTATGAAGGCCAAAGCAAGCGGGTGGTGCTTTTTCTGGAACTGGAAAGAGAAAACCTGGGCATTAAGTGGGTCATCAGCAACTTGTATTTCCAGCCCTTCACCAAGTTGTTCTACACCGATACTTCATCGGCGGGCAGGTTTTTGCATCCAATGAGTCATGAGCTCGATTTTATGAACCTGATCAAAGTATTTACCGATACGGGTCATGTGGAGTACTACTTCGATGAGGACTACAAGCCCGATTTCCGCACCTTGTTTCTTTACGAGGTAAAGAGAGGCAATCTGAAATTTGAGCAGGTTCGCGAAGTGAAGTTTCACTTTTTTCAGATCAACAACTGGTATTTTGAGTTGTCGGAGTTCAACCGCAACGGCCCCAATTCCGGTTGGCTCATCTCCAACCTAATGCCGATACCGGAAGAGCAAAAGGATATGCTGTTGAAATATATATACTATGAAGATTAGACGCTTTGTCTCGATGGTGCTTTTCAGCACTGTGCTGGCCGTCATTTTTGCGGTATCGCCTGCCGTGGCCCAGAAGGCCGACGCACTCGGGCAAGCTGAGGTGGAGGCATATAAGCAGGAAGCCCGGCAGCTCATATCGTTCTTGCAATATACATTGAATGCAATCGGCGGAAACGACCTCTCGCCCAAAGAAAAAGATGTGATCATCAATGAAAGCTACAAAAAGGCTTTTCGGAGTGAAGACGTGCAAATAGAGGATGACCTGGTGGCCGTGCGCGATGTGGTGACAAATAAAGACGTGCAGGCTTACCTGAAAGATGTCGATTTCTTTTTCAAAGATGTGCGCTTCGAACTCGTAGTAGACGAGGTGACCGAGGGGATCAATGAACAAGGCGACCTTTACTTTTTGATTGAGCTGAACCGGCACATGAAGGGCATAACGGTAGAAGGCGACACTATAGAAAATTCAAAACCGAGATTCGTAGAGGTAAATGTAGACGATGACAATAAAGACTTGCGCATAGTGAGCATATACACCACCAAGCTGAGCCGTGATGCCGAGTTGATGGCCTGGTGGGGCACCTTGCCAAAACCTTGGAAGCTGTACCTCGGAGCCGAATATGAAATAGTAGATGGCTTGCATCTGAGCGATGTAGAGCGATTTACCGATGAAGGCTTTATAGTGAACGGCATCGAATACCAGGACAGCATTAATGCCTTGCCACTGCTGAAAAAGGTAGCTGCCCGCGACCGGGTGGATATCTCCGGCAGCAGCGAGATCAGTAGCCTGCAGCCGCTCGATGAACTGAACAACCTGCGCGAGCTGGACATATCCAATACTGATATTGAAGACCTCACGCCCATTCGCAATCTCAACAAGCTACAAGTGCTGCGAACGGCCCATACCAAAGTAGAAGACCTGAGCCCATTGCGATATGCGCGTTTGCTTACGGAACTGTACATCGACTACACTCCCGTCACCAATCTCAGTGTGCTGCAGTACCTCGAGAATCTCGAGAAGCTTTCCACCGCTCATACGGTGATCGACCGCTTGCCTGTATATGAGGGTTTGGCCAATTTGCGCGTGCTGAATATGGAAAGCACCAATTTGGACGATGTAGACTCCGTAGAAACACTGGCGAAGCTGGAGCAGTTGAACATATCCAACACCGCCGTGGCCAATCTCGCTCCGCTGGCTTCCCTGCAGCACCTGAAGCACCTCGAAATGAACCGTACTTCCATAAGTGACATATCACCGCTTGCTGCAGTGCATTCGTTGGAATACATCAGCTTTTCGAATACAACCATTGAGAGCCTGGCACCGCTCGTGGCACTGCCAAACCTTAAAAAGGTCATTTGCGACGGCACGGACATCAGCCGGGAATCTATTGCCGGCTTTTACCGGGAGCGCCCCGATGTAGAGGTCATCTTCTCCACCGCCCAACTGGAGGAATATTGGAAAGGCCTCGATGACGCCTGGAAAAAATACTTTCGTGCCCGGCTCAACATCACTGGCGAGCCCTCGCGCGATAAGTTGCACGGCATCATACGCATCAGCGATGTGCACCTCAGTGCCCAAAATGGTATCCGCAGCATTGATGCACTTTCTGTAATGATTGCTTTAAAAAAACTGGACATCTCCCACACCGCCGTCTCTGACCTGTCGCCCTTAGCCAACCTTTCTTCGCTGGAGGTGATTGATTTTTCGGAAACAAAAGTGGCTGATTTGTCGCCTCTAGCCGGTCATACTCAATTGCGTGTAGTGCGTGGCAGCCGCTCTTCGGTGGCCGACATGTCGCCATTGTCGGGTTGTAAAAACATCGATTCCCTGTTCTTCAACCATACCGCCATAGCCGACCTTACGCCGCTCAATGCGCTGCCGGATTTCAAGGCTGCTTACTTCGAAAACAGCAAGGTGACGGAGGAGGATCTTATTGGCCTTACTTTTCATGCCGATAGCGCTGTGGTGATTTTTCAAACCGATAAGCTGCAAAACTGGTGGGGAATGATGGATGACGAATGGCAGAACATCCTGCGCGCGCAGTTTCAACTGGGCAGCCGCCCCTCCACAGAAGAATTGCACCGGTTGATCAGCCGACAGGAGTTGCAGGTGAAAAGTGTAGTGCTCGACAACCTGGACCCCGTGCCGACTTTTGTTCGTTTACGGGAATTTTCCATCACCGACAGCCGGGTGAAATCATTGGAAAAACTCTCTGCCTTACAGCAATTGGAGATACTCCGGTGCCCACGCAACCCGATTGAGAGCATAGAGCCGCTCAGTGCCATTAAGTCGCTTAAGATCGTAGACCTCGACAACACACCGGTCGATGAGCTGGATGCGCTCGAAGGAATACCCGGGTTGCAGGAGCTGAAGATAAACGGTACTGCGGTGAAAAGACTTGACCCGCTGGAAAATCAGAAACAGCTGCAGGTACTCGAATGCTCCAATACGCGTGTGCGCAACATACAGCCCATCATGGACCTGCACGACTTGCGAATATTTAAATGCTTCAATACGCGCATAAACGAAAGAAAAATAGAAGATTTCAAACGCGCCCATCCCGAATGCGAGGTGGTGTATTATTAGTGCAATAGGAAAATGGTAGGTGGTATTTAGTAAAAGATATTGGCTAATAACCGATGCCATCTTTTCCTTGGTAGCTTATCCGGTAATCAATTTTGAAAAAACACGACAACACATGAAAAAACTACTCCTTCTCTTCATCGCTTGCATGGCCGGCTTAGGCATGGTGTGGGCACAGTTGCAGCCTGCTGGCATATTCACCGATCATATGGTGCTACAGCGCAATGTGAACGTACCCGTTTGGGGCACGGCCACTGCGGGCGAGCAAGTTAAGGCGACCATTGGCACCCTCACGATAGAGACCACCGCCGACGCACAGGGAAACTGGCGACTCTACCTGCCGCCCTTTCAGGCTGGCGGGCCACATACACTCACGCTCCAGGGAGAAAATACCGTCGTTCTCAATGATGTGCTTTTTGGCGATGTATGGGTGGCCTCGGGCCAGTCCAACATGGAGTGGCGCATGAATATGGGCATCGACAAAAGTGAGGAAGAGATCGCCGCCGCCAATTACCCCAACATCCGGCTGTTTGTAGTGGAAAAGCGGCCCGCCAAATATCCTAAAAATGATTTGGATGGTGGGAGCTGGATGCAAACATCACCGGCTACGGCAGCAGAGTTTTCGGCAGTGGCCTATTTCTTTGGTCGCCACCTGCATGAGCATCTCGATGTGCCCATCGGCCTGATCAACTGCAACTGGGGTGGTACCGTTGCTGAAGCATGGACGAGCTACCCCATGCTTCAGGCCATGCCCGATTTTCAGCAGCAGGTTGGTGATGTGCTGGCCGATCCGGTGAATTGGGAAGATGATATTGCCGCCAACGAAGCGCGTGGAGCGCGGCGGGGTGAGTTGCTGGCCAGCAGCAATAAAGGCCTTTCACTCGGCGTGCACGAACGCAATTTTGACGATTCCGGTTGGAAAATGATTCAGATGCCCAATGCCGACCTTGAGCTACAAGGTATAGTCTGGTTTCGGAAGGTGGTGAATGTAGACAGTGAATACAAAAAGCAGAAACTGCACATAGACCTGGGCCGGATCAATGAAGAAACGGTGGCTTATTTCAACGGTGAGAAAATCGGAACTGCCCAATCACCTTATTATGCCGAATTTGATGTGCCAGCCGATCTGGTGCGCAGCGGAGAAAATGCACTGGTGTTGCGCGTAAGCGCCTCCTGGGGTAGCCCACAGTGGGAAGGCCCTGTAGACAGAATGAAAGTGACCGCAGCGAGCGGGGCCGTGGTAGATGGGCTTTCTGGCACCTGGCGCTACAATGAGGCCATAGAGCCCGAGCTGCCACAGAAGAAGAGCTACCAGAATTACCCGGCAGCCCTCTACAATGGCATGGTAGCACCGATCATTCCTTACGGCATCAAGGGCGTCATTTGGTACCAGGGCGAAAGCAACGCCGGGCGCGCATTCCAATACCAAACGCTTTTTCCTGCCATGATTGAAGATTGGCGTGTGCGCTGGAAGCAGGGTTATTTCCCATTCTTATTTGTACAGCTGGCCAATTTTATGGATGAAGCCACAGGGCCCGAAGCATCTGCCTGGGCTGAGCTGCGTGAAGCACAGCGCATGGCGCTGCGCCTGCCCAATACCGGCATGGCCGTAGCCATTGACATAGGAGAGGCGTACGATATACACCCCCGCAACAAGCAGGATGTCGGCAAGCGGCTGGCGCTGGCTGCACGCCGTGTGGCATACGATGAAGACCTGGTGCACTCTGGTCCCCTATACCAGTCGATGGAAATACAGGGCGACGATGTGGAAATAACCTTCGACAGTGAAGGCTCAGGCCTTATGGCGCAGGGCGGTACGTTGAAGGGATTTACCATTGCCGGCAGCGACAAGAAATTTTACGAGGCCAAGGCAACCATCATCGGGGCCAATAAACTTGTGGTATCCAGCGAAAAGGTGAAGGATCCGGTGGCCGTGCGCTACGGATGGGCCAACAATCCGGTGGTGAATCTGTACAACAAAGAAGGCCTGCCCGCCTCACCCTTCCGCACCGACGATTGGCCCGGCATCACCCACGAAAAGAAATGATTTTCACGCCAGCTGACCAGCGCTTAGGCTGTCACTGACCAGCAACAACCGCTGTAACACTCTAATCGCTTTTGCGGTTACTTTCATTCCCATCGCGCTCAATCATTTATGGGCGGGCAATGGGAATGATTATTTTACACGCCTGACTTCATGTAAATATAAATTTCTCCTTCAGCTTAAAGCTTTAAACTTTGAGCTATTTAACTATCCCACCAGTCTACCAATTCATCCTCCAACTGCCGGTCCGACTATCGTCTGACCTAGTCGATAGTCTTTTAGCTTTAAGCTTTGAGCTATTTCACCATCCCACCATTCTACAGTCCTTTCAGCTTTTAGCTTTGAGCTTTCAGCTCTTTACCCTTCACATTCTACGATCCCACCATCCCACCAATCTACCATCCCACCACTCCTTTCAGCTTTCAGCTTTCAGCTCATTTCTTACCAACCCCCCTTTCCAAAGGCTATGCAGTTCGGAGAGAGAATGGCAATGGATGGTCGAAATAATGTTGTCGGAGCTGTGCCGAAAGAAGGACACGAGCTGGGCTTCTTCCGAATCGGGTGCGTACGATCCCGAAAGCGGCAACTCTACGGCAGCGCTGTTTTTGTAGTTGAACGGCTCCTCCTGCTTTACCAGCACATTTTTGATGGCGATGGCCTGGCCTTTACGGTTCAGCGTATTGCTCACACCGGTAATGAGCTGTGGGTTTATCTCAAAGCCAACATTAAATATGTAGGTCTCCTTTTCATTCCAATCGATGTTCTCGCACTCTATGTATAGCGCCCCGTCGCGGATGATCATATAGGAACTTTTGTACCGGTGGCCTCCGGTTTTGGTATCGATCGCCACGATGTCGTGTGGGTCTTCGCGTATCACAAAGGGTGCTTTAATGATCACCTGGCTGCCATCGGACTTCTGGAAATAGCGATAGTAGTGACCGGTAAAGTGTTTTTTGATCAGTTTGAGGGTGCCGTTTACATTGTCGCTATACTTACCGGGCCCACTGGTTTTGAGTTGTGGCGTGTCTTTCACCATTTTCCACTCGTCCCATTCGCTTATCTCTACACCTATAAAGGTGAGCAGCACGTTGAGCTTTTTGTCTTTGGCGTTGCCGTTGTTCCAGTAGGCTTGCAGCGTTTTGCCGCTTATCCAGTTGTAGGGCTTAGGATGGCTGAGCTGGCTCAGGAAATCGATAAAGTCGTCGACGGTGCGGAGGTGGTACTTGAAGCGAATGTTCTCAAACTCATCCTGACCCAACAACAGGAAATCTTTCACGAGCAGAGGGGTTTCCAGCACTTTGCGCGTCACCACCTGATTGATCTTCCTGGCGATGCGCTCAAATATTGTTCTGGTAAATTGATTCCACTCGCCGCTCACCCCGTTTACGCCGGTGATCATTTTGATCGAGGGAGCGTTTTCTATCTCTAATTTTATCCTGCGCGAAACCATCCTGAAACTGCGTATTAAGCCAACATGAGCATGAAATGAAGCTGCAACTTATCCAATCGGTCATTGGTTTCAAAGATCCGACTACCTTTCTTCCCTTCTTTTGACGCTCGTCTGACGCATGTGGAATTATAATCGTCAATCAATCAATCACTTAATCATCGGTCAAAGTTTATTTCTGACCTATTTTAATATGTTTTTGACCCAGCTAATATGGGTTTTGAAAATTTAAATCTTAACGCGTATGAAGATGAAGTTTACTCCACTACCACTGCTTCTGCTTTGCCTGGTGGCCACTATGGCGCTGGGTCAAAGCTCAACCGTAAGCGGTAAAATCACCGCTGAAGACGGCAATGCGTTGCCGGGTGTATCTGTACAGATAAAAGATACCAGCATAGGCACCGTCACCGATCTCGATGGTCGGTATGCACTTGAGGTGCCTGCAGATGCGGCGGCTCTCATCTTTTCCTTCATCGGCTATGAAAGTGCCGAGGTAGAGATAGGCGCCCGCACCGTCATCGACTACCAGCTGTATCCCGACATACAGCAATTGGGTGAAATTGTGATTACGGCGCTGGGCATAGAGCAGGAAAAGCGCTCGCTCGGCTACTCCGTAGATGAGCTGCAGGGTCAGGAAATTACACGCACCAAGCAGCCCAATGTGGTAAGCGCCTTGCAGGGCCAGGTGTCCGGTGTGCAGATCACCAACAGTGGTGGCGCCCCGGGCATGAGCTCCCGCATCTTGATACGCGGTGTCACATCGCTGGATCCCAATAAAGACAACCAGCCTCTGTTTGTAGTAGACGGGGTACCTATCGACAACACCACGGTGCCGGAGACCAGCGGCAACACCCCCAGAGGTATGAGCAACCGGGCGGCAGATCTCAATCCCAACGATATAGAGAGTATTTCAATACTGAAAGGCGCCGCCGCTACGGCGCTCTATGGCGTGCGCGCAGGCAATGGTGCCGTCATCATTACCACCAAAAAAGGTAAAAGAGGCAAGGTGTCGGTCAATGTGTCCAGCTCAGTGGGCTTCGACCAGATCAATAAGTACCCCGACTTTCAGGACAACTTCGGCCAGGGCTTCTCTGGCGACTATTCCAATGACAGCTTCTGGCCAAGCTGGGGTGCGCCAATAGAGGCCGGGCAAATCGTTGACCCGGAATATGTGTACTACAACAACGCAGAAAATGTGATGCAGACAGGCAAGCAATTCGACAACTATGTGAGCGTGTCGGGTGGCAATGAAAAAGCCACATTCTTCGGTTCGCTGTCCAACTTTCAGCAGGATGGCGTTATTCCGTTCAGCACCTGGGACAGAACCTCCGCCAAGCTGTCGGGCACCATCACGCTCAACGATAAGTTCAATTTCTCCGGATCGCTCAACTACATCAACTCAGGTGGAGACCGGGTGCCGCACGACCGCATCATGGAGACGCTGATGTACTGGGCCGTCACGCAGGATGCTACCGACTATCTGAACCCCGATGGTTCGCAGAGAACTTACGGCAACTCCAACCCCCTGTATGCCGCACGCTTCTGGACGTACGAAGATGATGTGAACCGCATGATTGGCAACATCAACCTCAACTACAAACCCTTCAGCTGGTTTGATATTTCTTACCGGGTGGGCACAGACTTTTACAGCGATCAGCGCACGGAGATATTACCCGGCCCGTTGGGTGTGGAAGATGAAGTGTCGCTCGATCCGGATGGCTTCATTCAGCAAGACCGGATCAACAGCCGCGACATTAACTCCACTTTAAACCTGACGTTCAATAAAAGCTTTACAGAAAAATTTACCACCACCCTGCGCGTGGGGCACGATTTATTCGAGCGCAGCTCCAACCGCGTGACCGCCCGTGGCGATGAGTTTGACCTGCCGCTGTTTTACCACCTGAGCAACACCAAAGTGCTGGACAATGACGAGAGCCTGAGCAGCAGGAGAATCATAGGCGTATATGGTGATCTGATGCTGAACTATGACGATGTGCTCTACCTCAACTTCACGGGTCGCAACGACTGGACCTCTACGTTGCCCAAAGATGAGCGCAGCTTCTTTTATCCTTCTGCCAATCTGGGCTTTGTTTTTCACGATGTGGCCAATCTGCCTTCAGCCATCAACTTCGCCAAATTTCGCGCTTCGTATGCGGAAGTAGGAAAGGACACCGATCCTTACCAGACTGCCGTCACATACTCACGTGCTACAGGTTTTCCGCTGAACGGTGTGCTGGGCTATACACGCTCGAGCAGCCTGGGCTCGCCCGACCTGAGGCATGAACGTACCTACGCCTTAGAGTTTGGCCTTGAAGCCAGCTTTGCACAAGACAGGTTTGGCTTCGACTTCACCTGGTACAAGTCAAACAGCAAGGATCAGATCATTCCCGTACCCGTTTCCAATGCCACCGGGTTCACCCGGGTGATCACCAATGCAGGTGAGCTGGAGAATAAAGGCGTAGAGGTAATGTTGCGCGCCATGCCGGTAAAAAGCCCGAACTTCCAATGGGACATGCGCCTCATTTTGACGCGCAACAGAAATACGGTGGTCTCCATTCGCGAAGGGATAGAATCCATACTGGTAGGCAGTCAGTTTGGCTATGCCGGCGCCACTACCTCCATGATCCTCAATGCGGGCGATGCCTATGGCAACCTGTACGGGACCAGCTACGAGCGCTACTATGCAGATGGCAAGCCCGAAGACCTCACCGAGCTGGACCGCGACCTGCCATTGCTCATAGGAAGTGATGGCTTTCCGGAGCGCAACGGCAATGACCTTATACTCGGCAATGCGCAGCCGGAGTGGCTCGCGGGTTTCACCAATACTTTCTCTTATAAAGGCATCAGCCTGTCCTTCCTTATCGACGTGCGCCAGGGCATCGATCAGTTCGATCAATATGCCAACTTCTACTCGGCATTTGGCGCGCTGGATTACTCCAACAACCGCAATGATATGGTGGTTTTCGACGGATACTTGTCCGATGGATCGGTGAATACACAACAGGTATGGCTTGGCCAGGGCATTGGTCCGGACTACAGAAACTACGGTGCCGGGTTCTACCGCAACGACTACCGCGGGGTGGCAGAAAACTTCGTGCAGGATGCGTCTTTTGTAAAGCTGCGCAACATCACCCTGGGGTATGAGCTGCCGTCATCGCTGCTCGATACTACGCCTCTGGAGCGTGTATCTGTATCGGTAGCAGCAAACAACATCATACTGTGGACTCCCTGGAACGGGTACGATCCCGAATCATTCAGCGCGGGTGCGGGTGGCAATGCTACCGCTTTTACAGGCCTTGGCTATCCGGGCATTCAGAGCTTGATATTTTCGCTAAACCTCACCTTTTAACAGAAAGACACGATGAACATAAAATATAGATTAATACTCCTTTTGGTGCTGGCAGGTGTGCTACCCGCCATGCAGGGTTGCGA
>CAZQVB010000033.1:28786-51848 GCA_964596645.1 uncultured Roseivirgaceae bacterium
TGACTATCTCGACATCAACGACGACCCCAACAACCCGACCACAGCGCCCATGTCGGGCCTGCTGGCGCGTACCAGCTTCGAAACAGGCGACAACATTCAGAATGCCGGAAACATCACTTCCTACTTTGTGCAATATCTGGCCTCGCCCAATGCCGCCGGCGCTACCGATACCCATGAGCCTGTGCCGCATGACCAGACATGGTTTGAGCTGTATGACGTCATGACTGACCTGAGCGATCTGGAGCTGCAGGCAGCCGACCTGGGCGATCAGAACTATCTCGGTATAGCCAAGATATTGAAAGCCATCAATCTAGGCCTCACCATCGATATGTGGGGGTATATACCCTACTCCGAGTCATTTTTTGCAGAAACCTTAAACCCTTCGTATGACACTGATCAGGCACTGTACGATGAAATAATGCAACTGCTGAATGATGGTATATCGGCTTTGGAAGACGGCAGCGGCACGTTCGTGATCGGCAGCGATGACTTCATCTACGGCGGTAACCTCGACCTTTGGATTAAGACCGCCCATGCGCTCAAGGCGCGCTATCTCTTGCATTTGAGCGAAACGGCGGATTACGATCCGCAGATGGTATTGGCTGAGGCAGGAATGGCATATGACGGCAATGGGGAAGACGCCACAGTGGTGTATTATGAGCAAGAGCGCAATCCCTGGGCAAGTGTGGCCATCGCCAATGATGGGCTTATTCTTGGAGGTTGGATCTCCGAGCAGATCATCGATATGATGGATGGCTCTCTGTACAATGTCGTCGATCCGCGCATGCCCTTTATGTTTGGCACGACTGACGAAGGCGAATTTGTAGGGACAGAAAATGGCGCAGGCCGTGGCGATGCAGCGGCCGACGGTGAGCGATCTACATTGGAAACGGGTACTTACTATGCCAGTGTGCTGTCGCCGATCGAGATCATCACGTACGCCGAACTGAAATTTATAGAAGCCGAGGCAGCATTGAGCACCGACAAGCCCCGCGCCTACAACGCCTACATTGCCGGTATAGCGGCGCACCACGACAAGTTGGGTGTGGCCGACAGTGAAGCGCAGGCATACATCACCCACCCGGCAGTGGCGGTCGGCAGTGCCAACCTCACGATAGACCACATCATGAAGGAAAAATATATCGCGCTCTTTCTGCATCCTGAAACCTGGGTAGATGCCCGCCGGTACGATTTTCAATATGCAGGCATGACCTTACCGGCCAACCTGAACCCTGAACTGGGAGGCAAGTTCAGCCTCCGGCTTATCTATCCGGAGTCAGAGACACAGCGCAACGGCGCCAACGTACCGGATGTAGACCTGCTGACGCCGATGTGGTGGGACAAATAATTATTCATTTAAAAAGACATACAGCGATGAAGATATTTCAATATATAATGATGATCGCCATACTGGCGATGGGCATGGCATGTGAAAAAAATCAGGAGGTGCCAGACCATGAAGTTGTCGGTGAGGCATATGCTACGGCAGTGTCATTTTCAGTGTCAGAAGATGAGCCCAGGCCGGGCGATGAGATCACCGTCAGTCTTACCTATGCCAACTACACAGCAGCTCCGGTGGCCTCAGTTACTTTTCAAAAGGAAGTAGACGACGAAGCCATTGCCAACATCAACGTGATAGACGAGAGCGGCGCCGCCCTCGATGCGCAGATCACCCACAGCTTCACCTATATGGTGCCCGATGCGGAAGAGATCGTGCTCTATGCAGTGCTGGCCTCTGCCGAAAGAGAATTTCCCCAGATAGAGCGGGTAATACTGGAAGTAGAGCAAGACTAATATGTAAAGGAAGGAAGCCTGCAAGCTTCCTTCCATTTTTTACAATTTGTATGCAGCTACAAAGACGCGATTTTTTCAGGCGCTTCATCGCCGCAGGGTGCATAGCGCCGTGGATGGTGCAGGGTACAGGTGCAGTGCCACTGTCGCATGCCCACCCGGCAGCACTTCGGGCACCGCGGCTGCAGCCTGGCCATACCGTCGCGTTGGTGAGTCCCTCGGCAGCCATCTACGAAAGTGAGCCTTTCGATGTGGCTATAGAGGTGCTGCAGGCGCTTGGATTGAAAGTACGGCTCGGGCAGCATGCCAAAGACCGGTACGGCCACCTGGCCGGAAAGGATGAAGACAGGGCGGCCGAGCTCAATGCCTTATTTGCAGACCCGGGCGTACAGGCCATTATGTGCATGCGGGGAGGATCTGGTGCAGCGCGTATCGTCGATTTGCTCAATTATGATCTTATCGCAGCGCATCCAAAAATACTGATCGGTTACAGCGACATCACCGCCCTGTTGCTCGCCATCTATGCCAAAACCGGCCTCGTTACCTTTCATGGCCCGATGGCTACCTCCGACTGGAACACCTTCACACTCCACTACTTCCGGCAGGTCTTGTTTGAGGCGGCATTGCCCGGCATGAAAAACCCACCAAAAGAAGAAGGAGCGTTGGTGCAAACCGAAAATCGTATACGCACCATCAACCCCGGCAAGGCCATTGGCAGACTGGTTGGAGGCAATCTTTCGGTATTGGCCGGCCTTGTGGGATCGGGCTATCTGCCGCAGTGGGAGGGCAAAATTTTATTTCTGGAAGAGGTGGGTGAGAAAATATACGAGGTAGACCGAATGATGTCACAACTGAAGCTGGCCGGTGTCTTCGACCAACTCAATGGCTTTGTGCTGGGCCAATGCTCGAGGTGCGAGCCCGGCAACGGGCACGGCTCGCTCACGCTGGAAGAAGTGATCGATCACTACATAAGACCCATGCGCATGCCGGCCTACAGTGGCGCCATGATCGGCCATATCTCTGAAAAGTTTACTGTGCCCGTAGGTGCCATGGCCACCATCGATGCCGACAATGGAACCATCACCATGAACGAACCTGCAGTATCATGAGCAAAGCGATAGCAAACCGGTGGTGCAGCGTGGCGGTGTGGTGGCTACTTTTGTCTTTTACCCATTGCAGTGAAAAAATGAATACAATAGAAGAAAATGCTGATTTGCTTCAAAACCTGATGGAGACCAGGCCGGAGCAGTTCGCTCAAATCATTGAGAAAAAAGACCAATACGAGGTGCAGATCATCTACACACAGATCGATCGCGACAGCGCCAACCGACCGTCTTTTACATCTTTTTACTTCAATGTAGACTCCGCCAGGTATTTCTACCCGGCCAGCACAGTGAAGATGCCTGTGGCACTGCTTGCACTGGAAAAGCTGAACGCCTTGGGCATTGAGCACCTCGATATGCATACCGCCATGCTCACCGACAGTGCATACTCCGGGCAATCCGCCGCCTTGGAAGATACCACCAGCGAGAGCCGCATGCCCAGCATAGCGCACTACATCAAAAAAATATTTCTGGTCAGCGATAACGATGCCTTCAACAGGCTCTATGAGTTCGTAGGTCAGCAACGCATCAATGAACGGCTAAAAGAGATGGGTTATGAGCAGTCGCGCATCGTGCATCGGCTGAATATCTTTCTGTCGGAAGAAGAAAATCGCCGTACCAATCCCGTTCGGTTCATGCGCAATGACTCCATCATTTATGCACAGCCGGAGAGTAGAAATGCATCGCCGCTGCCGGTAGGAGAACAGGTTTTAAAAGGGAAAGGCTACCAAAGCGGCGACCGTATTGTGCAGGAGCCCATGGAGTTTACGCATAAAAATTTCACCCCCCTGGGCGAAATGCACGACATGCTGAAGGCCGTCATTTTCCCCGAAGCAGTGCCACCGGACAGGCGTTTTAATCTCGGGCAAGCCGACTACGAGTTTGTGTACAGATATATGTCGCAATTGCCATCGGAAACCCACTTTCCCCAATACGACACCGCAGAGTTTTTTGACGCCTACAGCAAATTCCTGATGTACGGCAATGACAAGACCAACCTGCCCAAGCACATCCGCATTTTTAACAAGATGGGCCAGGCCTACGGCTTCCTCAGCGACAACGCCTACATCGCAGACTTCGAAAAAAAGGTGGAATTCATGCTTTCGGCCGTGATCCTGGTCAACGAGAACGGCATATTCAACGACGGCCAATATGAATACGATTCCACAGGATTTCCCTTCATGAAGAATCTGGGCCGGCTGATCTATGACTATGAGCTTGGCCGCAAGCGCCCCCATGCCCCCGATCTGAGCCGCTACATGGTCGGCTACGACAAGCCGGCAAGGGTATCGGCCGAGCTGCACGCCAATTTGTTTCAAAACTACACCCACTATCACATACCGGCGCTCAACCGCCGCAAGACCAATCGTAGCGATATAGCCCCTTTGATTGAGCAATTACAAGCAGCCGACGGTGTAGAGGTGACTGTAGCAGGCAAATCCGTGGAAGGCCGCGACATTAATTTGATAAAAATGGGCAACGGCCCCACCAGGGTATTGCTATGGTCGCAGATGCACGGCGATGAATCTACAGCGACCAGGGCATTGATGGAGATGTTTAAGTTTTTTACGGCCGATGATGAGTATAGCTCCGAGCGCGCACTGATACTCGATCAGCTCACACTTTACTTTTTGCCCATGCTCAATCCCGACGGAGCGGAAGTATTTGTGCGGCAGAATGCACTGGGCATCGACCTGAACCGTGACGCGCTGCGGCTGGTGTCGCCAGAAGCAAAAATATTGAAGGAGGTGCGTGACGCTGTAGAGCCACATTTCGGTTTCAACCTGCACGATCAGAGTCGCTACTACAACGTGGCCCGCACCAACCGTACCGCCGCCATCTCCTTTTTGGCCCCGGCCTACGACTACCCCAAAAACGTCAACAACACCCGTGCCTCTGCTATGAAAGCCATCGTAGCCATGAATGCCATAGCGCAGCAATATATGCCGGGCCACGTGGGCCGATACAACGACGACTTTGAGCCCAGGGCCTTTGGGGACAACATACAGAAATGGGGCACCAGCACCATACTGCTGGAATCGGGCGGGTATCCTGGTGACCCAGAAAAGAGAATGCTGGTAAAAATGAATTTTGTGTTGCTGCTGCAGGTGCTGCACGACATAGCGTCCGGGGCTTTGGAAGAATACTCAACAGACGCATACACCACCATACCTGAGAATGACAGAAAACTATTTGACCTGCTCATCAGAAATGCCACTATGCGGCATGAGGGTAAGGAATATACACTTGACGTGGGCGTACTAAGCCAGGAAGGGCCGCCACAGAAAGGCCAAATAGAAGATATCGGCGATCTCTCTACCTACTATGGCTACCGCGAATATGACGCGGAGGGCCTGGTGCTGGAATCCGGCAGAGTGTACCCGGTAGTGATTGATGATGCCGCTGCTATCGGAACAGATCAGGTAGTAAGCTGGCTGAAAGAGGGATACACCACCATACTGTTGGCCAATGATACAGATACCATTGCGGCAGTCAATATACACACGCAAAGTGCCGACGAGCCGTCGCAGCCGCAATTTGCCCTGGGAGAGCCGGCCAACTTTATTTTGAAAAAAGGCGATGAGGTAAAAGCTGCCGTGGTAAACGGAGCAATGGTGCAATGGCATACCGACGAGCAATAAGCGCCTGGGTTGGTATGATTTAACAATACAAAGTGGTGAAAGGTAATGCTGGCAAAAATGATTGATGGAATGACTAAAAACACAGATTATGAATAATCTCTCTACCCAACATTTGCAGGGTTCGGCCTGCATCATCACCGGTGGCCTGCTCGACACCCAGCACGCGAAGACGGCGCACGGACTGCTCAGGGAGTCAAAGCGATTTGACATACGCGCAGTAATAGACGCCAATTTTGCCGGGCGCAATGCGGCTGATTTTGTGCCGGGCGTCACCGGCAGCACGCCCATATTTGCATCTGTAGAGCAGATGCTGAAAAACCAGCCGAAGCCTTCCTTTGCCATCATCGGAATGGCGACGAAAGGCGGCGTATTGCCTCAAAGCCTGTATCCGGTCATCAGGGAGGTGCTGGCGGCAGGCATCGATCTGGTGAATGGCCTGCACCAGCCGCTTTCCGAGGTGGAGGAGTTGCTTGCGCTGGCACAGCGATCCGGTGCCGTCATCTACGACATCCGAAAGCCGAAGCCTTTTTCGGAACTGCATTTCTGGAGTGGAAAGATACTGGATGTAGAGGCGCTGAAAATAGGAGTGCTCGGCACAGACTGCAGCATAGGTAAGCGCACCACCGCCAAAATGCTGGTGAACGCACTCAACGAAGCAGGAGTGTCTGCCCGCATGATATTCACCGGGCAAACCGGCTGGATGCAGGGCACCAAATACGGCTTCATTTTCGATGCCACACCCAACGACTTCATACCCGGCGAGGTGGAACACGCCATATACGAATGCTGGAAAAACGAACGTCCGGAGGTGATCGTGGTGGAGGGGCAGGCATCATTGCGCAATCCGGGCGGGCCATGCGGGTCGGAGTTCATCATATCGGGCAGGCTGGACGGTGTGATATTGCAGCACCACCCCACACGGCAGAAATACAGCAACCTGGAGAGCTTAACAGATAATATTCCCGATGTGCTGGATGATGTAAAACTCATCAGGATGTTGGGAACCGACACATGGGCCCTCACCCTCAACACTGGCCAGATGACCAACGAAATGGTGGCAGAGAGCAAACAAGCGCTGCAGATGCGCAGCGGACTGCCGGTGGTATGCCCTCTGGAAGAAGGACTGCACGAAATAGTAGATTTGATAAAAAACAAAAAAATGGCTGCTGTGCAGAGCGCCGGGTGAAAGGTCAATTCCGATCATTTGAAGAAGAACATAAACTACCCAACCGGGGCAGCAGGCAGGAGAACACCTACGAGCTGGCCGGCTATAAATTTTTATACCTATGAAAATAAAATCAATAGACGTCTGGAAGAAGAATCTGGGCAATAAACGGCCGTACACCATTGCCTTTAAGACCGTAGGCGATGTGGACAATGTATTTGTAAAAATAAACCTGGAAGACGGTACCTACGGGCTGGGCAGCGGCAATCCCAGTCAGCAGGTGGTGGGGGAGTCGTTGGACGATACCCTGAACACACTGTCTGACGATAATCTGCAGTTTCTACTCGGGCGCGACATTCGGCATTTTTATGAGCTTTTGGATGAGGTGCGTACCCGATTTCCCAAAACACCTGCCGCCCGGGCCGCACTCGACATCGCCATGCATGACGCCTTCACCAAGCTTTTGGGCATTCCCCTGGGTGCATTTCTCGGTCAAAAAATATCCACAATGGCCACCTCGGTGACGATTGGGATAAAAAGCGTGGCCGACACCATTGAGGAGGCACAGGAATACTACGATATGGGCTTTCGGGTGATCAAGGTAAAGACAGGCAGTGATCTGGACGAAGACATTGAGCGCATGGCCAAGCTGCGCGAGCAGTTCGGTAATGAATTTGTAATCCGTGTAGACGCCAATCAAGGATACGACGAGGCTGCACTGAAGCGGTTCTACAACGACACCCTGAGCATGGATATAGAGCTGATCGAGCAACCTGTAAAGGCCTCAGCCATAGCGCTGCTCAAAAATCTGCCCGAAGAAATAAAAGCGCTGATAGCCGCCGACGAAAGCCTGCTGACACCGGAAGATGCTTTCATACTCGCCGCACCCCCTGCTGCCAGCGGCATATTCAATATAAAGCTCATGAAATCGGGCGGTGTATACCCCGGCAGGCTCATCGCGCATATTGCCAACGCGGCCGGTATATCGCTTATGTGGGGATGCAATGATGAAAGCGCCATCAGCATCACCGCAGCCTTGCACGCCGGCCTGTCTTTCCCCAACACCAAATACCTCGATCTCGACGGCAGCCTCGACCTGGTGGTAGACGTGGTGCGTGAAGGGTTCAAGATCAACAATGGGTATATGACCATCACCGATCGCCCCGGTCTGGGTGTGGAGCTGTTGGAGGGTAGTCATTAGCACACATCCCCATATAAAATTGCAATGATGGCAACAGCACGCGCTACCAGACAAATCCAGATGGTTATATTGCCACATTAATTGCCTTACAACCTGTTTTGATGAATCAATCAAAGGAAACCATGATTGCCGTAGAGGACGTGCACAAGCACTTCAAGGAGGTGAAAGCAGTGGATGGAGTCGATCTGGAGATCTGCCGGGGGGAGTATCTGGCACTGCTGGGCCCCAATGGCGCCGGCAAAACAACCCTGGTAGAAATGATCGAGGGCATACAAAAACCCGACAAGGGCCGCATCACCATAGTAGGCAAAAGCTGGAACGGCAACGAAGATGCACTGCACCGCATCATTGGCCTGTCGCTGCAGGAAACACGCTTCATCGACAAGCTGCGGGTAGAGGAAACACTCAGGCTGTTCAGCACCTTCTACGGGTTGAAGCGCCAGCGCATAGAAGAAGTACTTGACCTGGTAAACCTGCAGGAGAAGCGGCGCGCCTTTGTGGTCAATCTTAGCGGCGGCCAGCGACAGCGGCTGGCGCTGGGCATAGCGCTGATCAACCGGCCTCAGATTTTGCTGCTCGATGAGCCCACCACAGGCCTCGACCCCACAGCGCGCCGTGAGGTGTGGGATATCCTTACAAAACTCAAAAAACAGGGCACCACCATGATCCTCACCACGCACTACATGGAAGAAGCCTCCTATCTTTGCGACCGTATCGTAATCATGGATCAGGGTAAAATACTGGCCAAAGGCAGTCTGGACGAGTTGCTTTCCGAGCATGTAAGTGGGGAGATCATCGAATTTGCGGTGGAGGGTGATTTGTCTCAAGATCAGTTGCCATATGGCGATGGGGTGCTGAAGATGGAGTACGATGTGAACACAGGCCGGGGAGAGATTGTGGTGAAAGATTTGGTGGCGTATCTGCCGGAACTGCTGAGTGCCACGAGCAGCCATGGCGCCCGGCTCATCGATCTGGAATGCCGCAAGATGACCCTCGACGATCTTTTTATTGCCATGACCGGCAGACACCTCAGTGAATAAATTATGATTCAGCAAATCCTTCAACTTGTACTGGCTCAGTTCAAAGAATTTATACGTGAGCCCGGTGTCATATTCTGGGCCGTACTTTTTCCTATTCTTATGGCATGGGGGCTGGGCATTGCCTTCACCACCACCAGCAAAACTGTGCGCAATGTAGCCGTGGTGGGTATGGAGAATGAACAGAGCGATGCTTTGCAACGCCACATCAGCGCGCTAAATACTGAGGGGGGGCAACCGTTGCTGGAGCTAGGAAGCGAAAAAATGGGCATTACGGAATACCGCTTCCACCCGGTGATCTGGGATGAGGCAATCGACCAGCTCAAACGCGGCGAAGTCAACATGATCTTGGACCTGAGGGCCGACTCCCTGCTGTATCATTTCGACCCGCTCAATCCCGAGGCACAACTGGCCTATTTGCAACTGAGTGGGGCAGCAGCCGGCCGGCAGGCTACCACGCAGGAGGCCAGCATACAACCACTCACCCAGGTAGGCACACGCTACATCGATTTTCTGGTACCCGGCCTTATCGCGTTCAACGTCATGATGTCGTGCATGTGGGGCATCAGCTATGGGCTCATTGACAAAAGAATGAAAAAGTTGCTGCGGAGAATGGTGGCTACACCCATGCGCAAGTCGAGCTTTTTGATCGCACAGTTTCTGGCTCGTTTCACGCTTGGCGTTATAGAGGCCGTGTTGCTTATCGCATTTGCCTATTGGTATTTCGATGTGCGCATAGAAGGTAGTCTGGCCGGCTTGTTCCTCATCTTTCTCGCCGGCAATATTGCCTTTACAGGTCTCGCCATACTGATATCCTCACGCACCGCCAAGACAGAAGTCGGCAACGGAATGATCAATGCCGTGGTGCTGCCAATGATGATCCTTTCCGGAATTTTTTTCAGTTATCACAACTTCCCCGACTGGGCTATTGCTTTCATCGAATGGCTGCCGCTTACCCTGTTGGCCGACAACATACGGAGCATTTTTATAGAAGGCGACAGCCTCGTACAGGTGATCATGCCTACGCTGGTGTTGGTTGGTTTCGGCCTGATCACTTTCTTCGCCGGGCTGCGCATATACAAATGGTACTGAGCAGGCATATTACCAATCGTATCGCCTGGATTTCATCTGTATAATCAGCATTTTGCTTCATCATAAGTACAGATCACAACCAGTAGCTACAAGTGAAAAACGCTTCCGAAAAGATATGCATCAGTGGTGTAATACACAGCGCTGCGGCAGACATGCTCAGCGCCAATGGGTACCAGGTATCCATCTGGTCTGCTTCCCACCGGCCCGCAGCCTCCGAGCTGGCCCACTTCTGCCAAGGCGCCGCCGGACTTATTTCCCTATGGACTGACGCCATCGACGCACATCTGTTTCAACAGTGCCCATCGCTGAAGGTAGTGTGCAACTACGCCGCCGGATATAACAATATGCATATAGAGGATGCCCGGCAGCACCAGGTGGTGCTGTGCAACACGCCGGGGGTACTTACCGAGGCTACAGCAGATTTTTCCTTTTTGCTGCTGCAGGCGCTGGCGCGGCAACTGGTGCCGAGTGTAGAATTTATCAAAAACAATCGTTGGCATGGCTTCGATCCGCTCGGGCACATGGGTACAGATCTCCGAGGGAAAATATTGGGCATTGTGGGAATGGGTAATATGGGTTTTGAAATGGCCCGCCTTTGCCACGCAGCTTTTCACATGCCGGTGCTGTACAACGCCCGAAGTGCCAAGCCCGAGGCAGAAAAGCAGCTCGGCGCCAGGCAGTGCAGTTTCGAACAACTGTTGGCAGAGGCTGATGTGGTGTCGGTGCACGTAGACCTCAATGACTCTACCCGGCATATGTTTGACTATGACGCCTTCAGCAAGATGAAGAAAACGGCATTGTTTATCAATACCGCCAGAGGTCCGGTGCACAAAGAAGAGGACTTGATCTGCGCCCTTGAGCAAAAGGAAATAGCCGGTGCCGCACTGGATGTGTGCGACCCTGAGCCTATGCACATAAACAACCCGCTGCTGAGCATGAAGCAGGTCATTGTGACACCCCACATTGCCTCGTCTACCGAGGCCACCCGTAGTAAGATGGCAGAAATGGCCGCACAAAGCATCATTGATGTGCTCAGTGGAAAGCAGCCCGAGAACAGGCTCACTTAGTTTGTGCTATTGGTGGCCTGTTGAAGGTGCTTCAATGCGTTGTACAAATGCTTTTTTGAATTCCACTCCCACCATTACCTTTTGCTAAAACATCCAGTCCAGAATGCCCCAGGCTATAGCCAGAAAGATGGCCAGGTACAGGGAGTAAGAAAGCCCTTTGGTGTCGAAGTCGTCGCGCATACGGTCTATGATTTCAATGATGATGGCATACGCGATCGTGCGGGTGATGATACCCAGGCCGACCAGCCAAAGCAGGCCTAGTGTAAGCACGTTGAGCAGAAAAGTAATCAGCCAGCCGATCAGAAAACCAACTACGATGATCCAGAAGGAAGTCCAGAAAGCTGCCTTGATGTCTTTGATATAAATGCCGCTGGTGAGCTTCGCTGCTGCAGCGATGATGAGCGGCGTTACGATGAGTTGAAGTAAAAAGTCCATGGCCGCCCTTCATCAAAAAAAGACCCATAGTGCAAATCACAGCCATTTGGTCATTCTTCTGTGGAAATGCATCGAGACTATACACTTTTTCATACGGAAGTTGTGTAATTTTTTCCGCAGTGATGGCAGGTGATGAATTCCGAAAGGTATCAGAGCCGCTGCAGCGGAATGAAGAATTCGAACAGATGATCGCGTGGGCTCACATCATTTTCATTCATCAAATAACTATACCTGAAGCCGAAGGTAATGGGCAGTTCGTTGAAAATATTGGTGTCGAAGATCAGTTCGCCACCAGTCGAATTGTACATGCTCCGGAACTGGCTGTCGCCAACTGGGAAGTGCGCCCGGGAATAATCAAAAAACGCATTGGCACGGATGCGATACAAATAAATGATGCCGGCAACACCGAAGTCGGGATAGGTGATGGGAAGGTGATAGTTGAATCCCAGCTTGTATATTTTGTCATATCTCTGCTGGCCGTTGAGCCTGGGCGGGTCGTAGCCTCTGGCATACATGAAGTTGTCGCCGAATGTATAGCCTTCGTTTCTTTCCACTTGCTGGTACGACCCCTGGATCACCACATTGTGGTTGGCGGCCAGGCCAGGCAGCGAGAATTCTGAGTCGGCATACCACTGCCGATTTTGCCGCCCATCTATCGAGTGTCGATAGCGCATCTGAATAAACTGCCCGAAAGGAGAAAAAATGTTCTGCAAGGCCTTCAGTCGTGCATTGCGAAAGAATACCTGATGGTCCAGCGATGGATAGCCAAAGCTTTCCAGCGCCTCCGGATTTAACTCCAGCCCCTCTACCGACACATCGCGCAGCCGCTGATTGGTCACCGAGGTATAGGAGAAATGCGTGGCCAGCTGCATGGAGCGCAGATACAGGCCGCGACTCAGATTGAGTGGCACGGCAACGCCCGGCCGTATTTGCCACTCCTGCCATGTGAGCCGGGCACTGGCTGCAGGGCGGTTTTCCAACGGAATACTGATCTGCTGACTCCGCGGTGCAAAGTGGGCACTGAAAGACAGCACCGGAAAATATTGTGCATAGTCTGCATTGAAGAAGTAGGTGACGTCATCGTCGTTCCGGTTGTAGCGGGCGCCGACTTGCATGGCCAGCGTATTCAGCACATTTTGCGACTGCAGGGCCAGCTCATAGTTCGGGTCTTCCACAAAGGCACTCCAGCTGTGTATGTTGAGCAGGCCCTTGCTCAGTGGGTACTTTTTAGTATCGAATGTGCGATTGTCGATTCGGCCAATGATATTGCCCTGAGGTTCCATGCTGCTCAGCGGTTGTTGCGCCTCCTCGCTCTGTAGTGCTCTTGGTGTGACGGTCGTCCACGTGCTTGCATTCAGTTCAATCTGCTCCAACCGCTGGCCTGTCGGCCCTATGGTGCTGTAGATCAGCGCCTGGCCCGATGGCGACAAGGCCGGATCGTACGCACCGGTGGCCCTGCTGGTTATTTTATACACTTCCGCCTGCCCTGGTTGCACGGCGTATACATCATCCATACCTCCATACGAAGCGGTAAAAAACACATGATCGCCCTGCACAAAAGGCGCTTCTATCACGTGCTGTGTAAAAGGTGTAATGGCATCCATCATGCCGGTGGCCGCATCTACCGCCAGCAGTGCCATCCGGCCTATGCTGTCGCGGGCGGCCACATATATTGTATTGTCGTCGGCCGACCAGCGCGGCCGGGAGAAGAACAGGTTGTCGGGGTTGGGCAGGGCGCGCAACAGGCTGCCATCGCGCGCATCGAGTATGTGCAGGGCATGCTGCAGTGCAGGGCTGGTATGAAAAGCCACAATCATGTCGCCATTGTGGGCTATTTCCGGAGAAAAGTATTTACTGCGTGAGGTCAGTCTGGTGCGTTCTCCTTTGGCCATATCGTACAGCACTATGTCGGAGTAGTCTTTCCAGCCCCATCGCGGGTTGTACTGCACTTCAGTCCAGGCCAGTGTGCTGTCAGTCAACGTGTAATATTCTTCCAGAGACAAGCCGCGGTTGGTGATCAGCGACTCGCGGCCCTGAATATCTACATGATAAAAGCCACCTATCTTTTTATAACTTCTTTTATAGGTGATCAAAGAGCCGTTGTGCAGGTAGTAGGGATGGCGATAAAAGGAGACAGTACGTGCGTCGCCGGCAGGTGTGATCTGTTGCGCCGGCTGCGGAGTGAGCGCAGCTGTGGTATGGGTCCAAAGGCTGTCGTAGTACTGCATGGCTTGCCGGTAAAAGCCCGCAGTACCCACACCGGTGCGCTGCCTGAGTGCGGAAGAAAACGGATAAAGAGGCATGCTGTACCTGCCGGCATCCCTGAGCACACCTTTCCAAAAGTCGGGGCGATAGCGCTCCCGGCCGTATTGAGTAAGCAGGTAGCCCAGCTCGTAGTGGTCGGGCACCAAATCTTTGAAGGAGCCATTGCGTGCCTTCACGTAAGGGTAGGTGACGTCGTGCAGCAGCAGCGACTTGTATGTATTGTAAAACGCCGGTATGCGGCCACGGCCCTGGCCTGTGAGTCCTGTTTCGTAGGCCACAGCATCGCCTTCCGAAAACCAGTCCGGTATGCTCATGTTCATCATCAGGCTCCAGCCTACCTCACCGGTAAGCCAGTATACGACGTTGGTGAGGCCGCGCCGCGCGTTGCTGTATTGCAGGGCATGGCGGTACTCATGTATCGACAGCACATCGAGCCAGTTGGAGCCTATGGCATAAGGATTTTGTGGGGCAGTAAGAAAAAATTCAGACCGAAACGGTGCCAGCCCTACATAGCCGTTGGGTATTACGGTCTGGTTTTGCAGTACCACGTCCAATTTACTACTGCGTTCGCCAATGGTAGCCAGGGCGTTCCTGTTGAGGTAGTGAATGGTGTTGGCTACGCGTTGGGCCTGGTGCTCCAGGCCCAGTGGAAATATAACCCGTACCGTGTCGGTGTCGATCTGGCGAAAGCGCTGTGCCGGTGGATTGCCACCAAACTCCTGCGCGTAGCTGTGTACAGTAAGTATGATAAACAACAGGCCGATGAGGGGGCGTAAGTAAAGCATGTCAGGGGCGGAAATTTAGTAAATAATAGCGCACCGGCTGTTGACCCGGATTAAGCGTGCATATCGAATTTCTCCCCGGTTTTACCCTCCGAACCCACAAAGTAGGCTTTGAGGCGCGGCAGATCCTGGTCGTATTGGCCAGTAGGTTCGAACGGCTCATAAATACGAATCTCCCGCTTGCCCCAGTCGAAAGCCACCGGGACGATGGGTATGCCAGCTCTGATGGCAATATAATAAAACCCGCTTTTCCACTCCTTTACCTGCTTGCGGGTACCTTCCGGCGTAAGCGATATCTTAAATTCATGGGCATTGTTGTACATGGCCACCACCTGATCGACCAGCTTGGTGCGCTTGGAGCGCTCTACAGGATGCCCGCCCAGCCAGCGAAACAGCCAGCCAATGCCCGGCTTGAATAATGAAGATTTCCCCAGAAACCCGATTTTTTCCTTTTGTATACCCCGTGCCAGCAGGCCAAGCAAAAAATCCCAGTTGCTGGTATGGGGAGCCACTATCACAATGTACTTCTTCAGGTACGACGGAAAATGCCCGACAATGCTGAAACGTATGAGTTTGAGTATGGCGCTATAAAAAAACGGAGGCATAAAAGAAGCATTTTTTGTGGCCGGCAAATATAGCAAGAAAGGCTGTCTGAAGTTGTGTGATCAAACCGGCGGCTCTATGGGTGATGTCAAAAAAAATATTTCAGCATGATGGGGTATCTTTGTTTTTTGCTCAAATTCGATCCTCACCACTAAAGCTCGTTAAATGAACTCATTCGTACGTTTTTTGAAAAGACTGCTGATCGTCCTTCTGCTCTTGGGCATTGTCGTTCTTATTTTTTTAAATGTCGCCAACTACAGTCAGGGTTTTCGTGCCGGCGTGCCTACTAAGCTTAGCAAGAAGGGCAGCTTAACATAGGCGGCCTCACCACCACCTCCGACGGCACCATACCCACGCAATGGGATTTTACCGTAAAGCCCTCGGCCGACAGTGTAGTCAACAAGCTCAACGATGCCATCTTGCAGGGCAGGAGAGTCAAAATGTTTTATCAGGAAAAATACGTGCGCTTCTTCTGGCTGGGCGACACCAAGTACTTTGTGTACGATGTGGAGTTGCTCACACGGTAGTATGTTCCACTTCTTGTTTTAAATGAACCCGCCCCAGAGTTAAAGCATACTGTTTACGTGTTTCTAGATTATCGCTGCCGCTGGTATACACGTCTTCAGAAGCTATAGCCCACAGAGGTGATCACGCCCCAATCTACTTTTTCCGACTGCTCGTCGGGCGGTTGGTTGTCGAGGGTGTGGTATAGGGTGAGGCCCATAAAAAAATCTTTGAAGATTTCATATTTCAATTTGGTGTTGAAATCCCAGCGGTAGCGGCCCTCTACATTGAGGCTGGGAAACAAGCGGAAATACGTGCGCACATCGACCTCCGGGTCGGAATAGCGGAATTGCCTGAATTCAAGATGGATCAGCCCCTCCTGATTGCCTTCTGTATTGGCTTCGCCTATCGATTTTTCCTGATTGAGTACCAAGCCTATCAGCGTAAAAAATTGAATGGAGTTGCTCCTGACCCAATTTTTGGCTAAGCCGGAGCCGATAGACAATCGGTGGGCGAGGTTCAATTCAGTGTTCTGCTGTAAGCTGGTAAGCGCGGCCAGATAAAAGTTGCGTCTCAAGTCATACTTGTAGTTGAGCAGCAGGTCTTGCCGCCGGGCGGTCACCTCATCGGGTTGGTCGGTGAGTATGGTATTGATGTCAAAATCCAGCGAATTCCGCATGGCTTTATAGCTGATGTGGCCTCCTACTGTGAGCTGACTTATCTCTGTGGCCTTGGTATAGGTGAAGCCAAAGTCGAGGCTGCCATCTATGCGTGCCCAAAAGATGTTATTGATCGGGGTCATCTCCACGATCAGATTGAGATCTACCATCTGCCGCCCCTCATCCTTATCCTTCATGTATACTTTGTACGCCGTGCTGGAGCTGTCGAGCGACCCATAGTAGGTGAGTCCTCGGCCGAGGTTTATCTCGAAATATTTATTAGACGACATGGTAAGCACATCTTCCCACCGGATGCTGATGGTGCCTGCTGCATCGGTTTTCAAATTTAGCTTGCCATAGTCCAGCTTTTTTATCTCACCGGTTATCCAATCGCCGTTGGAGAGCAGCACCTTGTCGGTTTTCTGGGCGCTGGCCCCAGTGGCCAACAGCATAATGGTGACCACGCACACATACCGGCTGATGTGAAGTATGCTCCATGGTTTCATCATTTGAGACCTATAAAAGAAATGTACTGCATCATAGAGATTGACTAATGATAATTGCAACCATGGCAGGGATGAAAATTATCGTTTTTTGCGATTTTCCATCATTTTCTCTATGTCCGTATCATAGTTTTCCTTCATCTGCGCTTCCCAACGTGCCGGTATGGAGTCTGGTTCGGCAATGCGGCCCTGATCGTTGGTTTCCATTTGCCAGGCATCGAGCGCAGCGCGCAGCATCACCAGCGTATCGGCGTATTCAGATTGTTCTGCCAGATTATTGATTTCATAAGGATCTGTATTCAGATCGTACAGCTCTTCTCGTGGCCGCGTTGGTGCCAGCAACCGTGCCTGATCGGGTGTGAGTTTTCCCTGAGCGTGCAGTTCGCGCATGAGTGGTATCATCGGGTAGCTGAATTCTTTGTATCGGTTGGTCTGCAAGAAAGGCCTTTCCGGATAGTAGTTGCGGATGTACCGGTAGCGGTCGTTGCGCACGGTGCGAATGCGATCGACCGTTTCGTCGCCCCGGTCGCGGCCGCCAAACACAAACCGGCGTGGCGGTGCAGCCTTCTCTCCCAAAAATACACGCCCCTGCATGAGCAGCGGAGGCGCTATACCGGCCAATGCCAGGGAAGTGGCGCTGATATCGATGGAGGCGAGCAGCCTGTCCGACACGCCGCCGGCAGTATAGAGAGCTGGTTGTTGCAATGCTTCCGGCCAGCGCACGATCAGCGGTATGCGAAGGCCACTTTCATAGGGCCACTGCTTGGCCCGCACCATGGCGCGGCCATGGTCGCTAAAGAATATGACAATGGTGTTGTCGGCCAGGCCATCTTGCTGAAGCCGCTCCAGTACATACCCGACTTTTTTGTCAAGGGCCATCACGGCATTGAGGTATTGTGCCCAATCGGCACGCGCCTCGGCATGGTCGGGGTAGTAGGGCGGCAGCACCACCTTGTCGGGGTCTATGTGCTCCTCGATGTGCAAATGGGCCTGGTTCCAGTCGCGGCCTCGATGTGTCTCAGGGAAGTTGATCTGAGCGAAGAACGGCTGGTTGTCTTTCAGGTCAGACCAGCGGTCGGTGTCGAAAGGCTCGCCGCTATATTCAAAATTCCAGTCGGTTTTGCCTGTGCCTTCGTAGAACTGCTCGCCGGCATGGTCTGCAAGATGCACCACGTTGGCCGTGAAAAAGCCATGGCTGCGAAAGCGGTCGGTAAGCAGCTGTACCCCTTCGGGCAGTTGATAGTGATCGTCGCGGTGCGACCGGTGGTTGTGTGCGCCGATGCTTGTTTGGTACATGCCCGTCATAAAAGCCGACCGGCTGGGTGAGCACACCGGCGCTGTGGTGTACACATGGGTGTAGCGCTGGCCCTGGGCGGCAAGCTGATCGATGTTCGGGGTTTTTACCAGAGTATTGCCATAGCAGCCCAGGTCGGGGCTCATATCTTCGGCAATGATCCAAAGGATGTTGGGTAGCGACTGATCCTTATCTTGAGCAGGCAGGAGGTGCACCTGGCCTATGAAAAGTGAAATGACAATAGCTGCGTGCAGGATTTTCATAATAAAAAGTATTGGCTGTGCTAAGGTATAAATAAAGTAAAAAAGGCGCTGGCCCCACTGAGATGCTCAGGCGATAACTGCGCCCTAAACTCCACTAATTTCCGCTGCGATGATTGATGACGGGGTCGTGCGAAATAAATACTTCTTCAAATACAGCGGTGCAGCCGGGCTTTAGTGGTGCCTGCGCTGCCAGCCCGACGCTCAGTGTTTCGGGCCAATGGGCACCAAAGTCGCGCACAAAGCGCCAGCGGGTGCCATCGAGACTGTAGTGCATGCCGAAGAAGTGGCCGTTGCGGCTGATGCGAAGCCAGCACGTCGGATGGCTCAGCAGCTCACCATTGGCGTCGTCCGACCAGGGGTTGGTGATGACCGACACAATGGAATTGCCACCTTCATTGTTGTGCTCAATACACAGCTTGGCCCATTGGTTTTCACCGGCCAGCACCAGCAACGCAGCAGCATCGTAGAGCCCCGCCGGTGTCAGGTGCGCTTTGCACTGCAGGGCAAAGTTGCCGTACACCGGCGCGTGATACAATGCCGCATTGTCGGCGTGGGTGCCGGAGATTTTATGGATGAAATCAGTTTTTTCTTTGGGAACTATAGTAAGCTTTTCGTCTGCCATGTGCCATCGCTCGGGCTCGTTCAACCACTTCAGCTCCGGCGTTTCTAGGAAAGAATTGTTCAACTTCTGTTGCATATAACGTGTTTTTTGTCGCTGATACTGATATAGTGCGCACACCAGGAAAAGGCTTCACACAGACCTACGTCTCAGGTGATGCATAAAGGTACTACCGATGGCTCAATGGTGCGCCCGGTGAGTAGGTATTGCGCTGCGAAGATAGGCCTGGTCATAACAATCTTTTACTGACGTGGTTATGTCAACGTTAACACATTCAAAAACCAAATAACCAATTGCATCATGAAAAAGATAATTTCTCTAATTCTCAGCATTAGCTTGGTCAGCATCGGCCTACAGGCCCAGGTGTATACTGAACAGGCCGATGGCCTTCGCAATGAAGATTACGAAACGTTTGCTTTCCTGGACCAAAGCAAGAGTTACCAGAAAAGCAGCAAGGAAATGCTGATCATCGACAGCCCCTCTATGCGCAGCATATGGGTGTACAACGATCCGGCTTATCCATCGCCCGATGTAAAAAAGCAAATCGAGCGCAGCATAAAGCAGGAAATGATCAGCGAAGGATTTAAAATGGATGATAAGGACGCCGACCTGCTCGTTTCTTATATTGTTTTCAGCAAAGACGGCACCTTGAAAGGCAATTATCGGGACGAAGACCAATTGCCCAACATGCAAACAGTAGAAGAGTACGAGGTAGACAGAGGAACATTATTCGTGTCGATCGCCGACAAGGAAAGTGGTGAGATCGTATGGCAAGGTTTTCACAAAGGGGCGTTTTCAGGAAAGCAGCAAATACAGGAGGATGAAGCCATCACTGCGGTGGTGAGCATACTCGACCGCCTTGTACTGAATACTTTCTAATTAATCGTTAAAAGACGCTAATTTAATCCAAGTGTTGTCAGTAAAAGGGGGAAGGCCTGTACGGCTTTCCCCTTTTTTAGTGCGTTGTCGGTCGCAAACAGCGGCTGCTGCTGTGCAATTTCTAGATACCAATGATAGAAAGGTCGCTGGCCTTGTATTGGCTTGTGGTGAGGAGGCTGTTGGCCAGGGTGGTTATTTGCTCGCCGAGCAGTTCCACGCTTCGTATTTTGGCGTAAGGATGTAAGTAGATGAGGCTCACTTCGCGCACGGGCAGCGGCCGCTCAAAGCGCGCGGTCTTTTGTTGGCGCTCAGCGGGCAGCAGGTTGTAGTACAGCTCAGGTATCAGCGTATATCCGCCAAACCGGTCGGTCAGGTTCAGCAGCGTGTCGAAGGAGCTGCTTTGGAAAAAGAGATTGTCGGGCAGGGCGGCCTTTTCCCTAATGTTGCAAATGGTGAGGCTTTGGTTTCTGAAGCAGTTGCCCTCTTCCAGCAGCCAGATTTTCTGGTCTTGTAGTGTTTCGGGCGTTATAAACTTTTTGTTGCTTTCATTTACGCCGTACACCATCATGGCCTCGTAGTACAGTATGTTTTCTAAAAAAGCATCATGCTGCAAAGGCGTGGCCAATATGCCCATATCGATCTTTCCTTTCCTGAGCTGCTGTATTATTTCTTCCGTGGTGATCTCGTGTATGTGCAGCCGGAGGCCGGGGTGGTTTTTGAGCATGTGGGGCAGTATGAGCGGCAGCAGCGAACTGGCAATGGTGGGAATGATGCCCAGAGTGATATCACCAGTTAAAATGCTGTTTTCTTCGGTGTGCAATTCCAGCAGGGCATTGCGCTGGGTGATTATCTTTGCAGCAAGGTCTACGGCGCGCAGCCCGTCTTCTGTGGCACGCACCGGCTGGCGCGACCGGTCGAAAAGCATGGTGTTCAGCTCCTGCTCCAGCTTCTTTAGCATAGCGCTGAGGGTGGCCTGGGTGACGTTGCATCGGTCGGCAGCCTGAGCGAAATTGCCGCACTGATGTACGGCCAGGATGTATTCTAATTGTTGGAAGTTCATTATAGACGCTGTCTATCACAAACATAGATATATTAAATTTTATCTATCAAACAAAGACTGTAATATTGCAGTCAGTTTTAAAGATTCATTCACTAACCAATACAAATAACTATGGCACTAACAGGAAAAAAATTTCCAAATATGGCTGTGCAGGCCATGAATGAAATGGGCGACACCATACACCTCAACGTGTTAGAAGAGGCTGTGAACAATGGCAAAAAAGTGTTGCTGTTCTGGTATCCCAAAGATTTCACTTTTGTGTGCCCCACAGAGTTGCATGCTTTTCAGGCGGCATTGCCCGAGTTCGAAAAGCGCAATACTATAGTGATCGGCGCCTCTTGCGACACGCCGGAAGTACATTTCGCCTGGCTGAATACTCCAAAAGACGACGGTGGCATTGAAGGAGTGACGTATGACTTGCTGGCCGACAGCAACCGCAACCTGGCTTCAAAGCTTGATATACTCGACATTAGCGATGCGTACTACGACGAGGAGCTGGAAGCAGAAATAAAAGTCGGCGACAATGTGACCTATCGCGCTACCTACCTCATCGATGAAGAGGGTGTGGTGTTTCACGAAGGCATCAACCATATGCCGCTGGGCAGAAATGTCAATGATTTCCTGCGGCTGATCGATGCATATAGCCATGTGCAGAAAAATGGTGAAGTGTGCCCTGCCAACTGGGAAGAGGGCAAAGATGCCATGAGCGCCGATCGAAAAGGCGTGGCCAGCTATCTGAGCTCGCACTAAGTAAAACATTGAATAACCCAGCCGCCGGCCGGCAGCACATCGGCATGGCGGCTACTTTTTCTACTTATTACGCACAAATAAAATAACCCAGACATGTTTCAGGAATTAGATCAAGACAACCTACAGCAGTTGGTCGATAGCAACGACACGGTACTGGTGCAGTACTCGGCAGGCTGGTGTGGCAATTGCCGCATTATGAAACCGAAGTTTAAGCGAATGGCTGGCGAGCATGAGCAAGCCGCATTTGTAGTAGTAGACGCAGAGAAATATCCGGAGTCGCGCAAGCTGGCTAAGGTGGACAACCTGCCCACTTTTGCGGCTTTCAAGCACGGCAAGCTCATCAACCAGATTCAGACCAATAAAGCGGAACTTTTAAAATCATTTGTCGATGAGGCTGCCGGTAATTAAGCATATATATCAGTTTATTAAAGAAAACGACCAGGACTATGCCCTGGAGGCTGCCGAGCTGCTGGAACATATGACAGAGAGCGAGGCGCTGAAAGATGAAGAGCTGGATGTGCTGGGCGAAATGCTATCCAACATTCATGGTGCGCTGGAGGTGCGGGAGATGGTGCTGCAGGGAGAAACAGAAAAGAATGCCATGAATGCATTTATGAAGCGCGTTACCGGCTCTATCGATCGGTAAATCGTAGATTCGTAGATTGGTAGATTCGTAGATTGGTGTGATGGTACAATGGTGGGTTGGTGAATGCGCGCCGGCCAGTCAATACAGCGGGCGTGCGTCCATGGTCTGTGACGCACAGACCATTTCGTGCGGCTGGCACAGCGCGCATGTGCCAACCTTTTCATTCATCCTGAACTTGTTTCAGCATCTGTCGGCTATTTGCAATGGCTGCGGAAAATGCGCATCTTTTCCATGGACTGCATCTTCCAAAGCCTGTTGATCTACATATCACAAACCCATGGTCTGTGTCGCACAGACCATTTCGTGCGGCTGGCCCCGCGGGCAAGGCAGCTTTGTTTCGACTAGTGTTTTTATGGTTCGATTCTTTTCATCAACTGGAAAAGATATAAACAGCCATGGATGGTCTGCATCCTTTGAAGCATATTGATCTCCTATCACTGGTATAGCATTCACTTGCCCCATCCTTCCAAAAGTCTTCGACCCCACACCGCCGGCTTGGCGCATTTCACTCCGCGGGCCGTGGGGCCGCGTCATGTCCTCCGAAACTGACGAAACACCCGCGCAAAAAGGCCACGCTAAACGGCCAAAGGTGTTTCGAAGGTTTCTCCGGACAAGACTGGATAGAGGCTCTTGTATGACCCTCCTCAATTTCCATCGGTTTTGTAAGCAGGCCATTCTCTCAATGGGTCATGCTGAACTTGT
>CAZQVB010000034.1:0-2175 GCA_964596645.1 uncultured Roseivirgaceae bacterium
CCAAAGGTGTAGATTTGGGTTTATTTTTCAGTGCCTGCCGTATGTCTTGTTCTATGATGCGGCCATAGGGCCCACTGCCCTGTACTGCAGCAAAATCGAATTTCTCCTTATCGGCCAGCGCCCTTGCTCTGGGAGAGATGGCCATTTCTCCGGTGGGCTTACTTTCCGCCTCATCTTTGGGTTCAGAGCGCTCGTGAGGCATTTGATCAATTTCATTTTCTGTATTGCCTGCTTGCTGTTCTGCGATTGCCGCACCTTCGTCACCGCCATCTTTGGTAAAATCAGAGACCGATTCACCAGGCGAGCCGATGTAGCCTATGGTTTCGAGCACCGGTACCTCATCGCCTTCTTGCACCAGGACAGCCAACAGCACGCCATCGGCCAGCGCTTCTTGTTCGAAAGAGGCCTTGTCGGTTTCGTAGGCAAAGAGCGCATCGCCCTTTTTCACTACTTCTCCTTCTTTTACAAACCACTCGGAAAAAATACAGGATTCAACGGACTGGCCCTGTCGGGGCATGATGATGGATTCGGCCATAGGTTATGAAATTTACAGGCAGTTCACAGCATTGTTGCTAAACATGTTGTAAACTTATATAAGTTAACTTGTAAATACAAGTAGGTTTTGAGAATTCATTTTTACTTAATACAGCACGACCTGGCATCGCCTGACGAAAACGGTTCTATATGTATAATTTTAAACTTTAGAGTGACCTAAGCATTTGCTGAAAAAGATTATTAATGCACTGATGGCGTAGAGGTTCCATCTAATTTTACTAAACTTGTTTTTACATGTGGCGATCACCAACTTTTATAAGTGTGGAAAGAGACAGAATCCCTCAGCATAAAAAGCTTTACGACATCCTGCGCAATCATATAGCCAAGGGGCTTTATACTGAAGGAAGCCTGTTGCCTTCGGAAAACGAACTCTGCAGCATACATGATGTAACCCGGCCCACGGTACGGCAGGCGCTTGCGCGGCTGGTCAACGAGGGCTACATCGTGAAGCACCAGGGCAAGGGCAGCATCGTGAAAACACCGCCCAAGGGAATCGGCATTCTCTCACTGCAAGGCACCACCACAGGTGTGGGCAAGCACAATCTGGAAACTATACCGCTCGGCAAACCACAGGTAATGCCCTGGCCTGAGCCCTTTATGTTTGACCTCAGCACTTCGGAAAAAGAATCGGGATGCATCATGCTGGAGCGCCGGCGGATTGTGGATGGCGAACCGATTTTATACGACATCAGCTACCTGCCCAACATCAACCTGACCCGTTTCACACAGCGGTCTTTTGTGAATAAGTCGCTGTTTGCCGTGCTCCGCAGCGAGTACGGCATAGAGGTACACAGCGGCGAACAAAAGATACAGGCGGTGCCGGCCGATCACAATATAAGCCGCCACCTCAATGTAGCCTCCGGCAGCCCGGTGTTGCACCTGCAGCGCAAAATGGCCACCAACCGCCCGGCTTTTTTCTTCTACTCATCCATCTATTGCAATACGACTGATTACTACCTGGAAGGCACCTTTTAAAGCGACCTGATGAAATCCGGAACTTGGCATTACGCATCACGCCAAATATCAAGCTCCGCTGTATTTCTCCCATCTCTGCTTAAATTGTGCCCGCAACGTTACATCCTGTAGTATTCATCAATAGAGCGTATGATTCACCTGAGATTTTTCACGCCCTTTCTGTTATTCATCGCGGCAGCCATCCACGGCATTGGGCAGGATGTAGAAATGCCTGACGATCATACACTGCTGAATACCAGGGCCGACGGCTATCGCGGCATTTGGTATATGAACGGTCACCTCGACAATGCCTATAAATACAAATACAGTGGTGGACTGGGCACCTACTGCGCCAAACACAGCCCCTTTGCGGTGTATTCACCGCAGGCTAATAAAACGTTTTTCGTATACGGCGGCACCAGCCAAGCCAGCCACCTGCAGCACCAACTCGACTCCATAAGCGATGGCACCTACATAGCCAATGTGCTGCTGCACATGGTGAGCTACTACGACCATGCTACCGGCACGGTGCCAAAACCCACCATTCTTTTGGACAAACGGACAAAAGATGCCCATGACAATCCCGTACTGTCTATCGATGCTGAAGGCTACATATGGGTGTTCTCCACTGCCCACGGCACTAACCGCAAGTCGTACATTCACAAA
>CAZQVB010000034.1:2185-49735 GCA_964596645.1 uncultured Roseivirgaceae bacterium
CGAGCCCTACTCCATCGACCGGTTTGAGCGTGTGCATGCCGACCGGCAAGATGCTGATGCACGGCTTCCGCTGGATAATTTTTCGTATTTCCAGGTATGGGAGAACAATGGCTTTCAGGCGTTTTTTACCAAATACAAATACCCGGTAAAGCGCACAGCCTGCTACATGCATTCGGCAGATGGTGTGCATTGGTCGGAGTGGCAAAGGCTGGCTGCATTTGGCGAGGGCCATTATCAAATCAGTGCTTCTGCCAAAGGCCTGGCCGCCACTGCTTTCAACTACCACCCGCCCACCGTCGAGGGCGGCGTGCCCGGGCTCAACTACCGCACCAACCTCTACTACCTGCAGACAACAGACAATGGCGCCTCATGGACCAATGCCAGGGGCGAACCGATCGAGGTGCCGCTTTTGAACAAGGATAATGAAGCCATGGTGCGCGACTATGAGAAAGAAGATCTGCTGGTGTATATGAAAGATATTTTGATCGACGCTGAAGGCAGGCCGGTCATCTTGTACATTACGAGCAAAGGCTATGCATCGGGCCCGCAAAATGCTCCACGCACTTGGACGCTGGCCAAATGGACGGGCGAGGAATGGCGTTTTCACACCATTGCTACTTCCGACAACAACTACGACATGGGCTCACTGCATATCGCTGACGGCAAGTGGATGCTGATGGCCCCGGTGGCAGAGGGTCCGCAGCCGTACAACCCCGGCGGAGAAATGGCAATGTACGTAAGCACGGACGAAGGCGCTACCTGGAAAATGAAAAAACAAATGACCAAAGAGAGTGAGCGCAACCACACCTACGCCCGGCGCCCGGTGCATGCCCATCGTGATTTTTATGCTTTTTGGGCCGATGGCAACGGCAGGGCGCCTTCAGAGTCGCGCCTGTATTTTTCCGATCACAAGGGGCGCGTTTTTCAATTGCCGGCAGAAATGTCGGAGGATTTTCAAAAACCGACCAGGGTGAAATAGAAAATGGGCGCCATCACCAAGCTGCTGCTTGATGATGATGCCCATTGGCATAAGTTGATCGGGTAGTGTCAGTGCTGATGCCCGCCGGGGCCATGTGCATGGCCATGGCTGAGTTCGTCTTCTGTTGCTTTGCGCACCTCTATGATCTCCCCTGAGAAGTTGAGCGTTTTGCCGGCCAGCATGTGGTTAAAGTCCATCTTTACCGTGTCATCGCCTACCTCGAGTATGGTGCCCTGCAAGGAATTGCCCTGGTTATCCTGCATGGGTATCACTTTACCTTCCTGCAACATATCAGACTGCAATTGCCCGTCTACTACAAAAGTATCTTTTGGCAGATCTACTACGGCTTTGGGGTCTTTTTCACCATAGCCTTCGGAGGGTTCTACGGTTATATTATAGTTATCGCCGGCCTTTTTGCCCAGCAACTGATTTTCGAAACCGGGGATCATACTGCCCTGGCCAACCAAAAATGTAAGCGGCTTGCTCCGATCGGTTTGTTCAATCAGTTCGCCCTGCACTTCCAGGGCGTAGGTGACAGAGGCCACGGTATTTGCTGCAATTTCCATTCAAATAGCTTTAGTATATAAATAGTATAGAAAGCACAAAGGAAAAGAAATATATGCGCAGGTGCAAATAAGGGCCATTTTGCAGAGGCTGCCATGCGTGCTAAGCATGCAATGGCAGCCTGATGATCACTTATTGGTTGTACATATCAATGTAGTATTGATCCAGCTCAGCAGAGTCTTTGTAGTGCTTGCGCAATGCGGCAAGTCTTTGGCTGAGTTCCTCCACCACGTCGGCATAGGCCGGGTCGTGGTATACGTTGTTCATTTCCTTCGGGTCTTTCTTGCGGTCGTACAGCTCCCACTCGTCTATGTCGTAGTAGAAGTGCGCTAATTTGTACTCTTCCGTCACGATGCCATAGTGGCGTTTTACCATGTGAATGGCCGGGTACTCATAGTAGTGATAGTAGACGGCGTCGCGAAAGCCCTCTGTTTCGCCACGGAAGAGTGGCAACAGGCTCACTCCCTGCATATCCTCTGGCACCTCTATGCCTGCAGCGGTGAGCAAGGTTGGCGCAAAATCGAGGTTTTGCACCATGGTGGTGTTTACAGCGCCAGGCTCAATCAAACCGGGCCAACGCACCAAAAGGGGCGTTTTGAAAGATTCGTCATAGATAAACCGTTTGTCGAACCAGCCGTGTTCGCCCAGGTAAAAGCCCTGGTCTGACGTGTACACTACAATGGTATTTTCGGCCAAGCCGCTTTCTTCCAGGTAGTCGAGCACCTGGCCTACGCCTTCATCTACCCCCGCTATGCTGCCCAGGTAGTCCTGCATGTACCGCTGGTATCGCCAGCGCATCAGGTCTTCATCCGACATATTGGGGTAGTTGCGCGCAAACTCCTCATTGATGGGCCTGTACACACTGTCCCACGTGGCGCGCTGCTCCGGAGTCATCCGCTTCAGCTCGTTCATCAGCGCCTCCTGGTCCCACTCCATGTTTTCTTCCAATCCCAGACTGTCCATCACTTCCGGGTATATTTTAGAGTCGCCGGCCCAGTTCATATCCTTCAGCAGGTTCATCTCGGCGGTTTTGGCTGCTGTGCCTCTACCCTCATAATCATCGAAGAGCGTCTCGGGCTCACGAAAAGTGCGCTTGGTGAATTCTTTATAATGCCGCGGTGCCGGCAACCACTCCCTGTGGGGTGCCTTGTGCAGGTACATCAGAAAGAAGGGCTTATCCGCATCGCGCTCTTGCTGCAGCCAGTCGAGTGTCATGTCTGTAATGATGTCGGTGGTGTAGCCTTTTATATTGATGGTGCCCTCGTACTTGGTGATGAAATCGGGGCCGTAGTAGTTGCCCTGCCCGGGTAGTATCTTGAACTGGTCGAAACCTTTGGGGCTGTTGCCAAAGTGCAGCTTGCCAAACATGGCCGTCTGATAGCCTGCGTGCTGCAGTATCTGCGGAAAGGTGACCTGGGTGGTGTCGAAAGGAAAACGGTTGTCGATCTTACCATTGATGTGGCTGTGCTTGCCGGTAAGGATCACGGCGCGCGATGGTGCGCAGATAGAATTGGTAACTGAGGCATTGGTAAATCGCATACCTTCTGTTGCCAATCGGTCTATATTTGGCGTTTCCATCAGATCGTCGGAGTAGGCGCTTATGGCCTGGTACGCGTGGTCGTCGGACATGATGAAGAGTATGTTGGGCCTGGTGGGCGCCGCGTCTTCTTCAGGTTTATTGTCATTGCATGCGGCCAAAACAAGGAAAAGTGAGACTACGGCCAGTCTGGCAAAAAAGGATGAGTTCATAGTGTAAATCAATTAATTAAGGGTTTTTGTAAAAGGTAACGGCAGGCATTCTGGTTGATGATATCAGGCAAAAAAATTCTTGCAGCAAGTATGTGGTGCGTGCGTGCAAATATAGCAATCGCTGTTTTTCTGCATTGCTTTATCTCTAAAAAAGGAGATTGGCTGTAAATGTTCTGTGGGCTACCTGCAAGTGGTCTGTGCGACACAGACCACGGAATGTTGGTCAGTGCGCCACAGAACAAGGAAATAGTTATGGTCTTTATCGAATATAAAATTGTAAGCGGCCTGTGCGACACAGACCACGGAGATGGGAGGTAGTGCTGCGGTTGGTGGTATGTGGGGCACGGCTGTAAGTGGTCTGTGGGGCGCAGACCACAGAATGGGTCACAGACCACGGAATGGGTGGTAGTGTATGACCGGATCAGACAATGTAGTCAATTCCTGATACGCCCGGCCATGTTTTCTATGGCTTCAAATACATCCTTCATTTCGAAAGGCTTCTCTAAGAAATGGTCGGCGCCGGCTTCCTGACATTCGCGCCGTGCCGACGGATGGGCCGAAATCATAATGAGTGGAATGGCCGCCAGGTCGTGATGGCTCTTCAGCTCTTTACATACCTCGCGACCGTCGCTGCCCGACAGCAGCATGTCCATCATGATGATGTCGGGCTTGGTGACGCTGAGAAAATCAACCAGATCGTGTGCACTGTCTTTTTTGGTCACCTGGTATCCTTTCATTTTCAGCATGGTGCCAAGCATCATTAATATGTCTTCGTTGTCGTCGATGATGAGTATATGTAGTGTGCGGTCTGGCATAAAAAATTAGTTAGATGCTATGGGTAATGTAAAGTAAAAAGTAGCGCCCTGGCCCAGCTCGCTTTTCACACCGATGTGGCCGTGGTGCCGCCTTATGATCTCTGCCGCTATGAACAGGCCGATGCCAAAGCCGGGATATGTTTTTTCATTTTTTCCTTCCACACGATAAAAACGCTCAAAGATTTTCTGCTGGTCTTTCTTACTGATGCCGATACCTTCATCGTGCACCGACACCTCCACAGCGTTGCCATTTACGTGGCTGTCTACTGTTATATTTTTTGCCTTTGGTGAGTACTTTACGGCATTTGTGAGAAAGTTGATGAGCACCTGCGAAATGCGCTCGCGGTCGGCAAATATAATGGCTGCGGGGTTGCTGCGAAGCGCTATGGTGTACTCCGGATTGATGCCGCGCATTTCCTGCACGATCTCCGTCATAAGTGCGCTGATGTCGAATTGCTCTTCGTTCAGCGCCAGGCTTCCTTTTTTTATTTTCGACAGGTTCAGCAGGTCCGAAATCAAGTTGGTGAGTTTGATCACCTGCTTGTCCACCACCTTGAGCGCATCCATGAGGAAGTCATCTGCCCCGCCGGCATACATCGACTGCATGATCTGCACATAGCCCTTGATGGTGGTGAGGGGTGTTTTCAGCTCGTGGCTGGCCATGCTGATGAAGTAGTCTTTTTGCTCATCGAGGGCTTTCATGTCCTGAATGTCGGTGCTGGCACCTACCCACATTTGTATATGACCGTCGGCATCTTTCTGAGGTGTGGCGCGGCTCAGTTGCCAACGGTATTCGCCGTCGTGCCTTCTGAAGCGATGTTCGAACAAAAAATCACTGCCCGTTTCTATAGAGTGCTGCCAGAGGCGCAGGTTTTCGTCATGATCATCGGGGTGTACTATGTCGATCCATCCTTTTTCTACGATGTCTTCCTGCGACATGCCTGAAAATTCAAACACCGACTTGTTCCAGTAGTTGAGATCGCCCCTTGTGTCGGCTGTCCATATCATTTCCGGCAGGGAGTCGGCCAGCAGCCTGAACTTTGCCTCGCTTTCCTGCAGCTCCTGCTCATATTTTTTGCCCGCGGTGATGTCGCGTATGGTGCCCAAAATTTCGAATGGCTGGTTGGACGGGCTATAGAAAATCTTGCCTTTCGCTTCAAACCAACAAATGCTTCCATCGGGCTTTATGAGCCTGGCGGTGTATTGCAGCACACCATTTTGCAGCGCCCTGTGCAGTGCCTGATTGCGTATATCCAGGTCTTCGGGGTGCAGTTGGGCCAGTACATCTTCATGAGAAATGACGGCATCTCTGGCATGCCCAAATATTTCGGCATAGCGCTGTGAATGCTCTATGTCTTTGGTGTGCAGGTCCAGCTCCCAAATGCCGAGCTCACTGGCGTCGATCACCATGTTCAGCCGTTCCTCATTTTCTTCCAGCCGGTTTTGATATTCCACCTGGTCGTGAATGTCCATACAAGCGCCGATGTATCCTTCAAAGCTGCCGTCGAGGGTGAATCGTGGTACACCGTTATCGGATATCCATCGAAATACGCCATCGTGCCGGCGCAGCCGATACTCCATGTAGAATTCCTCACGCTTGTCAAAAGCCTCTACGTAGATTTTCAGGCAGCGGTCGTAGTCGTCGGGGTGTACGCCATCTGCCCAGCCATTGCCGGCTTCTTCATCCATGCTTTTGCCTGAGAAGCGCAGCCAGGCTTTGTTGAAATAATAGCATAATCTGTCGGTGTCGGCCATCCAGATGAGCACCGGTGCGTTGTCGGCCACATTGCGAAAGCGTTCCTCGCTTTCCTCCATACGCTGGAGGGTGCGCAGCAATTCTTGCTCGGCCTTTTTCTGCTCATGTACATTGGTGTATGCGCCTACCCACTTTTCTATTTCACCGTGCTCGTTGTGTATGGGCTTGCCATGCACCAGAAACCACTCGTATGGTCCTGAAGCACTCTTCAGCCGCACCTCGGCACGAAAAGGATCGCCTGATTTCAGGCTGGCTGACCATACACTCAATACGCGGTCGTGGTCGTCGGGGTGCGCCATGGCGCGAAAGGATGCGTCATCTTTGGGATCAAGGCCGGTAAATTCTTTCCACTGTTTTGAGGCGTATATTTGCTGCCCATCGGCGTCGGTGGTAAAGATCAGCTCTGGCAGCGAATCGGCCAGTTGCCGGAACTCCCGCGCGCTTTGCTCTATCTTTTGCCTGGCCAATACCTGGGCCGTTACGTCCTGCAAGGTACCGTTGAAGCGATATGCACGCTGGTCGGGGCCAAACCAGGCCCGGCCCATGGCACGAACAATACGCTGCTGCCCGGTTTTCGGGTTGGTAATGGAATATTCGATGTCGTATTGCCCACCAGACTGATGGTCGAGCGCGCGCGCTATGGCTTCCTGCACCCTGCTGCGGTCGGCAGGGGCCATGGCCGCAACGGCTTTCTCTAAATCAATTTCATCATACTCAGAGAGGCCAAACCACTCCTTTAGTCGTTTATTGCCTTTGAACCTGTAGGTGTTTGGATCCACCTCCCAGGTGCCGAGCTCGGTGGCGTCTACGGCAAAGGCCAGCTCATCAAGGCTCTCTTCAAGCTTTAGACGAGTCTGTACTTTTTCGGTCACGTCAAACCCTGTAACCAATACGCCGATAATCTGGCCATCGCTATCGCGCAGTGCTTTGTACCGGCTGTCGAAGTAGAACTGCTGCATGGTGCCATTGCGCGGAAGCAACGTAGGCGCTTCGGTTTCTACATATTCCTGGCCAGTGGCATATACCTGGTGCAGCTTATGCACAAACGGCTGGCCGCTCAACTCGGGAAGGAATTCCAGCAGCGGCTTGCCAAAGATGGATTCGTCTTTTTGCCAGATGGCAAGCGTAACGGCGTTGGCCAGTTGAAGCGTGAGCTCCTGCCCCTTGAAAACGGCCGTGGGGTAGTCGGCCTCCAGCAGCAGGTTATGAAACAGGTATTCGGAGGTCTCCAACTCCTTAAGTGATTGCACCTTCTTAGTTGTCTCCACACAGGTCACCAGCACACCTGCCCTCCCGAGCGCGTCGTCGTATATCGGGCTGTAGCTGTAGGTCCAGTATACATCTTCCATGCGGCCGTTGCGATAGATGGGTATCAACTGGTCTTCGTGCCAGGTAGAGTCACCGTGAAGAAAGACCCGGTCGATCTGTGGCTTTATGGTGTCCCATATTTCCGGCCAGGCCTGCTCGCCAGGCAGACCCAGAATGCCGGGGTGCTTGCCCTGATCACCCAGGCTGGGCCTGTAGGCGTCGTTGTAAAAGCATATAAAATCGGGGCCCCACCAGATGAATTGCGGAAATTTGGAATTGAGGATAATGCTGATAACGGTACGCAGGCTCTGCGGCCACGAACCCGGACTGCCCAGTGATGTGCCTGACCAATCCTTTTCTCGCATCAAGCGGCCCATCTCCCCACCTCCAGACAGAAATGGCAGATGGTCAGCTTGATTTGCCTTCATATTGTACATGCTCTTGAATGAATCGTGTATAAATATTTTTCAATAATATGAAGAAATAGAAAAACTGAACGCGGCCTCACATTAAAAAAATACAATACCTTAAATCACTTGAACAGGGCAATTTGTTTTAAATAAGCAACCAGCAGCTTGCTCAATCACTGCCCACGAGACGAAACCCAAAGCACGCATAAAAACCACAACCGGTTTTTATGCGCACCACTCTTCACCTTTTTATTGGATCAACAGCTAAGACGAATTGGCTCTCGCGGTTAATTTTTAAAGGCATATTGCTGGTCTGCTGTATACTTGTAATTACTGCTTTGCAGTGGCGGTAAAAGCCCCGCATATACTTGGCTGTGTACCATTACACAAGCGAAGGCAGGTTTATCATTTTCATTACAAGCCCGGCAAAAATAGTGAGCGATGGTAATAAACAATAAATAATACTATTTGATGAAAAGCATTTCGCGATACTTCACCAGTGGCCAGTCTTCATCGTCTACGTACAATTCCAGCTTATCTACGTGATAGCGGATGATCTCGAAGTATTTCTCCTTCACATTGTCACAATACTCCACGGCGCGTTCGCGCGTATTTTCTATTCTGTTTATTCTTTTTCGCTCGTCTATCATGGCCATCACATTACTTTTCACGGCGTCGATGTGCTCCGTGATGCGCTCTATCACCTTGATGGCCGATTTGTTGTCGAGCCCAAGGTCTTTGAGGCCGGTGGCATTTTGTATGAGTTTGTTCTGGTAGGCAAATGCCGTAGGGATGATGTGGTTGAGTGCCAGATCGCCCATCACGCGCGATTCTATCTGCACTTTTTTCAGGTAGTTCTCATACAATATCTCGTTGCGCGCTTCCAGCTCTTTATCTGTCAATACTTTGTGGCGGGCAAACATTTTGGCTGTGGCGTCTTTCACAAAGGCTTCCAGCGCACGGGGTGTATCTTTTATATTGGACAGACCCCGCTTCTTGGCTTCCTTGGCCCAGCCCTCTGAGTAGTTGTCGCCTTCAAAGAGTATTTTTTTGGCAGACTTGATGTACTCACGCAGCACCTCCACCATGGCAATGCGCTTGTCTTCACCACGGTTTACCTTGGCATCTACGTCTTTTTTGAACTTGCGCAGCTGATCGGCCACGATCACATTGAGCACCGTCATCGGCATGCCCACATTGGCATTGCCGCCCACCGCCCTGAACTCAAACTTGTTGCCGGTAAAGGCAAATGGCGAGGTTCGGTTGCGGTCGGTGTTGTCCAGTATAATCTCGGGTATCTTGTCGATGCCCAGCTTCATATACATGTTCTCGCCTTTCTCTATTTTGATGTTACCATTGTGCTCGATCTCTTCCAATACGGCGTTCAGCTGCGATCCGATAAAGACAGACATGATGGCCGGTGGTGCTTCGTGCGCACCAAGCCGGTAGTCGTTGCCGGCAGAGGCAATGCTGGCACGCAGCAGGTCGGCATGATCGTAGGCAGCTTTGATGGTGTTTACAAAAAAGACCAGAAACTGAAGGTTGTCGCGCGCGCTGTTGCTGGGCTGCAGCAGATTGACGCCCGTATCGGTGATCAGCGACCAGTTGTTGTGCTTGCCGGTACCATTAACAAATCGAAACGGTTTTTCGTGAAATAACGCCCGGAAGTTGTGCTTATCGGCCACTTTGGACATGATGTCCATCAGCAACTGGTTGTGGTCGGCAGCTACATTGAGCTCTTCGAAGTTGGGTGCCACTTCAAACTGGTTGGGCGCCACCTCGTTGTGCCGTGTTTTTACCGGTATGCCCACCTTGAGACACTCTACCTCAAACTCGCGCATGAAGGCATATACACGCACAGGTATAGAGCCAAAATAGTGATCTTCGAGTTGCTGGCCTCGCGCGGGTATGTGGCCGAACACCGTTTTACCAGCCATCACCAGGTCGGGTCGGGCATAGTACAGTGCTTTGTCGACCAGGAAATACTCCTGCTCACAGCCCAGGGTTGGGTACACGCTGGCCACATTGCGGTCGAAGTATTTGCACACGGCCGTGGCCGCGCGGTCTATGGCGGTGATGGCCTTGAGCAAAGGTGCCTTGTTGTCGAGCGCTTCCCCTGTGAAACTGACGAAAATGGTGGGAATGCACAGGGTGTTGCCCCATAAGAATATTGGAGAGCTGGGATCCCAGGCTGTGTAGCCCCGGGCTTCGAAGGTGCTGCGAATGCCTCCGCTGGGAAAGGAGGAAGCGTCGGGCTCTTGCTGTACCAGTGCGCTGCCGCGAAACTTTTCTATTCCGCTGGTATCGTCAAAAAAGGCATCATGCTTTTCAGCCGTAGCGCCGGTGAGTGGCTGAAACCAGTGCGTATAGTGTGTGGCCCCTTTGGCTATGGCCCAGGTTTTTACGGCTGCCGCCACGGCATCGGCGGTTTCCACGTCGATCTTGCGGTTGTTTTCTATGAACGACTTCACCCTCAGGTATACATCTGGCGAAAGCGAAGCCTCCATCTTGGTCAGGTCGAAGCACGACTCCTTGAAATAATCTGATATTTTATGCGAAGGTGGTGCTACATCCAGTGGTTTGCGCCGGGTGGCCTCTTCCAGGGCCTTGAATCGTAGGTATGCCATTTGGGGGTTTTATGGTAAGCAAAAGAATGTGCCGCAAGTTAATATCACCGACGTTGATCTGTCAAAAAAGCATATAAAATTCATGGAAGGTGAATTCGTAGATTGGTGTTCTCGTAGACTCGTAGATTGGTAGACTCGTAGACTGGTAAACTCGTAGACTGGTAAACTGGTGGAATGGATAGCTGAAAGCTAAAAGATCACCAGGTCAGACGATAGTCGGACCGGCAGTGGGAAGGTGGATAGGCAGATCGGTGATTGGTGGAATGTATGGCCGAAAGCTCAAAGTCAGTCTAAGTCATCCTGAACTTGTTTCAGGATCTGCCAAATAGGAAACGGATGCTGAAATGAGTATAGCAAGACCCACTGAGAGAGGACGGAGGACGGGTTGATGACTTTTGGAAGCCTTGGTCATTTAAAGCTTTACCGGTGAAATGGAGATCAACATGCTGTAGAAGATGCAGACCATCCGTGGCTATTCTTTTCCAGTTGATGAAAAGAAACGAACCAAGAGAGTCTTGCCAAAGCAATGCTGATATACGCGCTGGCGCAACCGCACGCCTGTTGTTTAGACCTGCCGGCGTGCATTATTCATTGCTTATGCCAATAGCCAACAGATCCTGAAACAAGTTCAGGATGACTGCAAGGGTTGGTGTATGCGCGTCGGGCCCGCCACACTAAATGTTCTGTGGCCACAGACCATGGAATATATTGTTTTGGTTTTTAACCCAATCCGACTATCGTCTGACATGGAACTTGTTGCTGGCCATGGACATTTGGAAAGTCATGCAAGAGCCTCTATTCAGTCTTGTCCGGAAAACCTTCGAAACACCTTTGGCCGTTTAGCGTGGCCTTTTTGCGCGGGTGTTTCGTCAGTTTCGGAGTGAGATTAGTAGAATCGTAGACTGGTAGACTCGTAGACTGGTGGAATGGATAGCTGAAAGCTAAAAGATCACTAGGTCATACGATAGTCGGACCGGCATGAGAAGGTGGAGAGGCATACCGGTGATTGGTGGAATGTATGGCCGAAAACTCAAAGTATAAGTCATCCTGAACTTGTTTCAGGATCTGCCAAATAGGAAACGGATGCTGAAACGAGTATAGCATGACCTGCTGAGAGAGGACGGAGGACGGGTTGATGACTTTTGGCAACCTTGGTATTTAAAAGCTTTACCGGTGGAATGGAGATCAATATGCTGTAGAAGATGCAGACCATCCGTGGCTATTCTTTTCCAGTTGATGAAAAGAAACGAACCAAGAGAGTCTTGCCAAAGCAATGCTGATATACGCGCTGGCGCAACCGCACGCCTGTTGTTTAGACCTGCCGGCGTGCATTATTCATTGCTTATGCCAATAGCCAACAGATCCTGAAACAAGTTCAGGATGACTGCAAGGGTTGGTGTATGCGCGTCGGGCCCGCCACACTAAATGTTCTGTGGCCACAGACCATGGAATAGATTGGTTTGTGCTATTCCGACATTGAGTTTGCCGCAGGCCATGAAATAGGCATGGTCACCCTTTCAGCTTTTAGCTTTTAGCTTTCAGCTCTTTCACCATCCCACGAATCCACCATTCCTTTCAGCCCTTCACCAGTCTACCAGTCTACGAGTTTACCAATCTACGAGAACACCAGTCTACCAGGTTTGTAATATTAGTAAAGAAATCATTGGACGCTGACAATTCATTATCACTACATTTATGCTGTATTTTTTTCAGCGTACTCTATGTCATCATCATTTTTTTAGGGCATCGTGTCTGTCGTTAATTTTCACCGGAAAACAATGGCGCCGCTGGCAACAGCACCCCCCGCAGTATGCCATGTAGTATTTGTACTATTTATAGCTGCTTTTTCTCTTTCTGCCCTCCCGGCACAGGCCCAGTACACACAGGATTATGTGCCCATAGCTGCGCTCAACAGCGCCCAGGTGGCGTCGATCACCGCACATATTGAATCGAGAAAAAAGCTTGATCTATCCGCGCCAGATGTAAAGAAAAATAAAAGGCTCAGGGAGATGATGGCCGGGCGCAGTGAATGGCTGCTGGAACATCTCAATGAGGGCAATTTCCTGTACGAACCGGACTTCAATGCTTATGTGGAAAACATATTGAAGCACTTGCTGGAGGCAAATGCTTTTATTGATCAACCACCAACGCATATTCTGATCGATCGCAACCCCACGGCCAACGCATTGTGTACAGGCGAAGGTATTTTGATCGTAAACATTGGCCTGATCAGGCGAATGAGAAATGAAAGCCAACTGGCCTTTGTGATTGCCCATGAACTGGCCCATCATCATCTCGACCATGTGAATGAGCAGATCCGGCACAGAGCTGAGCAGCTTTATGGCACAGGCACACAGAGCGAACTGAAAGGTAATACCAGCATACAAGCTCTGGACCTGCTGAAGAGCATTACCTACTCCGGCATACGCTACAGCCGCCGCATAGAGAAGACAGCCGACTCGCTCGGCCTGATGATGGTAGCCGCCAGCAGATACAACGAGCGGGAAGCGCTATCGGTGATGAACATCCTCGACTCTGCCGACTATCCAAAGTATCCTTATAAACCTGTCATAGATTCCATTTTCAATTTCAGCGACTTTCCCTTCAGGCCGGAGTGGCTTCGCGAGCAAAGCGCCGGACTTGGTCAAAACTCCCGCTCTAGTTTTATATTCAACCTCGACAGCCTGAAGACACACCCGCATACCAGTGCACGATGGAGTGAGCTCAGCGTGACGATGCCGCCGGCTGATGACGCTAAGGTTTTATTTATGCAATCAGAGGAGCTGTTTCGCAAGCTGGTGTACCGCAGCGATTTTGAAGTAATAGAAAGCGCCTTCTACCTGGAAGACTACGGCCGGTGTCTCTTTCTGGCGTTGCAAGGCCTGCGGGTATACCCCGACCACCCCTACCTGCACGAAATGATTGCCAGGGTATTTGTAAAACTTTACGAAGCCAGGCGCGACCATACCTTTGGCAAATATGTGCCTATGGTATCGCGCGAGTTCAATGCCGGCATGAAAGACATCAACACCTTTTTGCACAACCTGCGCCTGAGTGAAATTGGCGCTATAGGCTTGCGCTACCTCAACTCCAAAAACAACTTTAAGCAGCACAGCGAAGAACATTATTACCTGCTTTGGAAGCTCAGCCGCCTCACCGGCGACAGCACGCTGGAGAGCAGCGTAAAAAAGGCATACCTGTCGGCATTTCCCAACGGCGCACACCGCGACTCTTTCTTTTTATCTAACCCTAAATGATTATGAAAACCATCAGTAAATCCATTTTTCTTGTCATCTGCCTGCTTCTGTCAGGCCAGATGTTATTGGCACAGTCGCGCTCTTTCGACGACATATTGAAACTGAAATTGAAAAACAGCGGCGTGCTCATGGAATCCGGGCAGGTACGGGGTTATTACTATTTCTATACGTTGGACAAGTCGTCGGAGGGCCGGCGCAATTATCTGCTGCGCATCATCGATGAAAACCTGAACGATGTGAGTTCTACCACCATAGAAGAATCGAAAAATGTAGCGCTGGTGGATGCGCAATATAACGGCAACCAGATCATGCTGAAACTGCTCGATTACCAGCAGCGGTATATGCATTATATCACCTTCGACGACATGGGCAGGCAGATTAAAAAATCGACCCGGTTCAACCTGAACGCTTTTGAAATGGCCAGCTACGGCACCAGAAATGCCCCCCGCGAAAACAATAGTCTGACAGACATTCCTGGCAAGGGTTTCGTGGAATATGGCCTCAATGAAAAAGGCAGGGGCTACCAGATCACCTACATGCCCGACGACCGGAGCACCAGTAACGGATGGACCTACAGCACAGACCTGAAAGCGAAGGGATATCAGGCGGCAGGCATTCTGGAAGTACACAACGATGTGCTGTACAATGCTGTGGTGCGCAAGAAAACCATTCAGCACAAGGATGCCGAATATTTTCTACAGGGCCTGGATTTGCAAAGCGGCCAGCAGCTATTCGAAACTCCTCTTGCGGGCGAATACGAACACCAACCACTCACTTCGTATATCGACAACAGTACAGGCCAGGTGAACGTGATGGGCATATATTACCAACCGGGCTCTGCTGTGGAGCACGACAACGGGATGGGTCTTTTCAGGCTATCGATCAGTGAGAACGGAGAAATAACAGACCATAAGTACCTGTCGTGGTTGGGCGATTTCAGCCGTCATGTGGCCACCGGTGCGAAGGGCCAGATGGGCGATGATCGCTCGTATGTGTTCTTTCACAACATTGTGCAAAATGCAGACGGCTCCATACTGGCAGTAGGCGAGCAATACCGGCGTACCGGCGATGCTGCAGGTATAGCAGTGGCCGTACTGGGCGCCATGGCTGGCTACAGCGGCGCCTCCAACCTCACCAAAATGGTGATAGAAGACATGGTGATCGGCCACTTTTCACCTGATTTTCAGATTGAATCCATTCAGGTATTGGAGAAGACCAAGTCGAATTTCGTTCTGCCTGCTGGCTATGATTTTATGAACATACACTACGTAGCCCAGGTGATCAATTCCTACGGCGGTTTCGACTACCTCTTTACCCACAAAATAGACCACGACCGTGCCACCGCCATTTGCTACCTCGACCACCAGAGGCAGGAAGAGGGGCCTAAGAAGTGGATCTTTGGCGCCACTACCTTCAAAGACGGCACCTTTACGGCCGATAAGCTTGTGCTGGGCAATGCCTTTTCTGAAGAAAAAATATGGGTAATGCCGGCTAAACCAGGCTACATACTGGTGAGCAACTACCTGCGCAGCGAGAAAAAGCTGGAAGTGCATCTGGAGCGCATTAATTACTAGCACGGATATAAAAACGCCCTCGCTCCGCTGAAAATGTGCGAGGGCGTTTTTATGATGAGATGTACCGCCTGAGTTGGTATGACCAGATCCGGCATTACTTCATCACATGCACCATACCCCGCATATTGCGCTGTTTGCCGTGGCACTGATCCGTATAGCGAATGTGCCAGAAATAGACGCCCGCCGATGCATTGTGACCTTCCCATTGGTCAGCCGGGCTTTGCGAGCGGAAATATTCCTTGCCTCTGCGATCGAATATAGAAAGCGTATAATCCTCTATATGCTCGGCGTGCACCTCAAATGCCTGATTATAGGCGTCTCCATTGGGAGTGAATATGTTGGGAACAAACACACTGTCGGGTTCTGTTCGCACGACATGAATGGGCTTGGTATCTCCCAGGCAACCGCTGTTGTTGGCGCGCAGCACGATAGATCCTGAAACCTCAGGGCGAAAGACTGGGCCTGCAATGGTAGGTTCGGAAAAATTAAATGCTTTGTCAGTTGCTAAAAACCATTCATAAGAAACGCTATCGTCATTGCTGCCGGCCTGAAGTACAAAATCTGGATCGGTGGAACAGAATTGCGCAGCATGATCATGGATGTACGGCTGGGGGTTGGCTATTAGTTTGAGCTGAGTGGTGTCGGTGTATATACAGCCATCGATCGTGTAGCGGTAGACCATTTCATGGTGGCCTTCATGCAGATTTTGTGGGTTTACAGTCGGTGATTGCACCTTTCCATCGAGGTACCAATAACCACCTTTTGGCTGGCCCTGAAACAGCACTGGTTCATCTTCACGACATATATCCATATCTGATGGCACTTCTACATGTATTGTCCGTATATGCGCAGTGTCGTAGTTGTACCCGCATTTGTTGTATTTCTTCAATACGAGCGTACCGGTTTCTTTCAACTGAATAGTGGAAGTATCCGTTGCTAAGCTTTGAAAGTTCACGCCATCGGAAGCGAACATCCAATCGAAATGCATGAACTCACTCATTCCTAATTGCAACACCAATGGCTCGTTCTGACATATGTATCGGTCGGATCTCACAAAGGGTATTTCCGGCGGATCGGTGATCACCCACACGGTGGTGTCTACGGCATAGCTACAGCCTTCCATTTGGTACTGCACGGTATGAAAGCCTGCACCGGTGTGTTCAGAATTGAAATAGCCATTGCCTGATTGCATGCCGTTTCGGCTCCATAAACCGCCTTGCCGGGAGGCATGTATTTCTACTGAATCACCCAGGCAAACGCGATCTTGCGGCCATATTTTCAATGCAAAACTTCTGGCCTCTATCGTGTCGGCAATGCTGTAGCAGGCATTGTCGGCTTCTACCCGGTAAAAGCCAGATCGACTGGCATACACAGACTGACCCTCGGCTCCCGGTATGGGTTCAAAATCAGTTTTTTGCTGTGAATAATACCAGTCGTAATCGGCATCCACCGCCTGCATCTCTATTTGCACACTATCGCCCTGGCAAAACTCCACCAGCTGCTCGTCTGTAATCCTACCCAAGGGTCCCTTCACCTGAATGAGATGATTGCTGAAACTACATGAATTGATGGCATAGCGCACTTTGTGGGCTCCGGCCCCTGCCGAAACCGGATCGAACGCTGCTCCGGAAGCACTTACTGAGCCTACACCAGACCAGGCGCCACCGCCCGGAAATCCGCTCAGGCTGATGAGCGCGTCGTAGTCGCAGGCTTCATCTGGCGCCTCTTCTATATAAGCAATGGGGAGCACATGTACAGATCCGGAATGATAGCCAACGGTGTTGTCGTCAGAATATTCGCCCACTATCGCTTTGCCCTCGTGAAGGTGTACATCATATCCAAAGCTGGGCTTATTGCTGAAGTAGATTTGATCTTCGTACGATGATTGCCAATGCTGGTCTTTTTTTCTGTAGATGTATGCTCTGCCCAGGTCTTTTTCAAAAGAATGAGCGTATGAGTTACCACTGCGGGCGCCGGCTATGATGAGCGTATCATTCATGTATACCGAAGCCCCCAGAAAGTCGACGGCACGGCCTTCACTGGAGTGAAATTGTAATTCTTCATATTCTCCTGTCCAGGAAGATCCTTTGCGGCGGTAAAGGTACACGCGACCCGAAGACTCAGTGCCGGTGCTGTCCCTGCCTGGCGCGCCCACCAACAAGTATTCGCCATGCAGGTGTATGTCGTACCCAAACAGGTCGCCGTGTTTATTGTTGGTCGGACTCAGCCGCACATCCTGAAAGGCATCTTTCCATTCGCTGCCTTTCTTTTCGTATACATACACATTACTTTTTGATGCATTGGCAATTATTGTCCTTGCCGCGCCTACTACTATGGTGCTGTCATCGATGGAAAGAGAGATGCCAAATTCATCCCCCTTTGTGGCATAATTATTCATCAGTGTAGCCTCTAGAACCCACCTGGAGTTGTAAAGGGTGTAAACATACACTTTGCCAACACTCTCCGATGAGCCAGTGTAATATTCCGAGACGGCCATGGTGTTTTCCGACAAATCAACGGCATAACCAAAACCCTGAGCTGACGCTATTACCGGAGGCCAAATTTTCTGATCCTCGGTGGCATCCATCCAGCCACCGGCAGGCTTTTGATAAATGTATACTGCACCTACGGTATGAAAAACATAATTTCCATTCTGATCGAGAGAATCGATAGCTGTGTTGGATAGTGCAATATAGTTGTCGTTGATGGCCACATGAGTGCCTAAATAATCAGCAAGATTTCCATCAGATGCGCTCAGACGCGCCACCTTGACCCACTCTTTTCCATCGTGATGAAACACATAAGCGCCGCCAGATCGCATGGCTGAAACATTGGCTCCATTGGCACCTACTACCATATAATCTCCGTAGACATCAATACTTCCTCCGAAATTTTCATCAGAACCGAACTGTATGTTGCTTACTTCCAATTCATAGTCCCTCAAATTTTCCCAGCCTGTCGTTGGTTTCTTAAACTGCAATATTCTAGCGTGTCTCTTTTGTGAATGAGAAGGTACCGAACCGATAATCAGCTTGCCACTTGCCACCAGCATGGCATAGCCATAGACACCGCTCCATTTCGTTGTTGTGTATATCGCGTCTTCCTGTCGTGTATGCCAGCCACCAGCAGGTTTTTTGTAAATGTGCAGTCCATTTTGCCCACTCCGAATCAAAAAGATATAATCGCCATCAATGGCTGCCGCCGATGAATGCATGGAGGTGGTGTATCCTTCGCCGGTGGAGATAAGCCTCGCTGTTTCCCAACTGCTCGACCATCGGCTGCCATTTTTTTCATATACCAACCCTCCAACTTCATTTTTAAGCACGCTGCCGTGCCAACTGGAAAACTGGTAGTTGACCACCACCAAATTATCGGTTATGGCCAAATTGCCGAAATGAACTTTGTTTGTAATGTTCTGCGATGCCCGCATCGCAGCCGGCTTCTCATTGCCCGTCCATCCACCAGGCGGCCTGTCGTATACATATAAGTAGTCTTGATCTACGCTAGTTAGGATTACCCAGGCCAGAGTATTGGCGCTTAGTGCCACCCTACCTTCATAAGAGCGCTCCACTGATTGGGCGAACTTGGCCGTTTGCACCATACTGCCACCATTGCGCTGGTAAATGAACAATTCATTGTTGCCACTCACCACCAGCTCATTGTCATTCATATCCAGCGACTGCCCGAAGCCGGCCTTCGGAATGCCATCTCCATGCAGGCGCTGATTTTCTGTGGCATCCTTCCACTTGCCGCTGGAGGGTTTTACATAAATATAGACTGGAAGATTGCCAATGCTATGGTATATCTCAAAATTTGAATTGCCTGCCACGGCGATAATATCACCCGATATGGCTACTTGAAGGCCAAATGCTTGTTGGTCGGCGGAGTCTGTTGGCAGCAGCGTAGCGATAACCTCCCATCCATCGTTTTTCAGCTCATACACCAACACCTTGCCACTGCGATGTGCACTGACGCTGGCATCTGGCACACCCACCACCGCAAAGTTGCCATCAATATCAATGCTGGTGGCAAAACCATCGTGCAATAAGCTGTCGATGTCGGGCACCAGCGTTTGGGTGGAGCATTGGGCGCGGGCCGGGGTGTGCAACGAAACCACGGCAAGCGCTGATAAGAAAAGGATGATGATTGATCTCACAAGTATTGTAAAAGCTTTGACAAAAAAATGATCAAAAAGCCGCAAAAAAATTAGTGCCTTATTGGCCACAGCAAGCACCTTCAAGTGTTCTTGCCTGGTGGCTGGTGTTAAAGTTCAGAAATTTTTTTTTAAAAGTAATAGGATGGTCTCTCAATATATTGACATCATAAACACCGTATAAATCTGAAAAGGCTATGATCGATTGATAAGTGTAGGGCGGAAAAAAAGGAGCATTGAGAACAAACGCACGAAGCCGAGGTGCTGATCAACGAATCAGCACTTCGGCTTCGTGAATAAATGCCATGGACTGCGCAGGCAGCTGCCGTCTTGTACATGATCGAGGAATCGCAAACAGATGCTGAAATATAATTCAGCAAGACCCAAGAGAGGTATTTACCTTTTTACGAATCTACGATTCTACGACTCTACCAATCTACTATTCTTTTCAGCTTTGAGCTTTGAGCTCCGTCACCATTCCAGCTACACATTATAGCTGTCTTTCCACTCCACTTTGCGCTGCTCCATTATGGAATTGAGCGCCATGCGCATGGCGATGCTTACCCGGGCGCCGGTCATCACGTTGGACAGCGGCTGCGTATTGGTATAAATGCTCTGTGCAAAATCTTCCAATGCCTGCTTTGACGGGTCGGCATGGTCTACATTGACCGGTATCGCTCCGTTCTTGTCCATCACCGGGGCGGTGGCGCCGCTTACGCCATCTACCAGACCCATCTCTTTATTCTCAGCCGTGTTTTCAGGATATATCCATGCCGCATTGGGTGTGATCACAATGGTGGCCTGGTCGCCGAGTACTTTGATCTGATAGCCCTCATAGGCATTGGCGGTAGTGCAGGTAAAGGAGGCTTTGATGCCGTTGGGGTAGTCAAAAATAGCGTGCACATTGTCGTATGTTTCGCGACCGTCTTTCCAGTAGTCGATACCGCCTGTGCCCACCACGCTCTTGGGATGTGACTCAGTGACCCAGTTCACAAAATCGATCTGGTGAGCAGACAACTCTGCCAGCAAGCCGCAGGAGTACTCCCTGTACATGCGCCAGTTGATCAGCTTCTCGAGCGCAGGGTCGGCCACCGGTCTGCGCCAGTCGCCATTTCTGTTCCATTGGCAGTCGAAGCCCGTCACCGTGCCGATATATCCTTTTTGAATGGTTTCCACCACTTTGTAGTAGAGCCGTGAGCTGTGGTACTGGTGCCCTGTCTGGAAGATCAGCTTTGGGTTTTTCTTAGCCATAGCGACCATTTGAAAGGCCTGGTCGATGTCGTAGGCCATGGTTTTTTCGCAGTATACATGCTTACCGGCTTCCAGTGCCTCTATGGACATGGGGCTGTGCAGATACAGCGGTGTAGCCACCAGCACGGCATCAAGTGTTTTGTCGTCGATCAATGCGCGATAGTCGGCATACGCTTTGGCCTTGGGCTCAGCGTGTTTCATGGCCGCTTCCAGCCTCTGAGGCAGCACATCGCAACAGGCCATCACCTGCAGATTGGGGATGTCTTTCATAATCCGCACAAGTCCTGCGCCGCGGCTGCCGGTACCTATCACCCCAATCGATATTGGCTTTTTCGCAGTGGCACCAAAAGACATACCCGGCACGCCCAACGCGAGGGCTGTACCGGCCAAGCCGGCTGCCTTCAAAAAATTCCTTCTATCAAAGTGTTCTTTCATACTATTTTGAATGTTTGAATACAACTTATGCAATCGACCAGAAACCTTCTATTATAGTGGTTTTATCATGATGTCTTTCCAATATACCTTCTTACCGGCGTCTTCCTCATTCCGAATGCTGTGTAATTGCAACCCAATAAATCCACTTTGCAGTGCATCGTCCTGTGCATCGGCTGCCGGTACACCATTTATCCAGCTCTCGAAATGATTCCCTTCCGCTCTGATTTTGAGGTGATTCCATTCTCCTTGTTTGAACGCCTGCCGGGCAGCTTCATTGTTTTCCAGGTTTTGCAGCCAACCGCGCCGGCCTTCTTCATAAAAGCCGCCCGTCCATGCCCGCTCGGAAGGATCGATCTCAAACTGATAGCCATAAACCGTGCCCGGGGCAAATGTGCGCTCTGACGTTTGCATCTTGCCATTCACATAGTCTACCGTCACACTGTCGCTGTGTACATCGCTGCGGATTTGCACACCCGTGTTGATGTCCGGATCTACCTTGAAATCGAGCTCTAGCACAAAATCTGTGTATTCACGTGTGGTGGCCAGGAAGGAGTTGGTATGCCCGGTGGCTGTCTCGCCTACGATCATGCCATCTTCAATATAAAAATTGCCTTCGCCGCCTTTCACCACCCAACCGTCCATGTTTTGCCCATTGAACAAAGGCTGAAAACCCTCCTGTGCGGCTTCATTGCTATCTTTGGCCCGGCAGCCCAGTGCCAGCCAGCCGATCACGCATAGCATGGCATAGTGAGCAATGGAAATAAAGGGGCGTCTGGTGGCAATTTTCATCTTCATAATTTTAGCATGCATTTCTGATAAAAATACGAAGAATATGAGGCGGCACAATCGCAGCATTGCAATCCTCCTTAATTGCATCAAAAAAGTGCCACCATTTACTGTCGACAATGCCCTTTGAAATTTGAGCTATTATTTTTTTAAAGTGAGGCATTTTAAATAATATTGCGTCCCGTTTGGAAAGGCTGCCGGCGTACGGCCGGTCACAGCAGGGAAACATTGACATGCCGAAGTGGCGGAACTGGTAGACGCGCACGACTCAAACTCGTGTTCCTTCGGGAGTGAGGGTTCGATTCCCTCCTTCGGTACAGAATTATTGACACAACAGCCCAGATGGCGGAATTGGTAGACGCGCTGGTTTCAGGGACCAGTGATCGCAAGGTCGTGCAGGTTCGACTCCTGTTCTGGGCACCATTTAAAATCCTGTCGACCCCTCGGCAGGATTTTTTTATTTCCTTTAAAAAATCAATTCGTTGCCAGCTTGTGGCACTCCGGCAGTTTTCTCCTGCTTCAATGGTGTGCGCGGACCGGCATATTCTATTGAACACAACACCACCTTCTGCATTCGGGAAATGTGGTGAACATCTTTGCTCATCATCATTGAATGGATTAGGCTGAAACACCAACAGCGTTTTGCCAGATTTTGAGTCTGGGTTCAGTTGAATAATTTTAGCTTCATGTCTTCGAAGTCATTCCATATGATCATTTCCAGAGATATGCTCAGTGCTTACCACGCGCAGTTTATGGCGGTTCACAAAGATGAATTCATCCTCTATGAGCACGAGCAGGCCAATTTTTACTTTCAGGTGATGCGTGGATCGGTGCGCATGTCCAGCTACAGCGCCGACGGGCAGGAGTTCATTCAGGGCATCTTCAAAGCGGGTGAAAGTTTTGGGGAGCCGGCCATTTTTGGCGATTTCCCCTACCCCAACAATGCCATAGCGATGGAAGATTCTGAGATTGCCCGATTGCCCAAAGAAGCGTTTCTGCAACTGCTCAAAGAGCATTTCAATGTGCAGATGAAATTTAACCGAATGATGGCTCACAGGCTGCGCTACAAAGCCATGGTGCTTAAGGAGATCAGTTCGTACCAGCCCGACCACATCATCATCACCATGCTGCGCCACCTGCGCGACCACAGCAAGGAGCCGGAGCCGGGTTACATACCCTACACCCGCCAGCAAATCGCCGACATGACCGGCCTGCGCGTAGAAACGGTGATACGCACCGTAAAAAAATTGCAAAAAGAAGGAAAGCTCACGATAGAGAAGCACAAAATATACTTGAGGTGAAAGATGAGGCGCACCCGGCTAACATCCCGCCCCTTCAGGGCCATTACCTCATGACCCCGAAGGGGGTGACATATTTCACCGATGGGCAGCGCCCATCGAACGATCCCATCGAACCATCGCCCAACAAACCTTCACCAGCCCTGAACCATATCCCACCCCTTCAGGGCTTGAGCATTCCGAGACTTCACGATAGGGCTGCACCCAATCGTAAGTTATGCAGCCCCTTCAGGGCTTAAGCGCTTTAGGCTGCACAGGGCTATCACATAGCCCCGAAGGGGTGACATCCATCATCGATGGGCAGCGCCCATCGCCCAACGAACCCTCACCAGCCCTGAAAGGGCGTAATACATTTGACAGGGCAGCACCACGAGCGACTATATTTTTTTTAAGTAAAACACCCGCCAAATAGCGCTTTGGCGGAGTCGATTACTATTTTTGAACGTATGACAGAAACACCATTTAACCTCACAGAAAAAACTGCCCTGATCACCGGCGGCGCCGATGGCATCGGCTTGGGCATAGCGCAACAGTTTATACAGCTCGGCGCCCGCGTGCTGATCACCGGGCGCACCCTGGCCTCCTTGCAAGAAGCCCAAAAAAAGCTGGGTGGGCAATGCCACATTTTTCAAAATGATGTGACCGATAAAAGCGCACATCCTGCCCTCATAGCGCATGCAGCAAAAACATTGGGGCATTTGGATATACTGGTAAACAACGCGGGTCGCCACATGAAAAAACCTGCCGTCGACGTCACCAATGAAGAATTTGAGCAGGTGATCGACATCAACCTGAACAGTGTATTTTCGCTGACCAAGGCTGCACTGCCGCACATGATCGGGCGCGGCAGTGGCTCAGTGATATTCATCAGCTCCATGGCGGCGCTGTACGGCCTACCCAAGGTGGTGGCATACAGCAGCAGCAAGACGGCGCTGCTGGGCCTGGCCCGTTCTTTTGCTGCAGAGTACTCCGCACAGGGCATCCGGTTCAATACCATTGCTCCGGGCTTTATCGAATCCAAGATGTTTCTGAATGCCGTGCAGGACGACCCCGCGCGAAAGGCACGCATATTGGCCCGCACACCATCGGGCACCTTTGGCAAGCCCGAGCACATCGGCCATGCCGCAGCGTTTCTGGCCTCCGATGCCTCCGTATTCATCACCGGCGTATGCTTGCCGGTAGACGGTGGGAATGCTATTGGATTCTAGACGCTCAATATCATATCCTACTTCTCCAACTTCACCCCTCTTCGCCCATCATGAAACTTGGCTTCGGTTTGTACAAGCACATGCTCAATGAAGAGCACTACCAATTTGCCCGGCAATGTGGCGCCACGCATGTGGTGGTGCACCTGGTCGACTACTTTGGCCACAGCAAAGCGGCCAATGACCAGCCCCTCGGCGACAAGGGTGGCTGGGGGCCGGCAGGCGATGGCAAAGCGTGGCCGCTTGAGTATTTGTTGGAAATAAAAAAACAACTCAATCGCTACGGCCTGGTGTGGGAAGCCATAGAAAACTTCGATCCGGCTATGTGGCACGATGTGCTGCTGGACGGCCCAAAAAAGCGGGAGCAAATGGGACTGCTGAAAAAACAGATACGCATTGTGGGCAAAGCGGGTATACGGGTATTTGGCTATAATTTTTCTTTGGCCGGTGTGGCCGCACGCACCAAGGGCAGCTATGCACGTGGCGGGGCTATTTCGGTAGGTATGGAAGGCAATGACGACACGCCGGTGCCCAACGGTATGGTCTGGAACATGGTATATGATGCTGATGCACCCGCGGGCTACGCGCCAGAAATAACGCATGTTGAACTTTGGCAAAGGCTGCAATATTTTCTCAACGAACTGCTGCCTGTGGCCGAAGAGGCCGGTGTAGTGCTGGCCGCCCACCCCGATGACCCGCCGATGCCCTACGTGCGGAGTACACCCCGCCTGGTGTACCAGCCGCATCTATACCAGAAACTGCTGGACCTGCATCCCAGCAAAAGCAATCAGTTGGAATACTGCCTGGGCTCGCTGGCCGAAATGACAGAAGGCGACATCTATGAGGCCACAGACGCGTACAGCAGGCAAAACAAGATTGGCTATATACACTTCCGCAACGTGAAGGGCAAAGTGCCGCACTATAAAGAAGTATTTGTAGATGAGGGCGACATCGATATGATCAGGATATTGGAGATACTAAAAAATAATAATTATGAGGGTGTGCTGATCCCAGACCATACGCCGCAGATGGCCTGCGATGCACCCTGGCATGCGGGCATGGCCTATGCCATGGGCTATATGCACGCCGCCATGCAGCTGGCACAAAGAAAGTAAATCGACTGTTTGCCACTGATGTTGACCTGGCAGATCGCACGCCTTTTGCGCGACAGAAAGAGACTTAAAAAAAGGCCCTGATGAGGGCCTTTTTTTTATTCATTCTTTAAACCTTATGCTGTTAATAGCCGTCATTTTGTGGCTTTAAGTTTGTATTTCTATCCAGCTCATCTTGTGGTAAAGGGAAGAAATAATCGCGTGTTGGGTCGAAGTTTGGATGCGGTTCCAGGGAAGTCGGTTCATGAAACACTTCGACACCTATTTGCAGGCGTTTGATGTCATACCAGCGCTTAAACTCAAATGCCAACTCTAAACGGCGTTCTTCGATCACCACATCATGAAATTCCTGCTGACTCAATCCGGCAGGCACATCCGCAGGAAATTCAACCTGCGTGCCATCCCAGTTGCGTGCACGCTCACGAATGCGATTGATGTAACCAAGCGCCTCAGCGTTGGGTCCTCCATTCATTTCGTTTAGTGCTTCGGCAGCGATCAGTAATACTTCTGCATATCGCATACAGGGCACGTTGGTGTCGGAGTCATTGGCACTTATTCCGCTTTTACCAGGATTTCTAAAATACTTTGCTATGTGCGGTCGGGCCGAGCCATGGTTGGGTGCGAACTTATCATAGCCAGACCAAACGCCATCGACAATACCTGAATCAAGAAAACTTACTTTCTTCCTGTAATCACGTGAATCCCATGTGTTGTACACTGCAATGGTTGGCACTGCCACACTCCATCCTTCCACAATATCACCATTGGTAACGGCCCGCGGACCAGTCACCGAACCGAGGTAGTCTTGATTGGTATTGTATCTCCCTGTGTTCAAACCTAGAAAATCAAGGGCGAAAAGGATCTCTTTCTGTCCGTTTTGTTTGGTAGCATCAAAGAGATCTTTGAAGTTGGGCATAAGTGCCAAATTAAACTTGCCTTCATTATCGATCACCCATTTGGCTTCGTTGTAGGCTTCTGAATAATCTCCTAAGGTCAAGTGTACCGATGCCAAATACGCCGCTGCTGTCGCTTTAGTTGGTCTTGTTCTCAATCCATTACTATATGCATCTGGCAGCCATTGTTTGCCGTATGTGAGATCTTCTTTTATTAATTGATAAATAGCGTCTACAGTAGATTTCGACATTATTTTTGCCGCCTCTATATCATTGACCGGGCTTGTGAGCAAGGGCACTTCACCGAATAGCCTCACCAGGTGATAGTAAGCAAAAGCCCGTACAAACCTCGCTTCAGCCTTGAGCGGGTTGATTACTGATTCTTCTAATGATAGGGATTCTGCTCCCTGCAAGGCTACGTTGACAGCGGCAATGATTTGATAGGAACGAGGCCAGATTGATGTTATCATATCATTGTTGGAGTCCATGTCGAAATCATTGACCTGTTGTCTGCGGGCAGGCGTTCTGCGGTCTCCTATGTCGGCCATATCGCCTCTAAGCAACAGCGTCAGGGTCAATTTTCTTCCGTAATACTCTTCCGCGGCAGCCAGGCCATATGCGCCATATATGCTGGTTTCTACGTCTTTGGCAGTTTTGAAAAACGCCTCAGGAGCCAAAAGGCCTATGGGTTCTTCTGCCAGATCAGAACATGCCAAGACCGATACAAGCAGCGTGAGCAGTAATATTTTATTTGCTAAATTTTTCATATCAAAAATCTTTATGATGATTATTTATTAAAAACCAAGGCTTACACCCATCGTAAAGGCTTTGGCATTTGGATAACTGCCATAGTCTAAGCCCAGGTTCCTGTTGCCATTTTCCCCTCCACTGGTTCGGTAGTTTACCTCCGGGTCGTAGCCGGGATAGTCGGTGATGGTCAGCAGGTTTTGAGCACTTATATAGACCCTGATCTTCTGCATATTCAACCTATTGACAAGCTCCTTGGGAAAATTATAACCCAGCGCAATGTTTTTCAATCGCACATAACTGCCATCATAGACAAAGCGCGACGATGATCGCCGATTCCTTGGAAATGCTCTCGGCACGTTGGTGTCGATGTTTTCTGGTGTCCATCGGTCGAGGGCTGCGGTAGTAGCGTTGTTTGAGCCACTCAACAAATTCAGTTCCATGAGGGTAAAACTCATGATGTCATTGCCCTGAGAGGCTTGTATGAAAATGTTAAGATCGAAACCCTTGTACATAAAGCTGTTGTTCCAGCCCCATATAAAGTCCGGATGCGGATTGCCAATGATGGTGCGATCTTCATTGTTCAAAACGCCATCTGGCTCACCAGTTAAATTGCCATCTTCGTCACGGGTACCATTGATGTCCTCAAATCGTTCACCGCCTGGCGCTCTTTCAAAACCATTTCCCGGCAGGAATTCATCGTCCTCCTGATACACACCATCATAAACAAACCCAAAAAACGCGCCTACTGGCTCACCTACACGTAATACCTGTGTTTCACCTACGCCCACCATATGGCTGGGTGCCGAGGAATATCGTATTTCCTGATCGTTGTCGGGCAATTCCAATATCTCATTTCTATTGGCGGATATATTGAAGTTCATGTCCCACTTAAATTCCCCAACCAGATTTCGGCTATCCAGCGTAAACTCAAATCCTGAATTCTTCACCTTGCCAAAATTTGTAACGGGAGTTAACTCGAGGAAACCGGTGTATTCAGGCAGCGAAGCGCCAAACAGCAGGTCGCTGGTGGTCATGGTATAGTAGTCCATGATCACGTTGATGCGGTCGTCTAAAAATCCCAGATCCAATCCTACGTCAAACTGAGCTGTCGTCTCCCATTTCAGGTTCGGATTTGCCGGTTGCAATGGCGCTACAGCGTTTACGACGCTGCCATTTTGGGCAGTGATTATTCGACTGTCGAGCAGCGCCAGGGTACCGTAGGGGCCGATGGCACGGTTGCCGGTCAGACCATAGCTTACCCTGATCTTCGCCATACTGAGCGCATTGACGGCTTGCATAAATTCTTCGCCCTTTACATCCCATGCCACAGCGCCGGATGGGAAAAATGCCCATTTGTTTCCTTCGCTAAATACCGAGGAGCCATCATAGCGTGTCGTTGCAGTAAACTTATAGCGATCGAACAGTGAGTAGTTTACCCTGGCATAGTAAGAGGACACCTCCCATTCGTTGGTGCCAGAGCCGGGTTGCAGATACACCGATCCGGCGCCCAAGTTCCAATACACCCCTGCATCGGTGGGAAATGTTGTAGACCGCGAATTCCAGTTCTCATCAATAGCTTTTTGGTATGAATAACCAGCCATCAGGTCCAGACTGTGTATACCAAAATCACGGGTGTACGTCAGGTAATTCTCATTGATGATATCCGTGTCTTTGGAAGCGTCTATCCTGCCAGAGCCGTTAATGGCGCCTGCGGCGGCGTTCAATGTAGAAGGTGTGTACCGGCCTCGTCTTTCGTTGTTGGTAGAGGCACCAACAGTTACGTTTAGCTTAAGGCCATCGATAAACTCATACTGACCAAAGAAGTTGGCCTGAAGCCTGTCGTTGATGGTCTCATCGGTATTTTCCGTGGCGATCGCAAACGGATTGTCATGCGGATCATTGAGCGTGGCACGTGTAAATGTGCCGTCATCATTATATATACCCAGGTCGGGTTCAAACTTGAATGCTGCAGCCACTACACCGGTAGAGTTTGTACCTCCACTGGCTTCCTGTGTACTGACGCCGTCTCTGGTGAACCTGCGGGCAAACAGGTTGGCTCCGAATTTAAACTTTTCGCTGGCCTGTATTTCAATGTTGCTCGTCACCGACAATCTATCGTAGCCCGAGCCTACGATCAGACCGGTTTGGTCATAGTAAGTTCCTGAGACATAATAGGTCACTTTTTCGTTTCCTCCAGAAAATGCAAGCTGATGGTTGTTGATAATCCCCTGACGGAATATTTCTTCCTGCCAGTCGGTGTTGGCCCCTCGGCTGACAAAGCCAGGGGTAAATTCCTGCATGTAATCTTCAAATTGATTGGCATTCAGCAGATCCAGCCTGTTGATCTCTTCCTGAAAAGAATACGACCCATTGTATTCAATGGAAGATTGGCCTTGTCTTCCCCTTTTGGTAGTAATGAGGATAACACCATTGGCGCCACGAGAACCATATATGGCAGTGGCAGATGCATCCTTCAAAATTTCCATGGATGCAATGTCCTCAGGAGGAGGAATGGTGCCACCAACAAAGCCGTCGACCACATACAACGGATCGCTGCTTGCATTGATGGATGTACCACCGCGAACGCGTACCTTAAATGACGCTCCCGGCTCACCATTGTTGGCGGTAACCTGCACACCCGCTGCCCGGCCTTGTAAGGCCTGTACAGCGCCCACTGCAGGATAGGCAGTGAGTTCTTCTGCCTTTACCGAAGACACTGCGCCCGTCAGGTCACTCTTCTTCACGGTGCCATAGCCCACCACTACGATCTCTTCGAGTGCGGTGATGTCGGGCGTCATGGTCAGGTCGATCACCGAGCGGTTGCCTACGGTCACTTCTTCGCTCACGTAGCCTACCGAGCTGTATACGAGCACCGCCTCGGGGCCGGGCACATCGAGTTGGTAGTTGCCGTACACGTCGGTTACCGTGCCGGTGTTGGAGCTTTTTACTACTACATTTACGCCGGGCAGGCCGTCTTCATCTTCAGACGATATGATCTTGCCTGTCACCGTCTGGCTTTGCGCCGCCACATCGGATATCTCTTCCTGTACTGTGCTGCGAAGCCCCCGGCTGCGGCTCACGTATATGTTGCCGTCGATGCGCTTGAAGCTGAGCTTGGCCTCTTTGGCCAGGTGCCTGAGCAAATCGCCCAGCGACTCATTGGAGGAAAATGCAGACACTTTTACTTTGGTGTCTACCAAACTTCTGTTGTAGGAGAAGTTGAAGGATGTTTTGCTTTCGATGGAGCGGAAAGCCTCTTCAAGGCTCACGTCATCCATTTTTACTGTTATATACACCTCGTCGATGCTCACCGGCTGACTCACGCTGGCGGTGGCCAGCATAAAAGAAGCCAGGAAGCATTGCATTGCGAGTGCGTAGGCTGTAAACTTTGTCATAGCCGCTACTTGTCTTAGTACGTTTAATCGCATAATTTTAAGTGGGTTTTGTTGAACTGAATGTTGACTTAATCCTGAATTCCTGTTCCACCGTTTCCGGCTAAAGAAGGCGGTAGAACAGTTCCTGAAAAGCTGGCTGCGTCGCCAAACGCTGCCGGCTTTTTGCTTTTCTAACTGGTGTCTCTTTTTTTCATATTGGGTTAATTAGTTGTTTTCTTTGTTAAGGCACGCTCGCTATCTGATCAACACCTTGTTTCCGATCAGTTGGTACTCAAACTCGGAGGCGTATGCCAACCCTTCCAGTACCTGTTCCAAACTTTCATTTTCAAAGCTGCCGCTAAAGCCCCTTTTAATGGGTTCGCTGCGGGTTATGATAAATTCCACCCCATACCAGCGCTCCAGTTCCTTCACTATACTGCCAAAGCTGGCATTGTGAAACATCAGCACGCCATTGCTCCAGGCACTGATTGACGCTACATCCACGTTGGCCAGGTGTGTACGTTCACTGGCCCGGTGGTATGTGAGCATTTGTGCTGCTACCAGCTCATTCGCAGCGGTTGCAGCGCCAAGCGTGTCGTGGCTTTTCTCCACCGCCACCTTACCTGTGGCTACGGCTACTTGTATATCGTCTTCTTCGGGATAGGCGCGCACATTGAAGGAGGTGCCAAGCACGGTGGTCTTGATGGCGCCTGCCTGCACGATGAAGGGCCGTTGCGGGTCTTTGGCTATTTCAAAAAATGCCTCACCCTGCAGGGTAACCACCCGCTGGTGGTCGTCGAAAGGTTTTTGAAAGGTAAGCCGGCTGTCGGCGTTGAGGCGCACCTTGGAGCCGTCGGGGAAAGTGACCTGCAGCTTCTGCCCTTTCGGATTTTCCTTGATCACGATCTCCGCCACGGGCTCTTCAGGCACTGGCTGCGCCTGACGAAGGAAAAAATAAAAATACGCGGCTACCAAAAAAGGAATGAAAACCGCTGCCACTTTGAGCATCTGTACAAAGCGGCCGGAAAAGCTAATGGTGTTTTTGCTGGGTTTGCCGTAGGTATGGGCTCTTACCTCTTTCCAAAGCAACTTCACCTCTTCATCGCCCAGGGAGAGATCGCGGTACTGCAGGCCGAGCAGCACCTTTTTGGCTTGCTCTGCCATCAATTTTTTTTCAGGAAACCTGTCGAGGTAATGCTGCCAGCGCTGCTTGCTCAGCGGATCATCATCGGCTACCCACGCCTTGAAGGAGTGATCTAGTAAAAAATCTTCTATGGACTGATGATCGAAATTCATGGGCGTTTATCCTCTGGCTGTGCTTCCATGCATCGCGGCAGCAGCCTTCTTATCTCAATAGGCACCCGGCTTATTTGATTTACTCACTGAATCGGAAAAAAATTTTCGCCTAGAGAAAAAAGATCGATAGCAATGAAAAAATGGTGCTTTTCACCATTTTTTCCCGCAGCACCTGAATGGCGCGGAAGATGAGGTTGTAGGCCGACTGCTTGTTCACGTGCAGGATGGTGGCAATTTCTGCGTAGTCGAAGCCAGCATGATAGCGCAGGTACAGCGCCTCCTTTTGCCGGGCCGGGAGGGCGTCCATTTCTTTGTTGAGTCTTTTCAATTGATCTTCAGCGATCTCCGCATGCACAATAGTAAGCTCCTGAGAAAATTCGATGATGGAGGCCTCCTCAATGTTTTCCACAGACTCCCACTGAAGTTTCCTGTCGCGGTTTATTTTTTTGATGAGTAGGTGCCGCAGTGCCTTGAACAGGTAAAAGCGGACCGAGCCGGTTTGAGAAAGGTGCTCTTTGTGTTTCCATAAATCCACGAATAAATCGTGTACAGCATCTTTTACCAGTTCCCTGTCGAAGGTGATGCGCAGGCCATAGTTGGTGAGTGCGTGTATGTGGCGCTCGTAGATGAGCTCATAAGCCCGGCTGTTGCCTTCCCTGAAGCAACTCCAGAGTAGAGTGTCTGGCGCATTGAAGAAATCAATATTTTCCATAATGACCGGGTGCCTGATCACTGAATGAATCACTCAGATGGCGTATTAATAACTGCATCCAAAATAACAGGCCTTTTCAAAATTCGCAAATCCTGCGAGGCCGGCATGTCGCATGTCGTCCGCCAAAAACATGAAAAGCCCCGACCCTGCTGGTAGCGGGGGCCGGGACTTCATGTTTGACAGGTTTTACTATTGTTCTATTCTTTTAAATATCTTTTTTTCTACTTCAAGCTCATTTGAGTCGTTCATATATTCATATATAAATGCCAACTCACTGTCAATTATTTCAAATTTTCGATTATAAATATATTCATCAAGTGGATCATACACTTCGTTTTCTTCCGGGTCATCAACACTTTCATATTCGGCATCAAATACATACAAGGCATCCGTGACAGCATCGTAGGCCCAATATCCTCTATATGTTGCTTCATAAGATACAGTTTCGTAAACTGGTGAGCACTGTTTTGCCGTTTCATTATAATCCAGTCTCTCTCTATCATCGACATGAGTTTCGTCGTATACACCATCACTTTTCAGGTTGAAATAAAGCGCATCGTCATTCCTTTTATAGTAAGGTATATTGTTTAACTCTGTTCCACTCACACACAATACATCCTCCGTGTAATCATCATCCTCTGCTGGTTCATACCTATCAAATAGATAATTGCCTACCAACCGGGCATTGCCACCCCAGGCCTGTACCTCAACTGCTATCGTCTGTATGGGGCTATATTGGTCGTTGGCATTGTATACGGCCATTTCTACTGAAAATTTTCCAGGCATCACCTCGTCGGAAAACCGCAGGTATAACCTCTCAAAATCGTCTTCCTCGGCTATTCTACCCGCTTGCAAATTCCTGATTACTTTCACTTTCGCGGCGGCTATGCGGTAGTTATCCGCATCTTTATCCAGTTTATAAAAGCCTTGCTGAAGCGTGCCACTTGCATCTTTAAAGCGAATGGCCACACCTTGTATTTCTGCATTTGCCCTGTAATAAATTAATGTGCCGAAATTGCTAAAGCCAGGCACACGGTCTTCTTGCAAAGTAAATGAAAGGTTTCCACTGGATGCTGGAATAGCACCTGTGGCGGTTTGCGCACCCGGCACGCTGAACCCTGAAGAGAGTTCACTGATCGGCACCGCACGCTCTTCTTTTGCATTCTGCTCCTGTGCCAGCTTCTCTTCCTGACTTAGTCCGTCATTGTCATCGTCTTTGCTGCACGAAGTGAGCATCACCCCGGCCAACAATGCGCCTGCCATAAATAATGGTAAATTTCTCATTGCATCTTTATTAAATTTAAAAAAATATGATTGTCTGAATATGGACAATCGCCCAGCGATCGCCACAATATTTCGACGCAATGTTAAATGGAAAAACCGTGCTTGAAGGATAAAAATGTGTAAAAAGGGTACGCTGTTTCTTTACGCCAAAAAACTTCAATTCTCTTCTGGATCATGCACAAAAAAGCCATGGTAGCCAAAATGAACTGATTGCCTTGCTTAACAGATAATTGCAAAGGTAAATTCTGATGAAAAAAAACATCATGCCGGAAGCAATAATACATGGCGTCCGGCATGATGTGGCAGAACCTATCCATTGCGAAACCCTAACCACCGTTTTGGTGTTATCACGGCTTTGCACGCGATGATAATTATCCTGTCATTCTTTCAAAAAGTTTCGCCCTGGCTGTAGAAGGCCCCTTACTCGATATTACAGCTAGCATCAAAACCTACTCGTGGCGCGCCTGGTATGCAGCCACTTTACGCTACATACACAGGAGCGGAGCCATTTTTGTGCGTCTGCGGTGCGTCAGACTTACTTTACCGTCACGTCGCCCTCGGCATACTGGCTTACCACCCGTCCATCGGCTTTGTCTATCATAAACATATGCGCGCGGCCGGGGCTCAGCTTCAGGGAATATGTTTTTCCCGTTATTTTGTCCTGTATGTCGACAGTCCGCTGTGTATCGGACTCCGACACGATCAGGTACAGTCTACCCTTCTCGTAGTCCATGGGCCGGATGAGCACGCCGGGGTCGGTTACCGATGTGGTAAAGCTGCGCTCTACGCCGGCCACCCCGGCAGCCATTTGGTACAATGCAGCGGTGGTTTCAAGGCTTGTATTCCACTCCACCGGATACTCAGTTGAGAGTATTTTGCCCTGGCCGTGGGCTATGCTTTTTACCTTGCCGTGATCGGTCTCCCACACCATTTTGTCATAGCTGGGCATGGGCAGTGTGCCGTAGTAATGAAGCGGGTGCCTTTGGCCGTCTATCTCTATTTGCGATACGTGCTGAATGATCGGCTGGGCATCGGCCTGCAGGCCAAACTTCGCCAGGCGGTCGGCGGGCTGAAAGTGTGGGTCGCGGTCGATGGGCCCGGTCACGAGCAGGGTACTGCCATCCCACACCCAATTCATCAGCTTTTCCCAGGCGTCGTGGTGCAGCACCATGGCGCTGGGCAGTATAATGAGCTTGGGCCGCTCCTCTGCACGCTCAAGATGATACTCACTGATGCCAATGGCCTGATGCTGAGCGTAGTAATGCAGTGCCCGCACAGCGCGTTCGGAAGCCCGCTGAGCATGGGCGCTGTAAGCCGTGAGCTGCAGTGATAAAGGCATCATTATGGCGATTTCAGGATCGTTGGCTGCAGAAAAATAACCCTCGGCCCGCTGGACAAAATCGGCTAAGCCACGCACCACCTTCACCTCTTCTTTGGCGGTGCCATCGCCACGGTGCATGCCTATAAATATCTCGTTTTCATTGTACAGGTAAATATTCAAATTCCAGATCCAGGGAATGGCTCCGGCGCCTTCCGCGCCTATACCAAAACTCATTTTTCTCTCCAGGCTGTTGGCCAGCGCTTGTTCGCTGAGCCTGGAGTACTCGCGCAGGTCGGTATAGCGCATATTGCCCGTTTCCTGCACCATGAATGGCTTGCCCTGCACCTTGCCCGTTATATTGTCCCACAGCAGGTCGTCGTGGCTCCACCAGTTGTGTATGGTGGTGATGGCGCTCTCCTCGGCATAAAACTGACTCAGTACCCGCTCCCGCACACCGCCTTCATCCTGGCCTGTCACCACAAGCTGATCGCTGCCCGCTGAGCGGATGGCTTGCCCAAGTCCGCCAGCCCAGCGGTTGTAGGCATGGTTGGCAAACAGGTTGTAGTCGTAGGCCGCCAAAGGCTTCACGCCGGCCGCATAAAATTTGTTTTGGGTCATATCCCACTTATCAGGAAAGAGTATCTGGCCATCTTCATCCAGTATTTCGTCTACCGTCATATTCCACTTGGAGGCGATCAGCTCGGGGTTGTCGCCATACTGCTGCTTCAGCCACTCATTCCACCAGGCATACTCGCTGCTGTGGCCCGTGGGGGTGTTGGAGGTCCAGGTGGCGCCTTCTTTGCCATAGCTTGGCTCATTGATCAGATCCCAGATGATGTCGGGGTTGTCTTTGTAGCGCTTCACAAACGTGGTTACATATTTATTCTGCCAGGTGAGTGCTTCAGGGTCTGAATAGGGGGCATCGGAGCCGGGGAAGGAAGGCTGCATATGAAAGAAGTTGAACTGCACCGGCAGGTCATGCTTTTTGGCCAACATAAAAAAGGCGTCGAAAGCGCGCATGCTGTATTCGTTGATGTTGCCTTCATAGTCTACAATGTGTTCGTGGCCCGTCCAGATGCCGGTGCGCAGCATATTTATGCCGCTGGCTTTCATGTAAGCCATGTCGCGATCCCAAACGGCCGGATTGGGATGTATGAAGAAGTATCGGTGCACGTCGCTGGACATGTACGTCATGCCCACCACTGGAAATGTGTTGCCGCCCCGCGTGAGAAAATGGGAGTTGGTGCCGAAGCTTTCGCCGGTATTGAGCGCAGCGAGATCGCCCACCAGGAAGCTGCCCGCACGCTTTTCAGTGATGGCATTCCCGTTGCTCACCGTCAACTGTATGCTGTACAAGCCATCTTTTACCGGCTTTTTCAGCGAGAAGCTGTGCTCCTTGGTTCCTGAAACAAACTCAAATTTTTCGTTTTGAACTGCCTTGCCATTCAGAGTGACCACAGCCTCTGCTTTGTACGTTTTGGGCTGTGCGTCAAAAGTGGCGATGTCTATTTTCATTGCGGGCTTTTCGCCGGCCTGGTAATAGGGAAAATCAGGCTTTACGCGCAGTGCCAGTGGTTTTTTGGCAGCATGACCCACCAATGTGCGCAACATGGCTGTGCCCTCACGCGATTGCCAGTAGCCCTCTGCCGGCGTGAAGGTGCAGAAAACCCACCGGCCGCCTACGTAGCGCTCTGTATGGCGGTCGAACTGCGACACCAGCGGCACAGTGCGCAGACCTTCCTCATCTACTCCGCTCAAAATAGATTTCCACTCGCCATCGATGGTAGAGAGGGAGCCGTTTCTGTTGTACAACTCACGGCTGGCCATCATGGCCAACATGGAATAGGCCGCACTGGGTGCTGGATTGGGCAAAGGCTGCAGAAAATCAAAATCTTCGCCCACGGCTACGCCCGTCATACCCGTCATGTCCACAGGTTCTGTGTCTACAATGTTGAGTTCCTCCAAGAACCTGTTGGTCAGGCCTTTCATTTGATAGTTAGCTTCTGCCTTCAGTACATCCATAGAAAAAGCACGCCCACCCGGTACGAGTAGATTGCCGCCCGCTTGTATGTAGGGAAGCAAGGCCGACCAGCCGGCGTCGGACATCGCCGAGCCATAAGGCCAAATGACCAGGGAACTGCCAGGGTCGGGCATGTCGCTTTGCATGTCTGAAAAAGACAGCTCCCGCACGGTGTATGTACCGGCATTGGCCATTACCTTTTCTACATCCTCCATGGTCAATTTGGCTGTTTCTGCCGATGGAAAACCGGGCTCGTGCACCACGATGATGGTGGTAGGGTCGCCGGGGGCAATGGCCTGAGCATTTAATGGCGAGAATATGGCTGCCGCTATGGCGATTAAAGACAGGATACCAAGCAAAGAAGAAGGTGATTTCATTGTGTAAGAGAATTAATTTTTATCGATTCATTTCAAGGTGAGAGATTGACATCTCTCATTCATTGTAAAATACGGCTGATCTCAGCCACCCCAACACCAAAGAGCGGCACAGTGATCGCATCCAGCAGCTTTTCGTCGCCAGAGATATGTATGGTGCTGTGGCGGTGTTTCAGAGCATTTCCCGGAGATAAAAAACCAGCCGGTGAGGAGCTTTCCAATTCATAAAAAGGCCCTAACGGCTCTCCCCCATCTACAGGGCCATCGTTGTATGCGTTCACGACGTCGCCCTCGTATGGGTGCTCCTGCAATTCCCACATGCTATTTACGTACGGCTGGTTCGCCGAATGTGTGGTGAAAAATACGAGGGTAAGCACTTTTCCCTCCCCGTCATAGCTGGCGGCATAAGGAAGCGCATGCTGTGGGCCTACGCCTATTTTACCTCTTTGCGTGCCATCACCTTTAAAGTATATCACACCCTCCTTGCGCACCAGGCGGTCATCTGGCACTTTGCCGAAGTATTGATCATTCACCGGGTCGTGACCAGCAGCGGCATTTTGATACGGTATGATGATGGTGGTATGGGGGGAAGGCCTGAACATGCCCAGTATCCAAATGGACAACGCACCGGTATTTTCACTCCAGGTCTGATCGCCCGAATTATTTATTTCATTGTCCGACTGAAAAGCCACCACAGAAAGGGCCTCCGGCATTTTCAGCTGAAGTAGTTGCTCTACCTGGCGCCTATCGAGCAGCGATACCTTGCGCTTCACGCCGACGTGAAACTGGTGCCCTGCATAGTTTTGCAGCTTAAAAGACTGACTAAATACTGCATTGGTACTGTCGTGCGTATCCACCTGAAATGGCAAACTATCGATGGCGGAAGGCGTGTGCCAGTGATCCAGGTCGAACGGATCGCCTGCTTTGAAAAAGATGGAATATTGACCTCCTTCCGGCCCCAGCCAAAAGCGATCTTCCCCACCAAACGGATTGATGTGGTTGAGCACCGGCCCCTGAGCGATCAGGTCGTAATTGAGCCAGCCATAGCTTTGGCCGGTATCACCGCTTGCCGTACTCGTCATTACCCTGCCCTGGTAGTCGGGGCATAGCAGCACCCGCGAAAGTCCGTCGGCCGACGACAACTCCAAGATTTCCACATGTCGGGCCATATAGCTTTTGTCGTAGCCGTATGTGCCCCTTTTAAAATCAGTCATTTTTACTTTGTCATTGCAGCTTATCATGCTGAGCATCAGCACGACTGCCACAGATATGTATTGTTTAATTTTCATCCCGCTGCAGCAGCAAAGATTTCATTTCTGCAACATTACTGCCTTTTGGTTTCGCCCGAAGTACAATTCGCTGATCGCCTTCAGGTATGGCGATGTGCCCAAAAGAGAGCTCAGCCCATTCCTTTTCGTACACCTCCTGGCGTAGCACTCTGTCGGGGCTGTGAATATAGGCCGGATCATGCACCTCTTTGATGGTTGCCGTGTAGTTGCTGTCCCCTACGCTTAGCGTGATGTCAGCGCCTACCTCCGATGCGCTGTACAGCATGTATGCCTCGAAGATGGATTGTTGCTGCACATTTACTTCCCAATAAATGGAATCGGTTGGCTGCTTCCAGTTCACCAGCCAATCGTGGGCCCAGCCGTGGCCCTCCTTATACTCCAGATGCCCAGCGAAGGCCGCTTCATGTGCTGGTAAATATACCCTTCGCTCCTGCGGAAATGCCATTTCGATCTTCGCCTGCGCACGGTAGTCATTTTTCACATCATCGAGCCAGGTCCGGTAGGCCTCGGCCAATTCCTGTGTCACCTGCACATGCTCTTTGGCAATATTGCGCTCCTGGCCGGGGTCGGCGATCATGTCGAAAAGCAGGGTGTCGCCCTCCTGCTCTATCACCAGGCGGTACTGCGGGCTGCGCACCGCTCCCTCTACCGTCAACTCTTCGGTGTATTTTTTACTAAACAGCCGTCTGTTGGCGGGCTTGGCTGCTTCATTTTTCAGAAGATGATCTGACAGGTCAATGCCGTCAAGCTTCAGGTGATTTGGCAAAGCGATGTTGCATAGTTTTGCCAACGTCGGCAACATATCGATGTGGGCACCTGCTTCTGCTATGGTGGTGCCGGGCGGTATGTGGCCTGGCCAGCGTACCAAGCATGGCACGCGTACGCCGCCTTCGTGCACAGAACTTTTGGTGCCCCGCATGCCGCCATTATACCTGGCACCATTGGGGCCGTTGTCAGTCATAAATACCACAATGGTGTTGTCGGCCAGTCCAAGGCTGTCGATGCTGCGCAAAAGCCTGCCAATGTTCCAATCCATATTGTCGACCATGCCGTAAATGGCCGCCGTACGGTCGTCGATCGATTGGCTCTTATACTTGTCAAAATAGGCATCTGGCACCTGAAAGGGTCCGTGTGGCACATTGTATGGCAGGTAGCACAGAAAGGGCTGTTCTGCATTGCTACTGATGAATTGAATGGCCTGATCGGTAAGAAAGTCTGTAATATATCCTTGCGAAGGGATGGGCTTGTTGTTGTGTTCCAGTGGTGTGTCGAAGTAATTGCTCCAATGGCCGCCGCAAAAGCCGATGAAAGTGTCGAATCCTTGCTGATTGGGATGCTGCGGATAATGTGCGCCGTTGTGCCATTTGCCAAATGCACCGGTTTTGTACCCGTTCACCTGAAACAGCTCCCCAAGCGTTACTTCCGAGCCATCCATGTTTTCCTTGCCCTTGCTCACCCACGAAGTGCCCGTGCGCAAGGCATATCGGCCGGTGAGCAGGCTGGCCCGTGTGGGTGCACAAAGCGGGCTCACATAAAACCGTTCAAATTGAGCGCCGTCTCCAGCCAGTGCATCGAGTACCGGCGTTTGCAATACCGGATTTCCGTGCATGGACAGATCGCCCCAGCCCTGGTCGTCGGAGAGAATAAGCACTACATTCGGATGCTTATTTTCAGAAGCTTTCGGTGAACTATGCCGGTCGCAGCCAAAAAGAATGGCAGATGAAAAAATAAGCAGATGAAAGAGGCGCCAGGAGTGCATAGAAATTTTAAAAAACGGTCGACGACAAATATATGGGCTAATGATGATGGAGGCAAAGTGGGCCTGACAATTCCAATCTCTACAATTCACCCTCAACACGTCGCTCATCTCAAGACGTAAACTTCAGCCAGACAGGATTGACGCTTTCCCTGGCAATCATCTCATAATTATGCTCATTCGACTATGAAATTGTCATCGCCTTGTGGCGCATAGCATAGGGAACACTTCCCGTGGTGTGCTGGAATGGCTGACCGTTTGCCTCACCTATTTAAATAAATTGCGCATATCGCCGATACCGGGGATCTTGTCCATCAGGTGGCGGTATTCTTCCTGAAAGTTTTGTATGAGGGAGTGCTGATGCCGGCCTACCAAAATGGTAAAAATGTAGGCGTCGTGGCCCGGTGAGGTGGAGGTAGGATGATAGCCCGAGGCAAAAGCAAATGTATCACCATGCTGCATTACGTGGCATAGGCGATTGCCATCTTCATCGAAATAATACTGGCCGCCAAAGCCGTTTTCCGGATTGAAACGGTAGTGATAAATCTCCTCAAAATCCGTCTCTTCAGGTGGGTTTTCGGTGTCGTGCTTGTGTGGCGGGTAGCCCGACCAGCATCCTTCTTCCGTATAGCACTCACTCACCAGCAGGCGACTGCTCCTTTCTTTGTCTTTCTGACCCAATACATGAAAAATCCTGCGGTGCGACTTGGTGTCACTGGAGCCTACATCAACCAGCTGCACATCGCCCTGCCTAATGGCAAAGGGCTCGAATTTTTCCTGACAAACCCCTCCGCCAATGGCTATTTCCGCATCGGTTTGGGCCTCCACCTTCACTGTGCTGCCCAGTGGTGCGTATACCGCCTCTGCCTTGCCGTGCCATACCGATTGGCGTTTGCCTATACCGTCAAAAACGTGGCCGTTTACATCAAAATGTGCCGTACCGCTGAGCAGCACCCAGGTCGATTCATACCGGTCGAGTGTGAGCTGAAATTGCTCGCCGGCACGCAAGCGCACAATGTTGAAATAGCAAAGATCCAACGCAGCAGAATGGTGGTCGACAATGGCTTGGTTATCGTTGTTGTAGGATTTAATGAAGTCAGGCATGGCTTTTTTTTGCCTAAAAATAATGAAAATGCTTAAAGAACAGGTGGCGAAGGGGTTTAATCAGTCGATGGCAGAATGCACCGCATCAATGTTTTGCCTATGGCTATTCGATAGCAATTATTGCTGGCTTACTGATCCGGAAATCTTCGATCAGCAGTTCATCGTAACGCGATACTTCTAATGACAGCGCCTCTTGAAAAGGTGTGTTTACCGGATACCAGTTGAGGCGGATCTGAAAGGATTGTATGGCCAGGTTTTCATTTCTAAACCGCACGCCCAATCCATAGCCCTGATAGAGTTTGCTGCCGAACAGCTTGTCGGGCGACTTGGCAATAAGGCCCATTTCAATGTTGGCAAAAAAGGTGAAATTGAACCCATAAAAATTGAATGGACTAAAGATGAGTGTCTCTGTGCTAAAGGCAAGTTTTACATCTCCGCGTACCAGCGTGTCGGCAAAGCCATGTATTTCCCTTATGTTCAGGTATTCGTCTTTGAAACGGTTATAACCCTTCACAAACGTGACATGTGCCAACTGGCGAAAACGAACGGAGTGAAAGTAGTAAAGCTGTGTGAAATAATCGGCACGTACCTGCAAAGCGCCCTGTTCCCATTGGCCCTGGCGGCGATAGGAACCGAGGGCCACTTCAAACCGCGCATATCCGATCTTTCTGATGTAGTCGCCGGCAGATAGCCGTGTGCCCACATAGTGGCGATTGTTAAACTCATTGACATCGCGCCCCCAGAGTAGCGAAAAAGAGTAACCGGAGGGCACATCCTCCGTTCGGCCATAGCCGACAATGTACTGATCCTTTGTATACCGCACGCCGTTGTATGACAAGCCGAGGAGGTATTGGTGCCGATTGATGTAAAAGCGATTGGTATCGATCTGCACTTCCGGCCGATCAATGAACTCATTGCGAAAAATACGGCCGGTGATGCCAATATTCTTCCGAAAGCCGTACTTCTCCGGCAGGTGAAACGCCCGACCGACCCAGACATCCTGCCGGTTGTATACCAGGCGTACTGTATCTCTCAGGTCATAATCCAGCGGCACACGCAGAGTTTCTTTGTTCCAGGTGCTGATCACGCCACCGCCATAGCGCGTTTCTGGTGTGAGAAACTGCTTGTCGAGCTCCAGGCTAAACTCCTCCTGAAGCGCTGAAGTGACAAAGCGGCTGTTGAAATTGGTGAAAGTACCCCAAATATTGTTGATCCGGTATTGCGAGCTTAAGCCAATGGTCGGGGTGAAACGTTGGTCGTATAGCATCACTGCCTCCAGCTCATGGCCGAGCCCAAGGAAATTGATATCCGCTGCGCCAAGCTCAAAGTCATCCAGCCCATCATAGTCGATGCGGGGTACGATAGACCATAAATCTTTGATGACAACAACCGCCGTGACGCCTCCGCCAGCGCTGCTATCGGCGTGTATAAATATCCTGGCGTCCTTCACATAAGGCAAGTTCCTTATGATCCTTTCACTGTCGGCCACCTCGTCTACGTTGACCTCATCTCCGGCAGAGAACAGCAGGTTTTTGCTCACTATGCGCTCGCGTGTGCGGGTATGGATACTATTGGCCGCCCGTATGGCCCACATGTCGAGCATTTGCGCCGTATCGGCTAGGCTGGTGCCGAGTGGCTTTAGCCGCACTATGCGTATGCTGTCTATTCTGCGGCCTGCATGTACGGCATAGTCTTTTTTTGTTTGTTGCCGTACACTGCGGCCAGGTGAAGCAAACAACATATCGACCAATTTCCGTGTCCACTTGCTGGTGCCGTATTTATCGCGGATTGATTGGTAAAATGTGCTGTCGTTGGCATCACTGCGCAGGCTAAACCGATGGTAAAGACTGTCGGGCAGATACAGCGTGGTGTCGCTCTCAATGTAGATGGTGGAGTCGCCCATCATTACGAAGCTGTGCGCCGGGAAATGCAGCGCACGTAGCGAATCATTCTCCTGTGAAAGCTGCGCCCGCACACCCGCTGGTGCCAGGGCATATAAAAAAATCAGTGCCAATGCACAAACCAATTGCTTCTTTCGTACCATCACCCTTGTCAGCGACAATCTTTGTATTGTCTTCCCATCAGAACGGCTTGTCAGCGTTGTATGCGTAAATGTCATTATAATTTTTGTCGCCCATACGCTGCTATCATAAAATAGTCCAAAAAGAAGAGAGGGGGTGTGGAGTGAAAAAGGGCTGAACGACAGTTATGGATGTACGATATTAAATAGGAGGGTTGTGTAAATTTTTCCACAACTTCTCTCTAAGATCATCCCTTGCCCTGAATGAGTGGACTTAATTCAGGCTGTACGGTTGAACAAATCGATTAAAACCTTGCGAAGATTGTCGAAGAAAAAATCGTCTTTACAAATAAAGTCGTATGCGCCGGCAGATTTAAATTCTCGCGTAAAATCCTCCCACATCGTCACTTGCGAAATGATGAGCACATCAATGTTGGCGTCATATTCCTTTATCTTTTCCAATACTAAAAAGCCGTTGCGCAGCTTACCTTCATCATGGGCCGTGAGGTAGTAGTCGAGTATAATCAGTGTGGGTGCTTCCTCCATGCACTTGAGCATGCTGGCACCATCCAAAAAGGTTTTTACACCGAAATGCACCTTGCGCTCACTCGCGATCTGGTGCAGGTACGTTTCTGTCAGTTTGGTGAAATACGGATCGTCTTCTACTACAAAGATTTTGTGCAACGGCGGACTCTTTGAGATCGTAGGTTGAGGCTGGGACTGCAACTGCTCGCTCGTGCTCATGCGTGAGATACATTAGAAGTTTTTATTGTTTCGAGGCAATTTTCAAGTGCTGGCTTCACCTTGTTCCATTCTTGCCGCACGGCTGCATGTAAGTCGGCGATGTCAGCACCCTTCTGTTGCCGGCCCATGGTTTCAATTTCCAACAAGGTATTCATCATGCCTGTCACAGCCAAATGCCGGCACGATGGCAGCATTTTATGTGCGCAGTCGGCCACTGCATTCCAGTCATTCTTTTCTATGTTCAGTTTCATGGACTGTAAACTTTCTTCTGTGTTCTGCAGAAATATACCGAGCATATCCTCCACAAAGCCCGCATTGCCATCGGCATGTTCGTACAGGCCGCTCAGGTCATATAGCGATGGCTTGTGCCCTTCTTCCGCGCCAATGGCTGTGGCTTCTTGTGCGGGCACCTCATGGTGCAGGTGCCTGCTCAGCAAGGCAAAAAGTTCTTCCTGACGAAAGGGCTTCATGAGCACATCGTGAAAACCGATCGCTTTCAGCCTGGTGCTTATCTCCGGGCTGGCGTCGGCCGTTACCGCTATGATCGTACACTCTTCTACCAGGCACTTGCCATCCGCGCTTCGTATCACCTTCATGGTGTCGATACCGCTCATGCCGGGCATTTGTATGTCCATGAGTACCAGGTGAAAAGCCTGTTTGCGCATCTTGCTCAACGCCTCGGCACCGCTGCCTGCCGTTTCTACTGTGGCCCCGTGTTTTTGAAGGATCATGCTCAGCAGCTCCAGATTATACTGCTGATCATCTACGAGCAATACATTCTTTTCTCGCAAGGAACCCAACCTCGTGGGGGTAGCCATTGCTGCTTGTCTAGGAAAATCTGCCTGGCTGCCTATAGCATAAGTGAGGGTAAAGCTGAATGTGCTGCCCCTGCCGGGATGGCTATCCACAGATATTTCACCATTTTGAACGTCTACCAGCTTTTTTACGATGGATAGCCCCAGCCCGGTGCCTCCGAAGTTCCGCGAAATGCTGTTGTCGGCCTGAGAAAAATCTTCAAAGATTTGCTCCAGCTTTTCAGGTGGGATACCCAGTCCTGTATCGGTCACTTTAGTGAGCAGCGTGGCCGTTTCGCCCTCTGCCTGCAATATCGTTTCTATGGTGATGCTGCCCTTTTCAGTAAACTTGATGGCATTGCCCACCAGGTTGATGAGTATCTGCTTGTAGCGTATGGGGTCGCCCATGAATACGATACTGCCCAGATTTTGAATTTTTTTTGTGATGCCAACCCCCTTTTGATCGGCGCCCGGCTTTAGCATGGCTATGACGTCTTCTATCTCCCGGGCAGGCAAAAAACCGACGCACTCAAGTCCCAGCTTGCCTTTTTCCAGTTTGGTGAAATCGAGAATGTCGTTGATCAGCACCAGAAGATGGTCGGATGAATGCATGATTTTGTGCAGCGTCTGCCGCTGCGTTTCTGAAAGACGCGATTGCGAAAGCTGCTCTGCAAAACCAATAATCGCATTGAGCGGCGTGCGTATTTCGTGACTCATGTTGGAAAGGAAGTCCTGCTTGATGCGCGCCAGACGCTCCGCATGCTCCTTGGCTTCACGCAGCATTTCTCGCTTTTTGCGCAGCCGGCTGATGTCGTTGAATATGACGGCGACAAGCAGGCTGATCAAGATTACGGTGGCCAGCACGGCTATAAGTGTGGCTCGCTGGGCGTCTGTGGTAATGGCTTCCGCACGCTCCCTGCGGGCCAGGGTATTTTCTATTTCGCGATCTTCTATGTCGTTGATCAACGATCTGATCTTATCCATGATGGCCTGGTCCTGCCGTATAAGCCTCAGCTCTTCGCCTGCCATACGCTGCTCATATGCGGCATCTTCCGCTTCCATCTTGATGATGATGTTTTCGAGGTGATCGCTGCGTATCTGCACGGCGCCTGGAGGATTGGTTGAAGCGGTAGACAATGAATCGGCCAGGTCAGCATCATGTACTTCGCTCATTGCAACCGTGCTGTCGGAAGCAGGCTGCGACATTGTCGGTGCATCATTTTCAACGCCTTTCCTGTCCTTCCTGCTGCCAAATAGCTGCTTGAAAAAACCAAAAGACTTTGATTGCACCCGTGCGGGCTGCACCGGCTCCAGTCGCTCGGGAAGCCTTGCCGCGCCCCGCCGAGTTTCGGAATAGAGAGGCGACAGACTTGACGTTTCGTTGTTCAGGCTTTCAATATCTCGTATCACCCTATCGAGCACGTAGCGTGTTTTGTCGTCATTCTGAAGCGCAATGACCGCATTGAGGGCAACTAATTTTTCACTGATCATTGTGGCTATCATACCGACCTCACTGGCATGTTCAGCTTCTTCCGACACGTTTTGGAGATATTCCATTTTCTCATCGAGCGCCGACACGGAGCGGTAATAGCCCGAGAGGTCTTCAGCGTCTTTGGTAATGGTGTAAGAGCGCACGCTGTTCTCCGATTCTATCAGATCGGCGTAAATGTCTTTAATGATCTGAAGCCGATAGTTGGGCCTTGACTCGTCGCGTATGGAGGTGATCAATTCCTGAAAAGTGCTCTGCCCCAGATACCCCACTATGGCCAGTGCCATGATCAGCACTACGAATGCAAAAAAGATTTTACCTTTCATGAATAATTGGTCTGCTTGGTCTGCGGCAGGCTGGCCTGCCATAAACAAAACTAACGGAAAGAAATGACAGTTGTGCCTGTAGGCTGTTGCTGCCTGCTGAAACCTTATAGAAAGGGTGAATCGTTCTGGCGATTATGATGATTCACCTTTCCCTTTTTATTCCTTCGCAGTAAAGCCGTGCATACATTGAACAATTAATAATTTTAAGCATGAACAGCAACATCATATTCACTGGGTTGTGTACGGTTGATCTGCAGTTTTTCACAGACCGCTATCCCAATGAAAATGAAAAGATAAAAGCATCTCAATTTGAGATGTCTGCAGGCGGACCTGCCACCAATGCTGCTTGTACCTGCGCTCACCTTGGCAGCAAGGCGACCTTGCTCACCGCTTTTGGTGAAAATCATTTCAGTGACGTGGTGCGGGAGGAACTGGAAGGCGCCGGCGTAGTGTGGGCCGATGTAGCTGCCGGCCAACATCGACAGCCTACCTTTGCATCCGTCATCAGCAACACGCAAAATGGCCTTCGCACTATTTTCCTGTTTTCAGCATTGGGACACCGTAAGATTTTTTATTCTATTCGCCGATCATCATCCTGGGAATTTTCCCCCGCTGGCGGGGGTAGGGGGTGGAAAATTCCGAAATTCACATCAAGGAACTGCCTTCTTCTAATAATTACCGATACAATAAGCATCTTGCCTCCAATGCCAATGATCTTCGGAAAA
>CAZQVB010000035.1:0-26142 GCA_964596645.1 uncultured Roseivirgaceae bacterium
TTTCGGTATTTTCCACCCCCTGCCCCCGCCAGCGGGGGAAACTCCCAGGATGATGATCGGCGAATAGAATAAAAATCTAACGGTATTTCAACGCTGAAAAATGGAAAAAGCGTTCGTGCTGTTTTTAACTCGGAGGCTGAGAAAAAATTTTTAGAAACCGTGCTGCGCCGCAAGGGCTACATTAAATAAAGAGATCAAATCTCTACCAGCGTGCCACCGGTGGTATAGAGCAAAAATGCCTGCACCGGTTGGTAGCCCATATTTTGCAATAACAGCTTGTAGTGTCTGAGCTGATGCTTATGACCGCTCTCCTGCACACCCGATTTAAAGTCCACCACTATCGCGTGCCGGCCGCGGATCATAACTCTGTCGGGGCGGCTTTCGGCACCATTGCGTTGTAGTATGGGCGCTTCCGCCTTCACCTTCCAGCCCGCCTCGAACCACCCCGCCACCATGGGTATGGCAAATATGCGCTCCAGATGATCGGCTAGCTCAGGCAAATGTACCTCTGCAACCAATCCCTCAGCCCGCATGCGCTGCAGTTCATCGTCAATACCGGAGGCATCTTCAATGCGCGATAGCAAAGTATGCAGTACCAGCCCAAAGTTGATTTTACTTTCTGCTGCATCCGTCGTGTGGTTGAAATAGGCTGCACCCTGCCTGCGCACCTGGATACGCTCCTGCCACTCCGAAACCTTAAAATGATCCAAATTCAGCCATTGATGCGTTGGCTTCACCTCTACTTTCACCAGCGGCGTATTACCTTTTTCAAACACATAGCGCTCTGTATCAAAATGCGGCAACACGTCAGCGGAGGGGTCGGCGCCAAAGTGCATGGCGTGAAAGAGCAGGTCTGAAGTGGTTTCAGTTTTTGTTTGCGGCTCGGGCTCAGTCTTTTCGGGCGTACGGCAATTAATCCAAAGAGCTTCCTCAGCCCGGGTGAAGGCCACATACAGCAGGTTGAGGTTGTCCACATATTTTTTGCTCATCTCTCTGAAGTAATCGACGCTGAAAATGGTTTTCATCAGGCCGCTGCCATAGCGCATGGGTATCTTGGGGAAGTCGCTGAAAGGCCATTGGTTTGTGGCGCACCATATCAGGCTTTCTCTGCCAGGGTCACGCTCCAGGCTCCATTCGCAAAAGGGTATCAGCACCACCTTAAACTGCAATCCCTTCGATTTGTGTATGGTTAGCACCTGAATGGCATCTGTATTTTCCGGCATCTCTACCGCTATTTGTTTGCCCTGAGCATCCCACCACTCCAGAAAACTGAAAAGATTGGAGGCGTTGTCTTCAGAAAACTGTAGCACGGCATCCTGAAAAACCTGTAGAAAGGCTACATTTTCTTTTTTCTTGTCAAGTGCAAATGCTGCGATCAATGTGTTCATCAGGTCGATCAGCGGCTTTTTCTTCAGATCGTGCCAAAGGGTAGTGATTGACTCTGGCAGGGCATGTTGGCCATCGTCAGACATGGCCGAGGCCAGCACCTCCTCTGGCGCCAGGGCTTCCCCTGCCTGCTCATGATAGTCGATGAGCATGGCGTGGTAGGCCACTTGATCGTCGGGATTGAGCAAGTACCGCACACAGTGTATCAACAGTCGTATGGCAGGCGAGGCATTGAGAAAGAGCGACTCGTTGGAAACTACCTGAAAATTGTATGGCGATGTGCCGGCAGATTGCTGATGCAGGAGCAAGCGCTGCGCCACGGCGAGGCCTTCTGCTTTTTTTCGTACCAACACGGCTATGTCGCCGGCGCGATAGCCTTTATCCTGAAAACTCTTAATGACGTCTGGCAATGCCTCAAGGGTATTGCTTTTCCACTCGTCCGTATTATCGGCGCGCTCGGAAAACTGCAGGCGCACATATCCGGCATCCGGATCGTTGCTTTTGCTTTGAGCCACTTCCTGCCTTACATCGCGGTACAGCGCCTCTACCGTGTCGGCCTCTGTTTTGGCCACTACTTCGCCTGAGGAGGAGCCGGCGGTTTTTTGTAAAAAAAGTTGCTTTAACAGCGCAGGTAGCCGGTTGAAGATGCTGTTGTTGAAGCCAATGACCACCGGCAGGCTGCGGTAGTTGGTAGCGAGCACATTTTCCTGCAGGCCAAAGTGCTGCAGGTCGCGCTGCACGCCTGTGGAGAGCAGGCTCCAGTCGCCACCGCGCCACCGGTATATCGACTGCTTGGCATCGCCCACCAGCACATTGTGATGGCTTTGCGCCAGGCTGTTCTCGATCAATGGCTTAAAGTTGGACCACTGAAATGCAGAGGTATCCTGAAATTCATCAATGAGAAAACTGGCAAACCGGCTGCCTGATTTTTCATAGATGAAAGGGGCGTCGTTCTCGCCAATGATCGATTTGAGGAAAGCGTTCACATCGGAGATGAGCATTACATTCTGCTCGGCGCGGTACCGATGAAGCCTGTCTCTGAGGTGGGCCAATATGCCAAAAGAGTAGTAATAGCGCTGAAATTGCACCACGGTGTAGTACACCGGTGCGTGCTCTTCTATGTACCCCAACAGTGATTTATAGTTATCCCAGAGTCCGTCATACAGTGCCTCAATGATTGCATGCTTCTTTTGCGCCTTGGCGGCGTACCAGTCCTCTTCTGCCTGCAGCGCCTCTTGCATGCGTTTTGTTGTTTCGTAAACACCTTCCCTCAGCACCTTGCGATAAATAGTAGAAGGGCCGCCTGCATTGGCATATTTAAAGTCTTCTATCTGCAGGCCGTGCCGCGTCATGATGGCCACACCTGCATTGGCTATTTCTTGCACAGCCTGCTCAAATTGCCGGCGCGCTGCGTACAAATTTTTAGTGAAAGTATTTTTTCGTTTTTCAAATGCATCGCCTGCGGCAAAAGCCAGTTCAAACGATTTGAATTCTTCCGTAAACAACTCCCTTGCCAGCCGGTCTATGTCTTTCTTTATGTCCCAATGCCTGCTGTCTTCTATGTTTTGATGGGCAAACTCTACCAGCCATCGGGTAAGATCCGGGTCGGTGCCGGCATCTTCCAGCAATTGGTCTATGAGGGCCCGTCGCACCTTGGCTTCATCGAGCTCTACTGTGTAGCTGCCCAGTAAGCCAAGCTCTTTGGCAAAAGCGCGTATCACCCGCTGAAAGAAAGAGTCGATGGTGCTGATGAAAAACTGTGAATAATTGTGCAGCACCAGTTGCAGCACCAGTTTGGCCCGCCGCGTTACCTCGGCTTCTGCGAGCGACAGTCGCCCGGCAATATCGGAGCGTAATTCAGGGTTGCGTTCGTGCGCCAGCGCATCGAGAAAGGCTACAATGCGCTCCTTCATCTCTTTAGTAGCCTTATTGGTAAAGGTGACGGCTAATATGTGGCGAAACTGATGCGGATGGGCCAACGCCAACTCCAGGTAAGTTCGGGCCAGGGTGTACGTTTTGCCGGAACCGGCCGATGAGCGGTATATTTTGAAAGGATTTACAGCGGCCGGTTTCATACGCAGACATTCACACCCCGAGGCCGGGCCCGGGAATGATTTTTAAATAATATCACCTAGGCAATTCAGGTTGCCACGCCACCCGCTGTATGTACGCCGATGGTTGATCGTTTTATCAGCCACCGCATCCACTTAGTCTTCGATCTTTGCATTACCATGCCGGGCCGGAGTGGCTAAGGCTATTTCGTCAGTTTTTCTGTGCTATATTCTTTTACGGTGTCTATGAAGCATTTCACCTTATCGGCGTCTGTATCGGGGTACACGCCATGGCCGAGATTGGCTATGTGGCGTTTGAAACCAAATTCGTCCAGCATGTGCCGGGTTTCTTCCCTCACAGTATCGAAGGAGCCATACAAAACGGCGGGATCGAGATTGCCCTGAAGCGTCTTGGCGGGGCCCAGAAAAGCCCTCGATTCTTTTATACTCATATTCCAATCCAGCCCTACCACATCGCAGGGAATCATGCTCATTTCGCGGCGTGAGGCATTGGCCCCTTTGGCAAATACTATGATGGGCACATCGTGTATTTCCATGCAAATGCGCTTGATATACTTCAGCGAGAACTCCCTGTACTGTTCTTCTGGCAATATGCCTGCCCAGCTGTCAAAGATCTGCACCATATCGACACCGGCACGAATCTGCCCTTTTAAGTAGTGTATGGTGCTCTGGGCAATCATATCGAGCAGCTTGTGGGCCAGTTCGGCATCGGTGTAGAGGAGGCCACGGGCTTTGCTAAATGTTTTGCTTCCGTGGCCTTCTACCATGTAGCTCATGATCGTCCATGGTGCACCGGCAAAGCCAATGAGCGGCACCCTGTCGGCAAGGCCTTTTTTGGTCTCTTTGATGGCTTCATATACGTAGTGAAGGCCATTTTCGTCGGCTATGCGCAGTTGCTCAATGTCTTTGGCCGAGCGCACCACCCGCTCGAAAGCAGGCCCGCGGCCCTCTTCCATCGTGTATGGCAGGCCCATGGCCTCGGGTACCACCAGTATATCAGAAAATATAATCGCCGCATCCACTCCCAAAATATCCACAGGCTGTATGGTGACCTCCGCAGCCAGTTGCGGCGTTTTTACAAGTTCTATAAAGCCACTCAGTCGATTTCGTATAGCTTTATATTCATCGAGTATGCGACCAGCCTGTCGCATCACCCACACCGGAACACGCTCCAATTTCTGCCCTTTAGCCGCACGTATGATCAGGTCGTTTTCCAAAGCCATCTGATTAATTTTAAAAAAGCCGGATCGAAGACCATCCGGATGATTGAATTGTTTGAGATTCTTTAATTTGGCGAAATTAAGAATTGAACCATCAATATCAGCAGCGAGATGAATAAAACCATAGTGTACACAGAAAAGGCCCCCGCGCCCATAGGGCCCTATAGCCAGGCCATATTGACGGGCGACACCCTGTACGTTTCAGGCCAGATAGCGCTGCATGCCGGTAGCGGGCAGATGCAACAAGCCGATATCAGCAGCGAGACCGAGGCCGTAATGCGCAACCTGGAAGCGGTGCTCCATGCGGCCGGCATGGCTTTGAGCGATGTGGTGAAATGCAGCATCTTCGTGACGAATATGGCTGACTTCCCGGCGGTGAACGCCGCCTATGCTTCATTTTTCCGGCAGGAGCCACCCGCGCGTGAAACGGTGGAAGTGGCGGCACTGCCCAAGGGTGCCAACGTAGAAATATCCTGCATTGCAGTGAAGTAAGTGATCATGGCCATGCCTCAAACAATCACAGGATAAAAACATTTATGTACCATCAGCCAGCGCTGTGACTACCCTTCCGCCAGCCAGATCGTAGCCCCATGAGCAATAAAAATATCGCCCTTCCATGACCTTTTTTCCTTTCACAGAAGAAACAATAGTGTGTGGCGAAATGCCGCAAAATATGCTGGGCCGACTCCATGACGTGACACGACCGGTAGATAACTGGCAAGAGACAACGGTAAAAGGCAAAGCGTATCCATTCAGGGGCATTATTCGCAATGACAAATTCAGTGTGACCACCCTCCCAAAAGGCCCCGGCAACTTCGTGCCCATGATCGATGGCAGCTTTGAGGACACCAGCACGGGCTGCATATTGACTCTGCGTTATCGCCTTCTTCCCGGTACCATGCGTTTTTTAATATTTTGGTCGGTGGGCACACTGCTCATCACGGCCTTCTTCACCATTCTGTATCAGGCCTATTGGTATGCTGCCATCACGCTGGCCTTGGGCGTGGTCAACTATATACTCACGCTGGAAAGCTTTAAAGCACAAGTGCGCAACTCGCGGCGCAAATTGAGGAAAGTATTGGCGATTGATACTGCAGCAGGCCTTTAAGCTGCCCTCGTTTTTTTTACCTTTGTCCAAATTTTTGGACGATTCATCAATGATTTCTGAGAGCATGAGTGAAGGAGTACGGGTGCGATTTGCCCCCAGCCCTACCGGGGCGCTGCACATTGGGGGGGTGCGTACAGCATTGTACAACTATTTATTTGCCAGACAGCACGGTGGCCGGTTTATACTGCGCATCGAAGATACCGATCAGTCGCGCTTTGTGAGCGGGGCCGAGGCATACATCAATGAAGCCTTGCAATGGCTGGGCATAGCACCCGATGAGGGTGTGCTGGAAGGGGGTGATTTTGGCCCATATCGTCAGTCGGAACGCCAGGCGATCTATCAGCAGTACGCTCAGCAGCTTATTGATGGCGGCCACGCCTATTATGCTTTCGATACCCCTGAGGAACTGGAAGCCATGCGAAGCCGCCTGAAAGAAGCACGGGTGGCCAATCCGGTATACGACAACGTGACCCGCACCTCCATGAATAATTCTCTCACCCTGAGCAGCGAAGCGGTGCAGGAAAAGCTGAACAGTGGCACGCCGTACGTCATACGCCTGAAAGTGCCGCGACGGGAAGAAGTACGGCTCAAAGATTTGGTGCGCGGGTATGTGGTGGTAAACTCAGCCAATATCGACGATAAGGTATTGATGAAATCGGATGGCATGCCTACATACCACCTGGCCAATGTGGTAGACGACCACCTGATGAAGATTACCCATGTGATACGCGGCGAAGAGTGGCTGCCCAGCGCTCCGCTTCACGTACTGCTCTATAGGTTTTTGGGCTGGGAAGATAGCATGCCCCAATTTGCCCACCTGCCTCTGCTGCTGAAGCCCGACGGCAACGGCAAGCTGAGCAAGCGCGATGCAGATAAGCATGGCTACCCGGTGTTTCCGCTAGACTATACCGATGCGGTCACCGGCGAGCTGGCCATAGGATTTCGTGAGCAGGGCTATCTGCCGGAGGCACTGATCAACTTTTTGGCCCTGCTTGGCTGGAACCCCGGTACAGAGCAAGAGATGTTCACGCTGCAAGAGCTTATCGATAAGTTCAGCATAGAGCGCATCGGTAAGGCCGGCGCCAAGTTCGACATCGACAAGGCGCGGTGGTTCAATCAGCAGTATTTGAAGCAAAAAAGCGACGCTGACTTAGGCGAAGGCTTGTTGCGCATTTTAGATAAAGAAAACATTGCCTGCAGCCGCGAAAGGGCAGAAGAAATTTGTGGACTACTCAAAGAACGCGTCACCTTTCCCGTTGAAATATGGACAACAGGCCAATACTTTTTCTATGATCCGCAACATTACGACCAAAAGGTGGTGGAAAAAAAGTGGACAGAGGAAGCGAAGGCCGTTTTGCTCAGCTTTGCGCGCCATCTGGAGGCTGTAGAAAACCTGGATAGAGACGCTGCGCAACGGACGCTGCAGGCGGCATTGGACGAGCATGGAATTAATATTGGTAAAATAATGCAAGCACTACGCCTGGCCATTACAGGCGCCGGCTCCGGGCCCGACCTAATGGGCATCATGGCTGTGCTCGGCAAAGCCACGGTGATCAAGCGCTTGAATACGGCATTATCAACAATACAGGTATAGCGATGGGCGAAAGGAAAGAACAGGATGAAGGGAAGAAGCCAAAGGCCGGTGCGCCTGTGGGTCAGATCGAAGTTTGCATCAACTCTTTCGGAGAAATCCAGACCAACATCGACATAGATAGGATCAACGCCTTTCTGAATGAAAACCTGGAAGATAAAAAGTTGAAGAAATCACAGAACCCTTCCGGAAAGACTAAAAAGTAGCTTACTCCTGGCGCTCATGTCACGAGCGAAATGTATAAAGGGCATTTATCCGGCGGCATCCACTCCGCCTAAAGATCAGCGCTGCTCGCTGAGCTTTTGTATCAAATAGTCAATTTCTTCTTTTGTGTTGTGTTTGCTGAAAGATATCCGTAGGGTGCCGGCCTTGAGGTCTGGCTGTATGGCTTCCAGCACGTGCGAGCCTATATTAGTACCGCTGGAGCAGGCGCTGCCCCCCGATACTGATATCTGGTTGATGTCCAGGTGAAACAGCAGCATATCATTATCATCAATACCGGGCACGCTTATATTGATGATCTTGTAATGACTACGGTCGGTGTAGCCACTGCCCCCGTTGAATGTGACATTGGGAAAATGTGTTTTCAGCTGGTCTATGGCATATTGCTTTAGTCCCTCGATGTGTCGGCGATTGATGTCCATTTCCTCTACTGCCAGCTCCAGCGCTCTGGCCATGCCTACTATGCCCGCCACATGTTCGGTGCCCCCACGCATGTTGCGCTCCTGCCCGCCACCGTGCATCATGGGGTCCAGTTTTTTTTGGGCCGACAAATACATAAAGCCGACGCCTTTGGGGCCGTGAAACTTATGTGCCGAAGCGGCCAAGGCATCTACGCCGAGTTGGTAGGGTTGTATGGCGTAGTAGCCAATGGATTGCACCGCGTCGCTGTGCAGAAAAGCACCATGCGACTGGCAAATTTCGGCCACGGCCGGCAAGTCGGTTAGGTTGCCAATTTCGTTGTTGACATGCATCAGCGATACCAGCGCCGGGCCATGTTGTTCTAAAAATTCTTCTAGAGCACCTGGTAAAATATAGCCCTCGCCATCCAACGGCAGGTAGTGCAGCGCTATCAATTGCTCACGCTCCATGGCCTGCAGTGTGTGCAGTACCGCATGATGCTCGATGCGGGTAGATATTGCGTGGCGAAATCCATAGCTGTATGCGCTGCGACGCAATACTGTATTGTCGGCCTCAGTGCCGCCTGAAGTAAAGAATATTTCTGCTGGCGCCACCTGCAGTATTTCCGCTATTTTTTTCCTGGCCTTTTCAATGGCAGAACGCGCCTCACGACCATGGCTGTGGATGGAGGAGGGATTTCCAAAGTGTTGCCGGAGGTGTGGCAGCATTACCTCCAATACGCGCTCATCGAGCGGGGTGGAGGCGGCGTTGTCCAGGTAAGCCCGCATCAGTCGATTTTTTCACTGATTATCTCCTTAATGTCGCCGATGATCTTGTTGGCCAGATGCTCCGCGGTAGATTGAGACTTAGATTCGGCATATATGCGTATGATGGGTTCGGTGTTGGACTTGCGCAGGTGCACCCATTCTTTGTCAAATTCTATTTTGACACCATCAATCGTGTTTACTGGGTTTTTGCTGTATTTCTCCTTGATCTCTTCCAGCACATGGTCTACATCTATGTCGGGTGTCAGCTCTATTTTATTCTTAGAAATGTAGTAGCTGGGATACTGCGCACGCAAGAAGCTGATGGACTTCTCAAACTTGGCCAGGTGCGACAGGAATAATGCGATGCCAACCAGGGCGTCGCGGCCGTAGTGCAATTCAGGATAAATGACCCCGCCATTGCCTTCGCCACCGATCACGGCATTGACCTCTTTCATCTTCGTCACCACATTCACCTCACCTACCGCAGCCGCATGATACTGCCCGGCATGTTTTTCAGTGATGTCGCGCAGCGCCCGTGTGGAAGAAAGATTGGATACGGTATTCCCCGCAGTGTTTTTCAATACATAGTCTGCCACGGCTACCAGGGTATACTCTTCACCGAAGGGGGTACCGTCTTCATTGAGCAGGGCCAGGCGGTCTACGTCGGGGTCTACCACTATGCCCAGGTCGTACAGGCCGCTCTCCATTACGCCGGCAATATGATTGAGGTTTTCTGGCAGGGGCTCAGGGTTGTGCGGAAACAGGCCATTGGGCTCACAGTACTCCTCTTTCACGTTTTTCACTCCAAGCGCCTTCAGCAGCTTGGGCACGGCCAATCCGCCGGTAGAGTTTACGCAGTCTATCGCCACCTTAAAATTCCTGCTTCTTATGGCTTCTACATCCACGAGCGGCAGGGCCAAAATCATCTCTATATGTTTATCGATGTAGCCTTCTGCTTTGCGGTATCCAGCTATTTTTTTTGGTTCTACGAATTGTATCTCATCCGATTCGGCCAGCCGCAATACTTCCTGGCCATCCTTTTCGCTGATGAACTCGCCATGGGCATTGAGCAGTTTCAGGGCGTTCCAGGGGGCAGGGTTGTGGCTGGCGGTGATGATGATGCCGCCGGCGGCATTTTCAAGCCCCACGGCCAGCTCTACCGTTGGTGTGGTAGACAAGCCCAGATCGATTACCTCCAGCCCAAGGCCTTGCAGCGTAGCGGTGATAAGGCGTGAGATCATATCGCCCGATGGCCTTGCATCGCGACCAAGCACTATGCGCCTCGCGTCGCTATTCTTTTTCGTCCAGAACCCAAATGCGGAGGCGAATTTTACGATGTCGATAGGAGTGAGCGATTCGCCCACCGTACCGCCAACGGTGCCGCGTATGCCAGAAATACTTTTAATTAAAGCCATGATGGTAGTATCAATTTTTGCCAATAAGCGCGCAAAAATACGTAAAAAGACGTCACGACTGGTTCAGCCTTATAAACTTGTCAGGTTTTGGAGAGCACAGCACGCACAGGATTGTCGTCGTCTTTGCCGCATTCTTCGCCCTCGTCGAGGTTGCGGCCACAATAGCCACAGGAGCCACCGTCCTTGTTCAGCCAGGGGCTTTGAGAAGCACAGGTACCGCGAAACTTGCCATCTTTCAGAAAGATGAGCCGCACAGACATTAGTATGAAAAACAGGGCCAAAAAGCCTATTGCTAACAGAAGAGTAGTCATAGCTGTAAAATTTTGCTGCAAATATAAAATGTAAATACTTAACGCGCTGTGTGGCCTGTGGTTATGCCAAAGCAGCCAAGTCATTTTTTTAATTGAGTAGAGGGATTTTTATGCAGGGAGTATTTCCAGGCTTGCTTAACAGACAATGGGAGCTGTCGCCGGTCCAAGTTGTCGGCGGAAGCCCCCTTGCTTGAGAAAGCATTGTACTGAATGAGTGGGTAGTCTGAAGGGGTACAAAAGCAAAGAAAGCCACCTCTCGCAAGGCAGCTTTCTTTGTGTCTTAAGGGTAAAGTCTATTTAAGCATTTACACCGATGCTCAGCAGCGAATTGCTCACTTTAAGGCCCGACGCTTCCAGCCGGCCTTTGTCTATTTTAAAAGTCATCTTAGAATCCTGATATATAAAGCTGATGGCGGCGCCTTCTGCCGTCATGTCTTCCTCGGTCACCATCAGCGTATTTTTACTATTTATCTGCGCTATAAAATCGATGATGCTCTTTTTATTTGATTTAGGAAAATACATCAAATGACACTGATTTGCGTCTACGGGTGAATTTACCTGCACCAATTTGATGGGCAAACCCCACTGCGTCTTGGCCGACAGGTTCTCTTTCAGTGCATTGAAAGCGGAGGTGCTGCCATACACACCGATGGTGAAGGGCGCGACTTCATTTTCCCATTTCACATGTTTGGTGAAGTTGTATAAAAAAAGAGAATGCAATTTGTACACCGACATCTCCTGGGCGCTGGCTTCTCTCACACCCAACATGCCCAGCAACAATAAAAAAATCATTAATACCTTGAGCTTCACACTGCTCGCCACTGACTGTTCCATCTCCGTCAACTTTATGTTTATATAAAAAAATTGTATGCTCAAAGATACTGCACTTATCGCCGTCGGAGCCGTGGTGGGGATGCAGCGGCGCGCCGAGCCTTGTAATTGGCGCTGTGATTTTGCATTATTTTCAGGGGCCACATGTATATTCTTACCCCGGCATACCTGACCCTGTCTCTGGTATAGCCTGCGATGCTTGGGCACAGAGCCACTTCGAGAAAAAAAAATTGAATACACGTCGTAGACAGCGTTTTTCACCTGCCCCATTGCACGCAAAAGGTATTCACAGCACGCTGTAATAAAACCTGTTTTGTTGCAGAAAAATCGTCTGATATAGATGCGCTGTATGGTAAGAATGGTCAGGCTTAGGGTGTGCAGCGCCATGGTTGCAATGGTGGTGGCATGAACTTCAGCCAGAATAAGGACAAGTTCTGGTACAACATCAAGCAGAAATACAGAATAAGCCGCTACCTGCAGAATGATCTGAACTGGTCAATGGCTATGGAGCAGTTTCAATAAAACTAGCGAGCGCATGGTAACGCGGCCGCTCTTATCTTTGCCTCCAGCATGGTGTGGTTAACACTGAAAGAAAAAACACTATTTTTTATGCTATTGAGTTCTTAGCCGCCAGTTTCTATTGTCAATGTTCCGCCACAAGCCCTGAGCACCTTCAATAATGTATCGAACTGTGGTTTTGAACCATGCGAAAGTGCTTTGTACAAACTAGGCCTGCTCATCCCTGTTTCTTCTGCCAGCTTCGACATGCCTCGTGCCTTGGCTACATGTCCGAGTGCAGTAATAAAATCATCCGAATTACCTTCTTTTAAAATGGTGTTCAAGTATTCGGCTATCATGGCATCACTGTCTAAGTACTCTGTAATGTCGAATTTTGATATTTCTTTAGTTTCCATTTTCAAATTTGTCTTTATATGAGCCCCATAGCTCCTTGGCTTTTTCTATGTCTTTCTGCTGCGAAGATTTGGTTCCTCCGTTCAAAAGAAGGATAATAGTTCCCTCGAATTTCCTCAGATAGACCCGAAATCCCTTGGCGTAATGGATCCTCAATTCACTTAATCCGTTACCAACTGGTTCACAGTCACCAAAGTTTCCCTGTTCCTGTATTCTCTGGATTCTGAAATGGATTTTGACCGTTCATTGATGACTATCTACAGGCATTAGCCACCAATTGCCAGCCACACCTTCATACAACAATTGGACGGGGCAATTTCCAGCAATTCATGAAAATATTGTCAGATTCAAAGCTGAGGCTGATTATATCCTGTATGTCATTAAAGTTGTTTGTAATTGTTAGCTTGTAATATCCAGAAAATTACTATTTAGTTTGTCCTGCCATTTACATTGCAGCAGTTTTCTTCGTTAATATTTTCAATTCTATTTGTTCAAGTTTTGTGTGGCTAATCGAATTGGCAAGTCATCAATAAGAAAAATTAAAAGCACCTCATCTTTTCCAAGTAAGCTAATCTACGAGAATGGGGGCTATTTTTCTAAATTGAAAAGAAGCACTCAGATATAAATGAGTGAGCCTGCGCCCTCCAAAAAGTGCAGAAACACACATATTGCTTCTTAACTTTATTTGGAGAACCCAGACGCATTCATTTTATGAAAATAGTATATTTTATTTAGCTCAATTCTTGATCTTCATCCCGACATATAGAGCTATTATTGAAAATAATGCTGCCATAAGCGCACCAGAATAGTCAACTTCATTTCTGAATAAAAAGGCTTTGTTCTAATTTAAATATTAATTATCTTCGGTTGACTAAAGATATACAAATGATACCAGAGGATTTCAAAGCCTATTTACCTTAAAGCCAGCCGGGAAGTGCAACAGGAGATAGTGAATGGCCTTCTGGCCATGTCGACCGGGCAGAGGGAGTTTAAGGATTCTGTTGATAAGCGAGTTTGCTGTCCGCACTGCCAGGCACAGACCATACGGGCAAATGGCACTTTGAAGGGCGTGCAGCGCTATGTGTGCAATGGGTGTGGCAAGAACTTCAGCCAGACTACCGGTAAGTTTTGGTACAACATCAAGAAGAAAGACAAAATAAGCCGCTACCTGCACTGCTTGTTGTCTGGCTTCAGCATAAGGAAAAGTGCTCAGGAAACAGGTATATCCATCCAGACCTCCTTTGATTGGCGGCATAAGCTGCTTGTGTCCTTTGGGGGCGCCAGTGCCGAGGAGTTCAGGGGCATCGTGGAGAGTGACGATCTGTTTTTTACTTTCTCAGAAAAGGGGAAGCGTGGCCTGGAACGCCCGGCGCGGCATCGCGGAGGAGACGGCAAAAAGCCGGGCATAAGCGAGGATGAGGTAGCCGTAATAGCCACCTGCGACCGCTCAGGCAACAAGGACTTTAAAGTGGCCACCCGTGGCCGCATCAGCAAGAAAGACCTGGACAAGGCCTTGGGAGGCAAACTGGGAAAAGCTGAAGCATTGTGCAGCGACAGCCACCGGAGTTACGGCGCCTTCGCCAGGGGGCAGCAGATCACCCACAAGAAGTTCAACGCCTCATCGGGCAGCCGCACGGTAGAGAAGGTGTATCACGTGCAAAATGTGAATAATATGGACATGCGGCTGCGCAAGTTCATGGCACAGTTCAACGGTGTAGCCACCAAGTACCTGCAGAATTATCTGAACTGGTTTCTGGCTTTGGAGAAGATCAAAAAATCTACTGAGCGAATGGCATCGCTGGCCGCTATTGCCTTTGCCTCCAACACGGTGTGGTTCACATTTAAGGAAACGGTGATGGGCAATATGCTATTTAGAACTTAGCCAATAAAAACAACGCTAATAAACCCACTATAAAAGCAGCAATAAAACAGACTAAATATTTAATTACTGCATTCATGGAAAATTTACAATTGGCTGGTTTAGCAGTTGATAAGGGTTTACTCCAAATCTGAGACTTTTATAATTCAGAAAACCTCCGCATGCAGCAATATTTCCACCAGAGTATCTTTTGCAATTATCCAATGCTGCCTTATTTGGAGCGAGGCACTGCTCAACACCTGCTCCGACAGCTCCACCAACAACGCACACAGCCCATGCCTTCCAGCCAATTGGACCAAAAAATCTCGCAACGCCACATGCTGATGCGCCGGCCATTGCCCCTGCTACAGCTTGGTTACCAATATCTCTCCAAGAGGATACGCACATTACTCTTGCGTTATCAGCAGAATTATTAAGATTATCATACCAAAATAATGTTTGACTTTTTGCGGTTGAAGTTGCCATTAATATAAGGCCGATCTCCTCCTCAGTTAAAAGAGTTAAGGCTTGTGCTTCTAAATTCTCAATCATAGAGATCATTTCAACAATATCTACCTCCTGTTGAAATATTAATTCGAGAGCAGCAATAAAGGAGGCTTGCATTTCTGTAACATCACCATCATAAAAAAACTGCTTACCAGACGTAAGTATATCTTCAATAAAAACAATTGTCGATTGACGTTCCTCTTCGGAAATACCTTCTATTTTAAGATATTCGTCTGTTGCTGAAATTATCAATTGAGTTGTCTCCTCTTGACTAATTCTTCCATTAGACGGTATATTATTTTGTATGTAATTTAGCACATAACTAGTGCCATCGACACTTATTTTTCCAAACGCCTCTACGGTATTCTTATCAATCTGTGGTGAAGACGAATCTAAACTCTCCTCACTACAGGAGTGAAGTAGAATGAGTGCTGATCCAAATAATAATAGCTTTTTCATTGTTGCTAATTTAATTAGTTTATGCCCTACCTTGATTTAAAGAGTGGTCAGGTTAAATTTTTCTCTTTAATTTAGTGCTCGGCGACTAGAATTAATTTAAGATATTATTAGTTTTAAAAGAAGTCAACAGATTGCGAAAAAAAGTTTATACACAACCCGGAGTTATTTCCAACTCAAACTTAATTATCGAAGCTAAATATTCTCCCAACTATGCTAATATATCCTGCCACAGGCCATGGAAAAAAAGCGGAAAGCCGGCGGTGTGTGTTTGAAGACTTCGGGAGGTGTTGATAAGTGACATGTACGATGCTAGCTTTTATTAATATTGCATTGGAAATACAGAGAATCCGTGGCTGTTGCCTTAAGGCAGATGCTGAAACCTTGAAACAATTTCAGGGATGGCATATTCTGCTTGGCATGATTATAATTCTGTTGCTGAAGTGGTGAAAGAATATGCATAAGCGGGTGACACAGCGGTTATCCGGTCAACTAATCTGCCATGACTGTCTGGTCGACCATACCCCTCGTACGCATCGTTTTGCTCTATGGCTTGGGCATTGGACTTCATTTTTTTATTCCGGCTAAGCCTTTCGTGATATTTCCTGCTGTATTGGTTCTGTCCATTTTCTATGGAATGGCCGTGCTTTGGCTGCGCAAAGTGCATTTTGTGCGCCACCACATCGTGTTGCCCCTGCTTGCATTTCCGCTGCTCATATTGCTGGGTATTGCCCACGCCTATCTGCACGACCATCGCCATCATGCCAACTACCTGCCCATCTATGATAAGGACATTACGGAAGTGTCGGGTACGGTGGTGTCGCAGGTTGCCGACCATGCACGCTCGCGAAGTGTAGAGGTGCGCCTCGATGCCGTGCGACTGGAAGGTCAATGGATTCGTGGCAAGGCTTTGTGCCGCGTGTATGTATTGGATACCACCAGTAGAGCAATACCGCTTGGGGCCCGGCTGATGTTGCAGGGTAGGCCACAACCTTTAGCGGCTCCGGGCAACGCTTATGAATTTGACTATGCCGCCTGGTCGGGCCTTAAGAATATTTACTGCCAGATGTTCATAAAGGCCAGCGAGCTGGAGGTGGTACCGTCTACTGAAAAGTCGTTGGCAATGATGGTAACGGGCCTGCGCGACTATCTCGCCAGCCAACTGGAGCAGCTTATGGGCAGCGGTCGCGAGCATGCCATTGCCTCCGGGCTGTTGCTGGGCGACAAATCTCAGGTCGACGACATGCTTAGTGAGGCATATGCCGGTTCCGGACTCTCTCATATACTGGCCATTTCAGGGTTGCATGTCGGCATAGTATACATGGTATTTTCTTTTCTGCTGACGCCACTGAAGCGCAAGAGCCGGATATTATTTTTTATTTTGATATGCGTGGTATTGTGGGGATTCGTGATGCTGTCAGGATTTATGCCATCAGCACAGCGGGCCGGCATTATGTTCACCATGCTGGCCATGGGTAAGGTGGTGCAGCGCAAAACCAACACCTATAACAGCCTTGCTGCTGCGGCTCTGATTATACTGATGATCGATCCGTACATGATCAGATCTGTGGGCTTTCAGCTTTCGTTTTCGGCCGTATTGGGCATAGTGGCGGGTTTCCCTCTTATATACAAGCATTTACAGTTTAGCCACACAGTGCCGGACGTGCTATGGCGCATGGCGGTGGTTTCTTTTTGCGCACAGGTGGCCACCTTGCCGCTTATCGCCTACTACTTTGGGCAGGTACCGCTACTGGGTGTGCTTGCCAATTTGGTGGCCATACCTATCGCTATGGCGGCGGTGCCTTTAGGATTTGCCGTGTTGGCATTTCATGCAGTACCCGGCCTTTCGGTTATTTTGGCGGTGGTATTGAAAGCGCTGCTGTGGTTGCTCAATCAACTGGCGCTGTATGTCACCAACCTTCCTTTTGGTAATTTGAGCACCGCCGGCTTCATGCCTGTGCATGTAGTATTGCTCATCGTTGTGCTGGTGCTCGTAGGATTTGTCGGTTACAGGCATAGTTTGTTACTAAACAGGCTGTTGGCTGTTTCAATGATCGTCTTCTTCTTCTCCATCATCCACTTACAATACGTGCGTTCATCCCAACATTTTTTGCTCCTGTACACTAAAAAAAATGGTGTGGCCGACATACAGTATATCCATGGCAATTATTCCAAATGGCTGTCCATATACGAGCATCAGGCACCCAACCGGCTCATGTCTGCCGTGGCAGAACACTATGGCCTACGGCATGTGTCAGCACCGGATTCTACCACAAAATTTTTAAAAGAACTGCCCTTCGGCGAGCTCGTGGTGAAAGAAGGGAAAAGCTTTTTACTGGTAAAGAAAGCCGCATTACCTGACACTTTGCCCATTGTTCCTGACTACCTGGTGTTGTCGTCGTCGGCGGCACTTGCATGGCAAAAAGTGCCTCACATTCGTTGTGGCACGCTTGTGCTCAGCAAGTCGCTGCCCGATTCTGTCTATTACAATGTACACCGTCGCCATGCAAACGTGCCGGTGCTTTCGGAATTGGGCGTGTTGAAAATACCGCTATAGGCACTAAATCTTTCACAATGCTTATTTTTGCGCTTGTCGTGATGCCACCTGAACGCAGGCACGACATCTTTATAAATTGTTTAACTTTGTATTTGCAAAAGTTAAACAAAGACCCAGCTCAACCGTTTTATTCCCCGATGAAGACAGCAGTATACAGGAAAGAACATTTTAACGCGGCCCATCGTTTACACAACCCCAATTGGAGCGACGAAAGGAATGCGGATGTTTTTGGAAAGTGCAATAACCCAAATTATCACGGTCATAATTATGAGCTCGTAGTGCGCGTAGCGGGATATCCAGACCAGGACACCGGCTATGTGATCGACATGAAAGTGTTGAGCGACATCATCGATGAGAGCGTATTGCAGCGTTTTGATCACAAGAATCTCAACTTGGACACGGAAGAATTTAAGCACATAAACCCCACTGCGGAAAATATTGCGAAAGTGATTTGGGAAATTTTGAAGGAAAAACTTGGCGATAAATTCGATTTAAAGATCACCTTATATGAAACAGAAAGAAATTTTGTTGAATACCCAGCCTCATAAGCTCTCCGTGGAAGATCTGGGAGACGAGCATGTGTCTACCTCGCCGCAAACACCGCTGCGAGAAGATGCATTTGCAATGGACGACGAGCTGAAAATTGAGCTGATTAAGAAGCATTTTAAGGAGATCATGCAGATACTGGGCCTCGACCTTACCGACGACAGTTTGCGAGGTACGCCAGAGCGCGTGGCCAAGATGTATGTGAAGGAAATTTTTGGCGGCTTAAATCCTGCCAATAAGCCAGAGGCACGCTTGTTTGATAATAAATACAGCTACGATCAAATGCTGGTTGAAAAAGATATCACGGTTTTTTCGAACTGCGAACACCATTTTGTGCCCATCATCGGCAGGGCTCACGTTGGCTATGTGTCGAGTGGGCAGGTCATTGGCCTGTCGAAGATCAACAGAATAGTGCAGTATTTTGCCAAAAGGCCGCAGGTGCAGGAGCGGCTTACTGTACAAATTGGCAATGAGCTGAAGGACATGCTGAACACCGAAGACGTGGCGGTACTGATCGATGCCGAGCACCTATGTGTTCAATCGCGGGGAATACAGGATACACATAGTAGTACCGTTACCTCATACTACAGCGGGAAGTTTCAGCAGGAAGAAACTAAGAGTGAGTTTTTACGGTATATCTATGGCAAATAGCGCCGCAGTTATCACGGCCTGTACTGGATGAAATAGATTGATTTTGAACCCTGTGCTCTTCCGATTTGGTTTGCTGAGCGACCTCCACTACTGGCATGGCAGCCCTGAGAATAATCGTTTTTACAGACAGTCCGATGCAAAATTGCAGCGGTGCATTAACCGTTTCAATCAAGAGAGATTATCTTTTGTACTCGATCTGGGCGATGTGATTGATCGTGACTGGCAAAGTTTTGATCATATTTTACCGCTGTACAAAAGATTTAATGCACCGGTACATCATCTGGCGGGCAATCATGACTTGGAAGTAGCGGAACAATACAAACAACAGGTGAGCTCCCGGCTTGGCATTGCCTCATCATATCGTTCATTTGTGCAGGGCAAGTGGCGGTTCGTTTTGCTAGACGGCCACGACATCAGTCTTTTTGCACATCCGAAAGAAAGTGCCAGTTATCAATTGGCCGATAAAGCATTGCAAGAATTACAGCAAAATAATGCGCCAAACGCCAAACCATACAATGGCGCCTTGGGAAGAGAGCAATTGAGTTGGTTACAGCATGTACTGGAAGATGCCTCGCAGAAGCAGCATCATGTGATCATCGTTTGCCATTATCCGGTTTTTCCTTTAGATGAACATAATTTGCTCAACGCTACAGAGGTGTTGAAAGCAATAGGTTCCTTTTCGTGTGTGAAGGTGTGGCTAAGTGGTCACAACCACAGCGGAGGCTACGGCTTCCACCAAGGCATACATTTTGTTAATTTGCAGGCCATGGTAGAAACCCCGGATGAAGGCGCTTTTTGTATTGCAGAAATTTTTGATGGTTCCATCAATCTGAAAGGTTTTGAACGTGAAATATCCAGACAACTTCCAATAACATGAATGTGAGTATGAAGAAAATTACAATGTATTTGCTCGTGGTTGCCTTAGTGTCTTCCGCAGGATGCGCCACCATTTCATCTTTCACCAACCTGCTCAATTGCCAGTTTCGCATGCAGTCGCTTACCGACACCAATTTGGCGGGTATTTCGGTGCAGAACGTGCGCAGCTTTTCCGACCTGTCCATTATGCAGGCAGGATCGGTAGCCAGGGCTTATTTATCAGGCAATCTGCCGCTGAGTTTCAACTTAAATGTGCAGGCCAAAAACCCCAACAACACACAAGCCATATTGAGCAACTTCGACTGGATAGCCTCAGTGGATGACGTAGAAATAGCCCGCGGCACCCACAGCGAACGTGTGGTAATACCTGGCAATGATGGCCTTGCGGTGGTACCGCTGAATATACAGCTGAACCTGTTGGAAGTTTTTAGTGGTAAATCGCGTGAAGCGCTTACCAACCTGGTGTTCAATCTGGCCGAAGCATCTGGCGAACCCAGCCGGGTATCGCTGCAGCTCAAGCCCACGGTTTACGTAAACGGCGATATTCCCATCAGCTATCCCGGGTATATTTCTGTAGGCACTGAGTTTGGCGGTAGCCAGCAATAGTTTTTATACCAAGCCATAGAGCATGATCACCACCTGTATTGCAGGCAAGTAATGTTGCGTTAAATGGGCTATCTTAGCGCCTTTTAACCCCCTTCGCATCCCTTGACGGAAATTTTACAAAGTTTTCATTTATCTACCGATCAGTGGATCTGGCTGATTGTGTGCGCACTTTTTGTGGGTATGGCCAAAACGGGTATTGCAGGTTTGGGCATGCTCATCGTCCCTATTTTAGCAGGGATATTTGGTGGCAAAGCCAGTGCCGGCATACTGTTACCCATGCTCTCTATGGCCGACGTATTTGCGGTGTGGTACTACCACCGCGATGCCGAGTGGAAATACATTGTGAAGCTGCTGCCCGCCACCGTGGTGGGCGTACTCATAGGGCTTTTTGTAGGCGAGATGGTCAACGATGAGCAGTTTAAAAATATAATGGCTGTAATCATCCTCGCAGGTTTGGGCATTATGATATGGCGCGAACGATACAATGCAGCCCAGGCTATACCCCACAATTGGCTCTTCTCAAGCGTAGCGGGTCTTTTGGGCGGCTTCTCCACCATGATTGGAAATGCCGCAGGGCCGGTGCTTGCCATATACCTGCTCTCTATGCAGTTGCCCAAAAACAGCTTCATTGGTACCGGCGCCTGGTTCTTTCTCATTATAAACCTGTTCAAGATACCCCTACATGTTGCCGTTTGGGAAACCATCACCTGGCGTACCTTTATGTTGGATGCCGCCATGCTGCCGGTGATTATGCTGGGCGCTTTTGCCGGAGTGCGTATCGTAAAGTATATACCCGAAAAGCCGTATAGAATATTTGTGATTGTTACGACTGCTTTCGCCGCACTAAAGCTCTTTTTCTAAGGGGCACAACCTCCAATGCGGGCTTTATGGTTAAAAGATGTTAAATAATCATCCAAATGCGGGCGCGGTCGTAATAACAATGATATAAATACGATGTTAAACTTGAAAACATAGTAGCGACACTAATCAAAAAATTATGAGCAAGAAACAATTCTTTTTCGGCCTTTTGTTCGCCTCACTCTTTGGGGCCATATTGGCTATAGGGGGGTACAAGCTTTTCGAGAGAGAGCAGCAAAACTTCGAGACGGTAGAGCGCGGACAAAACGTTCACTTCTCCAATTTCCTTTCAGATTCATCATTTACCGTGCCCGATGGGCTGAATTTTGTATATGCGGCAGAGGCGGCCACGCCGTGTGTAGTACACATAAAATCAACCGTGCAATCGCCTACGGCACAAGGCAGGGGCTATGGAGGTCAGAGCCCGTTTGAAGATATGTTTCGCGATTTCTTTGGTGAGCAGCCGCAACAGCGTTCACCACGGCCTGCACAGGCCTCAGGTTCTGGCGTTATTATTTCTGCCGATGGCTATATCGTCACCAACAATCACGTGATTGATCAATCCACTGAGTTGGAAGTGACGCTGGCCGACAACCGCGTATACAGCGCTACCCTGGTGGGTACAGATCCTACCACGGATATTGCCGTACTGAAAATACAGGAAGAGGGCCTGCCTTATATCAAATTTGGCAACTCCGACATTGTAAAAGTAGGTCAATGGGTGCTGGCAGTAGGCAACCCCTTTGAGCTGACCTCTACCGTCACTGCCGGTATAGTAAGTGCCAAAGGGCGCAACATACGCATACTGCGTGAGCGCTATGGTATAGAAGCATTTATACAAACAGATGCCGCCGTAAACCCCGGCAACAGCGGCGGTGCCTTGGTGAACCTGAAAGGAGAGTTGATCGGTATCAATACCGCCATAGCCACACCTACAGGTACATACGCGGGATACTCATTTGCTGTGCCAGTGTCTTTGGTGAGCAAGGTGGTAGAAGATCTGATCGACTATGGCGTAGTGCAGCGCGCCGTTCTCGGCATCGAAATAGTAGATGTAAATGATCCCAGGCTGGAAGAGGACGTGGATGATCTCACGGGTGTGTATGTAATGGGAGTGGGCGATGAAAGTGCTGCCGCAGAAGCCGGATTGGAAAAAGGCGACGTCATCACAGGGATCAACGGACAGAGTGTGGCCAGTACGGCCGAGCTTCAGGAACTGGTAGCCCGACAACGACCGGGCGATAAAATACAGGTGCGGTACAAGCGCGACGGTAAGACCAAAACGGTAAGTGCCACCTTGAAAAATCTCGACAATCAAATAAAAATTGTGAAAAATACAGGTGCCGTACAACTGGAAGGCGCCACTTTCGAGAATGTACCAGAAGAAGAGGCCAAAGAGTTGGAGATCAATGGCGGCGTGAAGATCACTGAGCTGAGCGACGGCAAATGGAGAAGAGCCGGTATTAAAAATGGCTTCATCATCACCTCCGTGGATAAGCGCCCGGTACGAAACGTCAATGACCTGCGCGATGTGCTGCGTGGCAAAGAAGGCGGTGGCATACTGATATCGGGCGTGTACCCCGATGGCGAAGAAGCCTATTACGGCTTGGGTTGGTAATCCATCATTGTAAGTGAAGTATAGCAAAGGAGCTGCCCCGCGGGGCGGCTCTTTTTGCTTGTACTCTACAGCGCATTTTCTAGCCGCTAATTTCATAGTAGCCGGAAGCTGATGGTAATGGTGTTCCTTCAGGCAGTGGATCTGTGCCCAGGTGAACCATTGCAGTGATGGGCTAAGGTTTGACTTTTTCCTTTTATTAGGAATCAGCGTCCGCCTCAATGTTTATTTCATATGTTGTTAGATTTAATTTTCGACTAAACCATGTTTCCCTTCCATCTAAAGAATGGGTTTTATCGGGTTCATTACAATACTGATCCTGTGGCCGATGCGTAGAGAAAGTGCGGTTCCTCCTACAAGAACAAAGTTTTGCATGACTGTATCGGCCATCAATTTTTTCAGGATGTCCTAAATATTCCCAATATTTTAATGCTCTATTTTTTCCAGCAAATAAGCGATGTAAGCATCAGTCACTGTATCCTTGCCGGATTTGTCGTATATGGAAAGCAAATGAATAAGTCCGTTGCCGACTTTCACATAGACAATGAGGCGAGCACCACCGCTTTTTCCCTTGCCCTTAGACTTAATGGCCAGACGAATCTTATAGCAATTTTTATAAACCTCCGACCCCATCTGTGGATTAGAAAGTAATTTATCCTGGATAGATTCAAGGTCGGTCTGCAGTGATGGGTATTTTTTTGAAAGCTTCTTGAGCTCCCTCTTAAAATGATCGCAAGGCCTTAGCTTATAGATCATCAAATATTTCTTTGAAGGAAGAATAGGTTTTCGCCTTGGATTTACCGGAATCAATATTCATCGACTCTTTATAGCCTTCAGCTATGCCTTTTGCAATTCTCCTTGTCTCCTCAGGCACACTTGAGGAAGCTTCAAACTTTACCCTTAGGGCTTTCAAAACGGCCTTCACCATTTTAGATTCTTCCGAATCGTTTGTTCTTATAACAATAGTTTCCATAGCACAAATTTACAATTTCTTTGCGGAGTTGATCCGAGATCTTCTTTGAATTGTACCAATGTTGCCATTCAGGCGGACAAATGCAACTCCAGTTTCTTTGAATTGATTAGTCAAGTTTACCAGCTGTCAATTTACCGGACTGCGTTGTTTTACATTACCGTTCACTTGTACATTTTCCCAATACATAGTTTTATAGAGCAATTTTGTTTGCGGGTATAGAAAAAGCGGTAGAGGGCGATGCCAAGGAAGACAAGAGCTGGTAAAGGAAAAGCGAACAGGTTGAGCAGAATACAGCGGCACACTGCTGCCCTGTGGGGCGGCTCTTTTTGCTTGTACTCTACAGCACATTTTCTAATTTTAGAGTTTGCCTGCTGTGCTATGAGTCCACACTCTGCTGTTTCGTTGAGAAAAATGGCCGCGACGCTATTATGCATCGTTGGCCTTGCCCATCCATTCTGCTTTGGTGATACACCGACAGATACTACAGAAAGCAACAGGCGTGTGAGTTTTTCCATTTATCCTGCCCTTGGCTACCAACCGGAGACAAGGCTTCAATTTGGTGCTGTGGCCTTTGTGGTGTTCAAAGATCCTTCACAGAAGAATATTGAGCACCACAGGCCAACCTCCGTTTCCCCATATATTTTATTTACGCAAAACAAGCAGTTCCTCACTTCGATAGATATCGATGCCTTTCTACGCAATGGGTGGTATCTGAACATCGTGCCGCGCTACTTCAACTATCCCGATTTCTTTTTTGGAATTGGCAATGAAGTGAAACCGGAAAATGTAGAGCGATATACCAATTCTTTCGTGCGGGTTGAAGGCCGTTTGCTGAAGCCCGTTACCCCCAACTTTTTCGTCGGGGCGCGATTTGATGTGCAACACGATCATCTGTTCGACTTTCAGGCGGGCGAACAATTAGATACTGCCTTCGTCACCGGAGAGGACGGCGGCTATAATGCAGGGCTGGGGCCTTCGCTGCTTTTCGATACCCGCGACAATGTGCTCTATCCTACCACTGGTTACTTCATCCGGGCGGAAGCCGCCATATATGGCAAGTGGCTGGGCGGCACATATGGCTATACTTCCTGGCTGCTGGATGCCCGGCGATATGTGCAATTAAAAAATGAGAAAAATGTGTTCGCTTTTCAGCTGGCGGCCTATTTTACATCAGGCGGCGAGGCGCCCTTCTACAAACTTCCACAGCTGGGCGGCGACAGCCGCTTGCGCGGTATTGCCAACTCCAATCTGTACATCGACCGACAGTCATTTTGGCTTCAGACCGAATACCGGCGCGACTTATTCTGGCGCTTTGGCGCAGTGGTGTTTGCCGGAGTGGGCGATGTGGCGCACACCATATCCGACTACGACGCAAGGGAGTTGAAAGCTGTGGCAGGCATAGGTGGACGGTTTCAGGCGCTGAAAGATGAAAAGCTGAACATCCGGGCCGATCTGGGTGTGACCAACAATGGGCAAACGGCCTTTTACCTCGCCGTGCGGGAGGCGTTTTAAAGGATATACATTGTGTAGAATACACAGGAAAATTACCGATATGAGTAAACATCGCTGTGCCTGGGCATTGGGCAAATTTGCGGAATACGAGCGCTATCACGATGAGGAGTGGGGAGTGCCGGTGCACGACGATCGCACACATTTCGAGTTTTTAATACTCGAAGGGGCGCAGGCCGGGCTGAGCTGGTCGACCATTCTCAAGCGAAGAGCCGGTTATCGTGCAGTCTTTGCCGATTTTGATCCGGAAGTGGTGGCTTCTTTCGACAGCGAAAGAATAGAAATGCTACTGAAGGATGAGCGCATCGTACGCAACCGATTGAAGGTACATGCCGCAGTGACCAATGCACAGGCTTACCTGAAGCTACAGCAGGAGTTTGGCAGTTTCAATGCCTACATCTGGAAATTTGTACAGGGTGCCCCGGTAGTAAACCGATGGCAGCACATGCGCGAAGTGCCGGCTACATCGGTGGTGTCGGATGCGCTCAGCAAAGATTTAAAAAAGCGGGGATTCAAGTTTGTGGGCAGTACAGTCATATATGCGCACCTGCAGGCCTGTGGGCTTGTCAATGATCACACCACAGATTGCTTTCGCTATCGCGAGATCATTCAAGGTTATCCGTCTGAATGGCGAGAATAATGTCCTTTTTGGCCATGCGAATGCTCCACATGCCACGCAGCTCGCCCATCTGGTAGCGGGTAGCGGCATCTTTCGGATAGTACCTCCGCAACATATTATAGGTTTCCGCAGTGAGCGATTCTCCGGGCTGCCCATGGCAGGTAAGACACAGACCATTGCTGATGGCGATGGGTTTGGTAAAGAGAACCGAATCTCCCAGCATCTGTACATTTTCGGGCAGATCGATAGAATCTTGCCGCGCTTGGTGGTAGGCATG
>CAZQVB010000035.1:26152-45476 GCA_964596645.1 uncultured Roseivirgaceae bacterium
AGTTCTAACTCATTTGGCGCATTTGACTCGTTTCTAAGCCGTAACGATACCCGGCGAATGATACTTGGTACTGGCCTTTGTACAGAATCAAGTAAGGGTAAAGCATTGATGTTGCAATACGCTATGGCTTTTTCTACTCCGCCTTCTGCCATTGCTTTTTGTAGTGCTTGGCTCAAGGCGGCTTGGGCCACAGTGGCTGTTTTACTTCCTTGCTCACCGGCCTTCTGCAGTATCTGAGACTCTGTGATGCGCATGGGTTCGCGCACCGCTATTTCCCTGCGCACGGCCTCTGTGTTTACTTGTTTATCGGGTGAGCAGCCTGCAGCAAATAAAACGCACAATGCCAGGGCGCTGATGCTGATGTTAAGATAGCGCTGCCTCTTTTTCCACGAGGTTAGAGACGTCTTTGCCATAGAGTACATACATGAGGTCATCATTGATGGAGTCGGTCATTTGCCCGGCGGCTGTCATAAGCACAACCTCGTGTCCGCTTCTATGTTTTATCTTCAGATAGCCTGCCCAGTAGTCGCCAGAGCCGGTTTTCGATTGTATTTCGCTCAGGTCGGTGCCAGACATCACAATGTCTTTGAACATCTTGCCTTCCAGTTCATGCGCAGAATAGCCTGTCACTTCTTTACATAATTCGTTCGTTTTGCGAATGGTAAAGTTTTTACTCAATTCAAAAAGAACGGTATCGCTGAGCACTATTTTCTCCCGGGCTTCACGGTCGAGCTGGTCGCGTTGTATTTTTTCTTGTGTGGCCTGCAACTCTTCCATGTTTTGCCGCATTTCTTCTTCCTGCGCGCGCATTTGTTCCGTCATCATCGTCGATTCTTCAAGCAGTTTTTGCGTTCTGTCATTTACTTTTACCGACGATATGGTAGACGCTATACTTTCAGAAACACGCTCTACAAATTCTATTTCATAATCATCGAACGCTTTGAAGGCAGCTATTTCAATCACACCATGGATGTCTTCATTCACCTTCAGCGGCACTATCAAAATACTTTTGGGATTGGCCTCGCCTAGTCCGGAAGTGATGGATATATACTCATTGGGTATTTCCGTGAGATATATGGTGCCGCCTTCTATCCATGCCTGTCCGCTTAGGCCTTCACCACGGTATATCTTTTTCTCTATAAATTTCTTCTTGTCCCAGGCATAGCAAGAGGCCAATTGCATGTAAGGCTCATCGCTGTCGCTTTCATTTTCAATGATGAACAGTGCGCCTTGGTTGGCTTCCAGGTATTTTACCAGGTTGGAGATGATCTCGTCTGCCAGCTTGTCGAAATTGTTGCTGTAGTTGCGCAGTATCTCTCCAAACTTGGCCATGCCGCTGGTGGCCCAGTTTCTTTTCTTGTCTTCTTCCGACACTTTCTTCAGGTTGTCGCGCATTTCTATCAGTGCATTGCCCAGCATGTCTTCGTCGCTGAGCGGCTTAAACGGCACATCGTATTTGCCGTTTCCTATATCTTCTGCAAACCGGGTGATCTCACTGAAACCGCTCGTCATGTTGGCGACGGAAGAGGCCATGTCGCCGATTTCGTCGTTGGCCACTTTGCTTTTGTCTACTTCTACCATTTCGCCTTTGCCCACACGGTCTACCACATTGCGCAGATAGTTCACCGGTTTGGTGATGGATTGGGATATGTAAATGGCAGTGATAAGGCCTATGGCAAGTAGTATAATGCTGAGGACAATGGTGGTGCGTATGAGTTGTTCGCTGCTTTTGGCCATGCTTAGATCTGTCTCCGCCTTCTGGTTGGCGATTACGTTGTTGTAATTTTCCAAAAGGCTGATCAGGATGGCTGATCGCGGAATCACTTCACTCTCTATGGTTTCCTCAGCCATGAATTTTTTGATCGGATCCTCGTAATCTTCAAACGATACGAGCTCGTTCATCAGGTTTTTTTCTACCTCAAGCAGGCTTTCGAAGCGAATAAAGATCGAATCCATGTCGGGCAGATCGGCGCTGCTCTCTATGCGCGGGGCCAGCTCTTCGAGCTTATCTTTCAGTTCAGGATACTCGAAATTGTGCAGGTCTTTAAGTGCCTGCTTGTCTACTTCGTTGGTTTGCAGGTACACCCAGTTCGTCACGAGCATTTTGGAGCGGTTTACCAGCAGCACAAAGTCGTTGAGGGCCTCAGTCATCGGATTCACCACCTGCTGCGATTTCTCACTGATGAGGCTCACCTGGTATACCGTAGAAATGGTATAGATGGCGTTGGCCGTAAAAATGACCAACAGCGTTAAGAAGCCATAGATAATTTTTTTCCGAATGGTGAATCTGATCTTCATCTTTTCAAATCTTTATGTTTGCCGAAGCCGTCTTCGACTATTTTACAATGCACAAAACATTAAAGGAATACTTTGGCAAAATTAAGCCATCAGCCTGTTGATGAGCACAAAAAAAGATTGCTAACATACATCAGCAATCTTTGGGTGCAATGCAAATCATTTGCAGCTATATCATAATGGCGAGCTTCGACAGATCACCAGAAACCTTCAAATTGGCGCGATCGGTTGCCGTTTTGTTCAGTTCAAATTTCAACTTGCCATCGTGCACTATAAAATTGATGGCACTTCCGGCTGTACCTAAGCCGGGCTTTTCAGTAATTATAAGCGTGGAAGTACTTCCTACCCGGTCCATTATTTCACTAAATGATTTGCTCTGTGATTCGGGCACGAAAAGCATATGGCAACCGGCAATTTCACTTACCGATTTGTATATGTTTACGGTGATTTTCTGAGAGCCTACTTTCTTGCTGCTGGCCATATCTTTAAGATTGCCCACCACTTCTGAGTTGCCCAATACCCCAATGACAAAATCACCACTTTGCTGGCTGCTGGGCCACTGAATATATCTGGTGAAGTTGTACATAAAGATTTGATAATAATTATACTTTTGGGCACTCAACGTATTGCTCAGGGCAATAAACCCGACTACGAGAAAAAGATATCTGATTTTCATATTTGGCTATTTTTGTTTAGTAGTCACTTAAAAAACTATATCATTGGCCGCACCGTTGTATACTACCCGGCCCCCCAGCGTAACCCTATGATAAGTGCAATAATATCTCGTAATATTACATGTGTGGTATGGGGTAAGCGGTGCGCGTGAGTCAATGTACAGGCATAATAAACTGAAGGTATGATCGAGAAACTGGAAGATATAAAGGCGCGATTTGAAGAAGTGAGCCAACTCATAGTACAGCCAGATGCCATGGCCGATATGAAGAATTATACCCGATTGGGTAAGGAATACAAGGACCTTGAGAAAATTGTGAAGAAATACGGCACCTACAAAAATGTGCTGGACAACATACGCAGTACCAAAGCCATTCTTGAGACTGAAAAAGACCCGGAGTTCCGTGAGCTGGCCAAGTCGGAACTGGAAGATCTCTACGCCAAAGAAGAAAATTTGGAAGAAGAGCTGAAGAAATTGCTCATACCGAAAGATCCCAACGACAGCAAAAATGCTATACTGGAGATCAGAGCCGGTACTGGGGGCGACGAGGCGGCCATATTTGCCGGCGACCTGTTCAGGATGTACTCGCGCTTTGCCGAAGAAGAAGGCTGGAAGCTGTCAGTGCTCGACCTTACTGAAGGCAGCTCTGGCGGATACAAGGAAATAATAAGCCAGGTTTCGGGCAATGATGTATACGGCAAGCTAAAGTTTGAAAGTGGCGTGCATCGTGTGCAGCGCGTACCTGCCACCGAGACGCAGGGGCGTGTACACACATCTGCCGCCAGCGTCGTAGTGCTGCCGGAGATGGAAGATGTGGAAGTAGACATCGACATGAACGATGTGCGTAAAGACACGTACTGCTCATCGGGCCCGGGCGGACAATCTGTAAACACAACCTACTCTGCTGTGCGCCTCACACACATGCCCACCGGCATAGTAGTGACTTGCCAGGATGAGAAATCGCAACTGAAAAACCTGGATAAAGCACTGAAGGTGCTGCGATCGCGATTGTATGAAATAGAGGTGCAAAAGCAGAATGACGAAGTAGGCGCCCAGCGCAAAACCATGGTGGGCAGCGGCGACCGATCCGACAAAATACGCACCTACAACTACCCGCAGGGCAGGGTCACCGATCACCGCATCGGCTACTCGGTACACAACCTTCCTACCATTATGGATGGTGCCATTGGTGAGTTCATTGAGCAACTGCGTATAGCAGAGCATGCCGACAAATTGAAAGAAGGCAGCAAGGTTTGATGAAACATACAAGGCAGCCGGTATACTTTTGGGCAGTGATATGCCTTTGGGCTGTACTGGCTTTGCAGTGTGTGCCCGATGAAGCCATAGTGGATGCCGGATATAGCGGCCGCCTCACATTGTCTGCCGACACGGTATTGTTCGATACAGTCTTTACAACCATCGGAAGTACCACAAAGCGGCTGCGCATAAAAAACCCACACGACAAGGCCATAAATATCTCGCGGATCGCTCTCGGTGGTGCGTCGGCCAGCCCATTTACCATATACATCAATGGCCGCGCCAGTACCGATCAGAATGATCTTACTCTGCTAGGCGGTGACAGCCTGCTCATTTTGCTGGAGGTACTGATCGATCCGCGCGATGAACAACTTCCTTTTTTAGTCCGTGATTCTATCATTATAGAGAGTGCGGGCAACCGGCAATCGGTGAAACTTGTGGCTTGGGGCCAGGATGCCCACTTTATTGGCAACGAAATATTGCCTTGCAATACTACCTGGACGGCCACAAAGCCTTATGTGTTGTATGGCTCGGTGCTGGTCGATAGCCTGTGCCAACTGCGCATTGAGGCAGGTACCAAAATTTATGCAGCTTTCAGAAGTACCATCTTTGTGAAAGGCAGCCTGATAGCCGAAGGCACTCCGGAACAGAGGGTGCTTTTTAGAAACGACCGCTTTGGCGGAGAATATGACAATGCCCCCGGCCAGTGGCCCGGTATATATTTTTTGGAAGGCAGCAAGGGAAATTCGCTCAACTACACCGACATACGCAATGCCGAATATGGCCTGCGCATTGGCTCACCTGACCCTGATCAGGAGGCGGATGTGCTGGTGCAAAATACACGCATCGAAAATATGTTGCGCTCGGGCATTATTGCTTTCACTTCTGATGTGGTCGTCATCAATACCATGTTGACCAACTGTGGAGAATACAGTTTTGGTGCTTTGGGAGGTGGCAACTATGGGCTCTATCATTGCACGTTGGCCACTTACAATCAGAATATTATAAGGCAAACACCAACACTCGCCGCCTCCGACAACATACCGCGTGAGAATGATAACGATATAGTAGAAGTGCTGAACCTTGAAGTTATCAACAGTATCATTGATGGTAGCTTGGCCAATGAGCTCGTGATCAGCTTGTTGTCGGATACCAACGCTACGTTGTACTTTGGGCACAACCTCGTCAAAACCACCTTTGCCGGGCTGGATGTGAATGATAATATAATAAATACCAATCCCGGCTTTGTCGATCCCTCACAGCACAACTTTCGTCTGGATACACTATCGCCCGCCATTGATGCCGGTGCGGCCATCGGTGTGCTCAGCGATCTGGAGGGAGCGTTGCGCGACGAGGTGCCGGATATTGGCGCCTATGAATTTATAAAATAAGCAGCATGAAATTTTTTCAAAAGGAGATAACGCTTGAAGCCAAGAGACGTGGCTTTCACCTCATCACCCGCGATATACTCAGAGCCATACCCGAACTAGAGCAGATTGATTCAGGCTTGATGCAGATTTTTATCAAGCATACGTCTGCATCGCTATCGCTCAATGAAAATGCCGACCCCACCGTTCGGGTCGATTTTGAAAGCCATTTTAACCAGATGGTGCCGGAAAATGCACCATATTATCAACATACGTTTGAAGGACCCGACGATATGCCCGCCCACATAAAAGCATCGCTGCTCGGCAGCAGCCTCACCATACCAGTAACCGGGGGCAAGCTGAACCTGGGCACATGGCAGGGCATCTACCTCTGCGAGCATCGTAACCATGGAGGTGCCAGGCGTCTGGTGATTTCAGCGTTTGGCACTGGCGTATAGTCGTGCAAATTTTGATAATTAAGATGACATGAATATGAACCTACTACTCCTTAGCAACTCCACCATGGCCGGCGAATCCTATTTCGCATGGCCGAAGAATTATGTCAAAAATCTCCTCGGCAAGCAGGCGGCTTCATTACTTTTTATTCCCTATGCAGCCGTCACCATCAGTTACGATGAGTATACCCGCCGTGTGGCAGAAAAATTCGCTGAGTGGGGTTACAGCATCAGAGGCATACATCAAGTGCAGGATAAAAAGCAGGCGTTGGAAGAAGCGGCGGCTATAGTGGTAGGTGGTGGCAACAGTTTTCACCTGTTGGGAGAAATGCAGAAGGAGCAATTGTTGGATGTGGTAAGGGCAAGCGTACAAGGCGGCAAGCCATATATCGGATGGAGTGCGGGGTCTAATCTTGCCTGCCCCACCATCATGACCACCAATGATATGCCCATAGTAGAAGTGGCAAATTGTAAAGCGCTGCACCTGGTGCCTTTTCAAATCAACCCGCACTACACCGACCGTACGCTGGAAGGCCATGGGGGTGAATCGCGCGCCCAACGCATTGATGAATTTTTAGTAAAGAATCCGCATAAAGCAGTGGTGGGGCTGCCCGAAGGATCACTGCTTCAGGCATCAGGCGAAAACGTTCAATATGTCAGTAATGGCAATGCGGGCAACGCAAAAATATTTCGATTCTCGGCCCCCGTGTGTGAAATAGCCAATGGCCAGTGGCTTCACGAAATCATGTGAAGCCGCAAGCCGGGGCAACTGCGCTATTCTTCGATATTGCCTATAATTTCTCCGCCAAGGCTGGTGGTTGATTTCACATTGTTTGGGCTGCCCCGGTACTTGATGGTGCCCTTGGACGAGGCGCTGCCTTCAAACTGATCCACAACGTACACCACAGCTTCAGCACCTGTATTTGCTTTTACAAAACCGTCATCGGCCTTCAACTCAAAACCGTGGTATTTTCCGTAGGTATTGGCTTCTACTTCCTGAAACTCCGCCTCGCCGTCTATTTCTATCCGGCCGCTGGTGGAGAGTTGTGCCTTTAGCGCGTTCACCTTTACCGACGCATTCACCACGGCATTGCCGGAGGCTTTTATGGTCATCTCGTCTCCAGCAAGTGTGTTTAAGCCTGTTATTTTGGCGCCGTTGCCGGCTTCTATGGTGCGCAGTTTTACATACTCTATGATGAAGTCAATTTTGTAATCTTTGTAAATACCGGGCTTCAGCTTCACGCGCAGCTCGCGGCCATCCACTTCAGTCACAATATTGTCGTAGTCGATGCCTGTGGCCGTAAAGGTCACCTTGTGTGTATCGCTTTCGCGAAGCTGGACATCTATTTTTTCTGTGACATGCACATGGTCAAACTGATTGACCTCGCGAATGATCTTATTTTGCGCCACAGCCAGCTGGCAGCCAATCATGAACAACAGGGTGATCAATGTATTTTTCATAGTTCCTCCATTTGGTTCTTTCCGGCCGCAAATAAGCAATATTTATAGCAAACAAAATATAGAAAAAGGCCCACGGATATCACTCTGTGAGCCTGATAAGGTATAATGAAATTACAGGAAGTGCATGGCTAACTCCTACACTATAAGAAGGTGGCAATCTCTTACACCTCTTCTGCTGCGTGCATTTCCTTCATCAGTTTTTGCTGCACCTCGCCGGGCACAGTAGTGTATTCAGCAAAGGAGCTTCTGAAGTAGGCCCTGCCCTGCGTGAGCGACCGCAGTGTAGTAGAGTAACGGTGCATTTCTGCCAATGGCACTTTTGCATTGATCACCTGATAGCCATCTTTGCTGTCCATGCCCATGATCAGCGCCCGGCGCGATTGCAGATCGGTCATCACATCGCCCATCAGCTCTTCGGGTACCATCACCTCCAGCTCGTATATGGGTTCCATTATTTTGGGGTCGGCCTGCAAAAAGGCGGTACGAAAGGCCTGAGCGCCGGCTATCTTGAATGATATGTCGTTGGAGTCGACGGGGTGCATCTTGCCGTCGTACACCATCACCCGTATGTCGCGCACATACGAACCGGTGATGGGGCCCTCTTCCATTTTTTCCATAATGCCTTTCAGTATGGATGGTACAAAGCGTGCATCGATCACTCCGCCTACTATGCAGTTGTAAAACACCAACTTACCGCCCCAGTCGAGTGGTATTTCTTCTTTGCCCCTGATGTTGAACCCATCCGGCTCGGGTATACCCTCGTAGTATGGCTCTATGCGCAAGTACACCTCGCCAAATTGCCCAGCGCCGCCCGACTGCTTTTTGTGACGATACGAGGCGTCAGCAGGTTTTTGTATGGTTTCCCGATAGGGAATCCTCGGCTCGTAGTATTCGCTCTCTATTTTGTAAATATTCCTCAGCTTCCACTCCGTCACTGCCAGGTGCAGCTCGCCCTGGCCCGAAATAAGCATTTGCTTTAGTTCACGCGAATATTCGTATATGGTGGTTGGGTCTTCTTCATGAATTTCACGCAGAGCTTCTGCCAGTTTTTCTTCCTCATTTTTGTCTTTGGCACGTATGGCCATGCGCACGCGAGGCTCTGGAAAGTTGAGCTCGGGGAAGGCAATGCTGATACTTTTCTCATGCAGGGTATGGTGTGTGCGTGTATTCTTCATTTTCACGGTGGCACCAATGTCGCCGGCCACCAGCTCTTCTACATTGTTGCGGTTTTTGCCATCCATTATGAAGAGCTGTGTGAAACGCTCCGTGGCGTCTGTTTGATTATTGACCAAATCCTGGCCGGTCTTCAATTTGCCGGAGGTCACCTTGAAAAAATTAATTTTACCTAAAAAGGGCTCCACCACCGTTTTGAAAACAAACAATGATGTGGGCTGAGTGTGGTCGCAGGCCACTTCTTCCCCTTCAACGGTGAGCTCCGGATTGGCTTCGTTGGCCGCGGGAGCCACATTATCGATAAAACCCATGAGCCGGCCACTCCCCATATTTCTTTTTGCCGATATACAGAATACAGGAAAAACGTCATGTTTAAGCATACCTATCTTCAGGCCTTTGCGAAGCTCGTCTTCATCCAGATTGCCTTTTTCAAAATAGAGCTCCATGAGCTCTTCATCGTTTTCAGCCGCTTTTTCCACCAGTTCATTGTACAGTGTTTCGGCCCGCTCTTTCTCAGCATCTGGTATGGGCAGTTTCTCCGGCTTGCCCCCTTCTTTGGGGAATTTGTACATCGTCATCTTCAGCAAGTCTATGATGCTGTCGAACGCTTCTCCTTGATTGACCGGATATTGCATCAGTATGGCCGGGCTGCCAAACCGGCTTTGGATGGAGTCGTAGGTGTTTTCGAAATTGGCTTTGGGATGGTCGAGCTGATTGATGGCCAGTATGACGGGTTTTTTGAATTGATCCACGTAGTTCCACACCAGCTCTGTACTGATCTCTACGCCATGTTGCGCATTGATGAGCAGCACGCAGGTATCGGCCACCCGCATTGATGATACGATCTCACCGATGAAATCGTCCATACCTGGTGTATCGATGATGTTGATCTTGTAGCCGCGCCACTCGGTGTGCAGTGATGTAGCGTAGACAGAATTCTCGCGTTCGTGTTCTATTTCATGATAATCGGAAACTGTATTTTTTTCTTCCACCGCGCCCCGGCGATTGATGAGGCCGGCTTCGTACAGCATCGTTTCGGCAAGGGTGGTCTTGCCGCTTCGCGCCCCGCCGATTAGAGCCACGTTCTTAATGTGTTTTCCATCATATATTTTCATAGCGTGCATGTTTGAGGTGAATGATCAAGATAAAAAAATGATGTCCTGGCTGCTGGTTGACAGATATAAATCTAGGAGATGAGGTACGCAAATGCAAGCCACGAAACGGTCAGTATCGGCCTTTACAATAGTGGGTTTTATTAAAAAAAATAGATATGAACCGATGCAGATTTTATTAAGTGATCGAGTGACCACGTGATTGTCAGCGAAAAACTGGTATGGGAGGATTAAGGCGTTGGTTGAGTATTATTCAAAATTAAAGGCCGGGGGAGTTTTGCCGGCCTTCAATCAAACTTAGCACCATGTTGAATTCTTATAGTCTTACCACCATTTTCATGTTTTAGATCAGTAAGCTGTAGCCCAAGAATGTGCCTTTTTTTACTTGAAACGGTGAATCGAGGGATAAACATTGATTGTCAACGCTTTACAAAGAGTGGCACTGGTGTGGGTAAATCAAAAAGTGTGGAGAGTAGCGTCAGAATGCGGACACAAATTGTGGTGAGCAACCCAGGCTTTTTGTGCCGGCACCCGTTCAGCACTCCGGCATGCTCACGGGCACATTGATGGCCAGTCCGCCCTCGCTGGTTTCTTTGTATTTGGCATTCATGTCTCGGGCGGTGTTCCACATGGTTTTTATCACATCATCAAGGCTTACCCTGGCGAAGTGCGGGTCGCTGGCCAGGGCGATCTGCGCGGCGGTGATCGCCTTCATGGCGCCCATGGCGTTGCGCTCAATGCAGGGAATTTGCACCAGCCCGCCGATGGGGTCGCAGGTCATACCCAGGTGATGCTCCATGGCTATCTCGGCAGCCATGAGTGCCTGCTCGGGCGAGCCGCCCAGGCATTCGGTAAGCGCGGCAGCGGCCATGGCCGACGATACGCCGATCTCGGCCTGGCAGCCTCCCATGGCGGCCGATATGGTGGCCCCTTTCTTGAAGATGCTGCCGACCTCACCCGCTACCAGTAAAAATTTGTGCAGATCGGGCTTTGCATCGTTCTCACAAAAGCACAGGTAATACAGCATCACCGCCGGAATGACGCCGGCGGCCCCATTGGTAGGGGCCGTGACCACCCTTCCAAAGGCGGCATTCTCTTCATTGACCGCCAGGGCAAAGCAACTCACCCAGTTCAAAGTTTCACGAAAAGAATGATCGGCCTTTTGTATTTGACGCAACCATCCGTCGGCGTCGGTGTAGCGATCGGTGGCAATGAGTTTGGCATTTTGGAAAGAGGCCCTGCGTTTTACCTTCAGGCCCCCCGGCAGCGTGCCTTCCATATGGCAGCCCCTGTAGGTACAGTTTTTCATTACCTCCCATATACCGTCCAGCTTGTCGATGATCTCTGTTTCACTGCGCCAAGCTTTTTCATTTTCCATCACCACGGCCGATATCGGCAGGCCGGTTTGCCGGCACCACTTCTGCAGGTCGGCCGCACGCTCTATGGGGTAGGGAAGGGCTACATGGTTGGCCTGACTGGCGCTATCTTTCTTTACCACAAACCCACCGCCGATGGAGTACCAGGTTTCCTTCCAAATGTGGTGGTGTAGGTGGAAATTGACGGTGAGGCCGTTGGCGTGAAAGGGTAATCTTTTGGCCGGATGAAAGACAATATCGTTTTCAGGATCGAAAGCTACGTAATGGATCTCAGCGAGCTTCAGCTGCTTTTTTTGGGCAATGTCTGCGATAATGCCCGGTATGTGATCGGGGTTGATTGATTCTGCGGACAAACCCAACAGGCCCAGTTGTACGGCAAGGTCAGTGCCGTGCCCTTTGCCCGTTTTGGCCAGTGAGCCATACAGGTCAATGCTTACGCGATGCAACTGATCGAGCGAATGTTTTGACTGAAAGGATGAGAGTGCCAGGCGCACGGCCTTCCACGGCCCCATGGTATGTGAGCTGGAGGGGCCCACACCAATTTTAAAGATGTCAAATACGCTTATGCTTTCCATGGGTACGACGACGCCAGTCGGGCAATCGCTGTTGTGTTAAACGTCCGCTTCTTCGCGATCGTTTGCGACATCTTCAAGGCTTTTCATAAAAATGAAGCCAATGGTGACCGCCAGGCCAAGGTCGTCATTTTCTGAGAGGTCTTCTATGGAGTAATCTGAGCCCTCTCCAAAAAGCATATCGATGAAAAATGAAACCACTACGTGCTGCTGCATGCCGGTGGCTTGGGCTATATCGGCTGGTGACATGGTGTGCACGTTGATCAGTTCATCATTTACCTCATCTAGAAAAAAATCTTCGCTGCTTCGTATGTCTTCTTCGCTCACCACTGGCAAGGTTGGTAAAGCCAGCTCCCAGGCTTTATAGATAACGGTACAGATGAAAAGTATGTCTTCATTGAGCTCTTCGGCAAGATCGTGGGCGGTGGCCATCAGGTAGCCATACAGTGCGGGCTGATAGTCTACCGTGGTGTTGTAGTACTCGATCAGTTGTTCATCGCTCATACTGTCGAAGAGGCCCTCGGCTTCTTCAATATTCTGTTGTGATATTTTCATGATTTAGTTGCTATGGCCATTCGTCATAAAGTCCTCGGCCTTGTCTTGTCGAAATTGCTTTTCAAGTGATTCGTCCTGTTCCAGATCGTTTTTAATCAGCTTATACAACTCAGTATCCACCGGCTTGTTGTACCGCTTCCAGAAGCGCCGGTCGTATGGCGCTACCTGGGTGTAAATATCGCCATATTCGTCTATTTTTTCTTCAGGTTGCCTTTTATAGTTGCTGCGAATTTTGTGCACGAGCAACTCGTCATGGATCTCCATTTCAATGGGTTCAAGCTTCTTGTCTGTTTTTTTGTTGTGAATAACCCATTTGGCCTTGCGAAGCTGATAGCTGGGGTAGAGGCGGTTTTGATATTCTCTATAGTGGGTCCGCACGTGTATGTCGGAGCGTTTAAATTCCACATTGTCCGATAATATTCCGGGAAAATACTCCGGGTTCCACCAGTAGTCGTAGTTGAGCTGAAGTATGGCGTAATCCTTTATGCGTATGTATAATTCGCACTGATAGCGTTCATAGTTGTTTTGAACAGGCATAAATCCTTTGATCACAAACACTTCGTCGTTGTCGTGAAAGGTGATGCCGGTGACACTGAAATCCCATCTGCCGGCCATATCGCGGATTGATCCGTGTTGGTTGCGAATGAAATCGCCATAGATAAAGCTTGCCAGATAGTTGGCACCCTCTCGCCATCGATATTGACGGTAGTCTATGCTTTTCCTCAAGTGGTCGTAGCCTACAGAGATGCCATTTTCTGTATCAAATCCTTCATCATAAACTTCCAGGGCAGCTTCCAACAGTCTTTTATACTGATGGTTTTCACTAAAGGCTGTGCGGTAAAATGCCTCCAGGCGGTATGGTTTTACAGGGTAATTATTGGTGATGTTGTTCAGTGCGCGCATCACTATTTCCTTAGCTGGTATGGAGGTAATGAGTATTTCCGTAAGCTGATATGACGTGTCGCGCAGGTATACCGTCTGACCATTGGTGCGAAGAAAGTCTGGTATGGCCATACGCTTAGTATTGAAACCCACACAGGAAAATACCAGCGCATGGCTGTGGTATTCGGGCTCGATATTGAGTTGGAAATTGCCCTCTTCATTGGTCATGATGCCTATCGGCTCACCTTCTATGCTGATGTTGACATAGGGAATGGGATGCCCGTTGGTGGAGCTGTGTACAGCGCCATGTATTTCAATATAGTCGTCCAATTGCGCGTGTACTGAAAAGCACACGGGCATGAAGACAAAAAACAAAAAGGTGGTATACCTGAAAGCCAATGGAGGGTATATTTTATTGAATAAAAAACGGTCACCTAGCCTGTAGTGAACCTACCCAAAAAACGTCACCTTGTAAAAATACAATTTTATTTAAGCATTATCCAAATTAATCATTGGCCTAGGTGCGCTACAGCACCGGCAAATCCTTTATTTTTTCTGTGGCCGGCAGCCAACGGCACACACTTCCGTGGAAGCTCAACCGATAAGCAGCCAAATATCAGCCTCTATTCCTTTTTCTTAAACTTGCCCAAATGTGTGGCTGCCTGCATTTTCACAATCAGTAAGGGCACAAAAAAACCCCGAACCGCACAGCGAATTCGGGGTGGATTGCTTAAGGCTGTTTACTACATTTTCTCCAGTACGTTCATTACTTCGCGTACATGGCCTTCTGATGTTTTCAACAGATTTTTCTCATCTTCATTGAGGTCGAGCTCAACTACTTTTTCTACACCGTTTTTGCCTAAGATCACGGGCACGCCAAGGTAGCAGTTGTCGATGCCGTATTCTCCGGTGAGCTGCACGCATACCGGGAACACGCGGCGTTGGTCTTTCACGATGGCTTCGGTCATTTGTGCCGCAGCGCTGCCGGGAGCATACCAGGCAGAAGTGCCCATCAGCTTCACCAATTCGCCACCGCCTGTTTTGGTACGTTCCACTATTTTATCAAGCGTGTCTTTATCGATAAGCTCGGTCACCGGTATACCTCCTACGGTGGTATAGCGTGGCAGAGGCACCATGGTGTCGCCATGGCCGCCCATGATCACGGCCTGAATGTCTTTTGGAGACACCTTCAGCGCATCAGCCAGGAAGGCGCGATAGCGGGCAGTATCAAGTATGCCGGCCATTCCCATCACGCGGGTTTTTGGCAGTTTCGATACCAGGTGCGCCTGATAGGTCATTACATCGAGTGGGTTAGACACTACGATGATGATGGCTTCAGGTGAGTGTTTTACCACATTTTCTGTCACCGATTTTACAATGCCGGCATTGGTTTCTATAAGGTCATCGCGGCTCATGCCGGGCTTTCTGGGCAGCCCCGAAGTGATGACCACAACTTCTGAACCGGCAGTTTTTGAATAATCGTTGGTAACGCCGATGGTTTTTGTGTCATACAAATCTATTGGGGCTTTCTGCCATATGTCCAATGCCTTGCCTTCTGCGAAGCCTTCTTTGATGTCTACCAATACTACTTCATTGGCTACTTCCCGGTACGCTAGCACATCGGCGCAGGTGGCACCTACGTTGCCAGCTCCTACTACGGTTATTTTCATGATGGTGTATTTTTATTGGTTAGAAAATGTGATTGTGAATCGGGGGCAAATTTATCAAATGAACTACACCCTGTAAAGGACATAAGTCATATATCCGGCATCAAATACAGGGATTAAATTTTAAGTTAATTTTTGAAAATTTGGCTGAGGTTGAAAAAGCCAAACGACGACCGGTAGCTTTTGAGCAAGTCAGACTGAAAAGCCTCAAATTCTTCTGCGAGCGATTCCATCATCTTCGATTTCAGCACGCTGTGGTTTTCTAATATTTCAATGATGTTCACTTTGGGCAGTACGTACAGCTCGGCCCGCTCGGATATCACAATGGCATTGTGCACGCGGGTGGTGTCGTGCAGTAGTGCATTGGCGCCAAATGCTGTACCTGCTTTGCTTGTGCTGAGTTGTTCAAACTCCTCATTCACATCAATGCTGATGCCGACCTTGCCACTCTTTACCATGTACAATGCATTGCTGGGGTCATTTCTGAAAAATACCACCTCATCCATGTGGTACTCGCGCAGGTAGAAGTAAGGCAGGAATAGCGCCATTTCCTTATAGCTCAGCCGCTCGAACAACTTGATCCTCGACAGGAAGCGAAACAGGTTCATCTCCTTAGAAGTGTATGATTTCTTGAACGGATTAATCATTTTCATCCACAGTGACCTTGAGAATAGAGCGGGTATTGTCGGTGACTTTGAAGCGGTTGTCGATGCGGTGGCCTACCACCCAGGCTATGGCTTCACCCGAGCAAAGCACAAGCACACGCGATTTCAAGTTTACTGGAATTTTGCTATCAATCATAAAATCGCTCACCTTTTTTTTGCCGCGCATACCGAGCGGAATAAACCAGTCACCAGCCTGCCACGGCCGTATTTTAAACGGAAATTTCACCGTATCTGCGTCCAGATATGCCTGCATATGATCCGGCACCACCGACCCGGTCTTCGCCTCAATTCGCTCCAGCAAAAATCGGCGACCGCTGTACTCAAACTCCGCATCTGTTGCCTCTATAGTGCCATGCTGTGAGGCCACTGCCCGGTCTGGGCTTACAATGATTGAGCTGCGATCAATATTGGCGGTGTGCGTAGCGGAGCTAAATAGCCGGCCCGGTTCACGTTGCTGCCAGCACTGGCACATTTCTCGGGCCTGCACGTAGCCAAAGCCAAACGGCTTGATCAGCTCTGACAACAGCAGTGCGGGCGAGGGCAATTGTGACAGCCGCTCCATGTGTATGTAGGTATGCGCACCCGCAATATCTACGCACGACGCGCGTGCATTTTCTACACTGGCCAGCAGCACAGCCTCAGTAGCGGCCAGCCGCTCAAAGGTAGTGCTGAAGGTATTTTCCAGGTTGGGGTTGATCTTTCGAAGGGCCGGTACTACGTCATGGCGGATCAGGTTGCGGGCATAGTGCCGCGTTTTGTTCGACCGGTCTTCACGCCATTGCAGACCGTGGCGGGCGGCATAGGCAGCAATATCGTGCCGGCTGGCAAAAAGCATCGGGCGGATAAGGCGCTCCTGGCGCGACACAATGCCCCGCACACCACTGATGCCGGTGCCTTTGGCAAAGTTAAAAAGGGCCGTTTCTATGGAGTCATTGCGGTGGTGCGCTGTCGCGATCAGGTCATAGCCTTCCTTGTCTGCCACTGTTTCCATCCACCGCATGCGCAATAGCCGGGCAGCCATCTGTATGGATATTCCCTCTTCTTGTGCTTTTCCTGCGGTATCGAACTGCTGTGAATAAAAAGGAATACTGCCTGCCCGGGCCAGCGACCTGACAAAATCTTCGTCGCCGTCTGATTCCGGGCCTCGAAGCTGAAAATTGCAATGCGCTATGGCTACTTCGTGGGGGAGCAATGCAAACAGGCGCACCATCACCACTGAATCTATGCCGCCGCTCACGGCCAACAACACGCGCTGCTGCCCGGTCAGCAACGACTGCTCTGCCACAAAAGTCAAAAAGCGCTCCTCCATATACCGGCCTGTTTTTATTTCGTTAGTTTTGCAGTTTACCCTTTCTATGAGCCTGAAAGTTATAAAATTACTGTTGCTTGTCGCATGCATATCGGGTGCAGTTGCCCAGGTATGGGCTCAGGAGCGCATACAGTTCAAGTACGAGGGCGACGTGCAAAAGGGTGGGCAGCGCGATGGTGAGAATGTGGTAAAGCTGATCGACAATGTGATTTTTGAGCATGGTTCCACCCTCATCTACTGCGACTCGGCCTATATATTCCGCGAGCGCCAGGTGCTGGAAGCTTTTGGTGATGTCCGTATTAACGATCGCGAAGACTCCGTCACCATTACAGGCGATAAGCTGATCTACAGCGGTGACGAGCGCGTGGCCCAGCTTCGCGGCGATGTGGTGTATGTGGACGACTCCATACAACTATTCACCGATTTTCTCGATTACGACATGATCAACAAATCGGCCACCTACTTCAATGGCGGTAGAATAATCGACAATGTAAATATATTGACAAGCCAGCGCGGTGTGTACGACACCCAGGCAAAGATGATGCGCTTCAATGGTGAGGTGGTGTTGGTAAACCCCGATTACACGCTGGAGGCTGAGGAGCTGATCTACAACATAGTGACGAAAATAGCCAGAACCACCAGCTACACCACCATCACCACCACCGATGGCCGTGTATTGGTGGCAGAAGAGGGCAGTGAGTTTGATACGGCCAACAAAACGTCGGCCTTTCTGCTGGGCCGGGTAGAAACCGATTCCTACACGCTGGAAGCCGACGAGCTGTACTACAATCAACTCGACAAATACTACTCCGCCGAAGGCAACGTCTATATGTTGTCCAAAGAAGACAGCGTGATCATCATAGGAAGTAAGGCACAATACTGGCAGGAGCGTGACCTTATCAAGATCTATGGCAACCCTGTGATGAAAAAAGCAATGACCGGCGATACCCTGTATATGTCGGCCGATACGCTGGTATCCATCGACAGCGAAATAGAGGCCGAGAAGCGCCTGCTGGCATATTTCAATGTGAAATTGTTCAAAACGGATATGCAGGGCAAATGCGATTCTCTGGCGTACTTCCTGGCAGATTCCACCATCTTTTTCTATCGCGACCCGCTGCTTTGGAGCGAGGGCAGCCAGATATCAGCCGACTCCATCAACCTCACTATCAAAAACGGCACCCTAGACCAGATGCGTACCGATGTAAACTCCTTCATTATCTCAGAAGACTCGGTCAATAATTTCAATCAGATAAAAGGACGCGACATGACGGCCAGCTTCAAGGGAAGCAGCATCGACAGAATAGATGTAGACGGCAATTGCGAAAGCATCTACTATACACTGGACGATGAAGAGAACCAACTGATAGGAATGAATAAAATACTTGCCAGCAACATGCTCATTAAATTTCAAGACAACGAGATCGATAAAATTATACCGCGGGTGAGCCCTGAAGGGCGTTTCATACCCCCACACGAGCTAAAGGAAGATGAGCGACGGCTGGCAGGCTTTAGCTGGCGCATAGCAGAGAAGCCAACACTGCAGGATGTGCTCAACAACACACCTGGAGTAGAAGAAGAAGGGGGCGATGATGAACCCGTTGCCCAGCCCACCGTCCAGGAACCCAAGGCCCCGGCTGGCGGAAAGAATAGTGCAGTAGAAGCCATACGCGACTTGCGATAAGGGCCTCGATTATAAACAAAAGCTCGCCAATGTTTTTTTACTATTCAGCCTCCGGCGCACTACTACACTAATTTTATAGTTATGAAAAAAACGACAGCCATACTGGGTGCATCCAACAACCCATCGCGCTATGCCTACATAGCCGCAGGTATGCTCAAAGACTACGGGCACCCCATCATTCCCATCGGCATTAAGAAGGGGGAAGTTTATGGCGAGCCCATGGCCGACCTCCGCGAGAAGCCACATTTTGATGACGTTCATACCGTAACCCTTTACATGAATCCTGAGCGACAAAAGGAGTGGTACGATTATATACTTTCCCTTTCACCAAAGCGCATCATTTTCAACCCCGGCACTGAAAATTATGAGCTGACCCAACAGGCAGAGGCTCAGGGTATAGAGACTATTCAAGCTTGCACCTTGGTGATGCTGCGCGCCGGCCAGTACTGAAAAGGCTTGGTGGGTTGGTAGAATGGTGGGTTGGTAGAATGGTGGGTTGGTAGAATGGTGGGTTGGTAGAATGGTGGGTTGGTAAACTGGTGGGTTAGTAGATTGGTAAACTGGTGATTGGTGAACTATATAGCTGAAAGCTCAAAGTACCAAGATCACCAGGTCAGATGATAGTCGTACCGGCAGTGGGAAGGTAGACTTGTGGATTCGTAGACTGGCGATTGGTGAAATTTATAGCCGAAAGCAAAGTCTGAATATTGTCCGACAATGAGTTTGCCGCAGTCCAAGGAAATTTGGAGGGTCATGCAAGGGCCTTTATTCAGTCTTGTCCGGAGAAACCTTCGAAACACCTTTGGCTGTTTAGCGTGGCC
>CAZQVB010000036.1:0-23488 GCA_964596645.1 uncultured Roseivirgaceae bacterium
GATTCCACCAGTCTACCAGTTTACCATCTCACTCCGAAACTGACGAAACACCCGCGCAAAAAGGCCACGCTAAACAGCCAAAGGTGTTTCGAAGGTTTCTCCGGACAAGACTGGATAGAGGCTCTTGCATGATCCCCCTAATTTCCATGGTCTGTGACGCACAGACCATTTCGTGCGGTAGGCCCAGCGCGTTTTGCAACATTATTTTGACAAGTCTTATTTTGGTTCGTTCCTTTTCATCAACTGGAAATGGTCTTATTCTTTGAGCTTTGAGCTTTGAGCTTTCAGCTATCCATTCCACCAGTCTACCATTCTACTTTTCTTTCACCTTTCAGCTTTGAGCTTTCAGCTATCTATTCTACCAATCTACCAATCCACCAGTCTACTTTTCTTTCAGCTTTGAGCTTTCAGCTATCCCACCAGTCTACTTTCCTTTCAGCTTTCAGCTAATTCACTACCTTCGCCTACTACGCGCTATGATTGAACAAATGGAACGGCTTTCCGCGGCCTTCAGCGGCATCATGTGGGGCACGCCACTGCTCGTGCTGCTTATTGGCGGCGGGGCATTTTTTCTCATCTACTCCGAGCTCATCCCTTTTCGATATTTCCGGCACGCCCTGCGCATACTCTCCGGCAAGTACGACGACCCCGACGAACCCGGTCAGATCAACCATTTCCAGGCCCTGTCTACAGCCCTGTCGGCAACCGTGGGCATGGGCAATGTGAGCGGTGTGGCAGTGGCCATATCCATGGGTGGGCCGGGCGCCGTATTCTGGATGTGGGTAAGTGCCTTTTTTGGCGTAGCCATCAAATTTTTCACCTGCACCCTGGCCGTGATGTACCGCGGTCGCGACAGTGCCGGCGAGATACAGGGCGGCCCCATGTACTACATTGTAGAAGGCCTCGGGCAGAAGTGGCGCCCCCTGGCAGTTTTTTTCTCCATGGCCGGCATGATCGGCGTATTGCCTGTCTTCCAGGCCAATCAGTACACCCAGGCAGTGCGCGACATACTGCTGGTGCCGCTGGGCATTGAATCGTCATTCTACATCAACCTGAGCATAGGGCTATTCATCATCGCTATTACTGCCTTCGTGATCATTGGCGGCATACGGCGCATCGGAAAAGCAGCAGGCAGTCTGGTGCCGCTCATGGCCGCCATCTATGTGGTGTCGGTGCTCGTGATCATCTTCAGCCACCTCGATATGCTGTGGCCCAGCATCAGGCTCATCTTCAGCGATGCCTTCAGCGGCAATGCCGTAATGGGTGGTGCCGTGGGCCAGCTCATCATCACCGGCATCAAGCGTGGCACCTTCTCCAACGAAGCCGGGCTGGGCACCGCACCCATGGCGCATGGCGCTGCCAAAACCAACGAGCCCGTGCGTGAAGGATTGGTCGCCATGCTGGGGCCCATCATCGATACGGTGCTCATTTGCACCATGACTGCCCTGGCCATCATCGTGACAGGCGCCTGGAAGCACACTAACGCCGATGGCATCACGCTGACGGCGGAAGCCTTTATGCTGGGCATGCCGGGCTACGGACAATATGTGTTGCTGCTTTGCATCACCATATTTTCCATGACCACCATATTTGCATTTCCCTATTACGGGGCCAAGTGCTACGGTTTTTTATTTGGCGCCCGGAAGCAGTCGCGTTATAATTATTTCTATTTGTTCAGCATATTGCTTGGCGCTACGGCATCGCTTACCATTGTGGTGAATATTGTAGATGGCGTCTATGCTTTTATGGCCGTACCCAACATGATCGCTGCGCTGCTGCTGGCACCCAAAGTGAAACGTGCGGCAGTGGATTATTTCAAGCGGTTGAAGACAGAAGGCCGTGCGCCGTGAGGCAGGGCTTTATTCTTTTCGCATTTCATTTCTAGCTATTCTATTACTTGACTATGAGCAACGGCAGAAAAAAGAAAATAATAATAGGTGTAGCAATCGCCATAGGGCTGCTACTGACCATCAACTTTGGCCTGGAATGGGTGGTAAAGAAAAGACTTGTGTCATTTCTGAATGAAAAACCCGACAGGCTCTATCAGTTCAACTTCAACATCAGCAAACTTAACCTGCTCACGGGCAGCATTACGGTAGACGACATACAGGTGACCCCGCGTGAAAATGCCTTCGAAAAATTGACCGATGGAGAGACGCCTACGCTCTACGAGGTGCACAATGCCACACTGGACATTGATCATTTCAAGATTTTCCCGATTATTTTTCAGAACCACCTGATCGTTGGCGACATCAGCTTATCCTCGCCTGAGCTCTCTATATTCTACACCAAGCATATACCTACCGGCGGTGAGGCGGCTCGTACCTCGGAGCTTTTTTCGAAGAATATGGCGGCCATCCGTGTGAATACATTGCACATAAAAGACGCCAGCATCAAAGCCTTCACCGCCGACGACAGGGAGCAGCCAAGGTATCAGTTGCACTCTGCCGATGTGCTGATCAAGGGCATATATTCTGATTCTACACTGGTGGACAGCAGGCAACCTGTGCTAATCGACGACCTGACCATACAGGCAGATGGCCTGAGCGGCAACCTGGCAGAGCACTACACGCTGGATTCCGACAAGGTGTACTACAGCCACAGACTGCGCAGACTGATGATCGGCAAATCGGAGTTGAAGCCGAAAGATTTTGCATTGAAAGACACCGCGCGGCAGTTCAACCGGCAGGTACTGATGGTAGGCTTCGACTCACTGACCGTAGACAATTTTAACTACACACTGGAAGACAAAAAGGGGCTTACGCTGCAGGCCTCGGAGATCGGCCTGCACGCGCCATTCTTTTTTGCTTCGCTCGACAGGCGGTTTGAACGCCCCATGCACCAGCGGCTACTCCCGGCCAGCCTTATCCGCAATATACCCATGACGGTAGACATTGACTCGGTGAAAATAAGCAACGCCAACATCGACTTCAGGGAGCTGGTGCCGCTGGAAGAAGAATTGGGCATACTGTACCTGCGCTTCACCGGGGTAAACGGTGTGGGTACGAACATCTGCAACGACAGCAGTAAGCTGGACGATCAATCAGAATTTGTGCTGAACGGCGGCGGCACCTTTATGGGGAAAAGTAAGGCAGAGGTACAGCTCACCACCCCCATCCTCAGCGAGAATGATTTTTTTACGTGCAACGCCAGCATCGTCAGTTTGCCGCTGTCGGCCATCGATACCATCACCCGGCAACTGATGAATGTGCACCTGGAAGATGGCCGCATCAACAAGCTGGATGCCGATTTCACCGGAGACATCTCCGGAAGCAACGGCTCGCTCATCTTTGACTACAGCGATCTGAAGATCAAAGCCTTTAAAGAAAAGGATGGCAAGCGAAAAGGGAAGTGGCTGCTCAACCTCGCCGCCAATGCCATAATACCAGCCAACAACAATGTGGGCGAAGGCAGCTTTAAGGAAGGAAATATTGAATATCAGCGGTCGGACGACATATCCATTTTCGCCTACGTATGGCAGAGCCTCAAGTCAGGCATAATGGATACCGTGGCGCCGCTATAGCGGTGCGCCGGTCGATTTCTGCTGTCTGTGTCATCTTTTCTGGCGAAAGAGATGCAGCGTTGTACCACCCACACCATTCGCTTTTCTCCTGAGCCGGCAACGCTCCCGTTATTTCCTTTGCCGGCACAAAGCCTACGATTTCACATTTCAATTTTGTTATTTTGCGCTCCCTTTTATTTTAGCCAATATGAACTTCATCGGTATCATTCCTGCGCGCTACGCTTCCTCAAGGTTGCCGGGTAAGCCTCTGGTGGACATCGCCGGCAAGCCCATGATACAATGGGTGTATGAAAAGGCGGCGGAGTCACTGCAAAAAGTAGTGGTAGCCACTGACGACCGACGCATACTGGAGGCTGTGTACGCTTTTGGCGGAGAGGCCATCATGACCTCTGCCGAACACGAAACCGGCACCAACCGTTGCCTGGAGGCGTATAAAAAAGTGCGGGGAGAAGAGCTGGCAAAACACGATATAGTGATCAACATACAAGGGGACGAGCCGCTGATGCATACCGAACAACTGGACGCCCTAAAGAATTGCTTTCGTGAATATCCGGAAACGGAAATGGCCACTTTGGTGATACCGGTAGAAGACGAAGCGGATATGCATCACAACAGCGAAGTATTTGTGACCTTCGACGACCATTGGAACGCCCTGTACTTCAGCCGATCGGTGATCCCCTTTTTGAAAAACCATGCGCGGGAAGAATGGCTGTCGGTGCAGCCGTACTATAAGCACCTGGGCCTGTATGCCTTTACACCTGCGGCCCTGCACGACTTCGCCGCCATGCCTGCCTCAGCGTTGGAAATGGCCGAAGGCCTGGAGCAACTGCGCTGGCTGCAAAATGGCCGCAAGATCAAGGTGGGCGTCACGCCGCACCAAAGCATACCGGTAAACACACCCGACGACCTGGAGAGGGTAAGGGAACTGTTCAGGAAGAAGGGATAAGTCGGCCGCATCGACGGCTACAGAAATTGAACGCTTGATATTATAAGAGTAATGAGCATAAAAAAAGTACAAGTTGGCAATATCGATTGCGGTGGCGAGGGGCTGTTTCTCATTTCAGGGCCCTGCGTGATAGAAGCCGAATCGGTGATGATGAAAACAGCCGAAAAGCTGAAGCAAGTCTCCGAAAAACTGAACATCCCCCTCATCTACAAATCGTCTTTTCAGAAGGACAACCGCAGCAGCGTAGACTACTACCAGGGGCCTGGGCTTGATGAAGGTCTGAAAATACTACAGAAGGTGAAGCAGGAATTTGGCTTTCCCCTGCTCTCCGACATACACTACCCCGACCAGGCCGCCCCAGCCGCAGAAGTGCTTGATGTACTGCAAATACCGGCTTATCTGTGCATGCAAACCACACTGGTGGTGGAGGCAGCGAGAACGGGTAAAGTGATCAATCTGAAGCATGGGCAGTTTCTGGCCCCTGAGAATATGATAAAACCTGCTCAGAAAGTCGCTTCCCAGGGCAATGACCAGATCATACTCACCGAGCGCGGCTATACCTTTGGCTACAACGATATGGTGGTGGATCCGCGCAGCTTCTACCACTTGCGCGAAACTGGCTATCCGGTGGTGTTTGACGTAACGCATGCCATCAGAAAATACGGCATTCCCAGCGCCGACCCCAGTGGAGGGGCACGCCAATATCTGAGCGTGCTGGCACGTGCCGGTGTGGCTGCCGGTGTAGATGGGGTGTTTATTGAAACCCACCCCTGCCCCAATGAAGCCCTCTGTGACGCTGCCAGCCAACTGGACGTGACCCAACTGGAAGATTTCCTAAAGCCGCTCATAGAGCTGCACCAGGTAGAACTGCAATACAGAAACTAGTTAGAAATCAATTCATAAAAACCATGGAATTATACCTCGATTCGGCCGACATCAAAGAAATAAAGGAAGCTTTTCAGCTTGGGTTTCTTTCCGGCCTCACCACCACGCCTACCTTCATGCACCGTCACGGCATCACCGACATCGACAGCACCATCGTGGAGTTGTCGAAGATTGTGCCCGTGCTGCAGATAGAAGCGCTTGGCGCCAAAGCAGATGAAATAGTGTCGGAAGCCAAGCGGCAAAGCGACCTGGGCCTGGACAAGTCGAAGACAGTCTTTAAAATACCCATATCGATGGAAGGGGTGAAAGCCTGTAATGCCCTGCGCAAAGATGGCTTTATGGTGAATGTGCACCTCGTGTACACGGTGCAGCAGGCCTACATGGCCATGGCTGCCGGGGCCAATTATGTATGCCCGCTGGTAGGCCGCCTTCAAGATCAGGGGCACGATGCCCTGGCACTGGTAGAAGAATGCGTAAATGCCGTGAACTACTACGACTACGACACCAAGATCATGTTCTCATCGGTGCGCAGCATAGAGCATGTGCGCAATGCCCTGAATATAGGCGTGCATACCGTTACCGCCCCCTGGAAGGTGCTGCAGCAACTGACCGAAAACCACTTTACAACCAAAGGCACACGGGAGTTTTTTGAGCATACGCGGCTTATGACCCTGCGCGTGCGCGACATTATGAAGCCCGTAAATCCATCGGTGACACGCCGGGAGTCCATTCACGACACGCTGGTGAAAATGACCGTAGGCGGCTTCGGCGCTGCCACCGTGGTGGGCGACCAGGGCGAACCCATAGGAGTATTTACCGATGGCGACCTGCGCCGCACCATAGAAAAAGAAGGTGCTGAAGCGGTGAATAAAACCGTGGGCGACCGGGAGTTTAAGCCGCCATACACCATCGATACCTCGGCGCTGCTGTACCACGCCTCCGCCATGTTCAAAGACACACAGGTAGACACCCTGGTGGTGACGGAAGACGGCAAGGCTGTAGGCATGATCGACATACAAGACCTGATGAAGCTCGACGAATATTAAGGGCCGGCAGCCTAAGGCAACGGCCGATAGGCAAACAATCATTGGTGTGGGACTATGCCAGCGCATTGTCCCACACTTTTATTATACAGCACAACCATAATCACTTATCGCCAACACACTAACTCCACCACATGTCACTGCACATATTCGAAGAAAAAGGGGCCATATTTCCCATTGGCCATGACGCACTCACAGAAAAACTGAAACGGGTAAAAACCCTGGTATTTGACTGGGACGGCATCTTCAACAGTGGCGAAAAAGGTGAAGTGCCGAGCTCGTTCAATGAGGTGGACTCCATGGGCATCAACATGCTGCGCTTTGGCTACTACCTGCACCACGGGCAAATGCCGGTAACCTGTGTGGTGACCGGCGAAACCAACCACACCGCCTTTGCCTGGTCCAAGCGGGAGCATCTCGATTTTGTGTTTTACCAGTCGAAAAAGAAGGCAGACATACTGCCCTGGCTTGCCGAGCGGGCGGCAGTAGAAGAGGAATCCATACTGTTCGCGTATGACGACATCCTCGATCTCTCTTTGGCCGCGGTAGCGGGCGCCCGCATGCTGGTACCGCACCATGCATCGCCGCTTTTCACCAAATACTGCCTCGACAAATCGCTGTGCGACTATGTGACTTTTTGCGGTGGCCGCGACAGCGCCATTCGGGAAATATCTGAAGTGGTGCTGTATGCTTTGGGCCGGTTTGAAGAAACCATAGAAAAGCGATCGGCCATGCACGAGGATTACAAAGCATACCTGAAACTGCGCAATGAATTGACAACGGAAATACTAAAGACCACCGAAAATGGTTTCATTTCTGAAACATCTCAGGCCAAAATCGGCTTTTAGTACCACACAGTGGCTTTCATCCTACCAGGATATTTTTTACAGAACTTTTAAGAAACAACTCAGCAAGCCCCGCCAATGCGTAGGTTTTTAAAGATCATTGCATGGTTTTTCGGAATTATCTTCGGACTCATCCTGATAGTGTTTTTACTATTTTGGCTGCCTCCGGTGCAGAATTTCCTTGCCCAAAAAGCAATTGATTTTTATGAGAAGAAAACCGGGCAGCATGCCAGCCTGGACAGACTACACATACAATTTCCGCTCTCTGTGAGCCTGCAAGGCCTGTATGTGGAAGATGACCAAAAAGATACCCTGCTCTATGCCGAAGAGATTGATGTAGCTGCCGGCCTGTCGGCACTTATGGATCAGCACATTCGCCTTACCGAGGTCGATCTGGAGGGCATCACTGCCAACATCATTCGCTCGGGGCCCGACTCCACTTTCAACTTTCAGTTTATTCTCGAAGCCTTCGCCAGCGACAGCACGCCAAAAGACACCTCCGCTGCTGCATGGCGTTTTACACTTGCTGAGGCATCGCTGGAGCGTGTGAACGGCAAATTTGTAGACCACACCACCGGCATGGATGTGCGTTGGGACATAGACAGGTTTGGCGTATCGCTGGATGAGTTCGACCTCGACAGTATGCGCTTTGGTATAGACGAGCTGGAGCTTGAAAATGCCATGGCCAGTTTAACTTCTCACGCCACCACTTCGCCAGCACCTTCAGAACCTGACACAGCAGCGACCGACAGCACCTCGGGCGTGCCCATCAGCATCACCATCAACGAGGCCGTATTGCAGGAGATTTATTTTAAATATGCCTCCATACCCGATAGCAGCTCCATGCTGGTGAGTGTGAATGATCTCAACCTAAACGATGGAGACTTTGCCGGTCCTAAAAGTAAAATACGCTTCGATGTACTGCGCGGCAATGGCCTGTATTATTCCATGTCCACTGCGGCAAGCTCTTCCGACACTGTGCAGACAGATACCACGCAGGAAGCATCGGGCGATGCACTCTTCCCCGACTTTGGCTGGGACATACTGGGCAACCGGCTGGAGATCAGCGAAAGCAACTTCATCATGACCAATACCGGCGCGGGCCTCTCTGACGACGAAGGCATGAGGATATCGGACCTTCACGTGCTCATTCGCGACATCGACTTTCACAAAGACCACATAGCGGCCAACATCAGGCAGGTGTCGTTTGATGAGTTTATGAATGTATCGCTGAATGAATTCACGGCCGACATACTGCTGAACGACAGCGTGGCGAGCGTGGGCGATCTGGCCATACGTACCGCCAAAAGCAGCGTATCCGGTGCGCTGAGCCTGAAGTATGCGAGCCTGCAGCGGGTAATGGAAGAAGGGCCTATTTGGGCAGATATTCAGCTTCAGGCCGATATAAACCCCAACGAAGTAAAAAGGGCAATGCCCGGCCAGGGCGGCATCGACACCTTGCGCATTACAAGGCCCATTACCGTAGACCTCGCCGCCAATGGCCCGGCCAATGATGTCCGCATCAATCAATTTATGATCGACGCGGCGAGAAATACACGGGTAAGACTGAGCGGCAATGCCAACCTGGAAAACCTGAAGGACATCGCTTTCAACATCAATCTGGACACATTGACGACCTCCAGACAGGATGTGGCCATATTTATGCCCTCCCTTACCGACACCGCAGGCATGCAGCTGCCACGGCAAATGGGGGTTTCCGGGCGCTTCAGCTATCGCAATGCTATGGTGGAAGGAAATGTGCAACTCGCCACCACGCTGGGCGGCGCCAGAGCCACGGTAGACTATCGGCCAGCTACTGATTCAGTACTCGCAGAAGTATTTGTTGAAAACTTTGGCATTGGCGAATTCATAGGAAATACTATGCTGGGGCAGGTCACCATGCAGGCCAGCGCCAGGGTACATATGGCCGAAGAGGGATTGCCATCGGGCCTCGTACACGGGCTGGTGCAGCACCTGGACCTGAATGATACCGCACTCACAAACTTGCATATAGTGGCGGCGGCCTCCGACAGCATGGTGAAGCTAAGCTCATCTTCCGATGCTGAAGTGCTGAAATTTGAGCTTTCATCGGAAATAAAACTGGGCGGGGCGGTACAGGATATATCCATGATCCTCGATCTGCAGGAAGCACAACTGGTGGAACTGGGATTTTGGAACGGTGAAAAGCTCAATGTCTCTACCCGAATAGAGGGCGAAGCGCAGATTGACACCTTATATGGTACGACCATACAAGCTGCCATCAGCAATCTCGACTTCCGCAAGATGCACGACAGTCACGATGTGGACACCATCCATATCGATATGACGCTGGAAGAAAACCACTACCGCGCCAACATAAACTCAAGCATGCTAGACGCCCGCGTAGATGGCAACATACAACCGGGAAGCATACCTCAACTGGTGATGCAACAGGCCACCCGCTTTGTGATGCAGTCAGATACGGTATACCAGGAGTATCGGGAGCAGCACTTGTCCTTCTCGCTTAAGCCCAAAAACATGGAGCTGTTTACTTTTTTGATCGACGGGCTCTCGGAGGTGAACATCAACGAGATAAGAGGTGCCATACAGGCGCGCGATGTGGAGCTGCACCTGGATGTGCCGCAGGTGGTCTTCAAGAATCAGGAAATTAATGATTTGCAACTCGACGCCACATCCTCTCGAGATAGCCTGCGCATACGTACCACCATCGATTATATAAAGGTGGATTCGCTGGTGATACTGAACCCGCGCATACTGGCCAGGTTCGATCCCGGCAAGGCATTGGTGGGCTTTGAGTCGCTGGATGCCGAGGAAAAAATGAAATACTATGCCTGGAGCAGCCTGAGATATAAAGACGAAGCACTGCATGTGTCCATTCCTTCCGACTCCATCATCCTGAACTACAACAAGTGGCAGGTGGCGAGCGATAACGAACTTAGGTTTCAGGGTAAAGACGTATCCGCCCTCAACACCACACTCACCTATGAAGATCAAATGGCTCAGCTCAATGTGTCTGAAGAGCATATAGTGCTGGATTTTGAGCATTTTGAAATCACCAACATCACCGGTATACTGGATCGCTCACCGGAAGAGCGCTTTCTCGGCGGCGCACTCAATGGCACCATCAGGGTAAACAAAGACCTGAAACCTCTCGAACCATCCACCGAGCTCACCATATCCGATCTTACGCTCGATAAAAAGCAACTCGGCGACCTCACCCTCAATCTGGAAATGCCACAGGATTCGTTGCTCCTCACCGACATCACCCTGGATGATGACAACAACAATATGCGCATAGAAGGTCAACTGAATTTGGTAGAGGAAAACCTGCCGATGGACCTGAATATAAACATAGACTTTGGGCAACTCAACGACATACGACCGCTTGTAGAAAACTTTCTCAGCGACATCTCCGGCAAACTCACCGCCGACCTCGATGTGACAGGCAACACGCTCAAACCAGAGGTAGACGGACGGCTCAACTTTAGAAATGTGCGGCTCACCACCAGCTATACCAACTCACACCTCAGGCTGCCCAATGAAACCATACAGTTCAACGGCACCACCGCCAATTTCAGCAATTTCAGTGTGCGCGACTCCATCGGCAATGTGCTGGATGTAAACGGCACCATCGACTATACCAATACCAGCACGCCGGCTTTTGACCTCGACATCTCCACAGACAGGTTCCTGGCCGTGAGTGGTGAGGCCGACAACGATAAGACGATCTATGGCAGTCTGTATGCTGCTGTAGATGTGCAGCTCACAGGCAATACAAAGGCGCCGCAGGTAGATGCCAGCTTTGCCATACAGGAAGGCACCGATGTGGTGTATGTAATGCCGCCGTCAGATCTGAAAATGGTGACCCATGAAGATGTGGTGGTTTTCAGCCCCGTTCCGCTGAAGCAAGACACCACGAAGCTCAACACACAGGTGGCTTCTGTAGCCGACACGCTGGTGCGGCAAATTGCAGGGCTTACGCTCAATGCCAACCTGGATGTAGACCCCGCTGCCAAGTTCAAGATCATCATCGATCCCGCCTCTGGCGACTATGCTACCTTCAGCCTGGACGGTGATCTCAACTATGCCTTCTCACAGGAAGAAACCGGACAGCTCAACGGCAACGTAGAGATCAGCGAAGGGCTGTATCAGCTGCAGTTTTATGGCCTGGTAAAGAAAACCTTCAACATACAGCCCGGCAGCTCGGTATACTGGTCGGGCGACATAATGGACGGCCGGCTGAACGTAGAGGCACAGTATACGGTAAAGACCAATGCGATAGGCCTCATCGAAAGTGGCACGCAATCGACCACTCAGCCCGGGCAGTTCAATGAAGTGCTGCCCTACTACGTGATCATCAACGTGAACGGCTCCCTGTCGCAACCCAATGTGGGATTTGGCATAGGCCTGCCACAGCGCTACCGCAACAACTACCCGATACTAGGAGAAACCATTCAAAGTCTGAATCAATCGCAGAATGAGGATGAACTGAACCAACAGGTATTCTCACTGCTCGTCACCGGATCGTTTATGAAAATAGACCCCGGCACCACCACCGCGCAAGACCAGAACTTTGCCACCAACGCTGCCCGCAACAGCGTGAGCGGCATACTTACTTCACAACTGAACAACCTGACCGGCAAGTATGTGAAAGGTGTGAACCTGGATGTAGGCGTAAACACCTTTGAAGCCTACGAAGGCGGACAGGTGAAAAATCAAACCCAACTCGACCTGCAGGCCAGCAAGACATTTCTCAACGACCGCCTGACGGTAGAGGCCGAAAGCCATGTGGACCTGGACGACAACGAATCGACCAATCCCAGAGGACGCAATATGTCTGGTGTGCCGGAGTTCACGGTTTCCTACGACATCACCGAAGACGGCCAGTACAAGGTAAAAGCCTTCCGGGAAAATGCTTTTGATCTGTTCGACGGAGAAATAATGAATGCCGGTATCGCCTTGATCTTTGTGAAAGAGTTTGGCTCCAAGTACGAAAACCTCAGTAAAGAAGATAAGTCCGACAAAAAAGACGGTAAGGAAGAGAAGAATGAAGACCAGGAGGCTGCCCAGAAAGAGGAAGAAGAATAATTAAATTTTTTAGAGTGACATGTGCATTTCAGCATCAAATACGGCAAAGAAGTTATCGCAGTTGGTTGTACTCGCTACGCTCATGTTGCTTTTTTGTATGTGCCGTGGCACCAAACCCCTCACAGAAAACCAATACCTGTACGACGGTGCAGAGTTTGACTTCGAGAATAAAAAGAACATCCCCAAGTTCAATAAAGTGGAGTCGGAACTGGAAAGCGTGCTCACGCCCAAACCCAATTTTAAGTTGCTCGGCATGCGCCCACTTCTTTGGCTGCACAACCAGATCAATGAACCGAAAAAAGATAAAGGCTTTAAGTATTGGCTGAAATATCAGATCGGTCAGCCCCCGGTGCTGTATGAACCGGAAATACCCGAGCGCACCATGCCCGTACTGAGCAACAGACTGGTGAACGTGGGACATTTCGACAACGAGGTGCGCTACACCACCGATACCAGCGGCAAAGCCATGACGGTGATCTATGAGATCGAGACCCCGGAGCCATTCACCTACCGGCAGATTGTGTACCTGGACAACGACAGCCTGCTGATAGACGACGTGATAGAAAGAACAACCCATGCAAGCCTGCTGGAAGAAGGGCAGAACTACAACCTGGCCCAACTGCGCCAGGAGCGGGCCCGGGTGTATAACTTCCTGAAGAACAATGGCTATTTCGATCTTGATGAAGAAGATCTCATCTACAGAATTGACAGCACATTGAACAGCCGCCAGATGGATGTATTTTTCAGAATAAAACCAGGGGTGGATGTAGAAGAATTGAAGCCATACACCATCAACGATATATATGTGCGCGAAGGCCTGGGGGTAGACCAACAGGAGATAGACACGATTAAGACTGACAGGATCACGTATATAACCCCTTATGATGACCTGCGACCAGAAATAGTGGACAGGGCTGTAGGCATTGCGGACGACTCGCTGTACTCCGACCAGGCCCAGCGCTACAACGACAACTACCTGATGGGCCTGGGCATATTTCGGTTTTCCAATACCACCTTTCAGCGAAATCCCAACAAGCCATACAGCCTCGATGCCTTTGTAGATGTAGCGCGGGCATCAAAAAAAGCGGTGAGTGCCGAGGTAAACGTGGTGGCTAAAACGAACAACTTTGCCGGCCCCGGCGTGCGCGGCACCTATCAGGTACGCAACGTTTTTGGCGGCTCCGAAACCTTTTCCGTCAGCCTCGACGGCCGTTTCGAAACGCAGATCGCGGGGCAGGGCAGGGGCACCAATTCGTATGAGGTAAGCAGTGAAGCCAGCCTGAGCCTGCCACGCATCATACCTTTTTACAACTTCATCCCTACCGAACGCTATGTACCTCAAACACGCTTTTCGCTCGGTGTAGGCTATTTCAAGCGTGAAAGACTCTACAGCTTTAGCTCGGTAAACCAGGCCATAGAGTACAACTGGCGTAAATTCAACACCAAATTTCACAAGCTGCGCCTCATAGACATCAGCATCACCTCACTACTGGAGACATCCGATAGTTTTCAAGACTACCTGGACAGCCTGCCCAGCCTGCGCCGCAGTTTCGAAGAGCAATTTATTGTTGGCACTGGCTACACCTACACCGTCAATGAACTTGCCTACGAAAAAGGGCCGCCAATATATTGGAGTGGCAGCGTGGAGACAGCCGGCAACCTGATGAGCCTGTTGTCGCGTATTGGCCGGGGCGGGCCGCCATCAGACGATTGGCCATACACCCTGTTTGGCCAGAAATACTCACAATTTGCACGCTTTCGCTCCGACTTTCGCTACTACCTGCCGCTGGGGAAGGAGGCAAAGCTGGCCACACGCCTGTTGCTGGGCACGGCCATACCCTATGGCAACAGCAAGAGCATCCCCTACGTAAAGCAGTTTTTCGTAGGTGGGCCAAACAGCTTGCGGGCCTTCCGGGCACGCTCTGTCGGGCCGGGTTCGTACCTGCCCCGCCCTACGCAAGACGGTGGCATTGTGTTGGTCGATCAGTCTGGCGATGTGCAAGTGGAGCTAAACACGGAGTACCGGTTTCCCATTGTGAGCGTGGTAAAAGGCGCCCTCTTTGTAGATGCTGGCAACGTGTGGCTATACAATGAAGACGAACAACGCGGAGATGCAGAATTTGATTGGGACCGCTTTTACAATGAAATAGCCGTAGGTACCGGCTTCGGATTGCGCATAGACCTGAACATTGTGGTGGTGCGCTTCGATCTGGCCTTTCCTATACGCGAGCCAAGGTTTCGCACGGACGATCCTGCCGATGGCACCGAGTGGGTGTGGCTATACCCAAAGTTTAAGAACCAGATCCTGAACATATCCATCGGCTATCCCTTCTGACGTAATAACTTTCCCCGTCGGTTTTCCCCTATTCTTACTATTTTTGCACCTTATTTTTTTGCATGAGTTACATATTGAAAATTGATTGTGAAGATCAAAAAGGCCTTGTGCACGAGATTTCAGGTATTCTGTACCGGCAAGGGCTGAACATCGTGGAGAATGAAGAATATGTAGATAGAGAAAGCGGGCACTTCTTCATGCGATCGGAGGTGACCGGCGACCTGCAATCTGCACCACTGCTCGACCGGCTGCGCGACAAATTGCCCCAATCGGCGCATATAAGGCTGCACCAGCAAGAGAAAAGAAATATCGTGGTTTTGGCCACACGCGAATACCACTGCCTGGGCGACCTGCTGGTGCGGCACCAGTTCGGCGATCTCAATGCCAACATTCTCGCAGTGATCAGCAACCACAATGCACTGGCAGCATTTGTGGATCAGTTTAACATTGCCTTTCACCACGTGCCGGCCGAAGGATTGAGCAAGGCTGTGCATGAAAAAAATATACTCTCGGTATTACAGGCCTATGATGCTGAATATCTGGTGCTGGCCAAATACATGCGCATTTTTACCGCCGGCTTCACGCAGCATTATCCTCATCGCATCATTAATATTCACCATTCCTTTTTGCCGGCCTTCGTAGGCGCCAAGCCCTACGAGCAAGCCTACACTCGCGGGGTGAAAATGATAGGAGCCACTGCGCATTTTGTCAACGACGATCTGGATGAAGGCCCGATCATTACACAAGATGTGATACACACCAATCATAAAAATGACGCTAAAGCCCTGGCCAGACTCGGCCGGGATGTGGAAAAACAGGTACTGGCAAAGGCCCTCAAACTGGTGCTCGACGACCGGGTGTTTGTGCACAACAACAAAACAGTGATACTGGAGTAGCGCGAGGCCGTAAAAGAAACAGAATGGCTGACCGGCTCAATAAAAGTTTTACCAGTTATCGCTGCGCTTTACCTTTTTTTGCTCCTTTTCTTCGTCGGGACCCAGGGCGGCATTTTTAAGGTTCACGATCAGGCCTTGCATATACTCATCTACCGCCTCCCGGTGTGCTTCCCACTGGCCCTTGTTCAGAGAAGACACCTCCTGCTCCAGCGCCCTGTACTTACCGGTGACGGGCTGAAACTTGCCAAAACGGTTGCGCATATACTCCTGATATATAAAGTCGGTGATGGTGTACCGGTAGCGGCCTTCCTGCACATCGACAGCCAGGCTATACTCAATGGCCCCATCCACGTGCTTGCCCAGCGAGGCTTTCTTATATACCAGAAAACTTCCTTTGCTTGAGATGTTGCCTTCGGCTGGCGATGTTTTGTAGGCAGATGAGCGCTTGCCTTTCACCTTCACCTTCTTCGCAAAGGCGGCCAGGTTGCCAAAGAGTGTGGTGCTGTCCATACCCGGCAGCTCCACTACTTCGTAGTAGGTGAATCTGCCGGTTTCTACATCCACCGGCGGCAGCGACTGACCATACGAGCAATAAGAAAAGAGGATAAAGAAGAAGAGAAAAAAAGAAGTACGGAAAGCCATAGAACTGAAAGATAAAAAACCCGCACAAAGATACTGCGCGGGTTTTTAGTTGACCACTGATTATAGATAAACTAGAACGAATACACTGCGGCGATGATAAACTTGGTGGCCGAATTGGTGTCCATCATATCGCTATCGAAGAAAACATCCTCAGATGCCGTATCCAACCTCAACTCGGGTATAACGGTAAGCGGGCCAGCCTTGATATTGCCAGACAAGGTCAAAGCAAATATATCTTCACCTTCTATCGTAAAACCGTCTTCTTCTACATCTTTAAACATAAAATATTCACCCCTAAGACCTAAGCCAAACGATTCGCTCAGGCTTACTTGCGGGTACAGAGCCACACCGGTAAATCCACCGGCATCATCAGGCGCTGTATAGTCGGCAGCGTTCAAACCTAAATAAAAGCCGTCTGAAATCTGGAAGCCCGTGGTGATGTCGAACTCTGTGCCTGAAGGCTCCCCGGTGATAAAGTTCAGGTATACATCCCAACCATCAACAGGGTTCAGGTAGAGCTGAGCACCAAAATCAGATACTCCATTGAAATCGGTATAGACGTTCCAATCGTTAAACAAACCGACCATTAAGCCTACGCGATCTGTGAAGGCAAAATTGGCCTTGATGCCCGCATTCTGGAATGGGCCGTAGGAAAACAGATATGAAGTAGAATAGTTGAAATTCGCTGCGGGTGAGATCACTTCATAGCCTACAAATGTGCCCATGAAACCTGCTGTAAGAGAAAATACTTCTGTGAAAGCATAGGACACGTACAGGTTCTGAATATGAAAACTGTTGTAGTCCTCATCGTACTGCCCGTCGGCATTGAGGATAGACTGTGCCTGCCCGCGCGGACCAAAAGACAAATCACCCACAAATGACGCCTTACCCACAGACTGTTCCATGATTAAATTGACCATGCCGATGGATATGGAGTTTTGGTCAGACACGAAACTGGTGTATGAGTTGTTCTCACCAGAAAAATCATATCGATAATACGTATCCACAGATCCTGATATTTTCAGGCTGTTGTCTTCTTCATCCTGCGCTTTTGCCATAAACACCACTGCCAGCAGGGCCATCATCAAAGTTGTAATTCTTTTCATGTTTGTTTCAAGTTTTGATTTAAATGTTAATTGTGTGATTCGTGTGCTTGATTTGGCCGGGGCCATGATGCCCCGGCATTCAAATCAGATTTATTTAGTTTATTCTACTATGATGGTGTAGCCACGTATACCGTGCTCATGGCTATCGAGACCGTCTATTTCATGCTCTTTAGATACCCGCACACCGATGGTCACCTTCAATATGTAAAAGATGAGCAGGGCCAGCGGAAATGCTACCGCACCATAAGAGAGCACACCGATCAATTGAGTGATGAATGAATGATCTGCCGAGAAAATGCCTACCGCAAGCGTGCCCCATATTCCACAGGTAAGGTGAACAGATACTGCACCTACCACGTCGTCGAGTTTGAACTTATCGAGGGTGATGGCGGAAAGCACAACCAGTATACCGGCGACAGCGCCTATAAAGAGGGCAGCATTGATGGAGACCACATCGGCACCGGCAGTGATGCCGACCAATCCGGCCAATATGCCGTTCAGCACCATACCCAGATCCATGCGCCTGAAGGTGAAGTACGCCGTCACGAAGCCAAACAATCCGCCGGTACATGCCGCAAGGCTGGTGGTAACCAGTACATAAGAAACCAGATCGGGATCGGCCGACAGTACAGAGCCGCCGTTGAAGCCAAACCAGCCCAGCCAAAGAAGAAATACACCGATCACCGCCAACGGCACTGAAGAGCCCGGCTTGTCGATCACTTTGCCGTTGTCGTACTTACCAAGGCGTGCACCTATTACGATGATGCCGGCAAGTGCTCCCCAGCCACCCACAGAGTGTACCAGTGTAGAACCTGCAAAATCGTAGAAGTTCATGTCGTTCAGCCAGCCGCCGCCCCACTTCCAGCTACCCAGGAATGGGTACACGATACCCACATAAAACAGGGTAAAAATCATGTAGGCAGAAAGCTTCACACGCTCTGCAATGGCACCCGAAACGATGGTGGCTGCCGTAGCAGCAAACATGCCCTGAAACAGGAAGTCCGTCCAGTAGGTGTAGCCGCCGCCAGCGTAGTCGATGGAAGCGCCATCACTTGCCGGGTCGAAGCCAATGCCAAAGCCGGCAAAGCCCAGCACGCCGGCGATCAGGTCGAAGTCGCCCGGGTACATCAGGTTAAAGCCGATAAAGCAATAAGTGACGATGCCTAAGATGGGCGTAATGGTGTTTTTGAAAAGGATGTTCACCGTGTTTTTAGACTGGCCAAATCCCGCCTCTACACCAGCAAAGCCGAGGTGCATAATAAACACGAGGGCTGTGGCCAACATCATCCAGATGTTGTTGGCGGTAAAAAGCGAGACCGCCGCAGCACTGGCCGCTTCAGTGGCCGCCTGTGTTGCATCGAGTAGAACAATATCCGCGAGCTTTGGCATGCCAAGCGAGCCGGTAAGCAGCGACGGACCCTCCATAAAAGCAGTAATCAATTTTTCCATAGTTTTTAGTTTGAATAAGAGATTTGAAACAACCAATATTTAAAAATTTGCAATTCTATAACCGTCCCGTGGTATTTCTTAAAAATTTGGCAAAAGGCACATTAAGCGATCCCCCAGCCTGTACTTCGCGTAGTCATCGATTCTGATGTACTTTTCATATTCGAAGTGTGACAAAAGTATGCAAGCATTCAAAAATTAAAAATTTATTAATAATAAATGGGTATGGCGCAATTTTTTGCACTCATTCCGGTGATGTATTCAATTCTGAATAATTTTTCAGGCTATTTATTGAAGCCAATTCAAAATTTTCGGCACATATCGACCTTACTTCTATTGCTTGTAATATAATTATTACATGATTTAATTGCACTTTATTTATTCTGCACTAATAAAGCTCATACATAAAAGCATATTTTCCATCATTTGATTCATTTCACACCCCTATTTCATCCATTTTTTGTAATTCTTATTTTCACAGGCGATCTACAAAACCATTATTGTTCATATTTTACACCTATTCGTCATATAATGGTTCCGTTATACTCCTCAAATCATATTTTTCTGATTTGCAGGATTATTTTCAAACCAATACCTTATTCGCATCAATAAAGCAGGTCGTATATGAAGAGAGTGACAGTAATCGGGGCGGGTACAATGGGCAGCGGTATAGCCCAATTATTTGCGGAAAACGCCTATGAGGTGGCTGTATATGATTCACACACCCCTCAATTGGAGCGCGCCAAACATATAATAGACGAAAGTCTGGCACGAAAAGAAGCCAAAGGCAGCATCACAGCAGACGATAGAAAAGGCATAAATGCACGCATCGCCGTAGCAGCCTCTGTAAAAGAAGCCGTGGCCGATAGTGACCTGGTCATAGAGGCCATACGCGAAAGTGAGGAGGATAAGCGCGCCCTGGCAGAACAATTGGTGCCCCTCGTTGCCGACAGCACTCTAGTTGCCACCAATACTTCATCCATTTCCATCACCCGCATGGTGGGCACACTCGCCTTCGCCGACCGCTTTATCGGTATGCACTTCATGAATCCTGTACCTGTGATGCAACTGGTGGAAATCATAAGGGGTCACAGAACGAGCGACGATACTGTAAGGCGCATTGTAGAAATAACAAAATCACTGCAACGCGTGCCGGTACTGGTCAATGACTACCCCGGCTTTGTGTCTAACCGGCTATTGATGCCGCTCATCAATGAAGCCATTTGGGCACTGCACGAGGGCGTAGCAGATATAGCAGCCATCGACACCGTAATGCAACTCGGCATGAATCACCCGATGGGACCGCTTAAGCTGGCAGACTTCATCGGGCTTGATGTGTGCCTGTCGATCATGAATGTACTACACCAGGGCATGGGCAACGACAAATATGCCGCTTGCCCGCTGCTGATAAAAATGGTAGACAGCGGCAACCTCGGCCGGAAAAGCGGCAGCGGGTTCTACGACTGGCAGCAGGATACGAAAAACCCGCCGGCGGCAACCGGAATTTTATAAGTAATTCTTGTTAATGTACAATATTGGCAAACTGCACTGTGAACTGTATTGGTACTTTATATGAAAGAAATATGACTTTTCAGCTAATCGATTTGCAGCCATGTTTTTGTTTCTCAATATTTAATATCTTTCGAAAAAACCGATAAATACCAGCTATGACAAAATCTTTACTACAGCGATTTTTACCATCTGCAATGTAGTCATTCGGCCAATTGCCATTCCCTTATCTTTACCTTCTCATCTTTGAATCGTTCAAAGTGGACAATGACAACCATTCTATACACGCCATCCATCGCTGCGAAAACCTCTTCTTCGATTGGATATACGACAAGCTGCGCAACCTGGACGTGGCTGTGCCGCGCAATATCGACCTCTCTGATGTCATCAGCCTGTATGAGCACAAGCTACACCCTGAGAACCAGCTCCTGAAACCGCTCAAGCAGTGGGATAAGAAACGGGCCCAATGCCTGCACATATCGGCAGGCGATCATGCAGCCGATCACCTCAGCGACGCAGAATACCAACAAATGCTCGAAACCACCGCCTTCGACGGACAGGTGCTTTGGCTCACCTTGAAGAAAATTTAGTGATCGGCAAGGTACAGCTGGTGCACCCATTTTGTACAGTCTTTACGATTTGCTCAGCTAGCTCAAAGCGCGCCTGCATTGCTGCGTGTCCTCACGCACCAACTCCCACCACCCCATGTGTGGGGACATGATCGAAACCTTGTGAAGCCATGGCGCCCTTTTAAAATGTACCGTGCGCCACAAGCCATGGAATAGCAGTGTCACATTGCCAACAGATGCTCAAAAAAGTTCAGCATGACCCTCAATTTTTATTCTTTTGTGAGCTTTCACCCTTCACTTTAAGCTTTACCCATTACCATTCACCAATCTACTTTTCCTTTGAGCTTTCAGCTTTGAACTTTCAGCTTCACCCTTCACCCTTTCTCCAGTCTACCAATCCACTAACCCACGAATCTACTTTTCCTTTAAGCTTTCAGCTATTCCACCAGTCTACGAATCCACCAACCCACCAATCTACTTTCCTTTGAGCTTTCAGCTTTGAGCTTTGAGCTTAAACACAAACCGGTCGCGCAGGTAAAAATGGTAATACCCGCTGAGCGAGTTGGCATTTTTCAGATTTTGCCACACCCCCAATGGCACCGCCTGGTGCAGCACCTCTTTGCCACCATACCGAATGAGCAAGTAGCCAGTCTCCCCGTCGCAGCTATAATAGGATGCGCTGCGTATGGCCTCATCATTGCCCTCTGCCAGGCGCTGTTCATGAATCAAAAAAGATGATTTCCTCAGGTATTCGATGGCCGCCTTTTGTGATTTCCACTGCACAGGTATCGTATCGCATGGCGTAGGTGAGGCATAAGTGAGCGCGTGGGCAGTGATGAAAAAAATAAACAAGGATATCTTGTGAAACACCATATTAACCTACAAATACGTGCGCTGAATGAGAAGAAAGAGACCCAAGGCTGCCGTGCCCATTGCCCCCCAAAGATTGCCTTAACTTTGTGAAGTTACCACTCCAAAACGTGAATTCTTTTATATTTTTGCGGCGCATGTCCAACCTATTGAAAAATTCCCACAAATGATATCGTTCTTTCGATCAGACAACCTGGTGCGTGCCGTGGCTTCGGTACATCCTTTTGCACATGAACACATAGACCGGCTTGTTTGGCTTTTTGGCAACGCCACCTATGTGGAGGCTGAAGCCATAGAAGGCACCTTCGTAGGGCCAAGGAAAGAAATGATAACCCCTTGGAGTACCAACGCGGTAGAGATCACCCAGAATATGGGCATACAGGGCATCATAAGGATTGAGGAGTTTGAAGAAGTGCATGGTGCTGGCCATGATTATGATCCGATGCTGCGACAGCTCTACCACAACCTCGACCAGCAGATTTTCACCATTGGCCACCAGCCAGAGGCCATTGCCTTCATTGACGACATAGCAGACTACAACCGGCAACAAGGCCTTGCGCTCAGCAATGAGGAAATAGAGTATTTGAATCAGCTCAGCGGAAACCTGAACAGAAAACTCACCGACAGCGAGATATTCGGATTCTCGCAGGTAAACTCAGAGCATTGCCGGCATAAAATATTCAACGGCACATTTGTGATTGACGGACGGCCGCGTGAGGCTACGCTGTTTGAACTCATAAAACGCACCACACAGCGTCATCAAAACAGGGTTGTGTCGGCTTATAAAGACAACTGCGCCTTCATACAAGGACCCGTTGTGGAGCAATTTGCTCCGCGCACGCAGGATAAGCCCGATTATTTTTCAGCCAAGCCGTTCGAAGCGGTCATTTCCATAAAAGCAGAAACGCACAACTTCCCCACCACGGTAGAGCCTTTCAATGGAGCGGCCACAGGCAGTGGTGGAGAAATACGCGACAGGATAGGTGGTGGCAAAGGTGCCATACCCCTGGCCGGCACAGCGGTGTACATGACCTCCTACCCCCGCCTCACCGACGGCAGGCCATGGGAAAAAAACATCGAAGCCCGGCAATGGCTCTATCATTCACCGGCCGATATACTCATCAAAGCCTCCAACGGTGCCAGTGACTTTGGCAATAAGTTTGGCCAACCGCTCATTTGCGGCAGTGTGTTTACTTTCGAGCATCAGGAAAATGACAAATTATACGGCTACGACAAGGTGATCATGCTGGCAGGGGGCATCGGCTTTGGCAAGAAAAAAGACAGTATAAAAGATAAGCCCGCCACCGGCGACAAAATTGTACTGCTGGGGGGTGACAATTACCGCATAGGCATGGGCGGAGGGGCGGTATCGTCTGTGGCCACCGGCGAATTTGCCAACGCCATAGAACTCAACGCCGTGCAGCGCTCCAATCCTGAAATGCAGAAAAGAGCCAGCAACGCCATAAGGGCGCTGGTAGAATCAGACGAAAATCCTATTGTCTCCATCCACGACCACGGCGCCGGCGGCCACCTCAACTGCCTGTCGGAACTGGTGGAAGACAGTGGCGGCGTCATTGATATAGAGCAATTACCGGTGGGCGACCCCACCCTTTCCGATAAGGAGATTATCGGCAATGAATCGCAGGAACGTATGGGCCTGGTGCTGAAACCGAAGGATACCGACACACTGAGAAAAATTGCCGATCGTGAACGCGCACCCATGTACATCGTGGGTGAAGCCACAGGCGACTTTCAATTCATATTTAAAAGAAATACAGGCAAGGT
>CAZQVB010000036.1:23498-43057 GCA_964596645.1 uncultured Roseivirgaceae bacterium
GCTACAGCTGGCCGCCCTGTTTGGCAACCCGCCCAAAACGGTGATGGAAGACGCTACCGTGCGCTGTGCCTATCGCGAACCGGAGTACGACGAAGAAGAAATACACGACCACATCAAGAATGTGCTGAGCCTGGAAGCGGTAGCATGCAAAGACTGGCTCACCAACAAAGTAGACAGGTCGGTGTCGGGCAAGGTGGCCAAGCAGCAAACAGCAGGGCCCATACAACTGCCGCTGAACAACCTCGGCGTGAGCGCGCTTGACTATCAGGGCGAAAAAGGCATAGCCACAGCCATAGGCCATGCGCCGGCCGCTGCGCTGACTGATGCCGCACGCGGATCGGTGCTCTCCATCGCCGAATCGCTCACCAACATCATATGGGCGCCGATAGAAGGCGGACTCAGCGGTATATCGCTGAGCGCCAACTGGATGTGGCCGTGCAAAAACACCGGAGAAGATGCACGGCTTTACGAAGCGGTGCAGGCCGCCAGCGACTTTGCCATTGCACTGGGCATAAACATACCCACCGGCAAAGACAGCCTGTCGATGACACAAAAATACCCCGATGGCAAAAGCGTGTTGGCCCCCGGCACCGTCATCATATCGGCCGCAGGCGAGGTGTCTGATGTGAAAAAAGTGGTAGAGCCCGTTCTGCAACCGGCATCCAACAGCGCGCTGCTGTATATAGATCTGAGTAAAGCCCCCTTGAGCCTGGGAGGCAGCAGCTTCTCCCAAACCCAGAACTGCCTGGGCGTACAACCTCCCACTGTGGCCGATGCCGAGTATTTCAAAAATGCCTTCAACGCCATACAGCTTCTGATAGACCGCGAGCTGGTATGGGCAGGCCATGATGTGTCTGCCGGAGGCATGATCACTGCACTGTTGGAAATGTGTTTCGCGCAGCCCGGCGTAGGCCTGGATGTGGACCTGAAAGCATTTAGCGAACCCGATGTGCTGAAACTGCTTTTCAGCGAAAACCCTGCGTTGCTCCTTCAGGTATCTACCGATGGTGCGGCCGTTCAAGTATTAAAAGATCACGGCATCTCTTTTCAGCAAATAGGTCGCCCCACGCTGAACCGGTCGCTCAGGATACGGAGAATCACCAACGACTTCGAATTTGACATCGACAGCCTGCGCGACGTGTGGTTCAGCCCATCGTACCAGCTCGACCGACTGCAGAGCGGCGAAGCCCTGGCCCGACAGCGGTTTGATCATTACAAGACTCAGGTGCTGGAATATCGCTTTCCGTCAGGCTTTGAAGGCACACGGCAGCAATGGCAACTCGAAAAAAAGCGGCAAGGTGACAGCGGCATCCGTGCGGCCATTATACGCGAAAAAGGCGTGAATGGCGACAGGGAAATGGCCTGGGCACTGTATGCCGCGGGCTTCGACGTAAAGGACGTGCATATGACAGACCTCATCTCAGGCCGCGAAAACCTGGAAGATGTACGCATGATCGTGTTTGTGGGAGGCTTTTCCAACTCCGATGTGCTCGGTTCGGCCAAAGGCTGGGCGGGGGCATTTTTATACAACGAAAAGGCCAAAAAGGCTTTGGATAACTTCTACAACCGGCCCGACACACTGAGCCTTGGTGTGTGCAACGGGTGCCAGCTGATGGTAGAACTCGGCGTGGTGAACAAAAACCATAAGGCTAAGCCACGCATGCTGCACAATGAGTCGCACAAATTTGAATCGGCCTTTGTAAATGTCGACATTCTCGAAAACCATAGCGTGATGCTGCAAAATATGGCGGGCACGCGATTGGGTATATGGGTGTCGCACGGGGAGGGCCGATTTGACTTTCCCTTGCCCAAAGACCAATACCACATTCCGTTGCGCTATAGCTATGATGCATACCCGGGTAATCCCAACGGTTCGTCATACCACACAGCAGCCCTCTGCTCCGACGATGGGCGCCATCTGGTGATGATGCCGCACCTGGAGCGCTCTCTTTATCCCTGGAACTGGGCGCACTACCCCGCAGATCGCAAGCAAGACGAGGTATCGCCCTGGATGCAGGCTTTTGTAAATGCTAAAGAATGGCTTGCGCTGCATCCCAATCATTAAATCACGCACCAACTGGCGATATGTTCATTGGTGGGTGGGGACACGCACCAAGGCGAGATGAGTGGATGGAATTGATGCGTAGGGACACCCACCATGGCGAAAGAAGGTAAGTCCACTCCCGCTGCGACTGTCTCAGAATTTATCTTGGGCATATGCATGTCATCCCTTTTAATTTGCCCATATTGTCGTTGATGTTTCTCTACATTTTATATATTTGGAAATTGTTTGTTTAACTATTTACCTAAATAGTTAAACATTTTTATTTTAACCAACCACTACACGTTTCATGGAAAACCTCAGTATTTACTCCGAGCAGGCAGAGGAGCTCATTCTCCTGTATGTGCCCAAGCTGGCACTGGCCATTCTCACCCTCGTCGTCGGTCTTTTGATCATTAAGCCCTTTGTGCGTTTTGTGAAAAGCACCATGGCCAAACGCCAAGTGGATCCATCCCTGGTTCCATTTATCGCCTCCATCATCAAGGCCCTTTTATACACCATGCTGTTCATCAGCGTAGCGGGCATGGTGGGCATCGAGACCACCTCATTCATCGCTGTGCTTGGTGCAGCCGGCTTGGCCATTGGTTTGGCACTGCAGGGCAGCCTTGCCAACTTTGCCGGTGGCGTGCTCATTTTGCTGCTCAAGCCATTTCGCGTGGGCGACGTGATAGAGGCCCAGGGGGTCATTGCGCTGGTGACAGAAATTCAAATCTTTCACACCATACTCAAATCTTGGGACAACAAGGTGATCATACTGCCCAATGGACCGCTTTCCAACGGTAACATCACCAATTTCTCTACGGAAGAAACCAGGAAAGTGGAGTGGGTATTTGGCATAGGCTACGACGACGACATCGACAAGGCGCGCCAGGTGATACTCGATACCGTTTTCCACGATGAACGCATCATCGACAGGGAAACGCCCTTTATCAACGTATCGGAGCTGGGCGACAACTCAGTAAACCTGAAGGTACGTGCCGAAGTGAAAGGAGCAGATTACTGGGCGGTCTTTTTTGAATACACCGAAAAGGTGAAAAAGGCATTCGACCAGGCGGGCATTACCATACCGTATCCACAGCGCGATGTGCATCTTTTTCAGCCCAATGCATAGACTACTTACTCAGGAAAACTCCGGCATCTGCCTAAAACACGCTTTCGATGGTTTCTCTGGTGCTGATGCCGAAGTTTTCTTATCACGCCACACAACTCCATTTTACCTCCATCAATCATCATAATGATCACAATCATGATAGCAAAAAGAACAATCACCGCCATGCTGATGGCGGTGCTCGCCCTGCCGGTACTGGCTCAGGATGCTGCTACCCCCGCCGATACCTCGTATTGGAAACGGTCTTTTAAGGCAGGCCTCACCTTCAATCAGGCCTCCTTCAGCTCCAACTGGAAGGCCGGTGGTGTTAACTCAATCGGGTTCAATAGTTTCGTGAACTTTCAGGCCAACTACCTGAAAGGCAAGCACAGCTGGGACAACCAGATCGACTTGCAATATGGCTATGTAAACAATGAAGGTCAGGGTGCACGCAAAAGCATCGACCGCATCTTTCTCGATACCAAATACGGTTACCAGATCAGCGAACACTGGAATACGTTCCTGGCGCTCAATTTTGTATCGCAATTTGCCAAGGGATTTCAGTATGACGATGTAGGCGGTATAGAGCAAAGCCTGCTGATTTCAGACTTTCTGTCGCCGGCCTTTATCACTACATCGTGGGGCTTTGAGTATGTGCCCACCGACTACTTCAACCTGCGGCTTGCGCCTTTTGCGCCGCGCATTACCATAGTGGCCAACGACGACGTGTTCGACAATGTGGAAAACAACTACGGGGTGGATCCCGGAGAAAATGTGCGGTATGAGTGGCTGGCTTTTCAGGCACTGGCAGACTTTGATAAGGACCTCACCGACAATATCAACCTGAAAATGATCTATATACTATTTATGAATTATCAGGAATTGTCCTTCAAGCAGATCGACCACAGGTTTGACGGCATTCTTACGGCGAGCATTACCAAGTACATTGATGTAAACTTATTCGTGTCGCTGCTCTACGACAGAGACCAGGACGACGACGTGCAGGTGAGCCAGGGCCTTGGCATTGGTTTCATGTACAAAATCGCCAACTTTAAAGAAAAGGACTAGCCGCGAACACAGTGGCTTGAGCAAGGGCAGGGGTTGTGCGCAATTCCTGCCCTTTTTTTTATTCTCCTGCCGGCTTGCCAATGGTGGCAAGCATGCCTCCATCCACATACACTATCTGGCCATTGACAAAATTGCTTGCCTGAGAGGCCAGAAAGATGGCTGCGCCTACGAGCTCATCAGGATTGCCCCAGCGCCCTGCCGGGGTGCGGCTGATGATGAACTCATTCAGCGGATTGCCGGGTTGTCGTAAGGGGGCGGTCATTTCAGTGGCGAAATAGCCCGGCCCTATGCCATTGATCTGAATATTGTGCCTGGCCCACTCGGTGGCCATGCTGCGGGTGAGCATCTTCAGGCCGCCTTTCGATGCCGCATAGCCACCCGTGGTGTTGCGGCCGAGCTCGCTCATCATGGAGCAAATGTTAATGATCTTACCGCGCTGCCTTTCTATCATGTGCCGTACTGCCGCTTTCGACACTATAAAAGGTCCGCGCAGGTTGATGCGCAGGTTGTTGTCGAACATTTCCAGTGGCATTTCTTCCAGTGGCGCACGCAGGTTTACCCCGGCGTTGTTCACCAATATATCCAGCGGACCTACGCCCTGCTCTATATCGTGAATCAAACCGGCCACCTGCTGCTCGTCGGTTACGTCGCACAAAAATCCGTGCGCATCCACACCGGCATCTTTAAGTGCGTCGACTGCCGACTGCAATTTCTCCCGGGAACTGCGGCCATTGATCACAACCCGTGCCCCGGCCTGACCAAGACCTTTGGCGATGGCCAAACCCAAACCGGCTGTGCCGCCTGTGACGAGTGCTACTTTTTCAGAAAGATCAAAAAGTTGTATAGACATGATTACTATGATTAAGTGCCAGTTGCAAAGATTGGCAACGCCGGCTAAAAAACCTCAGCCCTGTGCAAAGAATTGAAGCTTCTCTGTTGCAACACATGCCCAGGCAACTGCGCCTAAAGCATTCTGCCAACTGCCTTCAGCAGTATGCTTTATTTTGCGCTACAAATCCTCTATTTTGAGAACATTTTCAAGCGGGTTTCACCTTTATGAAATATTTCAAGTTCACCATCACTTTTCTTTTCACCCTGGCTCTTTTCGTTGGCATGCACTTCAAGTTCAGTCAGGTGCCCCCGCCAGGCAAATTTCTCGATCCATTTCATGGTTTTTGGCAAAATGCCAGCAATGAAGCCATCGATGCCCCTGCGCATCTGCCGTTGGCCAATCTGAGCGCCCCCGTGCGCATATACTACGACGAGCACCTTATTCCGCACATTTTTGCCGATAACCAGCTCGACCTATACCGGGCGGTGGGCTACGTGCAGGCATACCATCGGCTTTGGCAGATGGAGCTGCAAACGCACGACGCCGCCGGCCGGCTCAGCGAGATCGTGGGCCCCGCCACACTGGACCGCGACAGGCTCAAGCGCCGGCAAGGTATGCGCACAAGCGCCTTGAAAACCTTGCAGAAGTGGGAAAGTATTCCTGAAATAGATCAGGTAATCGCCGCCTATACCGAAGGAGTAAATGCCTACATCGCGTCGCTGGCGTACGCGCAGTACCCCATTGAATACAAACTTCTGGACTACGCCCCCGAGCCATGGACTAAGCTGAAATGTGTGCTGCTGCTCAAATACATGTCGGCTATGCTCACGCTGAACGAGTCGGATATGGAAAACACAAATGCATTCAGGCTGCTTGGTGCTGAAGACTTTAATATGCTGTTTCCCGATATGCCGACGGGGATAGTACCGGTAATTGCAAAACCGGATGGCTGGGAAATAGAACCTGTGCCTGTGCCGACACCCAACGACTCGATCGGTCATTTCCCCACCTTACGCCAGCCTGCTGATAAAATGCCCAGAGCGCTGGGCAGCAACAACTGGGCGGTGGCCGGCACCAAGACACAGTCGGGCTACCCCATACTCTGCAACGACATGCACCTGGGCCTAAGGCTGCCGAATATATGGTTTCAAATCCAGGCACACACACCAGACATGAACGTGTTTGGTCACACCATACCCGGCGCGCCATTTATCATCACAGGCTTCAACGATTCTATCGCCTGGGGATTTACCAATGCTTACCGCGATCTGGTCGATTGGTATACGGTGGAGTATAAAGATGCACGCAAAAACCAATACCGCTACGACGGCAAGTGGATGAATACGCGCAAAGTGATAGAAACAGTGAAAGTGCGTGGCCTGGACGACGTAACCGACACGGTGGTGTATACCCACCAGGGTCCGGTGGTGTATGATGCCCGTTTTCCTGTAAACCCAGAGAAAACCAATCTGGCCATGCGCTGGCTGGCGCACGAAGAATCGCTGGAGCCGCTGGCATTTTTGCAGATGGCCAGGGCTCAGAACTACGGTGAATTTCAAGATGCGATCAGGCATTTCCAATGCCCCCCACAGAATATAGCCTTTGCGTCAGCAGCGGGCGATGTGGCCATGCACATACAGGGGCATTTTCCGCTCAAGTGGCCAGGGCAAGGCAAGTTCATCCTTGATGGCAGTCAGGAAATAAACGGCTGGCACGGCTTCATACCGCCCGGGCACAATCCTGCCGAAGTAAACCCTGCGCGTGGCTTCGTCAGTTCGGCCAATCAACACCCCGTAGATTCGCTATACCCCTACTACACCTACGCCGACCACTTTGAGTACTTCCGCAATGTGCGCCTGCACCGCATGCTGGACAGCCTGGAGCTGGTGACACCGCAGCACATGCAGCGCCTTCAATTGGACAACTACAGTGTGCGTGCAGAGATGATTCTGCCCCTCTTGCTCGATAGCCTCGCCACCAGCACGCTCAGTGGCCGTGCTTCGAGAATAGCCGACGAATTGCGCGGGTGGAACTACCACTACGCAGCCAATGAAGCAGCTCCGGCCTACTTCGAACTGTGGTGGAAAAACCTGTATGATATGCTTTGGGATGAGTTTGAAAGTGACAGCATGGCCCTGGAAAAACCAAGCGCCTACATTACCATGCAGCTCATGCATGAAAAGCCTGCCATGAAGTATGTGGACGAACAGAATACCCCCGAGCAGGAGTCGCTGACAGATTTGATACAAAATTCTTTTTATAAAACCCTGAGCAAGATCGACGAATGGGAACAGGAGCGCGATACACTCATCACCTGGTCGGGCATGCGAACAACGGACATCAGCCACATGATCCCTTTCCTCACGCCATTCTCTTATCAGGACCTGCCGGTAGGTGGCCATGCGTCGGCGTTGAATGCCATCACCGGCTCCAATGGACCCAGCCAACGGCTGGTGGTGCAGTTGGGGCCGGAAGTAAAAGCCTACAGCACGTACCCCGGTGGCCAGTCGGGCAACCCCGGCAGCCCCCACTACGACCACTTCATCGACTCCTGGGTACAGGGCCGGTATGTGGAGTTATTGTTTTTGAAGCAAGAACCAGCCGGTGACGAAGGCATTATTTTTATGCACACATTAGAACCTGAACAATGAAAATTATACTGCGGATCATACTCATTGCAGGCTTGGCTTACCTGGCCGAGGCTTTTTTCCCCTGGTGGTCGGTCGGCGTGGTGGCCTTCGCAGTGACGGCGCTTTTAGCGGCCAAATCTTCGTGGAATGCCTTCTTTAGTGGCTTTTTTGGCATTGGCTTGTTGTGGCTCATCATGGCCTACGCCATCGACCGCGATACCGACGCCCTCTTGAGCAGTAAAATTGCAGCCTTGTTTTCACTGACAGAAAGCCTTTACCTGATGCTCATCACCGCTGCAGTGGGTGGCATAGCCGGCGGATTTGCAAGCCTTTGCGGACACTTCTTTAGAAAATTGTTTGAAAAACGACCCTCCGGCTACTATTACTGAGCCGGCCCCTTACATTTACAGCATAACCCACGGCGGATGGTTCTGAATTATATATGGATTTCATTTTTTCTGGTCGGCTTTGTGGTGGCCCTTATCCGTGTGGTGGGCTTTTATTTCCGATCATTTTTCGCAGAGTACGGCATCATGTTCGACATGGCCGACTTGCAGGTTTTCTCGGCGATCGTAAACAGCACCTTCGAAATGGCCGAGACGAGCGTGAACATTGCCCTGTACCTGATCGGCATCATGACGCTGTGGCTGGGCATCATGAAGATAGGAGAAGACGGCGGGGCGGTACGGGCACTTTCCTATCTGGTGGGGCCATTTTTTCAACGGCTCTTCCCCGGCCTGCCAAAAAACCACCCTGCAGGCGGCTCCATCCTTATGAACTTCTCTGCCAATATGCTCGGGCTGGACAACGCCGCCACACCCCTCGGACTCAAGGCCATGGACGAACTACAGGAGCTGAACACACAAAAAGATACCGCCAGCAATGCACAAATCATGTTTTTGGTGCTCAACACCTCCGGGCTCACGCTGATACCGGTGAGCGTAATGGCGCTGCGGGCAGCCGCCGGAGCTGGCAATCCGGCCGATGTGTTTCTGCCCATCTTACTGGCCACCTACTTCAGCACCCTGGCCGGCCTCATCGTGGTGTCAATCTACCAAAAGATCAACCTGTTCGATCGGGTCATACTTACGTACCTTGTCGCGATCAGCCTGGTAATAGCGGGCATCATTTATTTTTTCATGAACCTGCCGCAGGAAAAAGTAGGGCCGGTGAGCAGCCTGGCCGGCAACTTTATCTTGTTCTCCTTCATCGTGGGGTTCATAGCCCTGGCGGCCAGGCGCAGGGTGAACATCTACGAGAGCTTTGTAGACGGTGCGGTAGACGGCTTTAAAATAGCGGTGAAAATAATACCCTACCTGGTTGCCATGCTGGTGGCCATAGGCGTGTTTCGGGCATCGGGCGCCATGGAGATCATCATTGAGGCTCTGCGGTGGATTTTTAGTGTGTTCGGCGTCAACACTGACTTTGTGCCTGCCCTACCCACCGCTTTGATGAAACCCCTCAGTGGCAGTGGCGCCAGAGGCATGATGGTAGAAGCCATGGACACCTACGGCGCCGACTCCTTCGTAGGCAGGCTCGCCTCTACCTTTCAGGGCTCTACGGAAACCACATTTTATATTATTGCCGTTTACTTTGGCTCGGTGAACATCAAAAAAACCCGTCACGCGCTCACCTGTGGGCTTATTGCCGACTTAGCCGGCGTGGTGGCTGCCATTTTTATAAGTTACCTTTTCTTTCATTGATATATTAAAAGCCGATACCACCTCCAAGCGTTCAGCCACTCTTTCATCATTTTGAAAATAGACAAGGGCGGCATTGCGAGGAGATTTAATTGTGACTATTTAAAGATAAATTAGGACTATACTTTACAGCATGGACACACTGATTGACAGAAAGCAAGACAAAGTTTACGATCTGGCCAAGAATCACTTCCTCGGAGAGTTTCCTTCCAACCTGCCCATAGAAAAGGCCTATCTGCACATCGGCATTTATATGGGCTGGATCATAGAAAACGATCTGTATTCGGAATACTTTGAAGAAGAAGCGGCCACCGAAATCTATCGTTTCAAGCGCCGCGACATTGGCTGCATCATACTGGCCGAAATCTGGAATGGCGCTTTGAGCCACGAGCTGTTCAGTGAAGATGCCAACCTTTTCACTTTCTACTACTACGCCGGCGGGCTGTTCAAGAAAGACTACCTGGAAGTGCTGGTGAAATCTCAGCCTACGTTCTACCATGTAGAAGACAGCTGGAACAACTTTATGAAGATAAGTCAGCGCATGACAGCGCGCTTTCGCGAATGGAAAGCCCTGACTGAGACGATCGCCTAGACGCATATAAAAATGAGCATGCGGAGGAGTTGGCCAGAGTACACCAAATGCTTGATTCCTTTTTCTTGAAATAATACATCACTCTCAACAAAGGCAATGACATTACGGCCAAGGAGGCCTACAACATACTGTCTGGTCGCTCCGTCATGAAGACCTTTGTGCGGGAGGAAGCTTTTAATCTTTCCGCCCTGGACAGCAAGGGCAACGTCCTTGCTGTACATAAGCCCAAAAACCTATCCGATGCCAGGGCCCTCGTTGCAGATCAAGTAAAATTACAGGATGAGACCGTAAAACCCCATCAATATCTTTTGCAGCAGGGCCGCCAACAGCTGCGCATCTTTGATAAGGACGGCAAGGAATTTCCTGTGGCCGGAAAACTTGAAGTTGTTCATACCTATATGCAGGGCGATTCCCTTTTCTCCGGTCATTATGCCGCCAGTGATCTAAAGGACGCCAAAAACACCGTTGATAAACTGGCCAAATCTCCTGAGGATGACAAGCGCTCTAAGGGCTTTTCTATCGTCGATGCCGATACAAAAATTCCTCTGTTCAAATATGACGCCGCCGGAAAAGAACTCGATCTCGCACCCGATGGCCGCCGTGAGCAGGTATGGGTGAAATTGGATCTTAGCCCGCGTAGCCCGCGTGGCCTGCGTAACCAGGTAGCGCCTTACCTCCATACGTATTTCCCTAACTATGGCTTTGACCTGGTTAAAGAACTGGATAAACTCCCGCTCTCCGCTCATCAGGCCATGCCTAAGAAGCCTGACCTGTTCAACTCCATTGCTCGCGGTAATCTGCAGGCCGTTTACCTGGATGCCCCTGACAAATCCCGGGAGTTGGTTTATGTCGCCGCTGATCCGCAGTTTAAAAAGCTTAAAATGCTCGATAAGGACTTTAGAACCATCCAGCAGGCCCCTGCTACCGAACATGTCAAGGAACCAACCATTGAAAGGGTATAACCATGCCGAACGCCGTCATGCTCAATAACGTCGCTTATCAACGTCTGCATCCCAGCACGGCTTATTGCTTTGCTTCTATTGCCGGATGGCTCTTTGCTGCTTTGCTTTGCTTTGCCGCTGCCTTCTGGATCAACCTGTTCGCTTTACCTGCGCTGGTATTACTCGGGATAGCCCTTTACCGCTTTCTCTATACCAGAAACATCCTCTACCTGATCAATGAGGAAATGATCAAAATCAGAACTGGGATCTTTGGCTTTCGTATCAGTACCCTTGAACTCTATCGCGTCAAAGATTATATTGTGTTGCAACCCCTTTATATGCGTATATTTAATATCATGACCCTAAAGCTCCTGACCACCGATTCCAGTACCAAAAGCATTTCGCTCTCTGGCATTCCCATCTCCGATGTGCCGGACCGCATTAGAAACTACGTACAGATCGCCAGGTCTAAAAGCCGTATCGTTGAACTCAACTAACCAAACTAACCCTACTCCAATGAAAAATTTCTTATTCCCCGCCCTGTTATTCGCAATCCTCGCCTGCTTCTCTTCCTGTGATGATGGCAACAGTGATGATGAACCCATCGGTAAGGCCGTCGATATTCGGTATGAATTTGAGTTCGATGGGGACTTTGAGCTATATACAATTTTGTTAATATTCACTGACTTTACTATGGATAACGATATTGCCGATCTCCAGATCACTGTCCCCAGTGCTTTGCAGTGGACCCTTACAAATGATTATGGTACATCCTACACAGGCCCCATCTTGGCCAATAAATTGGTGGTCGTGTCCAATGAAAAAATAAGGCAATCCTCATTTACTTTTTCTGCTTTGTTGAGCAATGTCGAACAAGAACCTGGGTTTGACCCGCTTACCGCTCAGATCAAGGTTTTTGCCGATGATAAGCTTGTGGAATCCTATGATTATATGTGGATCAGCGATGAAGATATTTCAAACGGCGTGGGCGGAACCATAGATTTCCTGTATCCGGACTGATCAATGATGGTTATACTTTCTTATCCGGTTTTACCATTGTCATAACCGGTAGACAGCAAAAAGAAAAATAGGGTTACTTGGGTGGGGGGGGGAACTTCTCTATCTCCCGCTCTATGTTCTCTTTTTGTCTTTTCATCTCACCCACTATGATGTCCGCTATCGTCTGCGCCTGGTCCGACTCGATGATCTGCCAAATTGCACCTCGTTGTCAATCTTTATTTCAGATCTCTCTGCAAACAATCTTTAACGCCACGTATGCCTTTGCAAAGCGCTGAGCCGCTTAAGCAATGGCGGATGCGAGTAGTTGAGAAAAACATAGGCCGGGTGTGGGTACAGGTTGCTTAGGTTGTGAACAGATAGCTTTTTCAGCGCCGTTTCCATATGAGGCCCCGGGTAGGTTGTAAGGGCGTATGCATCGGCTTCGTACTCGTTCTTGCGGCTGAGCATATTCAAAAAAATACCCAGGATGTGACTGATGGGCGAATACAATATGCCAAATGCCAGCAGGTTGAGGTGAAAAGCGAGCTGCTCGCCTCCAAGCGCAAACGACAAGGCCGGGCTAAAAATCATCAGCGACATCACGAAAAGCATAATGCCGCTTTGCAACACTGAGATAATAAGCCCGCTTATTATATGCCTTTTCTTGTAGTGACCCACCTCATGGGCCAGTATGGCAATGAGTTCTTGTTCGGAGTGGTTGTCGATAAGTGTATCGTACAGCACTACCTTTTTTCTACTGCCCATACCACTGAAGAAGGCATTGGACTTACCTGATCTTTTCGAGCCGTCGATCACGAAAATATTAGTAAGCGGAAAGTTTACACTGCGGCTGTAGGCTTCTATTCCCTCGCGCAGGCTTCCGGGCGCCAGGGGCGTGAGCTTATTGAAAATCGGCACGATCACAGAGGTGTAAAACACATTGATCAGCAGTATGAAAAGACTGATGACCACCCAGAAATACAGCCAAAATACGGGCCCGAAGTGCTGTATGAGCGACAACAACAGGTACAGTATAATGCCGCCCAACACAGCAGTGAGCACATAACCCTTCAGCTTGTCCACCACGAATGTGCCCGGTGTAGTTTTGTTGAAGCCAAAGCGCTCTTCTATCACGAAGGTGTCGTAGAGTTGAAAGGGGATGTTGAGCAGGTCGGAGGCCAAAAACAGGCTGGCAAAAAAGACCAGCGATATCAGTATTTCATGCTCGAGCCAGGTGCGTAAAAGCCCGTCGTACCAACCAAAAAAGCCGGTGACCAATAGTGTGAAAGCCAGTAAAAAGCTGAAGGTAGAAGTGATAAAACCAAAGCGTGTGTTGGCACGGCTATACGCCAGCGATTTCTTGTATTTCTCCTCGTCATAAATGTCGCGCACCTCCTCCGGCAGCTCAGGCCGCATGTGTTTCAGGTTCAGGTAGTCCAGCCATTTGCCCAGCGCAAAATCAAAACTGAGAATGACCAGCAAAATGATCAAAATTGTGTTTGGCTCCATATGGCTGCATTTTACAGCGCGAAAGTAGCGCAATAGCCATCATTACCCAAGCCTTCAATCATACATACCACCGGCATGCACGTGCTTTATATTTTCAATACTTTTACAATTGTTCGTCACCAACACACTTTGCCATGATGAAGCCAGTACAATTTCTTGCCCTATACTGTGCCCTGCTTTTTTTGTCCAACACTGCCCTGGCTCAGCCCTTCGGCTGGTACCCGCCACTCCATGTACTGAAAACACAATGGGGTAAACAGGTAAATCCGGAATCGGTACATGCCGAATATCCCCGACCGCAAATGCAGCGGCACGACTGGAAAAACCTGAATGGCTTGTGGGAATTTGCCATCACACCAAGGCACAGTGAGAAGCCCGCCAACTACAACATGAAAATACTGGTGCCCTTTGCCGTAGAATCTGCCCTTTCCGGTGTACACACCCGGGTAGACTCCAGCCAGATGCTGTGGTACAAGCGGCGCTTTTTCATACCCGACGACTGGTCGTACCGGCATGTGCTGTTGCACATAGGAGCATCTGACTGGGAAACCACGGTATATGTGAATGGCCAGCGTATCGGACAGCACCGGGGCGGCTACGACCCCATCAGTATGGATATTTCACCGGCCCTTCGGCAAGAGGGCCTGCAAGACATTGAGATATCCGTGTGGGATCCCACCGATCAGTATCATCAGCCCAGGGGCAAACAAAAGTCTGAGCCCGGCCGCATTTGGTATACCCCGGTGAGCGGCATCTGGCAGACGGTATGGCTTGAGCCGGTGAGCAGCGCCTCCATCAAATCGCTGCGCATAACGCCCGATATTGACAGCGACAGGGTGCACCTTAACGCTGAAAACTATCAAACACTTCCCGGCGATAGCCTGGTGGTAGTGGTGAAGACGGGAAACACGGAGATGGCCAGGGCGCAAGGGCCGCTGTCACCCACAGTCACCATCCCACTGCCCTCGCCAAGGCTATGGTCGCCCGACGATCCTTTTTTATACGATGTGGAAATACAAGTAAAACGAAACGGACAGGTGGCAGACCGCGTGCAGAGCTACTTCGGCATGAGGAAAATAGAAGTAAAAAAAGATGCCGATGGCTTTGAGCGTCTTTTTCTCAATAACAAGGCACAATTCCAACTCGGCCTGCTCGACCAGGGCTGGTGGCCCGATGGCCTCTACACCGCCCCTTCGGACGAAGCCCTGAAGTTTGACATAGAAAAAACAAAAAGCCTGGGCTACAACACCATCCGGAAACATGTGAAAGTAGAGCCTGCCCGCTGGTATATGCATTGCGACCGCATAGGGGTGCTGGTATGGCAGGACATGCCCAACAGCGATGGGCATGCCCAGTGGAAAGGGCCCAGCGGCATTGACGGGGTGGAGATGACGCGGGCCTTTGTATCAGAAGCCCAGTACAAGCTGGAGTTTCAGGCTATGGTCGATCTGCTGTACAGCCACCCCAGCATAGTATACTGGGTGCCATTCAATGAAGGTTGGGGGCAGTTCAAAACCATGGAAATAACACAATGGGTACAGGCTCTTGATACCACCCGCATAGTGGGCGGGCCCAGCGGCGGCAACCATTTCGACGCAGGCGACACGCGCGACCATCATCAATACCCCGGACCGGCCATGCCTGCCGAAGTAGAAGGTAAGGCGCTGGTGTTGGGGGAGTTTGGCGGATTGGGTCTGCCTATTGAGGGCCACCTTTGGCAGGAAAACATGAACTGGGGCTATCGGGAATTGGACAATAAAAAGGCGCTGGGCAAAGCATACCTGTCTCTGATAGAACAACTGAAGCCACTTGTGAAAAAAGGCCTGGCAGCAGCCATATATACACAAACCACCGATGTGGAGGGGGAGGTAAATGGCATTATGACCTATGATCGGGCTGTGGTGAAGCTGCCGGAGAAAAAAGTGAAGAAAGCCCATGAGGCACTGTTGCAACTGCAATGATAAGGTGGCAGTCAGTGAAAGATCAACAGATTACTGGTGCTGATTGAAACACTCGTTTTGATCAATAACTTACTCAGTGTGTATAGCTTTTCCATGTCAAACTACCAGCAAACCAAGTCTTCCTGCTCCACCCTCCCACCGGATGGCCAATGAAGCATTTGCACCAAAACAAATGAAAATAATTATGCATAGAAAAATCAAGAATACCCTCACAGTGATCATTCTTTTATTGGCTTTTTCCAGTGCCTATGCACAGACCGATACGCTTGTTTTGAACAATAAAAACATACTAGTAGGTGAGGTGAAATCGATGGACAGAGGCGTGCTAACCATGGAGACCGACTACAGCGACAGCGACTTCAAGATAGAATGGAAAAAAATAAAAGAGATTTATACAGATTCATATTTCCTCATCACCCTCAGCGACGGAAGGCGATACAACGGCACACTTACCATGGCCGACAGCAGCACCATCAGCATCATAGGCGAGCACGGCACCGTAGCGACATCCCGCAAGGATATCGTCTATCTCAACTCCGTCGATTCTGGTTTCTGGAGTCGGTTGTATGCCGGCATCGATCTTGGCTACAGCGTTACCAAAGCCAATAATCTGCAGCAGCTTAGCCTGCGCAGCAACATTGGCTACCTGGCCGAGAAGTGGTCGGCTGATGCGAGCTACAACAATATTTTTTCTTCGCAGGAAGGCATTGAAGATGTGCACCGCATCGATGCCGGCCTCACCTATCGCTACTATCTCCCCAAAGATTGGTTTCTAATTGGCCAGTTGTCGTGGCTATCGAACACAGAGCAGAGCATACAACTGCGTACGGTGAGCAAAATAGGTTTGGGTAAATACCTTATCCATACCAACAGCACCTATTGGGGCGTGCAGGGCGGCGGGTCGTTCAACAATGAGGAGTTCAGCGACGAATCGCTGTCGCGTCAAAGTGCGGAAGGTTTTTTTGGAACCGAACTCAACATGTACGACATAGGCGACCTGAACTTGCTCACCAAGGTAGTGGTCTATCCAAGCATCACCGAATCGGGTCGTTGGCGTACCGACTTCAACTTCGACACCAAGTATGACCTGCCACTTGATTTTTATATAAGGCTGGGTTTCACACTCAACTACGACAACCAACCCGTAGAGGGCGCCCCTAATACCGATTATGTGTTTCAAACCACGTTTGGGTGGGAATTGTGAAAGGAAGGTGGATTGGTAATGAGTGATGAGTAGAATGGTGGGTTGGTGAAATAGCTCAAAGATGAAAGGTCAGTAGGTTATTAGGTCAGTAGATCAGTCGATAGTCGGATCTGGTAAAAAGCAAGTACCCCATCATTCCATGGCCTGTAGCTAGCTCCAGGTCAGACGATAGTCGGACCGGTTATAACCCAAATCCAAATATTCCACGGCCTGTGGTACAAAGGACATTGCGGATGGTGCTACCGGAGTGGCGTCGATAGCCAGCAGATTGCTTCGCTTCGCTCACAATGACGGAGTGGGAGGCTTGTCAAGCTCATGGAATTTCCATCCATCCGCCCTCTCTCAACGGGTCATGCTGAACTTGTTTCAGCATCTGTCGGCTACTGGCAATGGCCACGGATAGTGCTCGCAGGCCGGTCAAAACAGCGGGCGTGCTCATTTCCATGGTCTGTGGCCACAGAACATTTCGTGTGGTAGGCCCCGCATGGCAGCATGGTTTTGATTGAATTTTTTTGGTTCGATTCTTTTCATCAAAGGAAAAGAACCACGGATGATCTGCATTCTATAAAGCATATTGATCCCCATATTACTGCTAAAGCTTTCACTTGCCCTAAGTTATTTCAGGATCTAATACTCTTTAGACAGATCCTGAAACAAGTTCAGGATGACTTACACTTTGAACTTTCAGCATTCCACCCATCACCAGTCTGCCAATTTACCAATATCTCCAACCTTTTATGGCATGGTCATGGTCAAATTCTTTGAGCTTTGAGCCTTGAGCTTTCAGCTATATAAAGCATGCAGGCCGGTCAAAGCAGCGGGCGGCTGTTCTGCAAAAGCTATTGAACCTGAATCCAATATTCTGTATAAAAAATCTTATGCAGTGAATTGCTAAGAGCTGTGATCTGCTACTTTTGACTTTAGTCAATTACCTAACCAACCGTGCGCTTATTCATTTCCTTCTTATTATTGATCCTGTGCTTCTCTCCTGCTGCGCACAGTCAGGTCATTATATCACTCCTTTTGGGTGATAAGCTTAACTCAGAGAATCTTGAATTTGGACTCGATGGGGGTCTGGCCTTCACCTCACTGAGCAATCTGCCTTCCTCTGGTACGCGGGAAACTTTTAATTTGGGCTTTTACATTGATTTAAGGCTGATTCCCGACCGCAATCTGTTTTTGCATACCGGAGTCATCGTGAAGTCGCCTATGGGTGCCGAAAATTTGCCTCCTTACGCCCTGGGCGATGCGGCGCTCGACCCCTTGCTCGCCAATGGAGAGGTGACCAGGAAGCTCAGCTACTTCAATGTGCCTGCTCTGCTCAAATACAGGTTCAAGAACAACCTGTCTGTAGAGGCCGGGCCACAATTGGGGCTGCTGAACAAAGCGGAAGATTTATTTCAAACCGACATTCAAAATGCCGATGACCTCACCTACAAAGTAAAAATTAAGGATGAACTGAAAAGCTTCGATTACGGAATCACGGCAGGGGTGGGCTATAAATTGATGAATGACTGGGGCATGACCATTGGCGTAAGGTACTACTGGGGCCTGGCCGACATTGTGAAAGACAACAGGGATGAGCCTCAGCGCAATTCTGCATTTTATCTCTACGGAGGAATACCGATAGGTACTGCTAAAAATAAGACTAAATGAAAAGGAGACAAGTCATTGCACTCACCTTGTTGTGCGCATCCGCTCTACTGGTGCTTGCCGATCAAGCGGCTTCACAAGGCATGGGCCGTTCTACCAGCCCGGCCTACAGCGACTACTACGACAGCCTAAAAACAAATGGACTATGCCTACACCTTCCCCCTGTTGGGCAAGCAAGCCTACAAGCGCGGCTATGACCTGCCGTTGGCTTGGGGCGCCAGTTTAATCTATTTCACGCAGACCCAGGAAATAAACATCAACCAGACATCTGTCGGATTTAACGGAAGTGAAATGGTGGATGTAAGCAATTTCATCAACTTTGCCCCTACCATAGCCATTACCAATGCCTATACTTTCCGGCCAGATCTTTGGGTTCTTCCATTCTTCAATGTCTATGGCATAATCGGCGGCGGCACCACGGAAACGCAGGTGAACCTGAACGAGCCGGTGAGCTTCGAGACTGATCAAAAATTCAGCGTTTCTACATTCGGAATAGGCACTACCATAGCAGGTGCTGTAGGACCTATCTTTCTGGTATGGGACAACAATTACAACTTTGCCGATGTGGAAGTGGTGGTAGAGCCGGTGCCTGCATTCAACAGCAGTGTTCGGGTAGGTCACACCATTCTGGATGCCTCAAATCCGGGACGATCTTTATCGGCATGGGTAGGCGTATTCTATCAGGTAATACAAAACGATACAGAAGGCAGCATTGGCATCAACGAAATTTTTCCTGGATTTGGTGATGGCGCATTTATTGGCAGGCTGGAAGAATGGGCCGCTACACTGCCCCCGGCCCAACGCGTGGTAATGAACCAGATCATAGACAAGCTGGAAGACATGTCCAACGGTATAGACCCCGGTGATGCCACCATCAACTACAAGCTCGACAAGGAAGTAGCCGCGCCGTTTAACATCATTCTTGGCGCTCAGTACCAATTCAATAAAAACTACATGCTGCGCTCCGAGCTCGGCGTGTTTGGCAAGCGCAGCCAATTTCTACTCAATCTCAACTACCGCTTTGCGGGTTTCGGTAAAAAAAATAAAAATTGATCAGCCTGTAATGGTGGATTGGTAGACTGGTGAACGGTGAAGAGTGAAGAGTGATTTGTTGAATGGTGGGTTGGTGAGAGAGCTCGAAGCTGTAAGTTGAAAGTTCAAAGATTTGACCATGACCATGCCTAAAAAAGGTTGACCGTTTTGTGTCAATGGAGGGCTTGTACTGTTGGAAACAATATTCCATCGCCTGTAGCTAGCTCCAGGTCGGACGATAGTCCATAGTCGTTAACTTAAGCCAATTAAAAATGAGTTCATCACTTGA
>CAZQVB010000037.1:0-256 GCA_964596645.1 uncultured Roseivirgaceae bacterium
CACTGCCGGTACGGCCAAAACAGAAATATTCACGGTGACAGCCACCGACCAGGACGCCAACTACAGCACCTGCAGCGCTACAGCCAATGTGAGCGTTACCTCGTCGGCATTGCCACTGGCAGCCATACCCGTATCGGCTCAGACCCAGTTCCTGTGCCACGGCACCGCCACCAACATACAGCTGGGCAGCAGCCAGGCCGGGGTGAGCTACCAGCTGCGCCGCGATGCGGACGACAGCCCGGTGGGCAGCGCAGTG
>CAZQVB010000037.1:266-40928 GCA_964596645.1 uncultured Roseivirgaceae bacterium
CAGGCGCAGCATTGCTTTTGCCCACAGGCAACCTGAGTGCGACAACAACTTTTAATGTGCTGGCAGTGAACACAGCCACAGGCTGCAGCGCCGAGCTGGCAACCACCGCTATGGTAAATGTAAATGCCGCCATGAGCGTAATAGCCTCTACAAGCAATAGCGCCATCTGCGTAGGTGGCAGCACTTCTTTGATCGCAACGCCATCAGGAGGAAGTGGATCATATAACTATTCCTGGACGCCGGCTGCCGAACTGACCGGCGCCAATATGAATGTGGCCACTTACAGCCCGGTGGCAAGTGGCAGCACTTTGTTCAATGTGGTGGTTTCAGATGCCAACCTTAACTATGCAGCCTGTACGGCCAGTGGACAAGTAAACATTTCAGCCAATGCTTTGCCCAATGTGGTGCCAATACCTCCTGGAGCAGCCATATGCTCTGGCAGCAGCACCAATCTCAATTTGACAACCTCCAATGGTGTATCCCCAGTTTCCTATTCATGGAGCATATTCAGCAACCCGGGTGGCGTAACGGGTGCATCTGCAGGCAGTGGCAATCTGATCGCGCAAAGCCTTACCAACCCGACCGATATCATACAAACTGTGGTTTACAGAGTGACGCCCACCAGTGGGGCTGGCTGCCCCGGGGCCACTACCGATATTGCAGTAGATGTGTACCCACAGGTGACGGAAGTCATTACCAACAACTCCGCTGCGGTTTGTAGTGGCGAAGCCATCGATATCGATTTTACCTCACCGACGGCAAACGCCAACATACACCTGTCGGCTGTGTATAATGGCGCCAATGGCTCGGTCACCTATTCAGGACAAAATATTGGCACTACGGGCACCATCTCCGAAACATTGGTTTCGACTTCTGCAAGTCCTGTCATCGTGTCGTACACGTTTACCGCTTCGGCCAATGGCTGTGTTACCAGCACAGAAACTACCAATGTTGTAGTAGGGCCGGCACCGGTGTTGAACGTCGTGAACAACACACCGGCCATTTGCAGTGGTCAGAATACAGATTTTATTTTGACTTCGCCCACCAGCGGTGCACAGATCAGCCTGTCGGCGGTCAATTATGGCGCAGTGACAGGTGGTGCTTATGCCGGAGGCGGGGGTCCATTTGTCAGTGGGTTTAGCATAGATGAAACGCTGACTAACCCCACCAATGCACCCATCGTGGTCACTTATGCGCTAAGCGTGACAGCAGGAGCTTGCACGGGTAGCACATCCACCTCGGTGGATGTAGTGGTATATCCGGCACCGGTTTTTTCAGTGGTGAATAACACAGCCGACATTTGTAGCGGTAGTCCTGCGAATATTGCATTGTCCTCACCCACCTCCAATGCGCTTATCACGCTGAGTAATGTGAATTATGGCTCAGCAAGCGGTAGCCTGACGAGCGGCACAACATTTACTCCGGGAAGTACGATCGGAGAGACGTTGACCAACAACACCACGGCACCAACTACGGTCACCTATACGTTCACCGTAAGTGCCAATGGTTGCAACAATCCCGCTACGCAACAGGCGGTGGTAAATGTTGATCCTGTACCGGCATTGAGCATCTCGAATAACAGCACCAATATTTGCAGCGGCGGCCAGACGGATATCGACATGGCCTCGCCTACATCGGGTGCCAATATTGTACTGGCCTCGGTCAACTATGGCGCAGTCACGGGTGGCGGGTATGCCGCCGGCAATACCTTTCCGGCCCCGGCCAATCTGGCAGAGACGTTGGTAAACCCTACCAATGTGCCCATCACCGTCACGTATGTATTTTCTGTGGAGGCCAACGGATGTAATGGCCCTTCTACTGCCACAGCCAATGTGGTGGTATATCCTGCGCCGGCGCTTACCATTACCGACAATGCGGACATCATCTGTAGTGGGCAAGTGACCGATATCATGCTGACCAGTCCGGTGGCAGGATCGGTGGTTGAGCTGATCAGTGTAGACTATGCCGGTGGCAATGTTACCGGTGGGTTTGGAGGAGGAGAGACTTTCATCAACGGTCAAAGGATTAGAGAAGCGCTGACCAACACAACGACCAACATTCAAACGGTCTCCTATACTTTCAGGACAACAGCACCGGGTTGTGTGCCATCGGCCGACATGGTGGAGATGGTGACGGTAAACCCTGCCGCATCATTGAGTCTGCTCAACAATGCCCCTGAAATATGCGAGGGAGCAGCCACCGACATTGTTTTTAATACTCCGACAGAAAATGGTCAGATCAGGGTGGTGAGCGTGGACTACGCTGCCGGCAACCTCACTGGCGGTGCCATAAGTGCAGGCGATGTATGGGCAGGCAGTGGCTCTATTGCAGAAATCCTGACGAATACAACGAATAGCGTACAAACGGTAACATACATCCTGGAGGTGTTGGGCAACGGTTGTAGTCCTACCGAATACACTACTGCTGTGCAGGTACAACCCGCACCGGCTTTTACGGTCAACAACAATTTGCCAAATATATGCAGCGGCAACGCGGTGAATGTGGCTCTGGCGTCGCCCACTGCAGGTGCACTTTTTACGCTTGACAACGTAAGCTATGGCGCGACTTCCGGAAACCTGACCAGTGGCGCTACATTCACACCGGGCAGCACCATTGGCGAGATGATCACCAACAGCACCAATGCCCCGGCCACAGTCACGTATACATTCAGCGTAAGCGCCAATGGTTGCGTCAACCCCGCTACACAACAAGCTGTGGTGAGTGTGAGTCCTGTACCTGTTTTAAATGTCGCCAATAACAATGCTGCTTTTTGCAGCGGAGGCCTTACCGCCATCGACGTCAATTCTCCAACCAGCGCTGGCAGCATTACCCTGGCTGCAGTCAACTACGGTGCAGTGACCGGCGGAGCATATGCCGCAGGTGGATCGTTTGTGTCTCCCACCACTATATCCGAAACATTGGTGAATCCGACCAACGCACCCATCATTGTCAGTTATGTATTTGATGTGGATGCCAATGGCTGCACAGGTAGCCAAAAAGTGACTACGGTAGAAGTAGGGCCACGACCAACCATTGCGGCGACCAATCCTGACATTTGCAGTGGCGACAATACCAACATCATCATCAGTAATCCCAACAGCGTGCCTTTTACACAATTTTTATGGACGGTGCTGTACAAAGGGCCAAACATAGTAAGTGCCACGCCAGGCACGGGCAGTTCGATTACACAAAAGCTCACGAATACAAGCAATCTGGTCGATTCCGTTATTTTCCGGATTCAGTCCGACGCCATAGGCTGTGCCGGCGACATGGTGGATGTGCGGCAGATCGTGAACCCTGGCAATACTGTATTTGCCGGCACAGACATAACGGTGTGTGAAGGCACAGGCAGCATACAAATAAGTGATGCATTGATGAGTGGCGGAGCGAGCTTTCCGCCATCGGCATGGTCGGTGGTGAACGGCAGCGGAAGCCTTGATGCCGTCGATCGCATCGATCCTACGTATTTGCCGGCTGTTGGCGAAATAGGCACCGTTACGCTATTGCTTACAGCCTCTGATTTCACCTCATGCCCTGACGCCATCGACTATGTGGACATCAATATTTTGCGCGACGCGTTTGTATTTGCCGGCAGCGACAAGGTGGTGTGCGAAGGCTCCACTGTCACGTTGGCCGAAGCCGCCGCCGGAGGGGGTACCGACTCGGTAGCCTGGACGGGTGGTGCGGGCAGCTTTCTACCAAATAATTATACACTCAATGCCATTTATGTGCCCGATCCTACGGAGTATGGCACCAATGTCACCCTCACCATTACGGGCTTTCCGGTAGCAGCCGGGCCTTGTCCGCCTTCTTCAGATCAGGTGATATTGGCAATCAATGCCGCACCTGTAGTGGAGGCCGGCACCGATCAAGTACTTTGTGAAGGTGCTCAGGCTGCGCTTGTGGATGCTTCTTTTGGTGGTGGCGCCACAGCCATAACCTGGTCAGGCGGTAGCGGCAATTTTTTGCCAGACCCCAACACGCTGAATGCTACGTATGTGCCGCATGCCAGCGAGATAGGCACCACTGTAGTATTGACCATCACCACCGACGATCCGGCAGGACCTTGCGGTCCGGCGACGGACATCGTGCGCATCACCATCAATAAAGCGCCCGAGATATACGCCGGCAGCGACAATACCGCCTGCGAGGGAAGCACTGTACTGCTGTCGGAAGCCACCATTGGAGGTTCGGCCACCTCGGTCAATTGGTTTGGCGGCGCAGGTACTTTCACGCCCACCAGCACTACCTTAAATGCCATTTATACGCCCAATACTTCAGAAGCTGCTTCCGTAGTGAAATTGTGGGTGGTCACGAACGATCCTGCCGGCCCCTGTACCGCCGTGGCCGACACTATTTTGCTCACCATAGACACAGCACCGGTGGTAACTGCCGGAGCCGACAAGGTAATCTGTGAAGGCGACAGTGTATACCTGGATGATGCATCACTTGGCGGATCGGCCACATCAGTCACCTGGTCGGGTGGGGCAGGCAGTTTTTATCCCAATGCCACCACGCTGAACGCGCGCTACATACCGCACATATCGGAAATAGGAAAATCTGTAGTGCTCACCCTGGCTAGCAATGTGCCTGCCGGGCCCTGCGCCGCAGCCAGCGACGTGGTGCGGGTGACGGTGAACAGAGCGCCCACAGTAGATGCCGGCACCGACAGGCTGATCTGTGAGACTTCTGCCGCCAATCTTAATGGCACCCTGGGAGGTTCTGCCACTGCGGCCACATGGTCTACCACGGGCGATGGTTCATTCAGCTTTGTGGGCGATTTGAATGCATCATACACACCGGGTGCTGCCGACAAAGCGGCCGGTATAGTGCGCCTGTTCATTACCACAAACGACCCTGCCGGCCCATGTGTGGCCGTATACGACAGCCTTCATGTGCAAATGGATCAGAGGGCCATCGCCATACCAGGCAGCTATGCACCCATATGCTTTCGCGACAGCATACATCTGGCCGGAGCGATAGGAGGTAGTGGCAGCTCAGCCAGTTGGATTGGTGGCTCGGGCACATACATCAACCAGAATAGCCTCAATGCCATATATGTGCCTGCACCCAATGAAGAAGGTGCCATGCTCACCATTTCGCTGGTCACCAACGACCCGGCCGGGCCTTGCCCGGTAGATGTGCGCAGTACCAACGTACTGGTGCGGTCGCTTCCCGATATTACTTTTACAGGCCTCGACCCATTCTATCAGATCGATGACTTGCCGGTGGTGCTTGAGGGCTTTCCGACCGGAGGTGTATTCCGTGGTCCGGGTATGGCAGGCAATAATTTTGCACCGGCAGACGCCGGCGAAGGTGTGCATCGCATCACATATTCTTATCGCGATGTAAATGCCTGCAAAGATTCCATCTCCAGGCAAACACAGGTTTTCCCACTGCCCATCGTGGATCCTGACATTCCTGAAAACCTCTGCGACAACCAAAATGAGCGCACTTTGCCGACCGACCCCAACGCCACAGACGAATGGCTGGGCCCCAACGTGTTTTTTAAGATTGTCAATGCCGAGGTAGTGTACTTCTTCAATGCCCAGAATGCCGGTGTGGGCACACATACTGTGCAGTATAAATTTACCGATGAATTTGGCGTGGTGGTATTCAAGGATGTAGCGCTGGAAGTAAATGCTACACCAGAGATTTCATTTACCGAGTTAAATAATTGCGTCACTGATCCCATCACCTTTAGCAATACCTCTACCCTGAATGATGCCCTGGGCGACGACGCCATTGTGCTCTGGGAGTGGAAGGCCGACAACTTATTTGCCAGCGACAGCCGGGAGCCGTCTTTAATTTTCGACGAATATGGCGATCACATTGTAAGCCTCACCGGCAGAACGAAGCGCGGCTGCTTATCCGAACGCTCGGAAATAGTGAAAATTGGTGCAGTGCCCAAAGTCAATTTTATAGTCAACGATGTGGCTTTCGGTGATTTCACAAAATTCTCCGTAATGTCGAAAGTGCCTGTGGATGCCGACGACCCTTCGGATAGCATCCGGAGTGCCTTCTGGAACTTTGGTGACGGCAACAGCACATCAGGACTGGCGCCGGGCAGCCTGCAGGTTCAGAACCAATATGACAATGCCGACACTTATGATGTATTCTTGGAGGTGGTCACCGATCTGGGTTGTGCTGCCGATACCACTATCTCGATCGCCATATTGCCCTCGGTGAAGTCTTATCCTTTTATCGCCGACTTCGAAAGTGACGATGGTATAGGTGTGATTTCCGGGATAAACTCCAGTTGGCAACGCGGCACACCAGCAGGTTCTGTCATTTCAGGCGCTTATTCGGGCTCAGGTGCATTCGTAACCAACCTCAATGGTGAGTACAATGCCAACGAAAAGTCGGTGGTCAACATGCCCGCCTTCGACCTTACCCTGCTCGACCGGCCTATGCTCTCCATGGCCATCTGGTCCGATGCGGAGAATCAACGCGACGGATCAGTGCTGCAATACAGCACAGATGGCGGACGCTCGTGGCAGGCGGTGAAGGACGATGCCGAGCTGTTGGGAATCAACTATCCGGTAGCGCAGCCGGAAGGGCCAAAAGGGAAGTGGTACGACAATAAAGGACTGATCAGCACCCCAGGGGTGATCAACCCCGCTACCGATACCAATGAGGGCGCTTACGGCTGGACGGGCAAGTACAGCGGCTGGCATATCGTGCGCTTTCCGCTCGATTTTATTAAAGACGAATCGTCGGTGCGGTTTAGGATTGCCTTTGGCAGTGATAGCCAGAATGCTGGCATGCACGATGGGTTTGCGTTCGATTATTTCTGGATAGGAAACCGCGAGCGCCTGGTGCTGGCCGAGCATTTTACAAACATGCAGATTGACAACAACAACATCGCGGCCATCAACGGCCTGATCAATGACCTGCCGCTTGACCTGCAGACCTTGCAATACCACACCAGCTATGTGCCCGACCAGATATACAATGACAACAGGGCGCTGCCGCTCACCCGATCACTGGTCTACAACCTCACCCAGCCACCAAAGACCTACCTGAACGGCCAGGATGGCAGGGACAACCTGGAGCCTTACAAGATCATCAATGAGGCGTTGGAAGATGCACGATTTAACATAGAAATCAACATCGATCCCACAGCGGAGCCCAATACGGTGGGTATTTCAGTACGGGTTACTCCTTACGAAACCATCGATCAGGATTTGATCGTGTACATTGCCACATTGGAGGAAATGCTCGATCTGAATGGCACCGGCTTGCGCAATGTAATAAAAGACATGCTGCCAACACCGGGCGGCACATCCATGAAGGGGCCCTGGACCGAAGGCGAAACACGTACCATCGAAGTGGTGTGGAATCTCAACGGCCTTAATATTTACAACCCCGATGAGCTGGCTACGGTGGTGTTTATACAAAATCCCAAAGATGAAGGCACCTCGCCAAGGCGTATTTACCAAACCGCCTACGCCAAGTTGCCTAGTAAAGCACCCAACCCCATCACCGGACTGGAAGACGACATAGTGGCTGTGAATGTTGAAAGCATAGAAATGTATCCCAACCCCACAGCCGACCAGTTGAACGTGCGCTTTGGCGGAGCACTGACCACCGATATGCGCTGGCGGGTGGTAAACCAGTGGGGCGCTGAAATATACAATGGCGCCTTCACCAGCGGTTTCGATCACTTCCAGATTGACTGCACCAAGCTGAAAAACGGCTTGTATATGTTCATGGTAGAAGATGAAGAGAAAACCTATCTCAGCAAAAGGCTCGTGATCTTGCGATAAGAAAGCCTGAAATTAGGCGGGGTTTGCCATATGTTTTAAATTTTGGGTTTCAAATAGACCGTAGTGCTGCCGGCATGAAGCGCCCTGGTTTTGGGTGCGTTCTACGGATCGGCATCCACGGCGATACAAAAAAATCATTGACCCATGATTGCCAACCTCGTGTACGTGCGGGTGAAACCCCACAAGGTGGAGGATTTCACCAAAGCCACCATAGAAAATCATACAGAAACGATCAAAGAACCGGGCAACCTGCGGTTCGACCTCATACGCCAAGCAGACGATGAAACCCGGTTTGTGTTGTATGAAGCATTCATCGGTGAAGCCGCTGTAGCGGCACACAAAGAAACAGACCATTATAAAAAATGGCGCGACACCGTGGCCGATTGGATGGTCGAACCCAGAACCGGGGTGAAGCATCACATCATAGCCCCAAACGATCCCTCGCAATGGTAGAAACATTTGCTTTTGGTAATGTGCCGGCCATACATTTTGGTACAGGTAAAATAGCCCTGCTGCCTTCCATCATCAACAATTATGGAAATCGCGGGCTCATCATTACTGGCGGTCGCTCCTTTGTTTCCGGCCCGTATTGGAGCGCACTGCAGGAGCAGATGGAGACTCTGGGCATTGGTTTCGACCACGCCACCATTGCACGTGAACCATCGCCAGGTGATGTGGACGGCATAGTTGACCGCCATCGCGACACAGCTGTAGATGTGGTGGTGGCCATAGGCGGGGGCAGTGTGTTGGATGCCGGTAAGGCGGTGGCCGCCATGCTGCAGCATGAAGGGAGCGTAATGCACTATCTGGAAGGTGTGGGCGACAGAAGCCCTACGGGAGCCACGCTGCCGTTTGTGGCGGTGCCTACCACGGCCGGTACAGGAGCAGAGGCCAGCAAAAATGCCGTACTTTCTGAGGTGGGTAACGATGGATATAAAAAATCGCTGCGGCATGATGGCTTTGTACCGCGTGTGGCCCTGGTCGATCCGCAACTGGCACTGGCTTGTCCGCCGGAGCTGACGGCGCAAAGTGGCATGGATGCTTTTACACAATTGCTTGAGTCATATCTCTCTACCGCAGCCAATGCCATGACGGATGCACTGGCCTTGCCAGCGTTGCAGTGCATTGCACGGGCTTTGCCTCTGGCGGTGGAGCGGGGAAATGACAACATAGAAGCCCGGGCCGATATGGCGTATGCGGCCCTCATCAGCGGCATTACTCTGGCCAATGCAGGCCTGGGTGTGGTGCACGGATTCGCCTCTTCTATCGGTGGGCGATACGCCATTCCCCATGGGTTGATCTGCGGAACCTTAATGGGCGTGGCCAATCGCAAAAACGTGCAAATGCTGAGGGATGAGGCACCCGGCCATACCGCACTGGCCAAATATGAAAAAGTGGGCAGGCTGTTTCACGATTCGTCAGACCAAAGCGGCGATTACTACATCGATCATTTGTTGCACACCATCGATGCCTGGACGGAGCGGTTCCAGCTTTCGCGGCTGGGACACTTTGGCGTCACAGCAGGTGACATAAAAGCACTGGCGGCCGATACGGGCAACAAAAATAATCCGTTGCCGCTGAGCCAGCAGGCGCGTGAAGATATATTGAGTGCACGCTTGTGAGCAGTGGCAGTACTGCAAGAGAGACATCAAACAATTCTCACTGTTGCGGGTATAACCATTGCGCCAAAGCGATGAAGCATGGTAGAATGGAATCGCCGGCAAGCCACAACAAAAGCAAAGAATGAATATGAACAGCAGCTATACACCAGTCGATCCCGATTTTTATGATGTGCTCCAGGAGCTTTACAACCTACCCTTGCGCATTCATTTTTTTAACACGCAAAACCATTGGGATAGCTGCGACGGTAAGGCAAATGGTGTGATGGAAGAAGAGGGCGGCGAATATCTGTCGCTCAGTGAGTCGTGTCGTGTTCGCCTCGATCGCATCATCACCATCGGCGGCCGGCCCGGACCTGCCTATGACGAATTTCATGCATTGGGAAATGCCTGCCTCGACTGCAATGTGCAGGCATAAACTTTTTGAAATGCTTTCTTAAAAGGTTAAAATGCGACCTTTTAACAGAGGTCTTTTTCCAGTTGTCCTTTTGCCATGTCCATTTCTCAGGTTTTCCCTTTTCGAGGTTATGTAGCAGCTTTTATCTTTCTCCTACCACTGCTGGCCTGCAATGCTTCAGCGGAAAAAAAGCCGGAAAAGCCCAACATCATTTACATATTAGCCGATGACCTGGGCATTGGCGATTTGCGCAGCTTCAACCTCGAAGGAAAGATACCCACCCCTCACCTCGACAAGCTGGCCTCAGAAGGCATGAAGCTGACCGATGCCCACACATCTTCTTCGGTATGTACTCCTACGCGCTACGGCATACTCACCGGCCGGTACAGTTGGCGGTCGCCCTTAAAGCAAGGTGTATTGTACGGCTACGACCCAGCCCTCATCGATCAGGAGAGGCCAACGGTGGCTACTTTGTTGAAAGGTGCAGGATATCACACTGCCTTCATTGGAAAGTGGCATCTGGGCTGGAATTGGGAACAAAATGCCGACAGCACCTACAACTACGAAGTGCCCATCACCCATGGCCCCAACACACTGGGATTTGACTATGCCTATGGCCATGTCGCTTCACTGGACATGCCGCCATATGTATATGTAGAAAATGGCCATGTGACGGAGCAGCCCAACCGGCTCACAGAAAACACAGATGAACAGGGCTTTTGGCGCGAAGGGCCAACCGGTGCCGATTTTGTACACGAGCAGGTGACGCCACATTTTTTCGATAAAGCCATAGCCTATGTGCAGGAGCGCGCAGAGACCGCTCAGCCATTTTTTTTATACCTCCCGCTGCCTTCGCCGCATACGCCCATATTGCCTACAGAGCCCTGGCGAGGGCAGAGCGGGCTGAACGTCTACGGCGATTTTGTAATGGAGGTCGATCATTATGTAGGTGATTTGATGGAGGCCCTGGAAAAGGCCGGTGTGGCCTCCAACACCATCGTCATATTCACCAGCGACAATGGCTGCTCGCCACGGGCAGACTACCCGGCGCTGTTGGCCCAGGGGCACAACCCAAGCGGCATCTACCGCGGACACAAAGCCGATCTGTTTGAAGGAGGCAACCGCGTGCCCATGATCATTCGCTGGCCGGGCCATATACCGGCTGGAGCGGAGCGCGACGCCCTGGTGTGCACCACCGACCTGATGGCCACTTGCGCCGACATATTGGGCATAGACCTACCCCGGCATGCCGGAGAAGACAGTCAGAGCATGTTGCCGCTGTTTGCCGCGCAGCAGGAAAAAGCACCTGTGCGCACTACCGTGATCCACCACTCCATCAACGGCTCCTTTGCCATACGGCAAGGGAAATGGAAGCTGTTGGCCTGCCCGGGTAGTGGCGGGTGGAGCGACCCGAAGCCGCAGTCGGAGGAGGCCGAGCGACTGCCCCCTGTGCAGCTATACGACCTGAGTGATGACCCTGGCGAGCAGAACAATGTGTACAGTCAGCACCCTGAGAAGGTGCAGCAGCTGGGCAAGTTGTTGCTGGAGCAGATAGAGCAGGGCAGGAGCACCGAAGGGGCGGCGGCCCATAACGATGCCAGTGAAAGCTGGCACCAGCTAGAGGCGCTATACGACCTCTTTGGCGATATGTAGAAGCTTGGCCATGTCGAGGTTGTAATTCATTACCAGACCTTGCATCACTCATCATTTCCGGTACATAAACAATGAATAATAATGAATGCACCCGATTTTAAAGAAGCAGGCATACAGGCGCTCAGTGTGCATCTGGTGGGGAATAAAGTGCAGGATGAGCCACTTTTTCTATCCGAACAGGCCAGCCAACTGCACGATGGCCTTGGAGGGGCATTGTTAAAATTGCTGAAGAAGCATTTTAAAGAAGGTGAATACTACCAGTTTTGCCATCAAAACGATCTCCGGTACAACGAAGTATATGGCCACATCGGCGGCATCTTCGAAGAACCTTCAAGCTTGCATCTCCAGAGCCAGCACATCGCGCGCCACCTGTACGCCGTCAGCGATCACCCCAACATCAAAAGCGGCGAGTTGCATGTGATCTATATCCGCGATTGCCTGTTGGGCGATGAAATAGCTAACGCGGTGGCCATATTGAAAACCGAGCAAAAAGATACGTTCATTAAAGTACTGCGCGGCCAGCAGAATATTGAGTTGCAAAAAGACGAAGGCATCTCGCTTCAAAAACTGGATAAGGGCTGTCTGATATTCAACATCGACAGGGAGAGCGGCTATCGGCTGGTGGTGGCCGACCAAACCAACCGGGGAGAGGAGGCGCAGTATTGGAAGCAAAAATTTCTACAGGTGCAGCCAAGAAAAGACGATTGGCATCACACCCAGAATTATATGCAAATGTGCCGCGACTTTGCCGTAGAGGCTTTTCCTGAGGCCGATCGCATCGACCAACTTTCTATTATCGACGAATCGGCGCGGTACTTCAAAGAAAATGACATGTTCGAAAAACACTCTTTTGAGGAAAAGGTGCTGCAGGCGCCGGAAGTGATCGAGGCGTTCGAACAATACAAAAAAGGCTATCAGGAGCAACGGGAAGTGCAGACTTTCGATGAGTTCGACATCAACCCCGCCGCTGTGAAGAAGATGCAGCGCGTGTTCAAAAGCATCATTAAGCTGGATAAGAATTTTCACATCTATGTGCACGGCAATCGCAACCTGATCAAAAAGGGTTTTGACGAAGAAAGCAAGATGCATTACTACCAGGTATATTTTAAAGAAGAATCATGACAGCCATAGCGTTAAACAAAGTATTTGATATGAAGGCTGTACAGGCAGACTGGGCGGGATAGAACTTATTTCGCGCTTGTTGATGGCCCTTAGTTTTAGCAAGAATTCACGAATATTGGCCTTATGAAGAAGACCTTAATGTTGGTCATTGCCATTGTAGTGCCTGTCTCTATATACATAGTGCTGCAGTTGTTTGGCAAAAATGAGTTTACCGTGCCGGCATACAATCAGTATCGCGGGCTTCATTGCGAGGGCAAGGCCTTACCGGAGGCGCTGGCGCAAGTGGGGCCAGGCATTAAAATATTGACCTTTGTGCCGGCGGATCGCCCATCGGGTCTGGGTGAAATGTATTTACAGATCGGACGGGCGCAAGACGCTCTGTATGGCAATAGCGGCGTTTACATACTTTCTATACAGAAAGAGCAGATGGATGCAGACACAGAAAAAAACTTTATGACCGCACCGGAAGTTTGGCGCTCGGTGCATGTGGACACAGCGGTATACGCCCATCTGTACGACTGTGTGGCAGGCCTGGAAAAATACAATGCCGGACCGGAAGCCAACATGCCGGCGCACATCACTTTGCTTGATGAGACAAATGCCATTCGCGGGTTTTTTTCGTACGAGCCTGAGGAAATAGACCGGCTGATAGTAGAGACAAAAATATTGTTGCAGGAATAACGAGACGATCACAATGATTACAGGGAAAGTAAGGATAAACAAAACAGCCATTGCCATCATTTCTGTGGCCGTACCTTTAGTGGTGGCTGCGTTGCTGCTCATGCCCGTAAAACTGCGTGCGGGGCAGTGGGTGTATTATCTTCCGCATGTCAATGCCATTATCAACAGCATTACGGCGCTGGTGCTGGTGGCCGGGTTCATTTTCATCCGGCAGAAGAATGTGCAGAGGCATCAGCTAGCGATGACCAGTGCTTTTGCCCTGGGCGGTCTTTTTCTTATTTCCTATGTCATTTATCACTCTACGGTGCCTTCCACATCGTATGGTCACGAAGGCACGATCCGGTATGTTTATTATTTCTTTCTGATCTCCCACATTTTATTGTCCATCGTGGTAGTACCATTGGTGCTCATGGCCATTTATTATGCTTTTACCCAGCGGTTTTATCAGCACCGGCGTATTGTGCGGTTCACATTTCCCGTTTGGTTGTATGTATCTGTTTCAGGCGTTATCGTTTATTTGATGATCAGTCCATTTTACGTGCGATGAAAAACTTTGCAAAGCGTATATCGCGTGCCATATTTTTATGCCTCGCTATAATGATCCCCACTATGCAGGGTGCGGTGGCACAGTGCGCCATGTGCAAGGCATCGGTAGAGAGCAACGTGGCCGATGGCAATGTGAGCTTTGCTGCCAAGCTCAATTTGGGCATTCTTTACCTATTTGTTACACCATACCTCCTGGCCATTGTGATTGGCTATCTTTGGTATCGAAAGAGCAGGGACAATGCCCGGAAGCTCGAAAAGATAGCGCAGCGCAAGCGGCGGCTTTTCGGAACCAATTAGCAAAATTTCAATACGCATATACCTGCCGGTACTCCCGCCACACGGGAAATGAACCAATTGCTGTTTTTCTCTACATTGGTGTAGCGTTTTTATTTCATTGATGCACAAGCGGCTTTTTACTCATTGGTATTACCCACTTTTGGCGGCATTGGCTTTGGTGCTGCTGGCGGCGGGCATTCGGCATTTGCATGCCATAGAGATGCGCAGTGCCAAGCAATACGTACGCGGGATAGAAGAAAACCTGCGCAGCGTAATGGACCAGGTAGAGGCCGATAAACAACAACTGGAAGAGCACTTGGTCAGCTCCGACACAGCGACGTTTTCCAACCTGAAGCTGAACCTCGCCAGCCCGTACTATCTCTTCTACAATGGCCGCATCATCTACTGGTCCAATTATCATTTTACACCCAAATATCGCGATATCGCCTACGGCGAACGGGTAGGATGTGTTCATACCGACGACCAGTATTACATCTTCCGGCGCGACAGCATCAGGCGGCAGGGCAGGGACTACATGGCTGTATTTGTAGTGCCACTGGTCAATGAGGCCTCGGGCAACGAGTACATACGGCGCACAGTGAATCCGGATATATTTTCAGACAGCAACTTCGACATTAGCCTGGTAAAGCTTGATCAGGGAGAAGCCGTTTCGATGGCATCCGACACGCTGTTTTACATCAAGTTTTTTTCTTCTTACTCCGCCCACGAAGTGTGGCTTCAGCTTGTATATGCCCTGCTTTTCGTCACCTTTCTTGTGGCTATGGCGTGGGTGGTGCACCTTCTTTACAATAATGCCGCGCCACCAACGAACGGGCAGAAGGCATGGTGGACGCTCGTACTGGTGCTGCTGGTGATGCGCGCGGTGATGCTGATCAGCGGCTTCCCCTCAAAATACCTGTCGTGGGCACTTTTCGATGCACGATACTACGCATCGTCTTTTCTCAACCCGTCGCTGGGCGATCTTATTTTGAACCTGTTGGCACTGGGCGTACCGGCATGGTTTCTCTTTCGCCACTATGCCAGGCCCACACTGGCCAAGCGGCTGCTGCTGCTGCGCGACCAGCACAGGCGTATGCTGTCTGTGGCACTGGCTTTCTCTACTTTCTTCTGGCTGGCAGTACACTACCTGATCATAGAATCGCTCAGCTTTCACTCGCAGTGGTCTATGGATATCACAGAGGGTTTTGATTTTGTGCCTCTGAAAATCGTGAGCTATCTCATCTTCTTTTGTAGCGGGGCTATTTATTTTCTTTATGTACATGTGGCCTTTACGCTGTTCTTCCGCTTGAACAGCCACCAAAGGCTGGGTGCTATAGTGCATTTTGCTCTGGGCGGCCTGCTCTTTGCCATAGTCGCCTGGATTGCTCAGGGGGCTTTTTGGCATATCCTGCTGGTGAACACGGCATTTTTTGTTATTCTCATGCTGTTCCGGCTGTACCGGTATCTCAGCCGCATTCAATATCTCACCTTTGTGTACCTCTTCATATTCGGCCTTCCGCCGGCGGTGAGTGGAGCGTTTGCCAGTTATCGTTTCTTTCAGAACAATCTGCAGTACAGTCAGGAGCGTGTGGCCAGTCAGTTGGTAGTAGAAAATGACCCCATCACCGAATACCTGCTGAACGAGGCAGCAGAGAAGATCAGGTCCGATGTATTCATCCAGAACCGCATTTTTAGCCCATACGCGTCGAAGTCTATCATCGAACAAAAAATAAAAAGGGTGTACCTCAACAACTCCCTGGAGCAATACGACGTGCGGGTGTATGTGTTCAACTCACGGGGCGAACCATTTGAGCGGGGCGATCGACCGGCCAATTTCAATGAAATCAAGCAGCTCTTTGGCCGGTATCAGACTGAGTCGGAAGGGCTGTTTTTTATCAATCAGCCCGGCACATCGGAGCCCAAGCGATACTTGTACTTTATTGATATCAAGCGATATGATCAGGTGGCCGGGCATGTATTGCTCGATCTGAAACTCAGGCGTTTTGTGCCCAACATGAATACGGTATATCCACTGCTGCTTCTGGACAACAGATTTTCGGCCATGCAGGCACCGGCCATTGGCAACGAAGGCCTCAGCTATGGCATATTCGACGGAGAAAATATGGTATACTCCTACGGCAGCTACAACTACAAAAAAGCAGAGGAACACTTCAGGCTAAGCAATCAGCGATTGTTCGATCGCGGTATTCGATTGTCAGACTACCAACATGCGGGGTATAAAACCACTGGCGACAACTATATCGTAGTGTCATCGCGCCTGTATCCGCTGCATTTCTTTGTCACCAATGTCAGCTTCTATTTTCTGTTGTTCGTGTTCAGTATGCTGCTGGTGCTGTTGGTGATCAGTATATACCTGTGGGCGCAGCGAACGGGGCAGAATTATGCCACACGCATACAGCTCTACCTCAATTTCGCCTTTTTCGCACCATTGATTATCATTTCTGTGACCACCGTAAGCGTAATTGTACGCTCTTACATTCGCGACCTGGAAAATCAATATTTGCAGCGCGCAGAAAATCTGGCCGGAGAGATATCCGACAACCTGAGCCGCTACGATGAAGGGGAGATTGACGGTGAGTGGTTGTCCAATGAGATTTTTCAAATAGCCCAATACGCCGAGCAAGATCTGAATGTGTTCAACCCGGCCGGCCGGCTTATCGCTTCCAGCCAGCCACTGATCTACGAAAATGAGCTGCTTTCCAGCCACATCAATCCCGAAGCGTATATTCAACTGGTGGAGGAGCAGTACAACCATGCCATACTGGAAGAGGAGGTAGGGTCGCTGCGCTACAAAAACACGTATATAGCCGTAAAATCTTTCGACTCCGGCAGCCTCGTAGGCATACTCAGCCTGCCCTTTTTTGCCTCCAGCGACGAGCTGGAAAAGCATGTGGTATCGGCGCTCTCCAACATACTGAACATATTTGTGTGCGTATTCATTCTGTTTCTCATCATCGCCTACTACGCTTCCAAGAACCTCACCTTTCCGCTGAGGCTGATCACGCAGAAGATACGCCGTACCACGCTGTCGGGTTACAACGAGCCACTGAGCTGGCATTCAGAAGACGAAATAGGCCTGATGGTGAGCGAGTACAACCGCATGCTGGTGCACCTGGAGGAGAGTAAAACTGCCCTGGCCCGTAGCGAGAAGGAGAGCGCATGGCGTGAGATGGCACGGCAGGTGGCTCATGAAATAAAAAACCCGCTGACACCGATGAAGCTGACCCTGCAGCATATGAAGCGCAGAATGCAGGACGAAAAGCCGGATGTGGCCGCTCAGCGCCAGATCGACAGCCTGCTGGAGCAGATCAATACGCTCAGCGATATTGCCACCTCTTTTTCGGCTTTTGCTAAAATGCCCGCCCCCCAGAGTGAGCGGTTTGAGATCACGGCGCTGATACGGGAAACGGTGGCTTTGTACGACAAAAGCGAAAAGGGAAGCTTGAAAAGCAACCTGGAAGAGGGCCGGTTTTTTGTGATCGGCGATAGGCAGTGGATAGGCAGGGCGCTCTCCAACATCATCATCAATGGCTTTCAGGCCAGTGATGATGAGGAGCAGGCAATCGTTCATGTGCGATTTTATATGATCAGCACGGAGCGCGTACGCATAGAAATAGCCGATAATGGCAGCGGTATATCGCCGGAAATCGCTGACAAAATTTTTACCCCAAACTTCAGCACCAAATACAGTGGCTCCGGACTTGGGCTGGCCATTGCCAAGCGCGGCATTGAGCATGCCGGCGGAGAGATATGGTTCGAAACAACCGAAGGCCATGGCACGGCTTTTTTCCTGGAATTTCCTACCGCCTGATGAGATCGTTGCTGACTATACTGCTGATCTGCACAAGCACTGCGCTGGTAAGTGCGCAAACGGGCGCGCCTGTGTGCCGCCAGGTGAAGGTGCAGCCGGTGACAAAGCTCGATTCGCTCACGGTGGTGCCCGAGAGCCTGATCATTATTGCCGGCAGGGATACGCTGGCTACTTCTTATTATAAGCTACAAAGCGGCGATTTGCATTTTACCACCTCCGATGTGGACTCAGTTACGGTTTGCTATCAAACTTTGCCCTACCACCTGGGCAAGTCGTACTACCGACGCAGCCTGGCCGATTATATGGAGGCGAGAAGACAATACAGGCTCCCGGCCACCGAACAGGTAACGTTGGGGTATGACAAGCGCGAAGAACTTTTTCCTACCGGAAATATTCGAAAAAGTGGCAGCCTTGGCCGTTCCGTTTCCTTTGGCAATGCCCAAAGTGCTGTGGTTAATTCTACGCTGAACCTTCAGATAGAAGGCGCACTGACAGACAATCTCAACATACGCGCTTCCATCACCGATCAGGACATACCCTTTCAGCCCGAAGGCAACACAGCTCAGGTGCAGGATTTTGATAATATCTTCATTGAGTTATACAATGACCACTTCTCGCTGACGGCCGGCGATATTTTGCTTAAAAACCCATCTTCTGCATTTCTGCGGTACCACAAAAATGTGCAGGGCGGATTGCTCACCACGCGCTATGCGCTTGGCGGCGGCCATGCCGAAACCACGTTGGCCATATCTCAGGCCAAGGGCAAATTCGCATCTATTTTGTTGGATGTACAGGAAGGTGTGTTGGGCCCCTACCGAATAAAAGTGCCGCGCGCCGACGACTTTATCATCGTGCTGGCCAACTCAGAGAAGGTGTATCTGGATGGCGAATTGCTCAGCCGTGGCTTCGACCAGGACTATATCATCGACTATAATAAAGCCGAGATACAGTTTACGGCGGAGGTGCTGATCACCAAATACAGCAGAGTACGCATTGACCTGGAGTATAGCGATCGCAACTACAGTCGCAGCATTGTAGCGGCGGGTCACCAACAAAGAGTGGGTAAGTTTGGCCTGTTTGCCAATTACTACACAGAAAAAGACAACCCGAACCAGCCGCTCAGCTTCGAGCTGTCGGATGCGGACAGGCAACTCATGCAGGATGTAGGTGACAGCTTGCAAAGTGCATACACCTTGGCTGCCCAGCAGGTACCGTATAATGCCGACTATGTGCTTTACGAACAAGTGGATACACTCGATGACCAGCTGCAGCAAACAACCATATTTCGATACAGCACCAATGCACAGGCCACGCTGTACCGCGTTACTTTTACTCATGTAGGGCAGGGCAGGGGCGATTACATCCTGAGGCAGTCCACCGTGAATGGGCGCATTTATGAATGGGTGCCACCCCGCGAGGGCCGGCCACAGGGCGACAGCGCTCCTGTGCGGCAGCTCACTGCGCCCAACAAACGACACATGTTTACCACCGGGGCCTCATACGCCATCTCCGACCACGACGAATTATACGCAGAGCTGGCCTTTTCTGACAATGACCAGAACCTGCTGAGCACCCTCGATGGCCACGACGACACAGGCCGTGCCTATAAGGTCGGCTATCGTGCTGCGCCCAGGGCCGTCACATTTTTGGAAGATTACCATTTCAGTGCTGCCGCCGATTTTGAATATAACAGCGCTTATTTTGCACCGATAGATCGCTATAGAAGCATCGAATTTGACCGCGACTGGAATTTCAATCCCGATGATGACAGTGAACAGGCTGCCGACCACATCTTGAATGTGGAGACAACACTAGAGAGAAACCAAGACAACCGAATGTACTACCGGCTGAGCAAGCGCAAGCGAGGCGCCGCGGTAGATGGCCTTCAGCACGAAGCCACCCTCAACAAAAGCATCGGCCCGCTGCAATGGCGTACGCAGGCATTTACGATGAACAGCAGGGCGGCACTGCACGATGCGCGCTGGCACAGAATCAATGCAGATGTTTTTTTGCGTGCGGGCTACTTCGCGCCAGGGTACCGCTACAGCGCCGACCGCAACGAACTCACTATGCCCGACTCAGATTCCATCGTAAGTACAGCGATGAACTTTGCGCAGCATACATTTTACATCAACAGCGGCGATAGCCTGAATACTTCCTTTGGGCTGTCGTATGCTTTGCGCGAAGACCGAACCCCGCACGCCGGCGAACTGACGACCAGCGACCGGTCGGCTACTACACAGCTCTATTTTCAACTGCCGGAGCGCGGCGGACAGCGTCTGCGCCTTACCGCTATACACCGCCGCAACCTTAACTATTCATGGGACGCTCAGGGTAAAATGGAAGAAACCGTGCAGGGCAAGCTCGATTGGTACAGCACATTGCTCAAGCGGCATGTGCGATCTGACCTTTCGTACATGGTGGGCAGTGGCCGCGAGCTGAAGCGTGAGTATGTATATGTGCAGGTGGCCACCGGTGAGGGTACACACACCTGGCGCGACGACAATGGCGATGGATTGCAAGAGCTGGGGGAGTTTTATCTGGCTGTAAATTTCGACGAGCGTAACTATATAAAAATACTGCTTCCGACCAATGAATTTGTGTCGGCCTATGAGAGCAATCTCAACTATAGGTTGGCTTTGGAGATGCCTCGTGCCTGGGCGCAGGGCACAGGTATCAGGTCGTTTTTGTCAAGATTTTCCAATAACACTGCCATAAGTGCTGTACGCAAAGTGACCGACGGCAGATTGGCCGCACGCCTCATGCCTCTGCTGTCGCACGTCGACGACGAGGGCCTGCTGTCGCTACGGCAGTCGGTGCGCTCCACCTTCATGTACAATCGCAGCAATAGCCATTTTGGCGCGGAGTTCGGTTTGTGGCAAACCGGCAGCCGGCAGCTCATGACGGGAGGCTTCGAAGACCGGCGTATGCAGCAGTATTTCAGCAATATACGCGTCATGTTCAATGCTGTGCACAGCGGTCGGTTGGGCATTAGCTCAACAAAAACCAGCAGCGCGTCAAATTTTTTGCAGGGCCGCACCTTTGTAGTGCACGAGCGCAAGGTGGCACCCGAGTTGGCCTGGCAGCCCAATTCTTTTGTGCGCATTACTACGCAATATGGCTATACCCAAAAGCAAAATGCAGCCCAGACAGAAAATGCAGAAAAGGCCCGTCTGCAAGAGTTGGGCGTGCAATCGCGCATCAGTCGATCCTCCGACTTCTCCCTACAGTCGATGGTACGGTACCTGCATATTCAGTACGATGGCAAGGAAAATACGCCGCTGGCCTATGAAATGCTGGAAGCATTGCGACCAGGCTCCAACATCAATTGGAATATAAGTCTGCAAAAAAAGCTGTTTGATGGCCTGCAACTGAGCGTGGGCTACGAGGGCCGCAAATCACAGCAGTCTGCCGCGGTGCACACAGGCCACATGCAGGTAAGTGCCTTATTCTAATTCCTCGTCTTTCATTTCCTTTAGCGCCTCTACGAGTTTATTGGCATATATAAATTCTTTGAGCGCAGGCTGGCGGGCATCCAGTATTTCGTCTTTAGTGCCCTGCCATAGCTTTTTGCCTTTGTATAAGTAAATGATGTGGTCACCGATCTCCATCACCGAGTTCATGTCGTGGGTCACTACCACCGTGGTGATGCCGTATTCTTCTGTGATTTCTTTGATGAGGTTATCGATCAGCTTGGCCGTTTGCGGATCGAGGCCCGAGTTGGGTTCGTCGCAGTAGAGGTAGCGGGAACTGTTCACGATGGCCCGTGCAATACCAACGCGTTTTTTCATGCCACCACTTATTTCGCTGGGCATCAATTTATTTACATTTTCCAGCCCCACTCTTTTTAATACAAAATTCACACGATCCTGCTTTTCGCTTTTGGGCATATCGGTAAGCATATCGAGCGGGAAAGTGACGTTTTGCTCTACCGTCTTGCTGTCGAACAGGGCGGCACCTTGAAAGAGCATGCCTATCTCACGTCGGATGCCGCGTTGAATTTTGCGGTGTGCATGGGTGAAGTCGCGGCCGTCGTAGTATACGGCGCCTTCGTCAGGCTCTATAAGCCCGACCAGACATTTGAGCAGCACACTTTTGCCTGTACCGCTCATGCCGATGATCAGGTTGGTCTGGCCTGGTTCGAACTGACCTTCTATATCATCGAGCACCACCTTGCCATCGAAAGATTTATGAATATTTTTAAAAGAGATCATGCCGTTGCAAAATTATAGTAACAGTTGTGCCAGAAGGTAATCGGCCACCAATATGGCGATACAACTATTGGTGACGGCGCTGGTGCTGGCCTGCCCCACTTCCAGCGCACCGCCCTGTGTATAATAGCCTTTGTATGAAGATATAGCCGCCACCAGGAAAGCAAAGACAACGGCTTTGATCAGTGCAAAGGTCACGTTCCACTCTTGAAAGTCGGCCCTGATGCCGTAGATGTAATCTTCTGGTGTAATGATGTTGGTGAGGGTGCCGGCAAGATAACCGCCAAAGATGGACAGGAAAGCCGCCAATATCACCAACATAGGGTACATGAACAGGCTGGCCAGAATTTTTGGCAAGGCCAGATAAGAGATGGAGTTGACGCCCATCACCTCCAGAGCATCTATTTGCTCTGTAATGCGCATGGTGCCAAGCTCGCCGGCAATATTGGAGCCCACCTTGCCTGCGAATACGATGGCTGTGATGGTTGGCGCCAGCTCGAGCAGTGTCATATCGCGCACAATCACGCTGATGATGTAATCCGGAATGAGCGGGCTCACCAGGTTGAACGCCGTCTGTACAGCCGTAACTGCCCCAATAAATGTGGAAACAATAGTAACGATGATGAGCGAATCGATGCCAATCAATACGCACTCCTCCAGGGTTTGCTTTGCGTAGGTTTTAAAGGCTTCGCGCTTTACAAAAAGCTGGCCCAGGAATAAAAAAAACTTACCAATTCCTTTCATGTATATTTTTCAATTTTCGAACGCCACTACGGCATTTGCGTCAACGTTGATTCACCGCTGGTTGGCGATATTCTACCTTACCCTTGTGGCACGCCCCTGATTGCGCGCTCACTCCAACAAACATCTGTAAAAAGCCTGTATGGTGGGTAGGTCAGAGATACTTAGACTCGCTTTTTAGACAGTTTGCCCAGTGGGGCCTAAAGATACAATAATGGCTATTAAATAATATTTGTCCGAGGAATGTTGTTGTGAGGCTTATAACTTAGCCGCTAAAAGCCAACTGGCAGAAAGTGAATTTTAAGTATTGAATGTTACGAATATGAAAAAGATCATTGTGGTTTCCGGTGGTACCAAAGGCATAGGAAAAGCCATCATCGAGCAATTTTCAGCACACAATTTTGATGTGATCACCTGCTCAAGAAATAAGCATGACCTGGAAGCACTGAAGGTGGAAGTGGAAGAAAAGTACAACAACCGGGTGATGATCAAGGTGGCTGACCTCTCCAAGAGGCATGATATAAAAACGTTCGTCGACTTTGTGCTGGCTGAAAGCCCTGCCGTACATGTGTTGGTCAATAACGCAGGCATATTCATTCCGGGAGCATTGTCCGAAGAAGAGGAAGGCGCACTGGAGCGCATGATCAATACCAACCTCTACAGTGCTTACCATCTTACGCGGGGTCTGTTGGGAACAATGCGTTCTCGCGGTGAAGGGCACATTTTTAATATTTGCTCCACGGCCAGCATTGTGCCCTACATCAATGGCGGCTCCTATTGTATTTCCAAATTCGCACTGCTGGGCTTTAGCAAGGTGCTTCGCGAAGAGATGAAGGAGAAAAATATACGCGTGACGGCCGTGCTGCCCGGCGCCACGCTCACCGCAAGCTGGGAGGGTGTAGATGTGCCTGAGGAGCGTTTTATGGCGTCGGCAGATGTGGCAGCGCTAATATTTAACGCCTACACCATTTCGGATCGCAGCGTGGTGGAAGAAATATTGGTAAGACCTCAGAAAGGGGATTTGTAACCCCTTCTATTCCCGGTTATTTGAAATAATGTAAGGTTTAAAACCAATCAAATTTGGCCTGGGCAGTAATCATTGAGGATATTCGTTGGTGAATTAAAGTGCATGTGAGGATGGAAACTTTGGCATTGAAAGCAACGGAAGAAACGCCTGAAATTATACTGGATAAAGATAAACCGGAGTTTCGGGTCACGGGCAAATCATATATGGAAGATGTGGCTACCTTTTATACCCCGGCGCTGAAATGGCTACATGAATACCAGCAAAATCCGAACGGCAGCACCAGTTTCAAGTTCGAGCTGGAATATGTGAATACAGCCTCGTCGAAAATAGTGCACGACATATTGGAAATACTCAATGCCATACATCAAAACGGCCACGAAGTACTGGTTGAGTGGCATTATTTTGAAGACGACGAAGACATGCTCGAGCTGGGCGAAGAATATCAGGAGTTGTACGACCTGCCGTTCAAATTTGGTGAGGTCGACTTCGGACGGTCTGGCAATCTTTTTTCAATAGACTAGCCTGGACTTGTTTTATACCCCCCGCGCGTATATCCGGAAAATGTCCCGCTCTACTCTCTACTGAGCGCATCCACAAAGTCTTCGTCTGTTTTGATGAGAAGCGTAGGGGTGAAGTAGCTGAGCTTGTAGCTTTTAAATTTATCCGCCAGACCTTCAATTTTGGATTTCTTGTTTCGCTTGGAGTCGCTGATGGATATTTTCAGCATTTTGGTGAAGTCGATCACATGATCGCATTCATCTTTGCCCAATAGCCTTATTTGCCGCTGTATGCTGTTGATCAGCTGGTTGAAAAGATCATAATCGCGGAGCATACAATATTGAAGGGCGAGCACCGCCTTTATCTCCAGTTGAGCCTCCGGGTACTTCTTCAGGCTGATCTCGTTCAGCAGGTTGTTAATCCAGCGCGCTGCCTCATCGTATTTTTTCTTGTAGTAGCAGGCAAGTGCTCTGTACAACACATAGGTGATGTAGTTGGGGATGTCGTTTTTATCAGGCTCGTAGTCGTGGAAGAGGCCTTCGTTTTCTTCATAAATATCTTCTACCTGATCGATGCGCATGTGCCGCTTAAGCTTGGTGATGAGAAACTGGGCCGGGTAGGTATAGAGTGAGTAGTTAGAAAGCAGGTCGGCACAGGAGTCATTTACTTCTTCGAAATAGTTCTCTGCCTTTCTGTACACCCGGTAGTGCTCGTAGTACTCCAGTTTCAAGTATTCAAACACTATCCTCAGGTGATAGTAGATACTGTCCAGGTGGTACTCTTCAAATATCTTTTGCACATTCATCAGAATATCCTCGATGGGCTCTACTTCGCCCTTCAGATCTTCTTCCTTTTCTACAAACAAGCGGTGAAAGATGTTTATGCAGCTTTGGTACACATACAGCCGGTGCGACTTATACAGCGCGCATACATTATTCATTTCCCGGGAGAGCAGCGACAGCTCCATCTTCGATATATCGTCGCCAGAGAGTGTGTAGTTGCCGTATTTTTTAAAGTACTCCGCCAGCAGGTCTTCCGCCTTGTCGACAGCCAGCATATACGCTACGTGCTTGTTGTACAGCTGTGAGTAGTTGAAGTAATCGGCGGAGTTGATGTGCAGCTTTTTTAAAAATTTATAAACCACCGTCAGTTCGTTGGAAAGGTCGTAGTCGAGCAGTTCCTTTTCCAGTTTTTTCAAAGTAGCGATGGCGATGGCCCGCTTTTTTGTAAAAATGATCTCGTTAATGTTTGCTACTTTTTTCAGGATGTCCGTGCGCGGGTTCTCCATTTGTTGTAGCAGGTACTCCTCTATTTTTTGGTTCAGCCGCGATCTTAAGGTGTAGTAAGCGTTGGTGTTCACACCGAGCTCTTCCATTATCTTATTGTCCGACTGCTGTTTTTCCCGCATGGCCTTCAGCAAAAAAGCTGATTTATCGGCGCTACTTTCTAATAGGGAATTGTAGATCGATTCGAAATCTTGTTCAGAAAGTTGCTTTATTATATTCTTGAGTTTTGCCATGATAATGCCACCTATTTATTCTTACAAAAAAGTAAAACTGCAGGCCCAAAAAATGGGATGTAATGTTTTGGCTGAAAATTTAAGGAAAAAAAAGAACTAAAGAAGCGAATGAAAACAAAAAACAGAAAATTGTGGCCGTGCAGCCTTTTTCTCTATTGCGGCGTAAGCTTGGCAGCATCATAGGCTGCCCTGGCCTCGTCCAAAAACGCTACAAATTCCTGAATGTCGAGATCGTAGGCGCGTGGTTCAATCAGTGGTTTGCCGTCGGGCTGGTGCGGGTTCATGACCACGTAGTAGGGCTGGGCGTTGTTGTTGAAGCGGCGTATCTGCAGGTCAGCGTTTTGTTTGCCGATGCTCTTTTTCACTTTGTCGTCGTACTCGGAAGTATACCACTGATCCTGAGGCAGTTCGGTTTTGTCATCAACGTACAACGCCAGCAATACAAAATCTTCTTTCAACCGCTTCAGCACCTCCGGGTCAGACCATACCCTGGCCTCCATCTCTCGGCAGTTCACACAGCCATGCCCCGTAAAGTCAATGAACACGGGCTTGTTCACCGCCCGGCCACAAGCCATGGCCTGTTCGTAGTCGAAGTAGCCCGATAGCTGGTGCGGAAAGTGGAGAAGCTCGGCATGTTTTGGCGCTTCGCAACCATCAGCCAAAGGCAGTGCTTCTGGTGCGTATTGGCCCTGCCCGGCCAGCAGGTTGAAGTCGTGGGTGGAGAGCGGCGGCAGGTAGCCGGCCAGCGCCTTGAGTGGCGCGCCGAACATGCCCGGTATCAAATAGACTACAAATGCCGACACCACTATAGCCAGCACCAGCCGAGGCACGGTGGTCGTTTGTTTTATCGTATCGCCGGGCAATTTTATTTTGCCAAGCAGGTATAGCGCCAGCATGCCGAAAATCACGATCCAAAAAGCCAGGTATACTTCTCGATCGAGTATGCCCCAGTGGTAGGCCTGGTCGGCTACGCTCAGAAATTTGAGCGCAAAGGCCAACTCAAGGAAACCGAGCACCACCTTTACAGAATTGAGCCAGCCGCCAGACTTGGGCAGGGCGCTGAGCCATTCGGGAAAGATGGCAAACAGGGTAAAAGGCACAGCGAAGGCGAGGCCAAAGGCAAACATGCCCAACACAGGCTTCAGAAGCTGCCCGCCCGCCGACTCTACCAAAAGACTGCCTGCTATAGGCCCCGTACATGAAAATGACACCAACACCAGCGTGAGGGCCATAAAGAATATGCCCGCAACGCCACCCTTGTCGGCCTTTCTATCCATGCTATTCACCCAGGAGTTGGGAAGATTAATTTCGAACAGGCCCAAAAAGGATAATGCAAAAACCAGAAAGATCAGGAAGAACAGCACGTTCGGGATCCAGTTCGTAGCCAGCTCGTTGGCCACCTCAGGTCCCATAAAAGGAGCAAGTAAGGCGCCGGTGAGTGTGTAGATCAGTACGATGGAAAAGCCATAAAACACGGCATTGCGAAGGCCCTGCCGGCGGCTTTTGGCCCGCCCTGTAAAGAAGGTGACCGTCATGGGTATCATCGGAAACACGCAAGGCGTGAGCAGTGCCGCCAGGCCACCCAAAAAAGCCACCAGCATAAATGTGAGCAATGTATAGGCAGAGGTGGTATCGCGCGATTGCAGCACACCGACGCCATCTTCTTGAATATTGCTGCGCGAAACAGGCACTTCCAGCGCAGGATCGTCGCCGAAATAAAAGTCTTCTTCCAGCAAGATGCACTTTCCGTCCTCTTCCGAACACACCTGATACTCAATGCTGCCCGAAATGTAGGGCTCGGATTTCAGCACTTTGATCGTCTGGGTGAACACCGCTTGATCATCGAAATAACGCACCTCTCCGTCGAATACAGGATCGTGCTTGGTTTTGGCTCCGACAGGTACAATGCCGCCGCTGAGCGCATAGCTGTCATTAGGCTCAAAGCTAAAACGCGCCGGTACCGGACCCGGCTCGAGGGCCACGTCGGAAGAGTACATGTACCAGCCCGGGTCTATGGTGGCCTGGAAGCGGAGCGTGAGCGTATCGCCTGCAGCCGGGTGGTCGCGACTAAAGCCGTACTGCCAGGTGGCGGGTTGTAGCAACCCCTCTTCGGCCTGTGCACCAGTGCCAAAGGCAAAAAGATCAGTTTTTATGACAGGGTCTTCGGTCGGCTTTTGTGCTTCAGGCGAGTTTTGTGCATCAAGCACATCAATTTGGTCAAAAGAAAAGGCTTGATCGAAGGGTATACATTTTCCATCTACATCGCTGCACACCTGATAGCTCACACTGCCACTGATGAGCGGCTCGGCAGAAAGTATTTTTACAGTCTGACGAAATTCTCCTTTTCCTTTAAAATAAGTGTACTCGCCGCCCCATAAGTCGTCGTATTTGCGCTGTGCACCGATGGCGCGCGTACCACCCACCAATGCGTAGGATGCATCGGGTACAAAGGCAAACTCGGTAAGCATGGGCCCCAGATCGGGATCGAAGTCGTTGCTGTACAAATACCAGTTTTTGTCGATACGCACATTGAAGATGAGCTCAACAGTATCGCCCAGGGTCACTGTGTTTTCAGCGGCCTGCCATTGCCACTCAGCTGGCTTCAGTATCTGGGCATGTACAACTGCGCTGGCGCCCAATAGCCACAGCAGCACCACCGGCCACCGCAGCAGCGGCGATGAATAATTGCCTGAAAGCCTTTTGCGCAATAGAGAGATGGTATGCAATGGTGAAAAAGTGTGGGTTTATTTTTTGTACAACAAAGAAAAATGCTTGTGAAACAGCATGGCTGTCTCTATGCCCTTATAAAAATTGAAAAGGCTGAAACTTTCATTCGGCGAATGAATAGCGTCTGAGTCGAGGCCCATTCCCATCAGTATGGAGTTGAGCTGGAGCTCTTTTTCAAACAGCGCCACGATGGGGATGCTGCCGCCGTCGCGGGTCGGTATTGGCTTCTTTCCCCAACCTTCTTCAAAGGCGTTTTCAGCCGCTTTAAAGGCCAGGCTGTCGATAGGAGTCACGGCTGGCTCACCACCGTGGTGCGGTGTTACTTTTACTTTTACTGATGCCGGCGCTATTTTTTTCAGGTGTTGGGCAAAGAGGTCCGATATCTCATCACTTTGTTGGTTGGGCACCAGGCGCATCGATATTTTGGCGTAGGCCTTGGAGGGCAATACTGTTTTGGCACCTTCGCCGGTATATCCACCCCAAATGCCGTTGACATCGAGCGTAGGGCGTATGCCCAGTTGCTCCAATATGGTATAGCCTTTCTCTCCGGCCAGTTCATCTACTTCTAAGGCAGCCTTATATTCTTTTTCATCAAAAGGCGCCTTGGCTATTTTCTGTCGTTCTTCTGCATTCAGTTCAAGCACCTTGTCATAAAAACCCGGTATGGTCACGCGGTTGTTTTCATCGATGAGCGATGCGATCATTTTGCTCAGCACAATGATGGGGTTGGCCACAGCGCCTCCATAGGTGCCGGAGTGCAGATCGCGGTTGGGTCCAATTACTTCCACTTCCATGTAGCTGAGCCCTTTGAGGCCCGTAGTGATGGATGGGTGCTCGGGCGATATCATACTGGTATCAGAGATCAGGATCACATCGGCTTCCAGCTTTTTCTTGTTGTTTTTTACAAAAATGCCGAGGTTTTTGGAGCCGACCTCTTCTTCGCCTTCTATCATGAATTTCACATTGCAAAAGAGGCTGTCCAGCTTATTCAGTGCTTCAAAAGCCTTGATGTGCATGAATGCCTGACCTTTATCGTCGGCGGTGCCGCGGCCGTATATTTTACCATCGCGTACGGTGGGCTCAAACGGTGGCGTGTGCCACAGATCTAGCGGGTCGGCAGGCTGCACGTCGTAGTGGCCATATACAAGTATGGTAGGCAAGGCCGGGTCTATCATTTTTTCTCCATATACAATGGGAAAACCATCCGTTTGGCAGAGCTCTACCACGTCGGCACCGGCCTCTTTCAGCTGTTCTGCCGCATACTCCGCCGCACGTACCACGTCGCCCTTGTGCCGGCTGTCGGCACTCACGGAGGGAATCTTCAGCCACTCAGTGAGTTGACTCAGATACCGGTCTTTGTGCTGCTCTATATATTGGCTGAAATCGTGTGCGGTTTTCATATCGGTTGGTATATGGTGTGAGAAAGAAATATAGGATGAATGGGCGCAAGTTATTAAAATGAGGCCTTTTTTGCCTGGGCTTATCCAAAACTTTTAGAGAAAGAAATGCTGTGTCGATATTGCAAATTATTTTGGGATATATATCTTTGCAGTCCATTTGGAAACAAATGGGATGGGTTCTTAAAAGAAGAACCGTTTTGACATGATGAAAGGAAATTTGCAGGCTCATTAAACCGGTAATTCCTTTAAAAAAATTTAAAAGCGAAAGTAGCTCAGTTGGTAGAGCACGACCTTGCCAAGGTCGGGGTCGCGGGTTCGAATCCCGTCTTTCGCTCTTTTTTTTTGCTTCACCTCCTCAGGCCCGGGTGGTGGAACTGGTAGACACGCAGGACTTAAAATCCTGTGACCATTGCGGTCGTGCGGGTTCGATTCCCGCCCCGGGTACTCCATTTTTTCTTTTACAGCCCATTGCGGATATTCGTATAGGATAAGAAAGTCATGAAATTAGCAGTCTTCATTTCAGCGATTTTCATTGCGAACCTCTCTTCAGCACAAATACGAACAATTACAGGAACCATAGTTGATGCCAACATGGAAGTGCTACCCATGGTCAATATTCAGAATATGGACACTGTGATATTAGGAACAACTGAGATGGACGGGACATTTGAAATTGAAGTAACTGAGAGCACGAACCAACTTCTAATTAGCTTTATAGGAATGGAGTGGCAAACCGTTCAAATAAAACCCAACTGTGACAGAGTTAATGTGCTACTGATGTATGACGGTCATTACTGTCATCGTTCGAACAAAAAGAACGAACGAAGGCGAAGAAAATATCTAGCTAAACAACCAGAACTTCTTGAACTCGCATACGAGCAAAAAGTATTTGGAAAAGAAAAGCCCTGTAGATAAGGCAAATATGATATTGTTCGCAACTGGCTTACTCAAATTTTTTATCGGTCTCGTTGGAGTAGTTGGGACCATAATTCTTGTCATCCTCTCGGCATTTAAAAGGACACGAAAAAGCAAACTTCGGTACGCTGGATTGACTTTAATTTCGACGTTCGTACTGATACTGGTATTATCTGGTTTGGAATTTCTTATGTATCCAACGAACGGAAAAATTGATCAACTGGTGCTATCGGGCTTTCGAGAAGCACCGCTTGGAGCTTATTGGCTTGGAGTTTATAACGATTCAACTTGGGAACTAGGAAACTCGTCAAGAGAAATTGAAATCAGCGGAACATATACAATTGCAGGGGACACTCTCCACTTAAAGACACTTGGTGGAACAGCTTTTTATAACGGCGACACTCGAAACTCTTTTGTAATAATCGGTGACGATCTAATGGAAGTAGAGAACACCGGAATTAGAGGATTAAAAATCGGCATGAACAAACTAAACGGGCTGTAACATTCAGTATGAACAAGGCGGGTCAGTGGTAGACGATACTCTTGTGCTTTTATGAAGCTTCGCCAAATCTGCGATTAGGCCAACTTGTACTTGTAAATTTCACTAAATCAAACCGCCACAACGCATATTGTGGCGTTGGTATCCTCTAATTGAATCTTGTGCTTCGCATTAAATTGATCTAAACTCCCTGCTTCATCTACCTCGGATAGCGCGTCACCTCGGGGGCATGGAGCACCTTATCTACGATGTCTTTTTCTTTCACACCTGCGAGCGCATACTTCTGTCCTGCCGCATTGTTGGTGTAGTCCATCTGCCGTTCGGCAGGCGTATTGCCCGGCTCTGTTTCGCGGGCATCGGTAATGGCTTTGGCGAAGTCGGGCCCAAAGGCTTTGGTGAGCAGATAGCTCCAGTATACATGCCGCAGTGCGTCTTCGGGAATATTTTCATTTTGCTGGTGCAGACCGGCAGCGTAGCCTTTTGCCTGTCGGGTAATTTTTATCATTTGCGGCACTCGGTTGGGGTGATGGGCTATCAGTTCTGCCTCGGCCTGTACCAGCTCCGTGTCGAGCATGCGCGCCGCTTCCATCACATCTTCCGTGCTAAAACGAAGGCTGGTGATGCCGTCGCGCCGCACATCATATATATGTATACGCGCCTGCTTTTCTTCCATGCTCAGCACTACGTCGCCCTCAAAACGGAAGGGTATTTCTGTGGCATTTTCGTTGAAAAGCCGCTTCATCTCGGCAATCATGTGTTTGGCAGAAGCACGTGGCGCTGTGATTTTGATCGGCATGGTGCTGGCAAACCGGGCTTTTTCAAATTTTCCAAACCGGTTTTCCAACGCCTCCTCATCATGCACTACTATGTCGAAGTCGCGAAAGGACAGGCTCATCGCCGTTTCCCCCAGCGAGGCCAACCGCACAATCACGGCGTCGGCCTTAAATGAGGCGGAGAAATCTTTATCTAGAAAAAGCTTTTTGTTGATCTTAAAATCCATGTCCACATCGTGAATGGCCACACTGCGCAGACCATGTATGCTGATTGTGCCATACTTCATACCGGTGATTTGAATACCTTTTTGCTCCAGCCTGGGCAGGTACTTTGCCACAAGGGCATCGGAGTAGTGGTTGAGCAAAAAATTGCCTCCCAGCAAAATGAGCAATGCAAGGATGGCCAGCACAATGATGGAGCGAAAAATGATCTTCATATAGACGTACAATAAAAGAGAACAAGGCGCCGCGGCTGTATAGTTACGCTGAGGCTTGGTCTGTAAACGTATAAAAATACCTAAAAAATTACCCGGTGGTGCCAAAGAGGCGGAAAGTCGTTAACTTTCAAACAGTTATCAATGCTTTAGCATAGTTGGCATGGGTGAGTTGGCGTCGGCAGGTGATCAATGGCAAGAGCAAGTACTCCTAATTCCATTGTTGGAATGCATCACATCAATTCACGCCGATCTACAAAAGGCGCTTTTTGATGAACCCGACACCAACCGTATCTCCGATCGCCTCTGCAAGGCGCTTCAAGCACAAAAAGTTTATTTTTTAAAAGCATACAGCAGCAAAGCTGGCATATCATTCCAACGAAAGCCTTCAGAAGACGCTCAATCTCCACCAGCCGGCTTCACGCTAAGAGATTCAGAGGATCAGTCCTCATTCCGTTTGCTCAGGAAGCACTGTGTGTTGCAGTTGGACCGGCTGCCAGCATGCCAGGCAATCATAGGCGCTCTGGGTTTGCCTGAAGGTGGGCAGCAGTTGGCGCTGTCGGTTCGTTCGGGCAACTTGTTCTGGGGTATGTTTGTGGTGCATGGCCCGCACAGAATCTCCCACAGCGGCATACTTCACCATTTGGTCTCGTTGTGCGAAGCCATTTCCTCTCATATAAAGAATCAGCGGGGCTTGCTGAGGGAGCGGGCCAGCAAGCATTCCTTTGAAAAAGTATTCGAACGATCAAGCCTTGGTTTCGTGATCGGCGATGCCGATGGAAATATCCTGTCTTTCAACAGCACCTTTCAGCGCCTTACCGGCTATGCCAACAACGAGCTGTATCTGCTGAGCTACGCACAGCTCACCCACCCCGACGATCTGACGCGTGAAATGGAACTTCTCATAAAGCTGGTTTCATCAAAAATTGAATATTATGTGATAGAAAAGCGCTATATGCGCAAAGATGGCAGTGTGGTGTGGGTGCGCGTACACCTTTCGTCTGTCTATTCCGACAAGGAAGTGCTGCAATATGTGGTGGCCATCATTGAGAATATAGATGCAATAAAACAAACACAAGACGCGCTACAGAAAAGTGAAGAGCGCTTTCGCCTGATCACCGAATACGTGCCGGCCTATATCCTTACGCTCAACAGGCAGGGTGAGATCATGTACCTGAACAAAGCGCGCGGCGGCTTGCAAATTCAGGACGTTACCCACAGAAACATCGTAGAATTTGTGGATGAGAAGTATCGCACTGCCGTGCAGGACAAGCTGGAAAAAGTATACGAACTGGGCACCACGCAAAAAGTTGATGCGGCCTACACCTCACCGGTTCACGGTAAGTCATATTTTGAAACCACGCTTACGCCACTTTTTAACGGCAGCAATATCGACTCGGTCATTTCTATCGTGCACGATATCACCGATCGTGTGCTGGCAGAAAAGGCCTTGAGAGAAAGTGAAATGCGATTTCGCTCACTGTCTGGCTTTGCCTTCGAAGGCATAGCGCTGCACGATATGGGTGTGCTCATCGACTGCAACGAAACGCTGGAACGCATGACCGGATACTCGCGTGCAGAGCTGATCGGGAGAAACATAGTAGAAATAATGGGCACGCCCGTGTCCAAACCAATACTGAAGGCAAAGCTGCAATCGAATGCCGACACCGATGTGTATGAGGCAGAGATGAGAAACAAACAGGGCAGGGTGATACCGCTGGAGATAGAGTATAAAAATGTGCAGGTGAAAGGCAAAACGCTGCGCGTAACGGCCATTCGCGACATCAGCGAGCGAAAGAAGAATGAAATGGAGATCAGAAAACTATCGGCCGCCGTAGAGCAAAGCCCGGCCAACATAGTGATCACCGATCTGAACGGAAAAATAGAATATGCCAATCGGGCGGTGGCCGAAACCACCGGTTATAGCATGAAGGAATTGATGGGCGAAAACCCCAACATCCTGAAGACAGACCACCACGAGACGAAGTATTACGAAGAGCTGTGGAATACAATAAAGACAGGTAAAGTATGGACTGGTGAGTTCAAGAATAGAAACAAAGCCGGTGAGCATTATTGGGAGAGCGCGGTAGTGTCGCCCATCTTCAACGAGCGGGGCGACATCACGCATTTTCTGGCCATCAAAGAAGACATTACCAATAAAAAGGCTGCCGAAGACGCTTTGCGCGAGAGCGAGGCACGATTGCGCATCATTTCTGAGCTGGCCACCGATTATGTATACAGAGCCGAAATAGATGAAAATAATCAGTTTTACATCACCTGGGTGAGCGGCGCCTTCAGCGACATTTCCGGCTATAGCGTAGAGGAGATCAATGCCATGCCCATGAACTGGTTCTCAATCATTCATCCGGACGATCAGCGCAGCATCATAGCTGCCCCCTTGACAGACCGATCGGGGGACCCCACAAGGCACAGCGAGTACAGAATATTCACTAAATCGGGCGAGATCAAATGGATACTCGACCGCGTGCAACCCACCTGGGACGATGAGCAGCAGCGGGTGGTGAGCCTGCTCGGTGCAGCGCAAAACATAACAGCCAAAAAGGAGGCGGAGATACAACTGGCCTCCAATCAGGAGTTCCTGAACAGCATCATCGAAAACCTGCCCATCGGCCTGCAGATATTCAATAAGGATGGCTACTGTATGCGTATGAATGGCGCCATGCGCAGTATGATCCACCTGAAAAACGATGAAGAGCTGTTCAAGCAGTTCAATGTATTTGAGTCGGAGTATATTAAAGATTCAGGCCTGCCGGAGGTGTACAAAAAGGCTGTGCAGGGCGAGGCTACACTCAACTTCCACTACGACATCAACTTTGACCACAAGGCCAATCGCTGGTCGCAGCAAAGGGGTACACGCCACATGAAGGGCTCGATCTTCCCCATCCTTACCAACACCGGCAAAGTAGTATCCGTGGCATCGCTGAGTGAAGACATCACCGAAATAAAAAATACGGAAAGAGCGCTCGTAGCCAGTGAGGCCAAGCTCTACGCCATTCTTAAAACCATTCCCGACTTTATCTTCATCTTCGACCAACAGGGCAATTTCCTTAACAGTTTTGCCGACGATCCAAAGAAACTGGTGGCATTTCCCCGCGATTTTATTGGCAGAAATGTGGAGGATATTTTCGAGGCCCAACTGGCCAGCGCATTCTTCAGGCACCTCAATATGGCTTTTGCCACCAGGCAGGTGCAAATATTTGAATACGACTTGCAGGTGAAAAGCCGAGTGCAATACTACGAGGCCCGCATGATCGTGACTTCGGAAGATGAGCTGCTTGCCATAGTGCGCAACGTGACGGATCGCAAGCTGGCCGAGCTGGCATTGCGCGAAAGCGAAGAGCGCTTTCGCGAACTGGCAGAGCGCACCCGCGATGTATTCCTGCTGTACGAAACACAAGGTAAAATCCTGTACATCAGCCCCAACTTTGAGAAGCTGGTAGAGCGCGACCTGGAGCAGTTTTATGCCCAACCCGGCGTAGCGCTGGAGTGGCTTCACCCCGAAGACAGGGAATGGCTTATTCCCAAACTGAAAGAAGCGCGAAGCAGTGGCGCTTCTTCTATGGACTTCCAGTTCAGGATAATAACCGGCAAAGGTAAGGAGCGCTGGATATGGTACAGGGAAAACACCATTAGAACCAAAGAGAAGGGGCAGAATGAGAGAAAAGCTGCGGTGATCACCGACATAAGCCAGAGCAAAATAGCCGAGCAAAACCTGCAGGAAGCTAAGGAGCAGGCCGAGCGGGCAAACAGGGCCAAAAGTGCTTTTCTTGCCAATATATCCCACGAGATACGCACCCCCATGAATGCCGTGCTGGGCTTTGCAGACCTGCTCACCACCAGAATTACCGATGGCGATCAGCGCAATTATCTGCGTGCCATCAAGATTAGCGGCGAAGCACTGCTGATGCTCATCAACGACATACTGGACCTGTCGAAGATAGAAGCCGAAAAAATGATGATAAGGCCGTCTTACGTTAAAATTAAATGATCTATTCGACGAGCTATGGCAGATATTTATATTAAAAGCCCAAAGCAAGGGAGTAGCGCTCATTTTTGACATAGAAGAATGCAACGACATGTCGGTGTATATGGATGAGCAGCGGCTGAGGCAAATACTGCTCAACCTGGTGGGCAATGCCGTGAAGTTTACATCCGCCGGCCGCGTTGTGCTGCGCTGTAGTTGCGCCTGTGCTGACGACACGCGTACCACTGGCCAGCTGGTGATGGAAATAGAAGATACCGGCATAGGCATTGACGAAAATGACTTTGACATCATTTTCGAATCATTCCGGCAATCGGGTGAAGTGGACGCACGCCGGCATGAGGGCACAGGCTTGGGTCTGGCCATTACCAAGCGACTTGTTTCGCTCATGGGCGGCACCATTGCTCTGACGAGCCAGCGCAGCAAAGGCAGTATTTTCACGGTCACATTTCCCAATGTGCAGCTCGATGTCAACGACGGCCTCGCAAAATCTTACTACGAATTCGACATCAACAGGCTGAATCTCAATGGAAAGCTCGTTTATCTCCTGTCAGAGAATGAAAGTTTTCAGGAGTTGATCAAACAGTTTTTGGTAGAATCGCTGGCACAGATAGTAGACAGCAGCGACGAGAAAGAGATCAGAAAAGCACTTTCCAGAAAGGCTCCGGATATATTTCTGGTAGAAGGCTGCGCCAGGCCCGATCGCTTGCTGCACCTGCTCAAATACATGAAGGGCCGTGACGCACTGCTCAACGTGCCCGTGTTGCTGATCACCAATCGCACGCAGGGCCAGTTGCCACAGCAAATCATACAATCGATACGATTATTGGTGAAAAAGCCTTTGAGCCTGTCTGACCTTCAGGAGAAATTGGCCACCGTGCTGGCTACACAAACTGGCAAATTGACGGCGAAAAAGAAAACGACCTACGCCGGCGAATATACGCCGCTGGATGCTGCCAGCTACAAAAGATTATGTGATGAATACGCCGTTGCCTGCCGGTCTTCTTCCTTTGTGCAATTGGCGCAATTTGCAAAATCAATGATCAGTATTGGAAAAAATTTAAAAAATCCTGTCCTTCAGAAACACGGAAAAGAGCTATCTCATTTTGTGAAAAACTTTGATATTGACAATATAAACCTGACCTTAAAAATCACGCCCGACCTGCTGAAGACGTTGATAAAGGCGAAGGGTAATAAACTGAAACAATGAGCAAACCGAAGCCACATAACGTACTGATTGTAGACGACGTAGCGAAAAATATACAGTTGGTGGCCAGCTTTCTTCAGGAGGCAGGATATGAAATCAACTTTGCACTCAACGGCAAAATGGCCATCGAACATGCGCAAAGTCAGCCTTTAGATTTGATACTGCTGGACATTATGATGCCCGATATGGATGGTTTTCAGGTATGCGAGGTGCTCAAACAAAATGCTGCGACCAAAGAAATACCCATCATTTTTCTCACCGCCAAAACAGACGTCGACAGCATTACGAAAGCCTTTAGCCTGGGCGGAGTTGATTACATCACCAAGCCGTTCAACAGGCAGGAGTTGCTCGCTCGTGTGAAAACCCACCTGCAGTTGAAAGACCAACGTATGGCACTGGAGGAAATGAACGCAACCAAAAATAAATTTTTCTCCATCATAGCGCACGATTTGAAGTCGCCGCTGAATCAACTTCTCGGGCTGAGCAACCTGATGCAGCAATTGCTCGACCACGAGGAAACAGAAGAACTGCAGAAAGTGGTGAAGCTGATGCATGATTCAGCACGGCGCGGCAAAGATTTGCTCGATAGCCTGTTGGAATGGTCGCGCGCCCAGCTCGACAGTGCACGATTGGAGCCTGCAGCATTCAATGTGCGACAAATGGCCGAAGAAGTGGTACAACTGATGGGCCCTTTGGCCTGCGAAAAAAAAATCAGTATGGACATTTCCATTGATGCCACTATTGAGGCCTATGGCGATAGAAATATGATCACTACGGTATTGAGAAACCTCATTTCCAACGCGATAAAATTTACGGAGCAGAACGGAAGTGTGAAAATAAGTGCGCGCAAACAGCGCCACATGGTGGAAGTGGAGATAAAAGACGACGGCATCGGCATGCATGAGCAGGATGTGTCGAAGCTTTTCCGGCTGGATGTAAACCCGATCACCATAGGCAAAAGCAAACAAAAAGGCACCGGACTGGGCCTGATCATTAGTAAAGAATTCGTTGAGAAAAACGGCGGTAGCATCAGCGCGCAAAGTGAAGATGGGAAGGGAAGTGCTTTTATTTTTACAATGACAGCTACGGAGGCCGCCTTTTTGGAACATAGTACGCCTCATCATACCCTCACGTGAGTTCAACGGTAAAGCAGCGCCAGGTTAGGGCACAATATACAATTGTCAAAAAATTGTGTTTCTTACGCTTTGTGTCAAAACCGGCAGATGCCTTCCGGTGCTATCCGCAGCACTATTCTCAACAAATTCAATGCTTACCAACCTAAATTTCGATATCATGAAATCATTGATTCTCTGCTCCCTGCTATGCACGCTGGTGCTGTTGCTGCCCAACTGCAAAAGTGACGACGATGACGACAACACGGAAATTTGCGATAATACGATTGATGACGACGGCGATGGATTCATCGACCTGGATGACCTGGACTGCACCGAGACGGGCGATGAATGCAACAATACCCTCGACGATGACGGCGACAGCTTCGTGGACCTGGCAGACTTCGACTGCACCGAGACGGGCCCGGAGTGCAGCAATGGTATAGACGATGATGGCGATGGCTTTGTAGATGATGATGACCTCGACTGCCCCTAAACAGGACCGGTTTTGTACTGTATGTGATATTATTTTCTGCTCATAGGAAGAAGTATCCGAAGCCACTTCGCCCTGCACAAGCTTCGGGCTTTGGTAGCCGTGCTTTAATAATAAGCATCACTGGGTAAGCTGGTGAGAAGAGACGCACTGCTCCAGAGAGCCTTTTGGCAGATTGTAACTACCTTTTTCCTGTTTTTAGCGTTGGGACACCTTTAGATTTTTTATTGTATTCGCCGATCATCATCCTCGGAATTTTCCCCCGCTGGCGGGGGTAGGGGGTGGAAAATACCAAAATTCACATCATGGGACTGCCTTCTTCCAATAATTACCGATACAATAAGCATCTTGCCTCCAATGCCAATGATCTTCGGAAAAGTATGACAAAAGCTGAAGCCTGCCTTTGGAAATATGTCCTTAAAGCAGGAGGCATGAAGGGCTTTACTTTCCGAAGGCAGCGACCAGTTCTCCAATACATTGCAGACTTCATGTGCAAAGAGTTGCAGCTGATTATTGAAGTTGATGGCATTACCCATACCTATGAGGAGGTAGCTGAAAAAGATAATCGGAAGCAAAGCTGCCCTGAAGACAGCCGGATTCACCGACGAAGAAGTACTTCATCATATTAATTCTGTCAATCAGAAAATAGAGGATCAGGTAATCAGGATAATGGAAACAAGTGGCATTACTCCCCGCATTCGCAGAAGGCAAAATAAAAGTTGACATACAACTGCCAGAAGACAAGCAAAGCTCCACCCCCTACCCCCGCCAGCGGGGGACATTGACGCTCCTCTGCGTGTAGCAACAATCTAAAACCAGAGAGAGCCTGCGCTCAGACGTTAAAATGGCAATCGAACTTCTATCTCTCCTATTTTTAGCGTTGGGACACCTTTAGATTTTTTATTCCATTCGCCGATCATCCTCCTGGGAATTTTTCCCCCGCTGGCGGGGGTAGGGGGTGGAAAATACCGAAATTCACATCATGGGACCGGCTTCTTCCAATAATTACCGATACAATAAGCATCACGCCTCCAATGCCAATGAGCTTCGGAAAAATATGACAAAAGCTGAAGCCTGCCTTTGGAAATATGTCCTTAAAGCAGGAGGCATGAAGGGCTTTACTTTCCGAAGGCAGCGACCAGTTCTCCAATACATTGCAGACTTCATGTGCAAAGAGTTGCAGCTGATTATTGAAGTTGATGGCATTA
>CAZQVB010000038.1:0-917 GCA_964596645.1 uncultured Roseivirgaceae bacterium
TTCGCCTCATAAAATTGTACTATTTTAATTGCTTAAGTCTTAGAATACACACAGATCATTTTACAAATGCGTGTATTGTCTACAAAATAACGTGCCTTCACCAGAGCAACCTGCCCCCGTTGGCGGTCAGCGATGTGCTCCGCCATGGCCAGTGTCGGCGCAAGGCAGCAATTACAGCCAGAGTCGTTCGTGCATAGCTCAGCCCATTGGCCAGACTGTTGGTCGTAATTTGATTGCTTAAATGTATTGGGTCATTGCCACCTGGCGAATGATACTTCGCTATATTTCGCAGGAGCTGTACCGAAGCCTGCGCCAGCTTGTCACAATCTGTACAGCTTCATGTCTATTTTAAACATAAACTTTCTTACCGTATCACTTTCCTGGGCATACAGCCTAGGCATATGACCGTCTTCCGGAAAGAAAATGGCCATATCTCCCTGTTGTAGTCTGATCTTACAGTAAGTGGAGGGAACATGAAACAATTGAAAATCATTGTCAGCATCGTATGCTGTACTCGGCGAAAGGTTGTCCAGCCGCTCCCAGCCATTCACTTCCTCACCTTCGGCTATGTAGTGAACGTCGATGTAGCGTCTGTGACTTTCAAATTTGGAGTTGGCTCCATCGCCCGTTTCATAGCGCTGTATCATCACATAGGCGTCATCGCCTTGCAAGGCATATTGCTCTTCTTGCTGCTTATCAGCATTATGCATGATCCACGTGTCTATGTTTTCGAATATCGTAAATGCCCTGCACAGGGTCTGCCATTGCGGATCTTTGGTGTTACAAACAATCATAGTTGCATCAGTAAAGTAAGAAATATCAGTCGCCCATCAGTGATGGGAAAAAAGTAGTGACCTGGGGTATAAAAGTGATTAAAAGTTGCACAAGGAACATGATGGCTAAGAAGCGCAAAACAT
>CAZQVB010000038.1:927-38901 GCA_964596645.1 uncultured Roseivirgaceae bacterium
GCTATCGATACCCTGCCTACGGCCCCCGCCACAAACAGTGTAGTACCCACCGGTGGCGTCACCAGGCCTATGACGAGGTTGGACACCACCATCACGCCAAAGTGCACGGCCGAAAGCCCGGTATGCATACCTATGGCTTCGCTGATGGGAATGAGCACGGGAACCACCACCAGCAGGCCTGGCCCTACATCGATGAACATGCCCACAAAAAGAAGACAAATATTGAGTATGAGCAACACCAGTATCTTTCTTATTTGCAGATAGTTTTCCGGGCTCAGATCATCTGCCCACACGCTCATAATGGTGTCGGTAGCGGTGAGCAAGCCTTCGGTAAGTATACCGGGCACTTTGCCTATGCTGAGCGTCCAGGCGAAGAGGCTGGCAGCAGCCAGCAAAAAGCTGAGTGCAGCCGTAGTTTTGGCAGCCGATATAAACAGCGCCGGCAATCGGCGAATGTTCAGTTGCCGATACACCATCAGACCTACCGCCAACGCATACAACACCGCTATGGCCGAAGCTTCGGTAGCTGTGAAAACGCCACCGAGAATGCCCCAGAAAATGATGACAGCCAGCAACAGCGCCGGTAGCGACTGCCTACCGCTTCGTATTACGCTTCGCCAATCTGACTTTTCTTCCAGCCGTACCGGAAACTTTCGCGCGTAGCGCCTGCTGATTACGATGAGCCCTACACCAATGAGCAGCCCCGGGCCCAGACCACCTACAAAGAGTTTTTCTATAGACACATTGGCGATGGTGCCGTAGATCAGCAGTGCTATACTGGGTGGAATAAGCGCACCCGTGGTGCCGGCACACGCAGCCAATGCGGTAGCAAATGGCCTGGGGAAGCCGTTTTTTTCCAATGCCGGTATCATCATGCCGCCTATGGCTGCGCATGTGGCAGCCGATGCACCCGATACGGCGCCAAACATTTGAGAAGATAATATGGTGACGATGGGCATACCTGAGCGGCGGTGCCCAAGCAGCGAGCGCACAAGGGCTATGAGCTTCACAGATAAGCCGCCCTGGCTCATTATTTCCCCGGCCAATATGAAAAATGGCACAGCAAGAAAAGCATAAAAAGAAGCCAGTGATCTTGAGGTTTCAAGACCTACCATTATTGTGTCTATGTCTGCGTAGGCCAGTGCTGCCAGCGACGATAAGATCATGCAGAATGCCACCGGTACATCCAGCAGCAGCAAAATCATAAATGTGGTGATGAGAATAACCGTCATATCTGATTGTTGGCTAGCCTGCAATATTGCCAGAGGTCGCGTGTGGCGTATACGAGCATAAACAAAGTGCCCAGCGGACAAGCGCCATACACCAATGTGCGGCTTATGCCAAGGGCAGGCATAGTCCAGTTGGCCATAAAAAAGCTCACCTGAGTGCTGTAGTACAGCAAGATGAGCATGCCCGATATGGTGATCAGCTTGGAAAAAATAGTGAAGAAAATCTGCCAGCGCCCTTTCAGGTTGCTCAGCAAATAGTTGAACGCATAGTGGGCATACTCCCGTGTGGCAACCGCAGCACCAAGAAAGGTGAGCCATACCAGCAGCACCTGAGCCAATTCATCGCCCCAGTAAATGGAAAAGCCAAGCACAAACCGGCAAAACACGTTGGCACCCACCACCAGCGACATCACCGCCAGAATGATAAATAACAGGCTATCCAGTATGAAATCAATGGTTTTCATGGTGTGTCATATTGTGCGGCAAGCGCATTGATCTGTTCGAAAAGATGGTATGGGGCATCGGGGTGGTTAAGAAAAAATTGCTCGTACTGAGGTGCCACAAGCTGTCGAAAGGATTTTTTTGCCGCTATGTGATTCACCTGCACGCCCAGCGCTTGCATTTGAGTGAGCGCATCTTCGGTGGAAGCATGCCATACGCTGTCAAACGCCGCTGTCACCTGCTTTGCCGCTTGCTGTATTCTGAGCTGATAATTCATGGGCAGTTGCCGAAACCAGTCGTGATTTACAATAATGATATGCTGATTGGCAAAATGCTCGGTCAGGGTAAAGCAGGAGCAGCCTGTTTCGTCGTATCGGTAGGAGATAAACACGCGGGCACTGTTCTCTGCACCATCTACCACCCCCGTTTTCAGTGCCTGGTACAACTCGCCAAAAGGAATCGGCGTGGCACTGGCACCCATTGCGTTTATGGCATTGATCATGGTTGGGCTTTCCATCACGCGGATCTTCAGCCCGTTCAGGTCGTCGGGTTGTTCTATGCACCCGGCACCCGGCTTGGGTTTGTAAAAGATATTGCGAAAGCCGGTGCCGTAGAAAGCCAGCCCGAGCAGGTTGTGCTTCGTAAGCCGCTGAAGAAACTGTGCTCCGACAGGTCCGTTGAGTACCGTTTTATGATGCTCCTCTGTAAGGAACAAATAGGGCAGATCGAGTATGCTGTAGGCAGGGTCTATGGTAGTGACCACCGACGAGTTCACCTGCACTGCCTCTACCACGCCCAGATAGCATGTTTCGAGCAATTGGCGCTCACTGCCCACCATGCCCTGGTCGTAGAAGTTAACCTCTATTTCACCTGCCGCTATATTGTGCTCAGGAGATGCTTTAGCCAGCGCTTCTTTAAACAGTCGTGAGGCATCCCAGATTTTGCTGTCGGGTTTTAGCTCATTGCTCAGCCTGAAGACCAGCGAAGGCTTTCGGCGCTTTTCTGCCTCTTTCTCCGGCGTACTACATGCCGGCCACAAGAGCAGGAATAAGCCGATAACGATGGATGAAAAAGGTGCGGGCATAGCGGCCGTCAATATAGTTATAAATACTTATGTAGGACATAAATGAAATGATTCTTTTACCACAACTGACCACCCATATCTTCGTGCTCGCCTCCAACATTTCGCATATACGCTCTATCTTTGCCCCATCAAAAACAGCGGCTTTGGACCTACAATATGTACTTGAATTGATCGGCACCTACTTCTTTGCCATTTCGGGGGCTGTGGCTATGGAAGACCGTGAGTCGGACTGGTTTGGTGCCAGCTTCACCGGATTTATCACCGCCATCGGCGGGGGCACCATACGCGACATAGTGATTGGTAGCTACCCACTTTTCTGGGTCGGCGACGTGTATTTTATCTATGCCATCATTCTGGGCGTCATCACCACCTTTATTTTTTATCGGTTTGTAGTAAGATTGCGCCGTACGCTCCTTTTTTTTGATACGGTAGGCATTTCATTTTTTACCATTCTCGGTGTGGAAAAATCGCTTCATGTGGGGGTGCACCCTGAGATAGCAGCCATCATGGGCATGTTTACGGCCATAATGGGTGGGGTGATCCGCGATACGCTCACAAATGCCGTGCCGGTGCTGTTTAGAAAGGAAATATATGCCACGGCATGCCTGGCCGGTGCCATTTGCTATTTGGTACTCAACTACTATGGCATAGCGCGCAATCCCAATTTATTGATCTCGTCGGGGCTTATTTTTACCATACGCCTGCTGGCCATTCGCTTCAAACTGAGCCTGCCACAGCTGGGCAATAAAAATGGTTGAGGAAGATGGCAGTTATTTCAAATCCTTATTGTTCAGTATCTGATCGGCTATGCGATGATATACATCCTGCCGGTGTTGCGTGTCTGACAGCAGCATGTACAGCGAGATCAGCCCACTATCTTCATGAGCTGTGAGCATGAGGCGGCCATCGGCCGAAAAGTGTATGTACTCAATGCGCGGCATGCTCAGTTCGAACACCAACTCGTAATCAGCCATACGGTAAAACTTCAGCGACTTTTCATGACCACCGGCGGTGAGATACAAATCGTCGGGTGTGAAGGCCACAGCTTCCATACGCAGCGGCTGCTCAAAAGCTTTGAGCAGTTGGCCACTTTCTTTGTCGAATACCCGCACCACATTGTCGAACGAGGCCGTAGCCAGCAGGCGCTCATCAGAGGTAAGTCGCACTGACTTCACAGACGCTTCAAAGCCAGTATACTCTTTCGCCAACTTGCCCGTGCCTACGTGTACCAGCTTGGCAAAGCCACCGTAGTGTGTGCCGCCACCGGGCTGCGGCGTCTGTACATTGCCACCGACCAGTATGTGGCTGTCGTCGTTCAGAAATTGCAGTGAATTGATGGTGGAGCCTACATTCACCCTTCGGATTTGCTGCCATGTGGGCACATCCCAAAATACTATGTCTCCTTTTTCTGTACCTGCGGCCAGTGTCTGCCCGTCATGCGACCAGGTGAGGCCATCCAGCCCCTGATCGTGCTCCAGCGAATGCAGCAATTTGCCTGTGGCCGCTTCCCAAATATTCACCATAAAGTCTTCACCACCCGTAGCAGCCAGCTTGCTGTCGGGCGAGAAGGTAACACATTCTATTTCGGAGTCGTGTGCGGCTTCCCACACCAGCGCGCCATCGGCTACACGCCACATCATCACGTTGTAGCCAAACTTAGAGCCTGAAAGCACAAGTCTGCCATCTGGTGATATTTCGGCTGCTTCTACCGAGCGCAACAATGGCGCAAAATCGGCTATCCGGCTCCACAAATGCACGATCTCCGGCGCATTTGTATTATAAATGTCATGTTGTGCCAGCAGGCTGTGGCTGATGGGCACGGCAAAGAATATGGTGAGTAAAGGTGTGGCAAGTCTTTTCATAAAAGGAGTTTTGTCTGCCTGAACGATGCGTCCAAGTGACTCGGGCAAATCTACACGAGTTGAGCCAATTTTTGATCAGGGCGGTTCTTATTATGACATGGCCTGCATCTGTGGCAGCATTGCTCAGCCAAACTCGAAGCGCTACACAAAAATTACACACACTTAGTGGTGAGTCATATTAAAAATAATAAAAAATCCACTAGATTCGGACATATATAGTGCGACCAACAACCAATGTAGTTGCTGGTTGTTGGTCGCATCGGTTTCATTGGAGAAAGTTCATAAAATTATACTAAACCATTAAAAATTTTAAAAATGAGTAATGAATTTAAGCTATTAGGATTAGGAATTCTATTTTTTGCTCTTGGATGTAATGAAGACAATGAGTTAAAAGACTCTAAACTTTTAAATTCATTTAGTATGAATACAAATAATCAATCATGGAAACCTTCTATTATTAATAGTGATTCGTGTTATTCGACCTTTCAAGGTGAATGGTCTGGGATAAATGACAAGCCATTTTTTAGAATCATTGCCTACAGAGATTCGCAAATAAGAACAAATCATGAGAGTGAAAATATATTAAGAGTTCAGATTATGAATCTTAGTGAGGAGGGCAAATATAATATCAATGATCCCATGGGTGATTTTACATCCTATGCAATGTTTATTATTAATGAATCAGGAGATCAAAAGATATATGTTAACAGTGACACAAAAACATCTTTTATAGTTAATGTCGACGAATTATTTCCTCTTGACGGAACTCTATTAGAAGGCATTAGTGGCGCCTTTTCCGGAATATTATACAATAAAACAAATTCTAGCGATTCAATCATAATAGATAATGGTAAATTTATCTTCAAAAAAGTGAATTGGGGAAATTTCTTCCACTGTGAGGAATAGTTTTTTATTAAGCTATGGAAAATGCGATGTACAAACTGACCCGTTTCAATGGATTAAAAACGTTGGCTATGTAAATTGTAAACATGAACCAAACCGTTTCAACGGTTTAATAAATAACCACCATGCCTCATTCATTGAATAAGATATGGATTCACGCCATATGGTCAACAAAGGAGAGAACTCCGGTCATCGCTTCTGCCATAGAGAAAAAGGTGCATAAATTCATCTCTGACCAGTTGCGTGAGCAGGGATGCCCGGTGCGAATAATAAACGGAATGCCCGATCATATTCATTGTTTGTTTTTATTAAATCCACAAAAATCCATTGCTGATGTTGTGAAACAAATAAAGGGCAGTAGCTCGCATTACATCAATCAAAACCATTTGACCCTGGAAAAATTTGCATGGCAAACGGGATATGCCGCCTACTCAGTATCAGAATCGGTAGTTAAAAAGGTGTTTGATTATATCAACAATCAAAAGCATCACCATAAGAAAAAATCCTTTCTGAAAGATTATGAAGGGTTTGTAAAGCTTTACGGAATGGAACATAAATATCCCACGGTTTAAACCGTGGGCTCTGAAAATCATAATCATGAACCAAACCATTTCAATGGTTTTAAACCGTGGGCAGATGATAATCGCCGGATTGAGCACCTCGAAACCCAAATGCCCATCTAGGTTTATCATCCATTAAAAATAAAACGATAAACAACCATAAACCTCGGTTTGACCGTAGGCAACAAAAAATAGCCATCTTTTCTTGAAGATGAGGCCTCCAAAATATACCTTCTGTTATAATAATGGCTTGTTAGCTACTATTGTCCTTCTTTAAAACGTTTTGCCAATAATCGGAGATAAATTTGTTATGGGTTTTAATATTATTGAGGTATGAGAAAGGTAAAGCTAAAAGAATATTTAATTCGAATTGCCGACAGGTTGACTGAAGATTCAACCCTCGAGGATGTATATGAGCAACTTTCATTATTGGCTGATATTGAAGAATCCGAAGAACAGGTTGAAAAAGGAGAAGTATTAACTCAAAGGGAAGTTAAAGAACGATCCACAGAATGGCTCAAGTAATCTGGACCAAGAAGGCTTCTGGGCAATTTGAACGAGCCGTAAAATACATTTATAAAGAACAAGGATTTTATTATGCTGACATCGTTCGCGAAAAAATACTTCAGACCACAGCATTGCTAGAAGGTCAACCTCAAATGTGGACAATTGAGCCACTTCTGTCACATAAAAAATTCGATTATAGATTTCTTTTAGTTTGGAGTTACAAAATTATCTACAGGACCACCGAGGATAAAGTGATGATTTCCCGAGTCTTTCACACTTCCAGAAGTCCTAAAAAATTAAAAGGTATTTAATACAAAAAGACTAATAACAAAGGCAAAAATATAGCCCACGGTTTTAAACCGTGGGCTATGGAAAGGTATGTGATAACGAACCGTTTCAACGGTTTAAAAACGGGGTTTGACGATAATCAACGGATTGAAAACCTCGAATCCCAAATGCATATATTGGATTATGATCCATTAGAAAGAAACGATAAACAACCATTGCCCACGGTTTTAAACCGTGGGCAATGGATAATGCACAAACCGAACCTTTTTTATATTCTTTCTTCCATTCAAACATCGTCAATTTCCTGCACCGGTCTGTCGGGCTTTGGGTAGCCAAAGCGGGCGATCTTTTCAGGGACGAAATACGCGTCAAGACCTGCTGCCGCCACAGCACCGATCATTTGCGGATCTACAAAGCCATCGGCACTCAGTGCATGCTTTGGCAGATTGATCTCTTTTATTTTACCAATGATGAAGTGTGTGCCGTTGCTGGTCACGCTGAGCTTCTCTTTAAATTCAAGACCAATTTTCAGTGCCGACTCCTTCACATATGGTGCAGCCACGTGTTCTGAATAAAAAGGCGTAAGACGGGCAGCATGAAATTCTGACTGATCTTTGTCAAAACGCGCTGCGGTGTGATGGGCTTGCTTTACAAATGACTCGTGGACAACATTGAGTGTGTAGCAACGCATTTCTATGATGTTTTCCAACGTGTGGCGTGGCACCAGATGGGGCCGCACGATCATGCCCAGCAGGGGCGGGTTGGCACCCACATGCACTATAGAGTTCATAATGGCCAGGTTGGTGTTGCCAGACTTGTCGATGGTGCCGCAAAGAAAAGCCGTCTTCATGCCACTCACCGAATTGATGAACGTGGTGCGGAAGCGCTTCTCTAAATCCAGTATGCCTTTGAGCCCGATTCGAAAGGTGTGATCGTTAGCCTCTGACACGTGCCATCCCTCCATCCACGCCGATCGTCTGGCCGGTCATCCACTGTGCTGCATCACTGTTGAGTAAAAAATTTGCCATATCGGCCAGTTGTCCGGGGCTGCCGATCGAGCGCAGTGGATGTCTTTTCTGAGACGACTCCACCTTGTCTTCGCTCGAGAGCAAATGGCTGGCCAGGGGGGTGTCGGTGAGGGAGGGGGCTATGCAATTCACGCGTATGTCGGGCGACCACTCTGCGGCAAGTGACCGGGCCAGCGCCTCCAGCGCACCTTTGGCAGCCGCTATACTGGCATGAAAGGCCATACCCTGCTGTACAGCCACAGTAGAAAAAAGCACGACAGAGGCTTTTCCATCAGCTTTGCGCAGCGCTTTGTAGCTACCCTGCAGCACCTTGATTGCACCAAAAAAGTTGATGGCAAGGTCGTGCTGAAAATCTTCCTGCTTCAGATTTTTAAAAGGTTTCAATGTGATGGTGCCGGGGCAATAGGCCAAGCCGTCGATGGTGTCGGGCAGCTCGTCTGCCGGGTAATCATCGGCAGTAGCGTCAAATTGGATATGGCTTATATTGGAGGCAGAGGGCAGATTGTCCGCTTTTCTGGAAAGCACATATATGGAGTGCTTTTGTTCTGCCAGCTGCTTTACCAGGGCCTGGCCTATGCCCGAGGTACCACCTACTATGAGTAAATTTTTTTCACGCATGTGTATATTTTGTCTATTACAAAGATGAGCACCAAACGGAATGTTATGTCTAATGTTTGCCATACGGCGGGTGCAAGGGTGTGCCCGACAGCATTTTCTGAAAGCCAAATTGGTATAGTCTGTTCATTTAATTATAGACATGGTGAGATTTTGCAAGCCAGCAAAGAAGAAGAGCTGTTCTGCTAAGATTAAGGTCGATAGCCCATTTACGCCCGAGCAGATACCAGGTGCTGGAGATACCTAGCCGAGCCAATCCGCCCATTTTAAAAAAAGCAAAATTTAAATTACCTTTATGCACACGTGTGCTTGACAAAGGATTTTTATATTTGTTCCCACGAAGAGCAATCAAAATTTCATTTTCCCAATATCAGCATCGTTTGCAGGAACAAGGCATTTTTCTCATGCGATTATTCCAATCAATGAATAATGTGCGGTTTGTGCGGCTGCTGAAAAAAATAACTATACCAACATGAAACTAGAGAAATATTCCTTTGGCACTGGCGATCGATTTGCGCATCAGGGCGAGGCTCAACTGCAGGCAAGCATCAAAGCAAAAGAGGCCGGTGTTGCCCTCACCCACGTCTGGAACAAGTCGCACCGGGAGCACAAGACGGTAAAGTCTGACCCCTCCAGCGTGCGACAAGAGGCCGATGCCGCAGTGAAAGCCCTGGGATGGAAGGGCAGCTATCTGGTAGATGCCGACCACATCAACATGAGCAATGTAGACGGATACATCCCTTATTCAGATTTTTTTACCATTGATGTGGCCGACTTCATCGGTCGCCCTGCAGCACCGGAAAAGGTGGCAGACTTTATAGAGCGACATCAAAAATACCTGGGCAGTTTGCAAATAGAAGGATTGCCTGAGCCGTATCGCATCGATGAAATATTTCTGCAGGCGGTGGCCGGCAAATTTTTATTCGCCACCGAAGAGGCTGCCAAAATTTACCGGCATATTGCTGAGGTCAAAGGCAATGAAGACTTCATTGCGGAGGTGTCTATGGATGAGGTGGACGACCCGCAGACACCGGCAGAGCTTTACTTTATACTTGCCATGCTGGCAGATGCCGGCGTGCCGCTGCAAACGATAGCACCTAAATTTACAGGCCGGTTCAACAAAGGCGTAGACTACGTCGGCGATGTGGAACAGTTTGCCAAAGAATTTGAGGCCGATATACTGGTGATAAAAAAAGCCATAGAGTCGTTTGGCCTGCCCGCCAACCTTAAATTGAGCGTGCACTCGGGTAGCGACAAATTTTCCATATACCAACCCATTCGCGAGCTTACAAAAAAACACGATGCAGGCGTGCACGTGAAAACAGCCGGCACCACTTGGCTGGAAGAACTGATTGGATTGGCCATGGCGGGTGGCGATGGCCTGGAGCTGGCCAAAGGCATATATGCCAAGGCGCTCGACCGATTCGAGGAGCTTACCGATCCATACCGCACGGTGATCGACGTACACAAAGAGGAGTTGCCATCGGCCGATGAGGTGAACGGCTGGAGCGGCGAAAAATACGCCGACACGCTGCGTCACGTGCCGGGTCATCCCGACTTCAACCCGCAGTTCAGGCAGTTGCTTCATTGCGGCTACAAGGTGGCCGCTGAGTATGGCGACGAGTACTACAATGCCCTGAAAAAGTATAAAGACATCATCGCCGCCAACGTGACGGAAAACATATTTGATCGCCACATCAAACCATTATTCATAGGCTGATACCAACATAGCATGAAGAAGTTTTTGGACAAAAATTTTATACTCGACACCGATACGGCGGAGTACCTGTACCACGAGCATGCCGCCAATATGCCCATCATCGACTACCACTGCCACCTGCCGCCCAACGACATAGCCAGCGACAGGAAGTTTGAGAACATGACCAAGATATGGCTCGACGGCGACCACTATAAATGGCGGGCAATGCGCACCAATGGCGTAAACGAAGAGTACATCACCGGCAAAGCCGACGACTGGCAGAAGTTTGAAAAATGGGCAGCCACCGTGCCACAAACCATGCGCAATCCGCTGTACCACTGGACGCACATGGAACTCAAGAATCCGTTTGGCATAGAGAAATTGCTCAATCGCGACAGCGCCAGGGAGATCTACGATCGCTGCGGGGAGTTGCTTCAGCAGGACGACTTCAGTTGCCGGGGGCTGCTCGAGCATTTTCGTGTAGAAGTAGTATGCACCACCGACGATCCGGTGGATGGCCTTGAGCACCACAAAACCATTCAAGATACGTCATTTGGCACCAAGGTGCTACCGACCTTTCGGGCCGACAAAGCTATGGCCATAGAGCATGTGGCCAATTACAACCACTACCTCGATCAACTGGCGGCTGTAGCCGGAACCAACATCAGCAGCTATCGCGACTTGCTCGATACGCTGCAAAAGCGTCATGATTATTTTCACGAAATGGGCGGCCGGCTGTCGGATCACGGGCTGGAGCAGATGTATGCGGAAGACTACACCGATGCTGAGATTGAAAGCATTTTCAGGCAGCTGAGAAGCGGCAGGGCCGTAGACGCTGCACAGGGCCTGAAGTTTAAATCGGCCGTGCTGTATGAACTGGGCATAATGGATCATGCCAAAGGATGGACGCAGCAGTTTCACCTCGGTGCGCTGCGCGGCAACAACAGCCGCATGCTGCGCCAGCTGGGCCCCGATACCGGCTTCGATTCTATCGGTGACTTTGAGATGGGGCGGCCTATGTCGCGCTTTTTTGATAAGCTCGATAGTGAGGACCGACTCGCCAAGACGATCATCTACAACCTCAATCCGCGCGATAATTACCTGGTGGCCACCATGATCGGAAACTTCAACGATGGCTCCATACCGGGCAAGATGCAGTTTGGTACCGGTTGGTGGTTTCTCGATCAGAAGGAAGGCATGGAGTGGCAGATGAACGCACTGTCGAACCTGGGCTTGCTCAGTCGGTTTGTAGGCATGCTCACCGATAGCCGCAGCTTTCTCTCCTATCCACGCCACGATTATTTTCGCCGCATACTCTGCAACCTGCTCGGCAATGACGTGGAAAATGGCGAACTGCCCAACGATCGTGCCCTGCTCGGCGAAATGGTGGAAAATATCTGCTACTACAATGCAAAAAACTATTTCAATTTCTCATAACCAAAAACAAAGAATGCCATGCCCAAAATAGTGACCTTCGGAGAAATAATGCTGCGACTAGCCCCCCCGGGATATTTGCGCTTTACGCAGGCCAATGCGCTGGAAGCAACCTTTGGCGGCGGCGAGGCCAACGTGGCGGTGTCGTGTGCCAACTACGGCATGGAGGCCAGCTTCGTAACACGAATGCCAAAAAATGACATTGCCGACTGGTGCATACGCACCCTGCGCTCCTATGGTGTAGATACCGGCCAGATCGTATTTGGTGGCGAGCGCCTCGGCATATATTTCCTGGAAACCGGTGCGGTAAGCAGAGGCAGCAAAGTAGTGTACGACCGGGCTCACTCCGCCATCTCCGACATACAAAAGGGCATGATAGACTGGGACAAGGTGCTGCACGGAGCCGATTGGTTTCACTGGACGGGCATTACCCCGGCCATATCGCAAGGCGCTGCCGATGTGTGCCTGGAAGGCATCAAAGCGGCCAATGAAAAGGGCATTACCGTGTCTACCGATTTGAACTATAGAAAGAACCTTTGGAAATATGGCAAGAGCGCTGCCGATGTGATGCCCGCCCTTGTAGAAGGCTGCGACATCATATTGGGCAATGAAGAAGATGCCGAAAAAGTATTTGATATACACCCTGAAGGTGTGGATGTGACAAGCGGCGAAGTGGAAGGCAAAGCTTATGAGTCGGTGGGCCGGCAACTGATGGATCGCTTCCCCAGAGCAAAAAAAGTGATCATTACCCTGCGCGGCTCCGTGAGTGCCAGTCACAACAGCTGGTCGGGTGTGCTGTGGAATGGTGAAAAACTGTATGAGGCGCCCACTTACCAGATCACTCATATAGTAGATCGTGTGGGTGGGGGAGACTCTTTCATGGGCGGGCTCATCTATGGCTTGAATGCTTACGCCGACGACGACCAAAAAGCGCTGAATTTTGCCGTGGCAGCATCGTGCCTCAAGCACACCATACAGGGCGATTACAACCAGGTGTCGGTGAGTGAAGTGGAAAAATTGATGGAGGGCGACGCCTCCGGAAGGGTAAGCCGCTAGCCGAGCCGGAAAGGTGAGTACTCCGGAAAAGGCGGCAGTTTTAGTGCAGTAAAAGTAGATGATCATTTAGAATAACAGGATATGGCCAGATTCAGCAGACTACAAGTGTATGGGCAGATGTACGCCACAGGCATGGTGCCTGTATTTTTTCATAAAGATGTAGCGCAGTGCAAAGATGTGCTGCAGGCCTGCTACGATGGCGGTGCGCGCATCTTCGAATTCACCAATCGGGGCGACAGGGCGCATCTGGTCTTTCAGGAGCTGGTGATATGGGCAGAGAAGAATACGCCGGAAATGATGCTCGGAGTAGGTTCTGTAGTCGATGCCGGCACCACTGCTTTGTACATACAGCTTGGCGCTGCTTTTATAGTGTCGCCCGTATTGAACCCTGAGATGGCGGCAACCTGCAACCGGCGCAAAATTGCCTGGTCGCCGGGCTGTGGCAGCTTATCGGAGATATCGAAGGCAGAGGAACTGGGCGCCGAAGTAGTGAAAATTTTTCCCGGCGCTTCGGTAGGCGGGCCGGAGTTTATCAAAAATGTGCTGGGACCGTGCCCGTGGTCCAGCATTATGCCCACCGGGGGCGTGTCGCCGGAGGAAGATAATCTGAAGAGATGGATACAGGCCGGAGCATACTGTGTGGGCATGGGCTCGCAGCTTATGGTAAAGAAAGAAAGCGGGGCATTTGATCTCGATGCAATAAAAGAAAAGACCCAGAGCGCTATCGAGCTGATCAGGCGTTATAGAAAGAGCTAGTTTTTTTGGGGGACAGTAAAAGGAGAAAATCATGTGTACACGCAGTATTATTTTGATCACAGGCTTGCTATTGGCAGTTTCATGCGGTGAGGCAGAAAAAGGTAAAGCTTTGAAGCTGGCCCACTCGCTGCCCATTGAGCATCCGGTGCATCAGGGAATGGAGTATATGGCCAAGCGGCTGGAAGAATTGTCTTCGGGGCAGCTGACCATTCAGATATACCCCAGTGAGCAATTGGGCTCTGAGCAGCAATGCGTAGAGCTGGTACAGATTGGCAGCCTGGCCATCACCAAAGTATCGGCAGCAGTGATGGAGAGCTTTTCGGAAGACTACAAAGTGCTGGGTTTGCCCTATCTTTTTAAAAATAATGAACATGCTTTCGAGGTATTTAATGGTGAAGTAGGCCGGGAGTTGCTGTTGAGCACTCAGGATAAACTCATACGCGGACTGTGCTTTTACGACGCCGGCAGCCGTAGCTTTTATACGGTAAAAAAACCCGTACTCACACCTGCCGATCTCAAAGGAATGAAAATAAGGGTAATGAAGAGCAAGATGTCGATCGACATGGTGCAGGCGCTGGGAGGCTCACCCACGCCTATTTCTTTTGGTGAGTTGTACACGGCTTTGCAAAGCGGTGTGGTAGATGGCGCAGAAAACAACCCGCCGAGCTTCTACACTTCCCGCCACTACGAAGTGTGCAAGCACTACTCTTTAGATGAGCACTCCTCTGTACCCGATGTGCTGGTGATGAGCACCCACGTGTGGAACGGACTTACGCCGCAAGAGCAGCAGTGGCTGCAACAAGCCGCCGACGAATCGGTACCCATACAACGCAAGCTGTGGAAGGAGTCGGTAGAAGAGTCGCTGGCCGAGGTGAAGAAAGCCGGAGTGACCGTACACGAACCCGACAAGCAGGCTTTTGAACAAGAGGTGCAGGGCATATATGAGTCGTACCGCGACAATGAGACCATCTACAATTACATACAGCGCATAAAGGCGTTGAAGTGACTTTTTTAGTGTGAAATTGATACCCGGATTATGAGAAGGCGAATAGATTATGTTCTGGAGAAATTTTTAATCATCATCATGTCTGTGCTGGTGTTGGATGTGCTTTGGCAGGTAGCCAGCCGCTATTTGCTCAATTCTCCCAGTTCGTTTACCGATGAGCTTGCCGGCTTTTTGCTCATTTGGGTGGGTGTATTTGGTGCAGCCTATGTTGCGGGCCACAACGACCACCTTGCCATAGATCTGTTGCTTCAGAAGTCGTCACCCAAAAACCAGCGAAAACTTGAAATATTTATCAATATATGCGTAGCGCTATTTGCCTTGCTGGTGATGGTGGTCGGCGGTGCCTGGCTGGTATACACCCGCTTTGCCCTGGAAGTGAAATCCGCCGCTTTGCAGATACCCCTGGGCTATGTATATATAGTGATGCCGATCAGTGGTATTCTGATTTTTTACTTTGCCCTCGACAATACTTTTAGAAAAAACACCAGAACAGAAAATAGCTGAGCCATGGATTATGTAGGTATTTTGGTGCTTGCCACCAGCTTCATCATATTGCTTTCACTGGGTGTGCCCATCGCTTTTAGCATTGGCATTGCCGGCATCCTCACCATGCTGGTATCCATTGATTCACTCCCGGCTTTCACCACTTTTGCACAGCGTATGGCTACCGGGCTCGACAGTTTCGCCTTGTTGGCCATCCCGTTTTTTATACTGGCAGGCAACATCATGAACAGCGGAGGCATAGCCTTCCGGCTCATCAATTTTGCCAGGGTGCTGGTGGGTGGGCTCACAGGTGGTCTTGCCTTTGTTAATGTGATTGCCAATATGCTGTTTGGGGCCATTTCCGGTAGTGCGGCGGCGGCGGCATCGGCCATCGGCAGCATTATGCAACCCGAGATGCGCAAGGAAGGCTACCCCGACAACTTCAGCGCGGCGGTCAACATCAGTTCAGCTACAACGGGTCTTTCCATACCACCGAGCAACGTGCTCATTGTGTACTCACTCGCCAGTGGGGGAGCGTCCATCACCGCATTGTTTTTGGCCGGTTACATTCCCGGTTTTCTCACGGGTATTGCCATTATGATCACGGCCATGTCGATGGTGGTGTACAAGAATGAAGGCACACGAGGGGTAACGCGTGTACTGATTAAGTTTGCCATCCTTACGGTCATCATCCTGGCCGTCATCTTCGGTATTCGTTTTCTCACCAATAGCCTCAGCCCTGCTTTTGGCGCAGCCGTCTGGATATTTGTAGGGGTCGCCATCTTTGCATTTCTCATCTGGAAGGCCACCAAGAACAAAGCCGTAGTGCTTGATGGCCTGCGCAAATTTCTAGCAGCTATACCCAGCCTCATGATGCTGGTGATCGTGATTGGCGGTATTGTGGCCGGCCTCTTTACGGCCACCGAGGCCTCAGCCGTGGCGGTGCTGTACGCGTTGATACTGGCGCTGATTTATAAAGAAATGAAGGTGGGGGAGCTGCCTTCAATCATACTCAAATCGGTGCATACCACTGCCGTGGTGCTGCTGCTGGTAGCCACTTCTATCGGTCTTTCCTGGATCATGGCTTATGAAAATATACCGCAAAACGTAAGCGAAGGCCTGCTCAGTGTAAGTTCCGATCCGCTGGTCATTCTGCTTATCATCAACGTGATATTGCTGGTGGTGGGTGTTTTTATGGATATGACGCCCGCTGTCCTCATTTTTACGCCCATTTTTCTTCCCATTGTCACCACGCAACTGGGCCTTAGTCCCATACATTTCGGCATCATCATGGTGCTCAACCTCAGCGTTGGCCTGTGTACGCCACCGGTCGGCTCGGTATTGTTCATAGGTTGTAGCGTAGCCGACGTGAAGATCGACAGGGTGATCAAGCCTTTACTGCCTATGTTCATTGCCATGATCGTGGTACTGCTGCTCACCACGTATGTGCCCGCCATATCTATGTGGCTGCCGGGTGTATTCGGTTTTTAAGGAAGGAACTAGTGTGAGCATTGGGCTTATCGCGATATAGCGAACATCATTTTGCCGATGTATTATCGCGGCTTTTACGATCAGCTCAAATGATCAATGATCGAGTACTTTTGCGCTTCGGCATGTCAAATATCTTTTTTCTTCATACAGGCAGGTTCACCAAAAGCATGTCAGCGTAGGCCTGTTGGTGATATAAAAAAATCACCATTGCCTCAACAGAACCGCACAAGCTGTGTTAAGTACTTCGAGCGGCACGTGCCTCGCGCATGCAGGCCGCGCCTCACGGGGGAAAGCCCCTCTGTACACAGCGTAAGAACCAATTATAGTTTATGAACATACCTCATTCCGATCATCCCAGGGTAGTGATCGTCGGCGGTGGTTTTGCCGGAATCAATTTGGCGAAAAAGCTTGCTAATAAGCCATTTCAGGTGGTGCTCCTCGACAAAAACAACTACCACACCTTTCAGCCTTTACTATATCAGGTGGCCACGGCAGGCCTGGAGCCCGATGCCATACTGGAGCCATTGCGCAATATGTTTGAAGGTTACAGCAATATTTACTTTCGCTATGCAGCCGTAGAATTTGTGGAGCCTGCGCTGAATAAAATCGTGACATCCATCGGTGAGCTCACCTTCGATTATCTGGTATTTGCTACCGGCTCTAGGACTATATATTATGATTTGGAAGGGGTAGAGGAGAACGCGATGTCCCTGAAGTCGGCCACCGAAGCGCTCGACATCCGAAGCTTGCTGTTGCAAAATTTTGAGAAGGCAGTGACGCTGAACGAGAAGCAAGACACCGACCGCCTCATGGATGTGCTCGTAGTGGGTGGCGGCCCAAGCGGTGTAGAGATGGCCGGGGCCATTGCTGAGCTGCGCCGCGATGAATTTAAGAACGATTACCCCGAGCTGGACGTGGCCCGAATGGAGATTTACATAGTAGAAATGGCTCCGAGGCTACTGCCCGGTATGTCTGAAGAGGCATCGGATAAAACGAAGGAATATCTGGAAAGACTGGGGGTGAAGGTATGGCTGGATACCAGTCTTGAAAAATACGATGGCAGAGTAGCACACTTCAGCAATGGCAGCACCATAGAAACCTCGACGTTGATATACAGTGCCGGAGTTGGTGGAAATTTTGTGCCCGGCCTGGCTGAGGAGGCGATGGCCAAAGGCGGCAGACTAAAAGTGAATGGCCACCTGCAGGTGAATGGCTACGACAATATATTTGCCATTGGTGATGTGGCGGCCATGATCACACCGTCGCACGAAAAGCCGCACCCGATGCTGGCCCAGCCTGCCATACAGCAGGGCAAATATATGGGCAAGTACCTGATGTCGGATGATAAAAGTAATTTCCCGGAATTTGAGTACAACGATAAAGGCACGCTGGCCACCATAGGCAAAAACAAGGCAGTGGCCGATCTAAACTTTATGAAGACGCAGGGTTTTTTCGCCTGGCTCATATGGATTTTTGTGCATCTGATGCAACTGGTAGGTTTCAGAAACTTCGTGCTGGTATTTGTGAACTGGGCACTGAGCTATGTGCGCGGCGGCAAGCGCTTCAGGTTGATCATAAGAAATTTTGAGCGTAAAAGATTAGTTCAAGAAAAAGCCCTCACCAAAACATGATGCGGGCTGTAATAGCAATATTCCAATAAAGTAAGACCTGGCATTAAGCGCGACGGCACTTTAGCGGAAAAAGCACTAAATGCAAGTCACCACAGTTTGCGAAAGGCCTTCTGAAGGTGGCTGAATGATTCGGCGATTTCTTCTGAAAACGATCCGAATTTACTGCCGGCTTCTTCCCGCCTTTGCTCCAGTTTGTGCTTCATCTCGTCTATATCCTGCAGGCGCTTTTCTTTCCAAAGATCGAAATCGTTTTTTGCCCGCTCAGAGGTACCGCGAAAATGGGCCTTTTGTATGTCGAGCTCCATCTTAAAGCGATCGATGCCATGCTGCACATCGGCCTCTATGCGCTGACCCGTTTCAGACACTTCTTCGCGCAGCTCCTTCAGTTTGTCTTCCAGTTTTTCAAATGCCTGGCTGATCTTGTGCGGCTCGTCAGAATAGTCGACGTAGTTTACGTCATAGTCAGACTCCAGAAGGTCCAGCATATCGGTGATTTTTTCTTTGGCTTGCTTTGCCTTTTCACTGCCCGATTTTTCCAGAAGTTGGGCATAATCTTGAAGCACAGTTACGAATCTATGCTTCTTTTGCTCGTAAAGGCCTTGAAATTCTCGTCCGCTTTTTCTGAGTTGTTCCTCTATTTCTTCCAACTCTGTTCGCATCTGATCGATCACATTTTTTTTATCTGCATTTTCCATAGTAGTGGTGTAGATGGCTATGGCATCTAAGGTAGTTTTTGCACGGTATATAGTCAACTATATGTTGGTGACGAATTTTTTATTTGGCCCGGCAGGCTATTTATCATCCTTCCATATGTCTACCGCAAAACCAATATTGAGCGTGTAGTTGATTTGAAAAGGCACGTACAGATCACCCTCGATGGGATTTCCCTGGTCGTCCTTTCTGTTCAGCTGTACGTTGGTGTCGTAGATAAAGCGTGTGTTGAAAAACGAGCTTATGAACTTTGTGACTTTAAACCGCAGGTACAGCTCACCGTTCAGATCGGGAAACTGGTCGAAAAAATCATTGTACACCGAAAAGGCCAGCAGGCTGTAGCGCAATTCTACGTTTTTTACCAGCCGGCGCTTGTCTGAAACAGAAAGGCTCACACCTGCCTCACTGGTTAGGTGTTCGGACACACCAATGGTAGATTCTTTCAGCAGCGAGTCGACCACCACGATGGTGATCTTGCCGGAAACAGGTGAGCCTGAGAATGAGAAATTATTCTTTTTGTAGCTGAGACCGATGGCTGGTCGCAGGTAGGCAGGGGCCATAAAGTTGGAAATATAGCGCACCTTTTGGTTGGTGTTTTTGTCGTATTTATATCCTTTTATAAACTGAGAACGAAAGTCGAGCACGCCTTCCAAGTACCAATTATCTATCAGATTTTGGGCGAAGCTGCCCATCAGAATGAAATAGTCGTCGTTTTTGCGCAGTGTGTTTTCTTTTTGCGGCTCATGCATAAAGCCAAAACCGGCATCGAAGCGACCTTCAAAAATCTGATCATATTTTGCCCAGTTGGCTTGTATGTTCAGCGCTGTAGCAAGGTTTACGTTGGGTTCTCCACCTTTTGCCCAGTCGTGGAAGCCTACATGTTGCAGCGTGAGTGCGTAGTTGCCGTCGAAATCCCAGTATTTAATCGTGTCGGCCGGCGGCACATATTTTACGATCAGGGTATCTATTCGTCCGTTTTGCCCATGGGCGCTTGTGCACATCAATAGGGCAATGGCCAGGAAAAGGAAGCACCCGATAATGCGCATTGTAAATCGTGGATTTTTTTGGAAAGGCAAAAATAGCCACAATTGCCCTAAAGGGAATTTTTTAGAAAAGAAAATGGTTGAGCGCGGTAATGCGCCGTTAAATGTGCGCTTTTATTTCGTCCAGTGCGCTTTCGGTGAGGGGTTTGGTCACAAATTTCACCACATTGTCGTTGTTCACAATCTTGTCAATATCGCGCTTGTTGTCGGAGCTGGAGAGTATGATCACCTTGCACTTGTTTTTGAGCAGATGACTGAACTTTTCAAATTCATATAAAAAGACGAAGCCATCTACAATGGGCATATTGATATCGAGGAAAATATAATCGGGCAGACGCGTGGGATCTTCCTTGTGGGCCTCAAGATATTCTAATGCACTTTTGCCCGAATTCTTTATTTCTACATCTTTTGCAAAATTTGTGATTTCAATAATCCTACGGCTGATAAAATTATCGGTGTCGTTGTCATCCACCAGCATCACCAAATCGATTACGTTCGTATCTACCGCCATTTTGCTTCAGGATAGTTAGATCTATTTATTGTCAACACGCCTTTCGCCAGTACATCAAGCCTTGCGATTGGCGTCTAATGATAAAAATCAAATATAAATATATATTTATATATAAGGCTGACCAGGCTGCGCGGGCCAAGGTAATGTTTCCGTGCGATTTAAAAGAATCACCCTGCAAATTGTACTATTTAAGTATATAATTGAATTATTTATTCTTAATGCGCAGGGATTCGCCTGTCTTGATCGTAAAATCTGCCTTGCCATTCCACTCCATAATCTCCTTAATGCTCACATCGTGCATGCGGGCAATGCCGTAGAGCGTTTCGCCAGGTTGCACCACATGCACGGCATATTGCCCGGAAGAGATGTCGTGCATTGGCTCCAAAGCTGCGCCGTTTTCGTGTTCGGGCGAGAAGATCTTCACTGCCTGACCCACCTTGAGTGGTGCGTGCTGAATGCCCGGATTCCAACGCTCCAGGTCTTGCACGGATACTGAATATTGCTGCGCTATACCGTAAAGGGTTTCACTGGTGGCTACGGAGTGATGCGTTGGCTTGCCGCTGTTTATGGCATTTCCTGCACCTTCATTTAGTGCTTTGGTTTCCTTTTGTATGGCAGGTGTAAGTTCTCTAAAACTTTTGATGTCGTCTTCATGGCTTGGCTGTGGCGCGCTCTGGCCGGCACTTTCTTCAAATTCAAAAAACGGTTCTTCTTCTTGAGCCGGTTTTTGAACAGATGGCTGTCCACTGCTTTGTATGAGCTGCTTCTTATCTACAGGCACAGGTTTGGCTGCTGGTGCCGGCGCTTGGGTTTTTTGATATTCTACCGGTATATCGGCCGGCCGGATAAATCGCAGCCAGAGCACGCGGCCTGCCTCTGCTTTTTCCTGCTCGCCCATCCTGTTTTTCATCCTTAGCTTTTTCAGTTTCAGCCCGTACTTCTGAGCAATGCCCCACATGCTTTCATTGGGCTGCACCACATGAAAATGTATGCTGGCCTTATTTTTTTTTCTTTTGAAGTAGTAAGGATGATCCGTGGCTACTTTGGCTCCGCTGGTCATATCGTTGTACTTCTCCAGTTTTTGTATGGAAATGCCGCCAAGCTCTGCCAACAGCTTAGGCGTGTCGCCGGTCTGTGCCATTACGCCCGGTATGCCATTTATCTTTGTGGGAAGGTGCGTATTACGGTCTTTCACCTGTGGATACTTGCTGCTGGTGCCAAAGTCGTAGTCGCGTGTGGAGATGCCCCGGTACGAAAAGACCGACCATTTGTTTTTAGACTCATTGGCCGGGGGTTGTTTTTGTTCCACTTCCTTTTGGGCAATAAGTGCAGGCTGTGCCACGGGTATCACCACGGTGTAAGTGCGATCGGAGGGAATACGGCCTTTGCGTAGCCATTTGTTATATTCCAAAACGGTGGAGTGGTCGGTACCAAGTTCTTGCGCTATTTCTTCCAGTGTTTTATCTGCGCCATGCGTGTATTCCTGCAGTTGCATACCGCTGTCGAAGTTTCTGCCTATTTCATATTCGAACGCCACTTTGTGCGCCAGAAATTTTTTGATGTACCAGTGCGTACTGCCGTCGATCACCATCTTTCGGGCGCCATTGTGCCTGGTGCCTACTTCTTTATTGGCCCCACCGGGGCCCATGTTATAAGCCAGCAAGGCATGCAGCCAGTTGTCGAACAACGAATTGTTCTTTTTGAGATACCGGGCAGCTCCCCTTGTCGCCGATACAATATTCATGCGCTCATCTATCTGGCGGTCTATGCGCAGACCTACTTCCTCGGCTGCGGGCACTTTAAATTGCCAGAAACCTATGGCGTTGGAGGATGACACGGCATCGGGCACAAGAGCACTTTCCTGTATCACCAAATACTTAAAATCATCGGGCAGGTTTTCTTCGCGAAACACCCGCTCTATGATTGGGAAATACAGATCTACCTTGGCTAGTTTTCTATCGAAATAGCTGCGATTGCGATGCAGAGCGTCTACATCGGCCTGTATTTGCCGGCGTGCGCCTTCTTTAATCTCCAGCTTGAGATCGGCAAATTGCATGGTAGCGGGCACCTGGGGTACCTGGGCCAGCAGCGGCCACTGGGCCAGCAGCAATAAGCCAAGCGTAAAAAGTTTCTTCATCCGATTTTTCTTATCAGCATCAATCCATCTCTCAGGGGTATGAGCACATTTTCCACGTGCACATCTTTCTGTACCATATCGTTAAATTCTGCAATGGCCCTGGTGTCTTTATCGTGCAAGCACGCATCGGCGGTTACCTTGCCACTCCACAGCACATTGTCTACCAGCAGAAAGCCGCCAAATTTCAGTTTGGCCATAATTTCCGGATAGTATTTCGGATAATTGATCTTGTCGGCATCGAGAAAAACAAGGTCAAAACGATCTTCCAGGTTTGGAATTATGTGCAAGGCATTGCCGGTGTGCATAATGACACTCCGGGCAATACCGGCTTTGTCAAATATGCGCCGGTTGGCATTTTCCATTTCCGGATTCACTTCTATGGTATGAATAATCCCCTGAGGCGCTAGTCCCTCTGCCAGGCACAGAGTGCCATAGCCGGTAAATGTGCCTATTTCCAAAACCTTCGCCGGCCGGATCATGTGCGCAACCATAGACAAAAATCGCCCCTGCACCTGCCCGGACAGCATGCGTGGCATCAGTGTTTTTAGGTGTGTTTCCCTTTCTACCGACTGCAGCAGGGCTGAAGCTTCGGAGGTATGGGCACCAATATATTGCTCAAGCTTACTTTGATCCATCGCTGTGCTATGCCGTTGGCTTGTAGTACAAATAACTGTACTGGCTTTCGTCAAACATTTCATTGGCCACATCCTGCAGTTGCATGGCCGTTATTTGTCTGATCTTTTCACTGACCGCTTCAAAGCTGTCAACCCGGTTCAGGTCGAGGGTGCTTTTCCCGAGAATCAGCATCAGGCTTATATTGTTTTCTTCTCCCATGGCCATTTGCCCGATGAGCTGCTCTTTTGCTTTATGCAATTGCAACTCGCTCATAGGTTGTTGTCTGAACCGCTTCAGCTCGCGTATCACTAAGTCTACGCAGCGGTGAAGCTGATTCTTTTCACTTGCAAATGATATCGTAAACATGCCTGTATCGCTGAACACAGAATAGGTGGCGTCGATGGAGTAGACCAGCCCAAATTTCTCCCTCAGGCCCAGGTTGAGCCGGCTATTCATGGATGGCCCGCCTAGAATATTGGACAAAAGAAAAAACGGAATCCGCCTGGGATCGGTGAGTGCGTATGCAGGCAGACCAAAAGCGGCATGACCCTGCACGATTGGCTTTTTAATGACTTTGGTGGTGGGTACATAGTTGCCAAAGGGTTCACGAGCCGTTGCAGGTTCCAAAGCAGGTATATCTGAAAGAAACTTCTCTGCCAGCCGTACCACCTTTTTCATCGGCAGATTGCTCACCGAAGAGAATATGATCTTGTTGGTGTTCAGATTTTTGCGCAGGAATGCTTCAAAATGATGACGCCTGAAGGAGCCCACGGTATGCCTGGTGCCCAATATGTTGTGCCCCAGCGGATGGTGGGGAAACAAGATATGATCGAATTCATCCTGAATGGCATCTTCAGGATTGTCCTGATACATGGCCATTTCTTCGAGTATCACGTTGCGCTCCCGCTCAATTTGTGGCTCAGGAAAAACAGAGTGAAACGTGATGTCGGTGAGCAGGTCGAACGCTTTCTCGAAGTGCTCGCTGAGCACAGATGCGTAGAAGCAAATTTTCTCCTTGGTGGTGAAGGCGTTCAGTTCGCCACCAAGCGAATCGAGGCGGTTGAGAATATGAAATGATCGACGTCTTTTGGTGCCTTTAAATGCCATATGTTCCCAAAAGTGCGCTATACCTTCCTCACCACCCTGCTCATCTCTGCTGCCTATGCCCAGCACAAAGCCGCAATGCGCCACCTTGCTGTGGCTTACCTGCTTGTGTACCACGCGTATACCGTTTTTCAGCACATGCAACTCATAGTCTCTTGTTCCCTTCGCTTCCATGGGTGCAAATATAACGGCTGAACCATCAAATCACATTAACCTGCTACTTCCGTCAATGCGCTTCGGAAGCGGGTATTTTACGCTGCCCTGCCCCACAATTGTCTATTTACCTTTTTATCTTTGGCAGCCAGACTTTACGGCGCAAATACCGCCGGTTGTTCAACTTTAAAGATTGATCTGCATGAAATATATCCCCATTGATTCGTCGCTTTTTGTATTGAACAGAAGTAAGCTGACAGAACACCTGAAGCCAAACAGCATTGCGGTTTTCAATTCGAACGATGTGATGCCCAGCAGCGCCGATGGCACATTGCCCTTCCGGCAACACAGCGATATCATTTACCTCTCAGGCATAGATCAGGAAGAATCCATACTGGTGGTATACCCCGACGCGATAGAGGAGAAGCACAGGGAAATACTGTTTTTGCGCGAAACGAATGATGAAATAGCCGTGTGGGAAGGGCATAAATACACTAAAGATGAGGCGCATGAAGCCTCTGGCGTGCGCACTGTATATTGGCTGAAAGACTTCGAGCGTATTTTTCGGGCGCTGGCACATCAGGCCGAACACATATACCTGAATACCAACGAACACCTGCGGGCCGCTTCGCCGGTAGAAACACGCGACATGCGGTTTGTCACCTGGTGCCGTAAGCAGTTTCCCCTGCATAAGTATGAACGCCTGCAGCCTGTGATGCACCACCTGCGCGCCGTAAAGTCTGAGCAGGAGATAGACCTGCTGCGCAAAGCCATAGACATTACGGAAAAGGGATTTAGGAGGGTCTTGAAATTCGTGAAGCCGGGCGTAGCGGAATATGAGATAGAAGCGGAATTTATACATGAATTCCTCATAAACCGGGCTACCGGCTTTGGCTTTGAACCCATTGTGGCATCAGGTGCCAATGCCTGTGTGCTTCACTATGTGCAAAATAACGATGTATGCAAAGATGGCGATTGCATATTGTTTGATGTAGGGGCACAGTATGCGCACTACAACGGCGACCTCTCCAGGGCGGTGCCGGTAAGCGGCCGCTATACCAGGCGTCAGCGTGAAGTATATGAGGCGGTGTGGCGTATACAGCGAGAGGCCATGCAATTGTTGAAACCAGGCGTCACCATTCCTGAATACCACAAGCAGGTGGGCAAGATCACCGAAGAAGAGTTGATGCAGCTGGGCCTGCTCACTAAAGAGGATATTGCCGGACAAGACCCCGAATGGCCTGCATACAAAAAATACTTTATGCACGGCACATCGCACCACCTGGGCATCGATGTGCACGATTACGGCCTCTTGCACCGGGCTATAGAGCCGGGCATGGTGTTTACGGTAGAGCCGGGTATATACATTCGCGAAGAGGGCCTGGGTATAAGGCTGGAAAATGACATAGTAATCAGGGAGGGTGGCTTTGAAGACCTGATGAGTACCATTCCGATTGACCCCGATGAAATTGAAAGTTTGATCAATTCTTGACTTTTTCAACCGTCAGGAGCAGGCATGTCAGAAAATCATAGCCGGGTAATGTTTGACGGAAAAATGGCATATACCATCTGAGCAGCCGGAAAAGAAAAAAGGTTTGAGATGCTTACTTCCCAAACCTTTTTTGATTCACTAAAACTACAGAACTCGTGGAGCTATACTGCGCGAAGCTTGGTGGCTCTGTGGCGCAGCATATCGCGATCGGCCGTAATGCTCGGGTCGCTATAAATGTTTTTTGAAAGCTCGGAAACCACTTTGCGCTTGAAGCCGAGTTTCTGGGCAATGTCTTCACAAAAGACGATTTCAGATTTGAATACCTGTCCGTCTATTTTCATCAACTGGATCACCAGATATAAGTACTCGAAGCGCTCGTCTTCTGTCAGCGCGTCCAAATGGGGAATGGGCTCAGGGTTGTTCAGCATTTGTTCTACTTCAGACTCTGATACGCCATTGGCCTTTGCCACCACATCGATGAGTTTGCGCTCTTTAGAGGCGAAGTTTCTGTCGATGGTTGCGAGTTGAATAAGGATGTTGAGTTTTTCTTTTGACATCGTTCTAAAAAATTAGTTCTGACTCTAATTTAAGAACTCATTCTTTCTTATTGCCACGGGGGTGCTGCAGGGTGTAGTTTCCTATGTAAGAAAACAAATTGATGTGGCGCAATAGGTCGAGATATATTCTTCAGGCCGCAGTGCGGTGCGGTGTATATCAATGGCCACTATTGTAATGAATTCAATACCACGAGTAATACCGGCATCGCACCGAGCTGAGCGTGGGTCATATTTTTATGCTGTATTTGAAAACCACCCGGCTACACCGGCTGTTTGTAGGCAAAAAAATAACAGTATGTTCGGATTATTCAAACCTAAGTCAGAGCGGGAAAAATTGATCAGCAAGCACAAAAAGCTACTTGAAGAGTCTTACAAGCTTTCGCATAGCAACAGGAAGGCCAGTGACGACAAAATGATGCAAGCCGCAGAGCTGCAGCGCCGGATCGACGAACTGGGCAAATAGAGCGTGATTGCTGCCGGGCAGTTAGCGCTGCGTGTATTCATGCCACTGAAAAGCAACCCCTTACGAAGCTGCAGCATTTTCAAGCTTTTGCTTGTGCAACTTCCAGTACAAGCCCATTTTACGCACAAATTCGTCTGGATCGTCGACAAAAACCTTCTGTCCACGCATGAGTGCTCTCTTTTGTAAAGCATTCTTTTGCTCGTGCAACAGTGCAAAAAAGAGCGTCGCCGATTCGTCATTTTTAAATGGAATACGCTCATCCAAGATGGTTTGCTCTAAAATTTCAAGGTCGTGTGCCATGCCCAGGTAGTCGGTGATGTCGTGCAGTTCATCTTCAAGTGTATCGAGCATGGCAGGCCATAACCTGTCCAATATTTTAAAGTGATAGCGCAGGTATTTGGCCCGTTTGCGCCATTCATGCAGGTTTTCATCTTTAGATTTCTTACCGGCTTTTGCCAGACCGTGATATCCTCGTGCGTAGGTTTTCTCCATACCCGGTACGATGTGCTTGAAGCTGTCCACTTCCAGGCGCCATCCCGGAATTTCTTCCAACTTTTGGCGTAGCGACTCTTCGATGTGCTTTAGGCGATCTTCCTGGTCGAACACCAGTCGCGACAGTTCTTCCCGATAGTCTACAAGGCCTCGTTTTAGCGTCTGAAAAGTATGATTGTACAACTGGTCATCGTACTGCTCAATGAGCGTATCGAGTGCTTCAATCATAGAAGTGGCGTCGCGTACTTCGGATATGGTTCGGCCCAGGTCGCGATAAAATCTATTTTCTTCTTTGTAAAAATCGGCCTGGCCGCGCACCAGCCTAAGCACCGCCCGCGATTTTTTGAATGACTTGCGCAGTTCGTGTACGGTTTCATGCCGCTTGGCTGGTGTATTTTTTTCTAAAAGATCAATGCATTTCTGGCCTTCAGAAACAAGTATCCTTTTCAGTCCTGTGGAAAAATCTTCGCTATGCTTCAGTTTGAGGCTCATAGTGTATACTTTTTTTGTTTTACATTAATAAACTACCACCAGGCTTGTATTTGTTTATTTTATATCACTGATATGCAAATCGGCTACTGTTGTATAAAGGCTGCTTTAGCAATAATAGAAGTAAAAAATAAAACAAAACCACCTGTGCTGCACTTGCAAGTATAGTTGGATGCAATGGCGGAGCGTATAGCTTCAAACCCCTTGAATAATAAAAAGTTGATCAAATGAATTGGAACAAAGTGATGAGCTATGCCAATCACGGCAGCCCGGCGCCCGGCAGGAGGGTAGAAAAAACAGATGATGAATGGAAGACACAATTAACGCCCGAGCAGTATCGCATTACACGGCAGAAGGGTACAGAGCGGGCTTTTACGGGTCAGTATTGTGAAGCACACGAGCCCGGCAGGTATCACTGTGTTTGCTGCCATTCGTTACTTTTTGACTCTGCGCTGAAGTTTGAGTCATCCTCCGGCTGGCCAAGCTTCACGGAGCCGGCTTCAGAAGATGCCATAAAGTATGAGAAAGATACGAGCTATGGCATGACACGCGTGGAGGTAATGTGCAATGTCTGTGATGCACACCTGGGTCACGTATTTCCGGATGGGCCCAAGCCATCAGGCCTCAGGTTTTGCATTAATTCAGCCTCAATACAGCTGCAGGAAGAATAAAAGGAAAGTTGCCTCAGTCGCCGGTATCGTGTACCTTATTTTATTGTTACAGTTTTCTCAATTGTTAAAAACAATTAATATTGCGTTTTGTGCCGGTATTTAATTTGATTTACATTTATCACATTGAGGATCAGGTTTTAACCATTCGTTATTTTTTCTATTAATCTACAACCCCATGGAAGGCAACGACTACAACAAATACGACGACGATAAAAAGCGCGAAGGCAACGAGTACGAATCCGACGATTTCGGATTGCCAGATATGGATAAAGAGGAAGGCAGCAGCACACAGGATTACGATTACAACTCCGATTCCGATTCGCTGGGTAAGCCTTACAGCGATAGCTGGGAAGATAAAAAACAGGAAAGCAGCTACTCCGACCCATATGCCTATAGCAGTGACGAGCCTGCCGCGGAGAGTCAATATGGCACCACAGATACCTACAAATACGAAGAAGAAAACAACGATGTGTACCCGGGCTCCGAGTACGAAGAAGAAAAGAAAGGTTCGGCGGCCGTCTGGATCATTTTGGGCATTGTACTGCTTATAGCCATAGGCGTGGGCATCTTTTGGTGGCTCAATCAGGAAACTGAAGAAGTGCCGGCCTATACCCCCCCCGCTCAGGAGCAACCGCTTGTGCAAGAACCTGTAGAAGAACCTGAGCAGGAGGTAGAACCCACACCACCGCCACAGACGACTACCAGTGGTGAAATCACTCAAATATCCAGCCCCACCAACCGTTACTACGTCGTGGTAGCCAGCTTTGTAGACGACGACCTGGCGATGGATTATGGCAAGAAACTTTCTAAAAAAGGCGTGGGCAGCACCATACTGGCTCCCCGGGGCGATGCTAAATTTTACCGCTTTGCCGTTGCCGATTTTGCGTCGCTCAATGATGCTGCGTTGGAAGCCGAACGCATGAAGTCGGAATATGGTGAGGGTGTTTGGGTAATGAGGTATTAAATAATCTATGATACATTTTTTGTTGCAAATTTCTACCCTGCCGGCCGATACGCTCGCGGTGGGTGGAGAACGTGAATCACTCGCCATTATCGATCTTTTGATCAAAGGGGGGTTCATGATGATCCCCATTTTCATTTTGTCTATAGTGGCGGTGTATGTGTTTGTGGAGCGCATCATGACCATACGGCAGGCCGCCAAGACGCCCGAAGGTTTTATGGACAACATAAAAAGACTGGTGGCTTCCGGCGACATCAACGGCGCCAAAGTACTCAGCGCACAAAGCAGCTCCCCCATTGCCCGAATGATAGAAAAAGGCGTTTCCCGCATTGGCAGCCCGCTAAAAAATATTGAAGTGTCCATAGAAAATGTAGGAAAGATTGAGATATACCGGTTGGAGAAGAATCTTTCTCTACTGGCCACCATATCGGGCGCTGCGCCTATGCTCGGGTTTTTGGGCACTGTCACAGGAATGATACAGGCCTTTATCGCTATAGCACAGGAAGAAGGAGCCGTAAGCCCCAAGCTGCTTTCTGGCGGTATATATGAGGCGATGATCACAACGGCAGCAGGTTTATTTGTAGGCATCATCGCCTATCTGGGCTACAACTACCTGGTGACACGCGTACAGAAGGTGGTACACAATATGGAGTATACCTCCATCGATTTTATTGATCTGCTGCAAGAGCCTCGTTAGTACAGAAGCATATGGGTTTACAGTCCAAGCACAAAGTAGATACAGGGTTTAGCATGTCGTCGATGACAGACATCATCTTTCTGTTGTTGATATTCTTTATGCTTACTTCCACATTCATCACACCATCGGGCTTGCCGGTGAGCCTGCCGAGCAGCAAAGGGAGCAATATCGTGCTTCAAAAAGTAAGTGTGACCATTACGCCAGACCTGCGCTTTTATGTGAACGACAAGCGTGTAGCGAGCGACCGTGTAGAGATGGAATTGGAAAAAGCTTTGCAGGGCCAAGAGGGTGTGGTGGTGCTGCATGTCGATAAGTCTGTGCCCGTGGAGCATTTGGTACGGGTCGCTGGCATTGCCACTGCATTGAAAGCCAAAGTAACGGTAGCCACAAAGCCTCAAGGTTAATAGCTGTTGATATGAATCCGGATAACCGCCGTAAGGAAAAGACCACCGCATGGGCCGTATCTCTCGGACTTCACACGGCACTTATACTTCTGTTTATTTTTCTGGTTGCCTGGAAGGAGCCTTTCCCGCCCCATCCGGAATATGGTATAGAGCTGAACTTTGGCATCGATCCGGCAGGCAGCGGACTGGAACAACCGGAACAGCCACCAGCAGAAGCAGTGGAGTCCGTAGAAACGCCAGCCCCGGTGCAGGAAACAGCAGAGCCGGCACCAGTAGAACCGGTGGAAGAAGTGGTAGAGCAGAGCGATGAACCCGACCAACTGCCCGATTTTGATGACGCATCTTCGCCGGTGCCTGTAGAAAAGTCGGAAGCAAAAAAGGTAGTGAAGCCGGAAGAGTCGAAGCCTAAGTCAGTGCCCAAGCCTGCCACAGAAACGACTAAGCCGGCCGAAAAACCACGTGTAGAAGAAAAGAAGGTAGACACAAAGGCTCTGTATCCCTCGGCATCGAGTCAGGGAAACCAAACCAATAAAGCTGGCGATGCGGGCAATCCTGAAGGTGCCGTAGACCAGCGCGCACTCTATGGCAAACCTGGCGGGGGGCAGGGTGGCCCTCAACTGGAACTGGCCGGATGGGCCTGGGATAAAATCCCCCGGCCTAACGATACATCAAGTGAAAGCGGCAGGATAGTTTTTGAAATAAAGGTGAACGACCTGGGCGAGATTGTAGGTGTACGCACCCTGGAGACCACCGTGAGCCCTGCAGTGGAGCAGATATACCGGCGCGAAGTGTATACACTCACTTTTACGCCTACCTCCAGCACCTCCATTCCGCCGGTGTCTGTTGGCAAAATCACATTCCTCATCCGCTCCAAATAGTCAGTACCTATGAGCTTTCAGCAGACGCTGGACTATCTTTATGGCTTGCTGCCCATGTACCAGCGCGTCGGGAGCACGGCGTTTAAAAAAGATCTGAGCAACACCATAGCCCTTTGCAAACTACTGGGCAATCCGCAGCAGCAATTGCAGTGCATCCACATCGCCGGCACCAACGGCAAGGGCAGCACGGCACATACACTGGCTTCGGTATTGCAGCATGCAGGGTATAAAACCGGCCTGTACACATCGCCACATCTCAAAAGCTTTACTGAGCGCATACGCATCGATGGCGCCGAAGTGGAAGAGGCGTTTGTGGTAGACTTTGTCGAAAGAATGCGGGCACACATTAATGAAATACAACCATCATTTTTCGAGTTGACGGTAGCCATGGCTTTCGACTATTTCGCGCAGCAAAAGGTCGATTTTGCTGTAATAGAGGTAGGGCTGGGTGGTCGGTTTGACAGTACCAATATCATACGTCCAATACTCAGTATCATTACAAGCATTGGCTATGACCATACCGATATGCTGGGGGAAACACTCGCTGAAATAGCCTTTGAAAAAGCGGGGATCATAAAGCACCAGGTGCCTGTAGTCATTTCAGAAGAACATGCGGAGACGCTGCCGGTATTTACGCTTCGGGCGGTAGAAGAAGAAGCTCCATTGTATTTGGCAAACCACATTTTTCAATGCCGGAAACTAGAGCCTGGCTTTCTCACCACACATTTTAAAATGCTCAACGTGCGCACCGGCAAGGAGGCGGCTTTCGTCACCGACCTCGGCGGCCAATACCAGGCGCGCAACCTGCCCGGTATTTTTACGGCCATCGAGTCGTTGCAAAACCTTGGGATCAACATTGGCGAGCACGCCATAGCTCAGGGGCTGAAGGCTGTAAAGAAAAGCACCGGGCTAAAGGGCCGGTGGCAATTGCTGAGAGAAAGTCCGGTAGTGCTCTGCGATACCGCCCACAATGCCGATGGCGTGGGCGAAGTGATGCGTCAGCTCATGGCGCTTAAGATGCGTTGCATTCATATAATTTGGGGAATGGTAAAGGGTAAGGATCATGGTCAAATATTGTCGCTGTTGCCCAAATCGGCGACTTACTATTTTTGCGAAGCCAGCATTCCGCGCGCACTGCCGGCCGAAGAGCTGGCGCTAATGGCCGGGCGCCACGGTCTCGAAGGTAGTGTGTTGCCCGATGTAAATGAGGCACTGAAGGCGGCCCTGACACGGGCAAATGCAGACGATGTAGTATTTATAGGAGGCAGCACCTTTGTGGTTGCCGATATTGATGATTTGTAGAGGTGAGAACTAAACTCAAGCGTTTTAAAGAAAATTTTGAAAGTCCTATTGTGCTGGAACCCGGCAAGCCGCTTTATGAAACCATAAAGGGGCAGTGGAAGGAGGTACAATTTCAGAACGACAACGACCTGGTGGTGGAGCTGGCCTGTGGACGCGGTGAATATACCACCGGACTGGCTGCCATCTTTCCGGAAAAGAACTTCGTGGGCGTCGATGTGAAAGGAGCCCGCATTTGGAAAGGAATGATGTGCGCCAATGATCAGAACCTGACCAATGTGGCTTTTCTTCGAGCAGAGATCGCCCTGCTCGACCGTTTCTTTTCAATGCATGAAATTGATCGTTTGTGGATCACCTTCCCGGATCCGCGACCCCGGCAGAGGGATGAAAAGCGCCGGCTTACCAGCCCCCGCTACCTCGATATGTACAAAACCCTGTTGAAGCAGGGCGGCAGCGTGCACTTTAAAACCGACAACACGCCGCTGTTTGACTACACCCTTGAAACGCTGGCAGAACGGCAAGACATCGATCAATTGGCGTTCACGCACGACCTGTATCATTCGGAGATGCTGGCTGAGCACTACGGCATTCGAACGCGCTACGAAAGGCAGTTTTCCAAATTGGGCCACGACATCAAGTACCTGCGCTTTTGCTTTACAGCTTAGTCGGCAAATTCATCCACTTCCAGTGCCTCCAGCATGTCGGCCAGTTCGTCATAGTTGTTGTAGCCGGGCCGTATCTCGTTGCCACCTTTTAGCACTACGCCTGCTGCACCGGTGCGCTCCAGTATGTGCTCCACGGCTTGCGGCGCCATAGGGAAAGCCAGCAGGGTCTTGATGGTGGAGGCTACTTCTTTTATTTGTTCCAGTGTGCGATCATCCAAAGGCACCTCGCTGCTAATGATCAGGTGAGTGATGTGTTCCCGGCAATATTGGCAGGCTTCGACTATGCTTTCCACCGTTTGATGCTCCGTCAATGAAAGATGCAGAATAAGCGGCACGTGCAGTTTGGCAAACTCATGCACCAACTCGGGCCGGGAAAACTCCAGGTAATCGAATTGCTTTTGCATGGGTACAGGCTCTGAAGCGCCAAAGTCGCCCACCAGGGCTACACCCGACAGCCAACCGGCAATCTCTTCTGCCTGCTGTAGGCTGAGGTGTTTGGTGTCGCCGGGGTTAAGGTTGAAGCCGATCATATCTACGCCCATGCCTGCGCAGTAGCGCGCATCGCCCAGGTTGTCTACCGCCCGCACATATACCACTGTTTTCAAAGCCATTGCTACATCTTTTTCTGGAAAACGGCAAAGATAGCAATTGCAGGCCGCTTATGCAGGGTGATGCAGCGGTTGTCTGCGTTGATCGCCGATCGTTAAATTACCCTTAAGCATCAGTAATTGAGATTTTTTAACGGTGCTTGTAGGTTAATGCTCAAATCACAATCTTTACAGGCAGATTTAAGCGAACGCATTTTGATTCCCTTTTTTCTGCTTTATATTTTTTCAATCAAATGAAGTATATGGCTGCTGCGAAGTACTTCTTATTCGCTGCCATTATTACAAATTACTAAGACAATACGCACACATGGAAGTAAAAAAGACAGGGCATCCGGGTGGATTATATACCCTTTTTGCTACAGAGTTTTGGGAGCGATTTAGCTATTACGGCATGCGTGCCCTGCTGGTGCTGTACCTCACGGCGGCATTTACAGAAGGTGGTTTCGGCATGGAACGGGCAGAGGCCCTGGAGATTTATGCCATCTTCACCGGCTTGGTGTATCTCACCCCAATACTTGGCGGCTTGCTGGCCGATAAGTTCCTTGGCCAGCGCAAGGCCATCTATATCGGTGGCCTGGTGATGGCCATTGGCCAGTTTGCTCTGGCAGCCAGCGTATCGTACGATGTCGGCAACGACCAGGATATGCGCCAGTTTCTGCTGTATTGCGGGCTGGGCTTTCTGATCATGGGCAATGGCTTTTTCAAACCCAATATTTCCACCATTGTGGGCGGGCTGTACGAAACGGACGATCCGCGCAAAGATTCAGCCTTCACCATTTTTTATATGGGCATCAACTTAGGTGCGTTTCTTTCACCATTCGTAGCCGGCGGGCTTGGCGAGAAGGTGGGCTGGCACTATGGCTACATCTCAGCAGGTATTGGCATGGTCATAGGCCTCGTGTGGTTCTACGCCCGCCGCTCTACACTGAATGATGTGGGTCTTCCCCCCAACAGACCGGTGGGCCAGCTTTCGCTCATCGCCAAAGATTGGATGGAGATATTGCTGTACACCGTGGCCAATCTGGTACTGGTGGCGGGCATCATTAAGCTCATAGACATAGTAAGCGAAAGCACGCTGAACATCGTGATATATACGGCTGCCGTCGCCAGTGCGCTGTACCTGCTTTTCAGCATATTCAAAGGCACTTCTGGCCCCACACAGTGGAGCCGGGTATTTGTGATTGTGGTGCTGGCAGTTTTCAACGTTATCTTCTGGTCAGGATTCGAGCAGGCGGGGGGTACTTTCAACTTGTTTGCTGAAGAAAATACCAATCGCCTGGTTTTCGGCTGGACAGTGCCCACCACCTGGTTTCAGTCCATCAATGCCATTTTTATTGTGATGCTTGCACCGCTGTTTTCCATGATGTGGATAGCGCTGGCTGAGCGCGGCCAAAATCCGCGTACGCCTTACAAATTCAGTCTGGGCCTGTTGCTTATGGGGCTGGGTTTTGTGGTGATGACCTTCGCACAAAACAGGGCCGATACCGGCTTGCTCGTGAGCCCGATGTGGCTTGTGGGCGTTTATTTTCTGCATACGGCAGGGGAGTTGTGCCTGTCGCCCGTTGGCCTTTCTATGATCACCAAGCTGTCGCCACCCAAGATCGTATCGGCTATGATGGGCCTCTGGATGGGCAGCATTGCGTTGGGCAATTACCTGGCCGGCACATTAGAGTCGATACTGGAAGATTACGACTTCGAGCTCTATCCGTTTATAGCTGCCGAGGCCATCGGTGCATCATTAATTCTTTTGATCTTGTCGCCATTCCTGAGTAGGATGATGAAGGGCATACATTAATTAGAGCGGTCATCACAGTATCAACCAACGTAAAAAATCCGATGCCAAACAGACGCACATTTATGAAAAAGGCATCCATCGCCGCCGTGGGTGGTGGGTTGCTACAGACAGGATATAAGGCGCATGCCTCCGGCCCTGTTGATGATCGATATGTGCTTTTAGATAAGGCGCTTGCTGAACCTGTCCTAAAAAAATCTTTGTTTCCCGATCCTGTGGTGGTAGAAACGCTGGAATTGCTGCGGTACGGTGACAATTTCCTGTGCCGCGTGCGCTCCACCGACGGGGCAGAGGGGTGGTCGGTGAGCAACAATATGCAGATGAAGCAACTGTACCCCATTTTTACCGACAGGTTGCAGTCTTTTTTCATTGGTAAAGACGCGCGGCAACTGGAGCAGCTACTGGACGATGTGTATGTGCACAGCAGCAACTATAAGCTACAAAACCTGGCCCTATGGGTGCCGCTGGCCACCATAGAATTTGCCATGCTCGATCTGTTGGGACAATTGGCTGGCAAACCCATCGGGGAAATTATTGGCGAAGTGCACCATCCTCAGATTTCAGTATATCAGGCCAACAACTACCGGGGGAAAAGTGCTGAGGAATCGATAGCGCTTATAAAAAAGGAAGTGGAAGAAAGTCAGGCGCGCGCACTTAAATTTAAGGTAGGCGGGAGGATGAGCAACAATATTGACTATCCGGCTGGTCGCTCAGAAAAACTCATACCGCTCGTGCGCAAAACTTTTGGAGACGATATGGTGATCTATGCAGACTCCAATGGCTCCTACACACCCGATGAGGCCATACGCATAGGCAAGCTGATGGAGGAGCAGGCATTCAACTTCTATGAAGAGCCTGTACCGTTTGACTGGTACGAAGAAACCAGAACAGTGGCTGATGCCTTAACCATACCCATAGCCGGTGGAGAGCAGGAGCCGAGTATGCATGGCTTTCGCTGGCTTGTCGGCAATGACGTACTGCAGGTGGTACAGCCCGATATTTTCTACTTTGGAGGGATGATCCGCTCAATGCGTGTGGCGCGTATGGCAGCCACCAAAGGATTGCCCTGTACGCCACACATCTCCGGTTCCGGCCTTGGCTATCTGTACATGATGCACTTTGTATCGGCGGTGCCCAATGCCGGACCATACCATGAGTTCAAAGGTTTTAATAACGAGCTGCCGCTGGAATGCGCCACATCTGATCTGCAAAGCCACGGCGGTACAGTCAATGTGCCCACAGGGCCCGGTGCCGGTATAGTGATCGATCCCGACTTTATAGCCAGGCATCAGGTGGTGAAGTGATCAATCGATCAATGTTATTTTTTCTCAGGCCGGTAAATCTTCACTTTGCCCTTTTTCACATTATTCAGTTTGAAGTTGCTTACACCTACTTTTCGGCCGGAAAAACTGGTGTTTTGATGCGCAAGCTGAAAGTCGCCATCGCCCAATACCGCATAAATGATGGCCGTATGATGGCCCATTGTCTCTGTGGTAATGGTGTTGCCGTCGGCATATTCTACGGTCACATTTTCGAACTGAACAATGTCGCCCGCATATACGGCTTCCCGCTTTGGATCTATCAATTGGCCAAAGTCATAAATGGTTTTTTGCGAGCTGAGGTCTAGGTGGGCACCGGCATGTTTGAGGGCTGCGGCAGCCAGATCCCAGCATTCGCCCCGGTCTACCTTCTTTCCCATCACTGTCTGCACATAATCCAACACCTTTTGGTTCAGTTCCGGCGTTTCCCGGCCGGTCATCACGGCCAGTATTAATAATACAAATAAGGTTTTCATTGCTGTTTTTGAATTTTTCGAAAGTTAGCGCAAGGCCATATTTCTGTTGAATACAAAATCTCCCAATTTCTCACATCGGCACCCGCCCAATTACATATTCTCTATACGCAGGAGCGGTCGAAATATTGGGGTTTTCCAAAAGGCCGGTGGTCTGTTTTGCCTCTTTTGTAAGGCACTGTTCCAAGTCGACCCATTCAGAAAGTTGCTGTAGGTAATAAAGTTCAGGAATCTGTGTCAGGTTCTTACCTCTTAACTGTCTAATGCTTCAAAAAGTCTTCAACCCCACAACGCCGGCTTGCCGCATTTCACTCCACGGGCCGTGGGGCCGCGTCATGTCGCTCCGAAACTGACGAAACACCCGCGC
>CAZQVB010000039.1:0-21346 GCA_964596645.1 uncultured Roseivirgaceae bacterium
TTGCTCTGAATACGGATAAAGTCCAGGCTTTTCACAAAGTTGAGAAAAGCAGCGGCCTTGCTGTCGTTGATGTCTAAAGTTACTTTCATAGGGCAGCCACGTTTTTGTTAAAGAAATCTTTGAACTTGTATTTGGTGAGCATACTGTCAATGATGCGGAAAATAGCCTGCCGGTCTTCTTCTTCCAGTTGCTCGATCATCTTCATTTTTTCCAGTACGCTTTGTTTACCCGGCTTTCCTCATTTTTAGCGATAAACTCAGGATCGTAGGGGCCTTCTTTGGCCACTTCAAACTTCATGTTGAGTGCTTTGGCAAAAGGCTTCAGGGCGTTTTCTTGTTCCTTGTTTTCGGTATGGATAATTACAGTGCTGTTCATATCGTCAAATTTACAAAGCCTACCCCACTCGCACAAGTGCTTGTGCGAGGGGGGGGTATTTGCCAAATGATCCAAGAATATAATTTTATTGTGGCAGTAATTTATTCCCCATACTACTGTATATTCAGCTGCCTTTATGTCGGTGCTTTATAAGGCTGTCTGTCTATTTACTCTAATCTTAGGATTGTACGATATAGGCATATAGTGCAGGAAGAAGCCAGCGGAAATCGGCAGTAAAAAAGAGTAAATGATAGCGATTATGATCACCGCGAAAGCAACCATCACTATAACTTTGTTATTGGTACAAGTCATTGTAAAGAGCGCGCTTGGCCAGTCAATCTCCCTGGCAGATAGCACGGCGTATCAGGTTACCAGTATCGATTCCATGCAGAGCAAAATGCTCCGGCTAGAAAGGCAAGTATTCGATACGCTAAGTATGCATCACGAAAAACTTGAAACTCTGCAACCGGTCATCCCGCCAGGCTTTCCCGGTTTGGCTGCAGTGGAAAATATTCCGAATGATCTATCGTCTAATCTTCTTCCCTCAGCAGATCATCCAAATGCCCCCCCGTCAATGCCCGTCCGTGGTTTATTATCTCAGGTTGACAAGCAGTTGGATGCATGGGGAGATACAAAGGATGGATATGCAATGAGTGTGATTTCAAATAAATACAGCGCCAGAAATTTGAAACAGGCAAAGGGGCCCGCGATAGACCGGTACATCGACAAAGCGGCGTCCGGCACGGAGGCTGGCAAAGCTTTAAAGACTCATAGTGAAGCCCCACCATCTGCTCTGCCCGCTTCCATGCAAAAAGACCTCGAAAAATACACGCTGCCCGATGCCACAGAATTGAAAAGCCAGGCTATGGAAAAAGTGACGGAGCAGGCAGTGGATTACTTTCAAGGCCACGAGAGCGCACTGCGTGAAGCGCAAGACCTGATGTCCCAGCTAAAACGGAAATACAGCTCCGTGCCCGACTCCCGGGATATGAGTACGGCGGTTAAAATAAATTCCCTGAAAGAAACACCGTTCAAAAAGCGGCTGGTCTACGGTACTAATTTTCAATTGATCAGGGGAAACCCCATCAGCATAGACCTGGCGCCCAATGTAATGTACCGCTTTAACAAACTGTTTTCGGCCGGCTTTGGTGGTACCTACCGGGCCAGTCTGGGCATAAAAGATAAGATGAGTCCTGCGCTTGCCCAAGACGTATTCGGACTAAATGCCCTGGCCCGTCATCAGGTATACAAAGGTTTTTTCGCCTATGGCGAGTTTCAATATCTGAATACCCCCTACAAAAACAAAAACAAGGGAACCGACCTGGAAAGCCGCGTGTGGAATAAAGGGCTGCTGGCCGGCATTGGCAAACAGATGCAATCTTCAAAAGCCGTCAGCGGACAGATGATCCTCACTTATGATTTTTTGCACAACGCCCAAAGCCCCTACCCGAAAGCCTGGAACATAAAGTTTGGTGTGCAGGTCTATCGCTTTAGTTTGAAGGGATTGAATATTTAATCAACATTGAAATATGCACAAGAACATTTTTTCATTAAAAAAACCCAGGCCCCGCACATTTTTCCACCTCCCGGTGCTGATTTTTTTATTGGAGTGTCAACTGGCGGCAGGCCAGGGCTACACCCCAGGACTCCATAGCAGCGCAAAACGTACGGATAGGCGGATTAAAGACGGCGGCGAGCCTTTCGGGCCGGCCGGTGAGCGAAGTGGCCAGCAGCATCACCTACACCGATGCGCTGGGAAGGCCGATACAGCAAGTGGCCCAGGCCGCCTCTCCCGGCGGCAAAGACGTGGTGCAGCGTATAGAATATGACAACATTAGTGATCAGGATTTTAGGGGGCATACACCAGAAAATGTCGTGCAGTAAAAAGTTAATGGTTTAACCCGGTATCTCTTTAAGCAGTTCTTTCAGTTCCTTGTCAGGGATATTTTCCTGGTCGGACTTGTCATAGATGGAAAGCAGGTAAACGGCAGTATGGTAAACTTTCAGGTGCGTAATCACCCGTGAGCCACCGGATTTGCCTTTGCCTTTGGAAGCGATGGCCATGCGGATTTTAAAGCAATTGTTGCCCAGAGGAGTTCCTTGTGTGGGTTCTTCTCGCAAGCTTTCCAGCAGTTGGGCAAAATCGTTTTTTAGGGAAGGGAATTTTTTAGCCAGTTTTTTGATCTCCCGTTTAAAGTTGGGGATCGCAATTACCTCATAGCTCATCCAACAGATCTTTAGCAGGTGTGCCTTTTAGTTTTCCCGCATTGATCAGCTTCATTTCCTCAACAGCTTGTTTTACACCTTCCAGAACTTCGGCTTTATGAGAGGTCAAAGGCTTGGCCTTCACAAACTTGAAATTATTGAGCAGTTCCAATATGAAGTCTGCTTTATCGTCTTTTATTTCCAGTAGTAATTTCATAGTATCAAATCATTTAGCGAGTCTATACATCCTTCATATCAAGGCATTCATGTTAAAATAGACCCTCTTCTTTTTCAGTCTCTGAAGCTTTTATTTCTATTGAACCAAAGATACAAACCTAAAAGCGAACATGAAAAATGCCTCATCATCATCATCCATATGTGCCATATACCATTTGTCTCCCCTGCACAGCGAGGAGGTGACCGGCACCCAGCTTGGTGTACGACATGAGCAAGCCCGCCCTCTTTGAGGGGCAGCAGTACCCCTACCCGGGCATGGGCAACAACCCGGCGGTGGGGGTGGACCCGGATGGGGAGATTTTTTTCTTGTTTTTTTGACGATAATGTTGCCTGCTGGGATAACTGTAACGGCTACGGCTATGCTGAAAAGCGCTTGCTCATTTTGCTATTGGCTCAAAATTAAGCAGTGGTGTAAACCCCTGAAAGACGCCTGCGGCCGTGGAGATACCTTGCTCTGCATGAAAGTGACAAATGGTGCTGCCGCTTAGGGCGAAAAATATATTTTTGCAGGCTATAGGCAAATCCTGTTGTTACCATACACCCGACTGTCGTACGCGGATAATGGTGACTTCGGCGCGGGGCTTCTAATATTAGTGATATGAATGTTGTAATAATTAAGTACAATGCAGGCAATGTGGTGTCGGTGACCAACACGCTGAACCGCCTTGGCGTAGAGCCGGTCATCACGGACAATCCGGAGGAAATTCAAAAAGCAGATAAAGTGATATTTCCGGGTGTGGGTGAGGCCAGCACTGCGATGAGTTACCTGAAGTTGCGCGGGTTGGACAGCATTATAAAAGAACTGACACAGCCTTTTTTTGGTATTTGCCTGGGCTTGCAGCTCATGTGTCGTCACTCGGAAGAAAACAACACCGACTGTTTGGGGATTTTCGACCTGAAGGTGCGTAAGTTTCCGCCGAAGGACAAAGTGCCGCACATGGGCTGGAACAAGCTTGCCGGTATGCAGGGCCACCTTTTTCAGGGCATCGACCACGAAGCGTTTATATATTTTGTACACAGCTATTATGCAGAGATCGGCGTAGATACCTGCGCTATTTCCAATTACATCAATCCCTTTAGCGCAGCCTTGCAAAAGGAAAACTTTTATGCCATACAAGGCCATCCGGAGAAGAGTGGCAACACCGGACAAAAAATTCTTGAGAACTTTTTGAATATTAAAATCTGATGGAGATCATTCCGGCCATAGACATTATAGATGGCAAATGCGTGCGGCTCACCCGTGGCGACTATAGCCAAAAGAAAATATACAACGAAGACCCGTTGGAGGTCGCCAAGCAGTTTGAAGACGCCGGCTTGGCCAGGCTTCACCTGGTGGATCTTGACGGGGCCAGGGCCAAGGCCATCGTCAATTACAGCGTGCTGGAAACCATTGCTTCCAAAACCAGCCTGCACGTCGACTTCGGCGGGGGTGTACAATCCGACGACGACCTGCGCATCGCTTTCGAATGCGGCGCGCGCCAGGTTACCGGCGGCAGCATTGCTGTAAAATCACCCGAAGTATTTGAACAATGGCTCAGGCACTATGGCCCAGATAAAATTATATTGGGTGCAGACGTGCACGAGGGCACCATCGCCGTGAGTGGCTGGCAGGAGGCAAGTGCAGTGCGTTGGCAGGATTTCCTTGAGCGCTATGTGGAAAAAGAGGTGAAATATGTCATTTCTACCGATGTGAGCAAAGACGGTGTGCTCGAAGGACCATCGCTGGATTTGTACAAGGAAATGAAAGACCGCTTTGCCGACCTGCACATCATAGCCAGTGGCGGCGTAGCCAACATGGACGACCTGGAGCGGCTGGCAGAGCTGAATGTGTATGGCGTAATAGTAGGCAAGGCTATATATGAAGGCCGCATACCATTGAAAGATTTGGCACGCTTTGGCAACAACACCTCGGCCCAATAGTGAATCATATAAAGCACAAGACCATATGCTGACAAAAAGAATAATACCCTGCCTCGATGTAAAAGACGGGCGTACAGTGAAAGGTGTCAATTTCGTGCAGTTGCGCGATGCGGGCGATGCAGTGGAGCAGGGAGCCATATATGCAGAGCAAGGAGCAGATGAGCTGGTTTTTCTGGATATAACGGCCACCGTAGAGAAGCGCAAGACGCTGGTGGAACTTGTGCGCAACGTGGCCAGACAGATCAATATACCCTTTACCGTAGGTGGCGGCATATCGAGTATAGAAGATGTAAGTGCCCTGCTCAACGCCGGTGCCGACAAAATATCCATTAACTCTTCGGCAGTAAAAAATCCCGTGCTGGTAGACCAGCTGGCCCGGGAGTTTGGCAGCCAGTGTGTGGTGGTGGCCATTGATACTAAAAACTATGACGGAACACATCGTGTGCATACCCATGGCGGCCGCACCCCTACCGAAGTGCGCACAGAGGCGTGGGCACAAGAGGTGCAGGAGCGCGGGGCTGGAGAAATACTGCTCACCAGTATGGACCACGACGGCACCAAATCGGGCTTTGCCAATGTGCTTACCGCCAACATATCGAAGGCACTGCACATACCGGTGATCGCCTCCGGGGGCGCCGGCCAGCTTGAGCATTTTGTGGATGTTTTTACAAAAGGTGCCGCTGATGCCGCCCTTGCCGCCAGCATATTTCATTTCAACGAAATATCCATACCCGACTTGAAGGCCTTTTTGAGAAAAAAGAAAATACCGGTGCGGATCATTTGAACCTGCTGACGCATCAGCCTTTCACAGCGTTCAATACCTATTTACAGAGACCTTTTTTGAGGAACTAAGCATTAAGTCAAAATCCATGAACATCAATTACAGCAAAGGCAATGGCCTGGTGCCGGCCATCATTCAAGACAACAACACCAACGCCGTGCTGATGCTCGGCTATATGAATGCTGCAGCGTTGGAAAAAACGCAGCAGGAAGGTAAAGTCACTTTCTACAGCCGTAGTAAAAACCGGCTTTGGACCAAAGGCGAAACGTCCGGCAATTTTTTGATGTTTAAATCTGTTGACGTCGATTGCGATGGCGACACGCTGCTGATAAAAGCGGAGCCCACCGGCCCCGTCTGCCACACCGGTAGCGACACCTGCTTCGGCCAGTCCAATGGTGCCAATGCACACTTTCTCGATTACCTGCAAAGCGTGATCGCTGAGCGCAGAAACAGCAGTGGCGATAAATCATACACTAAAAGCCTCTTCGATAAAGGCATCAATAAAATAGCCCAAAAGGTGGGGGAGGAGGCCGTGGAGATCGTGATAGAGGCCAAAGACAATAACGATGATTTATTTAAAAACGAAGCGGCTGATCTGCTTTTTCACCTGTTGGTATTGCTTGAAGCTAAAAATGTGAAGCTGGGCGATGTGATGGAAGTGCTCCACAGCCGCCATAAATAAAGAAAGAACTCGTCTGGCTAAACTGGTGACCTGGCTCCGTCAGGTACTTTTTCTGATAAAAATGAATGCGCGGTTGAGTATGCCGGTGTGGCGTGTAAGCCATTAGTTTCTTCGTTTGGCCCACCACAGCCTGACAAATTGCAAATAGTATTTGCAAAAAAAATCAATTATTTTCCGGCAGATTCTGAAAACTGTGCTGTGCCCAGTGGGGGCAGCATCAGGTTTTTAGCGTTAAAGCGCATACACCTAAAGCACCGGAAATTATGCCATACTACGCAGGCTCCTTCATCCGACAGATAGGCCCAAAAGCAGCCCCATGCCTTTTGCTCGCATTGCTCACTTGCTGCTCTGTAGATAAGCCGGAGGAAATACAAGAAGCTGAGCTGCACATACCGCAAAAGATCGACTTCAACCTCCATGTAAAGCCCATCCTTTCTGACCGCTGCTATGCCTGCCATGGGCCCGACAACAACAGCAGAAAGGCCAATCTTCGCCTCGATACCGAGGAGGGTGCTTTTGCCAAAATAGGAGAAGAAAAAGATCACCATGCCATCGTGGCCGGCAACCTCAACAAGAGCAGCGTATATCACCGGCTCGTCACCAGTGATCCCAACCAGATGATGCCGCCGCCTGAGTCTAACCTCACGCTGAGCAATGAGGAAAAAGCCATATTGATACGATGGATAGAGCAGGGTGCAGAATGGAAAGATCACTGGTCCTTTATAAAACCGGAAAAGGCCAGACTGCCCAAAGTGAAAAACGGTGACTGGGTCAGAAATGAAATTGACCAATTTGTGCTGGCCAAATTGGAAAGTGCCGACCTCGCGCCTACTGAAGAAGCCGATAGACGCACATGGCTGCGGCGCGCGAGTTTCGACCTCACCGGCCTGCCTCCCAACCAGGCGCACATCGAGGCATTTCTCACAGACGATACAGAGCAGGCCTATGACCATGCCGTTGATCGCATGCTGCAAAGTGATGCCTGTGCTGAGCGCCTCACCATGGATTGGATGGATGTAGCCCGCTACGCCGATTCGCACGGATACCACGCCGATGGCTACCGCTACATGTGGCCCTGGCGCGACTGGGTCATCGAAGCCTTTCGCCGCAACATGCCCTACGATCAATTCTTGCTGTGGCAGATTGCCGGCGACCTGCTGCCAAATGCCAACAAAGAAACTATCCTGGCCACTGCATTCAACAGAAACCACCCCATGACGGCCGAGGGGGGCATCATCGACGAAGAGTACCGCATGGAGTATGTCTTCGACAGGGCCAATACTACCTCAAGGGCATTCCTCGGTTTGACGTTGGAATGCGCACAGTGCCACGATCATAAGTACGACCCGCTTTCGCAAAAAGATTTTTTTGCGCTCACCGCTTTCTACAACAACCTGGATGAAATAGGTATGACTGGCGACGACGGAAATACTGGCCCGTTGATGCTCCTGCCAGAGAAAGAGGCTGAACAGAAATTGCAGTTTCTGCAGCAAACCATAGCTGAACAGGAGCAGATGCTCGCTCATAGACAGCAAATGGGGCAGACAAAAGAATTGGCACCCTTGCCAGCCGGGCAGATAGTGAAGCAAATCGGAACGGGACTGCTCGCTCACCTGCCGCTCGACACACAGCACAATGGAGAAACAGTAAACAATGCCGCACCAGCAAACAAGGTAAGGGTGGCTGGCAAGCCGCAGCTGGTGGATGGTGTGCGCGGCAAAGCGGTGCGCACAGCACACGATTTCGATTTTTTAGAGTTAAAAGAAATCGGCCAGTTCGAAATGACCGATCCTTTTACGGTATCCTTTTGGGTAAAGCCCGAGGAGCTCGATCACTATCAGGCCCTCTTTGGCAATGCAGGCCATAAGAATTCCTTCTGGCGCGGATATGAGGCGTACCTCGACAGCATCAACCGCGTTTCGTTCCGCCTGATCCATGCCAAGCCGCACAATGTGCTTCATATCGCCACCGGCGCTGCCATACCCTTGCAGGCCTGGAGCCACATCACCGCGGTATACGATGGCTCCGGTCTGGCAGCCGGCGCCGGCTTATATATCAATGGCCAACGTGCCGATACGCACATCTTGCGCGACAACCTGTACAAGAGTATTCGTCCCGTAGGGCCAGATTATCAATTCGACAACCGCGCCTTACGTTTCGGAAAAAGCTACAGCACTTTCAGTGGCGACGACGGCATATTCACCGGCAGCTTCGACGACATCCGCCTCTACAACCGTGCGCTCACGGCTGTGGAGATCGCAGGCTTATACAAGACTTACGACATCAGCAATGGCATGCAGGCCAACGTAAAGCCGGAAGAGTGGGCCGCATATTTTGTGCAATACAAAGACGATACAGCAGCCCAGATCAGAAGCCGCCTGGCACAGTTGCGCCGGGAGCGGCTGCAGGTGATGAGCGGAGTAGAGGAAATTATGGTGATGAAGGAGCGCGAAACACCCAGAACCACCTATGTGCTCGACCGGGGGCGGTACGATGCGCCCACCGAACCCGTGCTGCCGGCTACGCCAGCGGTGCTCCCCGACTTCGCAGACTCGCTGCCCGGCAACCGCCTCGGCCTGGCACGCTGGCTCATTCACCCCGACAATCCGCTGGTGGCACGGGTGGCGGTAAACCGCTACTGGCACCACCTATTTGGGAGAGGCATAGTAGGTACAGTCGAGGATTTTGGCAATCAGGGCGACCTGCCTACGCACCCACTGTTGCTGGACTGGCTGGCCGTGGATTTTGTAGAGTCGGGCTGGGATGTGCGGCATCTGCTGAAAAAGATAGTGACCTCGGCTACCTACCGGCAGGGCTCTGTGGCGCGCAAGGAGCTTCTGGAGAAAGACCCGCAAAACTTGCTGCTTGCCCGCGGCCCCAGGCATCGGCTACAGGGCGAGATGATCCGTGACAATGCCTTGTTTGCCAGCGGATTGTTGGTGCAGCAGGTGGGTGGCCCCAGTGTGCGCCCATATCAGCCCGAAGGTCTTTGGATAGAAAAAGGCACATTCTCTCACATGTTGCTGCGCTACATTCCCGACCATGGCGACAGCCTGTATCGCCGCAGCCTGTACACATTTCTGAAGCGCACATCACCACCACCGGCCATGGAAGTGTTTGATGTGCCCAATAGAAACACTTGTACAGTGCGCCGGCAGAGCACCAGCACGCCTTTGCAGCCCCTCGTGTTGATGAACGATCCGCAGTTTATGGAGGCAGCCCGCGTGCTCGCCCAGCGCATTCAGCATGTGGGCGGTCAGGAAATCAGCCGCCAATTGCAACAGGCATTTGTACGCTGCACCGGGCGTGAGCTTTCGCAAAGTGAACTGCAGGTATTCGAAAGTTTTTATAAAAGGGAACATGACAGATTTTTGAAAGATGGCCAGGCAGCAAGAGCGGTGCTGGCCATTGGAGAATATCCGCAAGACCCCACGCTGGATGAAGCGCATACCGCGGCCCTCACCATGGTGGGCAGCCTTATGTTCAATCACTACGAATTTTACACTAAAAGATAGCCGGCCATGAGTCATCTCTGTGACAACACCAATCACTTTTCGCGTCGCGATTTCCTCACTAAAACCGGCCTGGGCATTGGCGGCATTGCGCTAGGGAGCCTGCTAAACCCCGGTACACTGATGGGTGCCAGGGCCGGCGGTGTGGCTGGAGCTGCCGACCCGGCCGTGGGCGTTCTCGGTTCCCCGCATTTTGCCCCCAAGGTGAAGCGCGTCATCTATCTTTTTCAAAGCGGAGGTCCCTCGCAGCTGGAGCTCTATGACTATAAGCCGCTGCTTCAAAAGCGCAATGGCGAAGAATTGCCGGAATCGGTGCGCCAGGGTCAACGCCTCACCGGCATGACTTCCGGCCAGAAGTCCATACCCATGGCGGGTTCTGTCTTCGACTTCCAGCAGCACGGGCAGAGCGGGGCCTGGGTGAGCGAGTTGCTGCCCCACATATCGGGTGTGGCCGACGATGTGTGCTTCATCAAGTCCATGTACACCGATGCCATCAACCACGACCCGGCCATCACTTTTTTTCAGACGGGGGCGCAGCAGCCTGGCCGCCCCTCCATCGGCTCCTGGATCAGCTACGGCCTTGGCAGCGACAATGACAACCTGCCCGCCTTTTGTGTGTTGCTCTCCGAAGGAAAAGGTGGTGGGCAACCCCTGTATGCACGGCTGTGGGGCAATGGCTTCTTGCCATCCATGCACCAGGGCGTGCAGTTCAGATCGGGCAAAGACCCGGTATTGTACCTGTCAGACCCCGCCGGCGTAGCGCGCGACGATCGGCGTGCTTACCTCGACCACCTGAATCAACTCTATCACTTAGCCTACGAGAAAGAACAAGACGCGGAGTTGCATTCGAAAATGGCTCAATATGAAATGGCATATAAAATGCAAACCTCAGTGCCTGAAACGATGGACATATCCGGTGAGCCGGATCATATCTACGACATGTACGGCCCCGAGTCGCGCGTGCCCGGCACCTATGCGGCCAATTGCCTGCTGGCCAGGCGGCTCGCAGAGCGCAATGTAAAGTTTGTACAGCTATACCACCAGGGCTGGGATCAGCACGGCAACCTGCCCAGAGACATTAGCACCATGGCCAAAAGTGTGGATCAGGCATCGGCGGCATTGGTCAAAGATTTGAAACAGCGCGGCATGCTGGAAGATACACTGGTGATATGGGGCGGCGAATTTGGGCGCACCAACTATTCCCAGGGCATACTCACACCCGACAACTACGGCAGAGATCATCACCCCCGCTCTTTTACCATGTGGATGGCCGGTGCGGGCATAAAGCCCGGGTTCACCCATGGCAGCACCGATGAGTTTGGGTACAACGTAGCCACCGATCCGGTGCATGTGCATGATTTTCAGGCCACCCTGCTGCACCTGCTCGGTGTAGATCACGAGCGGCTTACTTTCAAGCATCAGGGCCGCAGGTATCGCCTCACCGATGTGCATGGAAAAATTGTAAAACCAATTTTAGCATAAACATTATACACAATGTCAATAATTACTCGGAGGAAGTTTGCCACGAACATTATCACTACGGCCGCTGCGGTTGTGCTGGCACCTACTTTTGGTTTTACCTATTGGAAAAAAATGAAAACACCTAAATCTGCCGAAGTGGTAGGACACGGAGATTATCAGTATCGCGTACACAAACATTGGGGCGTGCAGGATGAAGCCAAAATACCGGTGAACGATTGCCACGAAATGGTGATGGACAGTAAAGGCCACCTGATATTGCTGACCAATGAAACCAAAAACAATGTGATCGTCTACGACCGCTCTGGCAAAGTGCTGAGAACCTGGGGAAACCAGTTTCCCGGCGGGCATGGGCTCACCCTGGCCAATGAAGGCGGTGAAGAATTTCTATTCATCACCGACCCCGAGCTGCATCAAGTTTTTAAATGTACGTTGGATGGCCGAATACTGATGACGCTTGACCATCCGAAAGAGATAAAGGCATATGAAAACGCCGATCAGTATAAGCCCACCGAAGTAGCCGTTGCGCCCAATGGCGACTTTTACGTTGCCGATGGTTATGGCTTGGATTATATCATTCAATATTCGCCAGGAGGTGAGTATATACGCCACTTCGGCGGCAAAGGCGAAGGACAAGCGGAGTTGATGAATGCCCATGGTGTTACCTTTGATACACGCAGCTATGATAATCCTTCTTTGCTGGTCACATCCAGGGCCAGGCAGGAATTGAAGCGTTTTTCTCTCTCTGGCGAACATCTGGAAACCATTCCATTGCCTGGCTGCTGGATTTGCCGGCCTGTAGTGGATGATGAGAATATTTATTTTGCTGTGATCGTGTCGAAGACGTGGGATACGTATGACGGATTTGTGGCGGTATTGAACAAAGACAATCAGGTAGTCTCTGCACCCGGAGGCTCGAAACCTGAATACAACCATGGCGATCTGCAAGCCATAGCCTACGATGGCCACACCTTCATGAACCCGCATGACGTATGTGTGGACAGCGACAAAAATCTGTACATACCACAGTGGAATTCCGGCAGGACATATCCGGTGGTGTTGGAGCGTATATAACGGATAGTTTATGAGTATTTTTTTGCAGCAGGACAGCGCTGACCTGGCGTTGTTTTTCGGGCGGTTCCATCCGCTCATTGTGCATATGCCCATTGGCATATTGTTTTTAGGAATTGTTTTGTTTTTTGCCTCGCGCAGTCGGCGCTTTCCGGGTCTGGCACCGGCGTTGGATATCACCTTGTTGCTCTCGGCTGTATTTTCTGTGCTTGCGGTGGTGAGCGGGTTTATGCTTTCTTCGTCGGGCGGCTATGATGCAGTAGCGCTTGATCGGCACAAAATTGCGGGCATTGCACTGGCCGCGCTTTGTGTGCTCATTTTCCTGCTCAATCGGTTTGCCCTGAAACGTGTAAAAGGAACAGTGCTGGCGCTTCTTGCTGTATTCACTGGCTTTGTACTCATCGTGACGGGGCACCTGGGTGGCAACCTTACCCATGGCTCGGCCTACCTTTTTCAGCACGCCCCGCAGTTGGTGAAGAACATAGCAGGATACGAGCCCGCGCAGTATTTTGTGAAACGCGAACTGACCGTGCTGGATTCGGCCAAACTATTTGAAGATGTGGTTATGCAGATTTTCGATGCCCGATGCATCAGTTGCCATAACCCGGAAAAGAAAAAAGGTGGCCTGTTGCTCACGTCACACCAGGCAATATCGGAGGGTGGAGAAGGTGGGCCCATATTGGATGTTGATGATCCGGCCGGTAGTGAGCTGATCAGGCGCATCACTTTGCCTCAAGCCGATGAAAAGGCGATGCCGCCGGAGGGAAAGGAACCACTGACCGAACGGCAGGTGCAATTGCTGGAATTGTGGATATCGCAGGGCGCAGCGCATGGCGCCGTACTGGCGGAAGCCACCCTGAGCGATGAGGATAAAAAATTGGTGGCGTTGGAGCTGGGGCTTTCATCCGATGCCACGGCCACGGATCAGGCACTCGCTGCCATTCAAGCACCTGACGTGTCGGATGAGCTGCTGGAAGAATTGCGATCGGAAGGCTTTCAGGTGCGCAGGCTGGCACAGGAGTCGCCACTGCTGGAAGTGGATTTCTCACTTACTCAGGGAGCACTGAGCGAAGCACAATTCAAAAGCCTTGAAAAGATCACTCCAAATATTGTGTGGCTCAACCTGGGCCGAAGCAGCATCAGCAATACACAACTTGCAGCCATCGCCGGCTTGGAAAATGTCGTCCGCCTGCGGCTCGACCAAACCGATATTGGCGACGAAGGGCTCGCACATCTGGTGGCCTTGAGAAAGCTGGAATACCTCAATTTGTATGGCACCAACATCACCGATGCTTCTCTCGATATCATCAAGGCCATGCCCAGTCTGAAGCGGCTGTTTATATGGCAGACCGGCCTAAGTGCGGAAGCTATAGAAACACTACGGGCAGAGCGCCCCGACCTGACCATAGAAACGGGTATCTCCAGTGCTGCACTGAAAAAGACAGCACTTAGGCAGCATATTTAAAGCGGTCGAAGCCTTTTATCTCGTATATCGAGGCTGTGTCTTTTACATGAAACACTTCAAAAATGAGTTCATTGCTCCAGTACAGGCTGATGAGCATCTCTCCGCGGATAAGCGAATGCACCAGCGTAGCGTTTTTCTTCAGGAAGTTTACTTTTTCGTTGAAACTGAGCCCTTCAAATTCTTTCACTGTCATAGTCACTGTTCATTAAGGTGAGGCAACCTGTGCGTTGCTTAAAAAATCTCGTTTCAGAGGACTATTTTATACTCATGAAGCCGCTGAAAGGTTTCATGAAAATGTAGTGAACATACATACGCGCCCTGGTGACAAAGTAAACCCTGGCTGGTTATAGAAAAATAAAATTTAAGTTTTGAGAATCAATGCATAGTTTTAGCGTCCACACCCGGAAATCAATCTCTCAATTGTATGCAGGAAAAGAATAAAATATACAGCATAGGTGTGCTCACCAGTGGCGGCGATGCGCCGGGCATGAATGCTTCCGTACGTGCCGTAGTGAAAACAGCCCTTCATTTCGATATTGAGGTTTACGGCATTTATCAGGGCTATCAAGGCATGGTACAAGGAGGTGATCTGATCCGGAAGATGGACTGGTCTTCAGTCGGGGGCATTATGCACAAGGGAGGCACCATCATTGGCACCGCGCGCAGCAATGACTTCCGCGAGCGAGAGGGCAGAAAGCAGGCTGCCAAAAATCTGGTAGAACGCGGCATCGACAGCCTGGTGATCATTGGCGGCGATGGCAGCCTTACCGGTGCCGATATATTCAAAGGCGAATGGCCCGACCTAATCAAAGAATTGCTGGACAATGGAGAAATAACTGAAGAGCAAAGTAAAAAGCACCCCAAACTCAACATCGTGGGCCTGGTAGGCTCCATCGACAACGACATGTCGGGCACCGACATGACCATCGGTGCAGACACTGCCCTGAAGCGCATCACCGACGCCATCGACGCCATTTCGAGTACGGCAGCGAGCCATCAGCGCACCTTTGTGATAGAGGTGATGGGGCGCAATTGCGGCTACCTGGCACTGATCGGAGGATTGGCCACTGGGGCAGATTTTATAATGATACCGGAGTTTCCGCCCAAGACAGACGACTGGACGGAGCTGCTGTGCGAAGTGCTCACCAAGCACAAAGAGGGTGGCAAGAAAAAAAGCCTCATTGTGGTGGCTGAGGGCGCCCGCGATCGCCACGGCAACCCCATCAAAAGCCATGAAGTAGTGCGCGTGCTGAAGGAAAAAATGGGCGAAGAAGCAAGGCTCACCATACTGGGCCACGTGCAACGCGGCGGCTCACCCACGGCCTTCGACCGCTACACCAGTACCGTGCTGGGCTACGCCGCTGTGCGCCACCTCATCGACAGCTCTCCCGACGATGAGTCCATGATCATTGGTATGCAGCGCAACCAGATAGTAGCCATATCGCTGAGCGATAGTGTGGCGAAAACCCGAAGCATCGTAGACCATATAAAAGCAGGCAACTTTCAGAAGGCCATTGAGCTGCGCGGTGGCACCTTCGGCGAATCACTGGAAACCTTCCTCACCCTTTCCCGGTCTTTTCCGCATCCGCCCAAAGAAGGACAGAAAAAGCTGAAGCTGCTCCTGATGCATTCCGACGGGCCTGCCCCCGGCATGAATACCGCCGTGCGTACCGCAGTGCGCATAGGCATGGAACTGGGCCATGAAGTGTACGGCGCACACAACTCCTTTTCCGGACTCATTGGTGGCGAAGTCCGCAAGCTCGACTGGATGGAGGTGGAAGATTGGACCTCACTTGGCGGCTCCGAACTGGGCACCAACCGGCGTCAGCCGCAGTCGCGCGATTTCTACGAAATAGCAAAGCAACTGGAAAAACACCAGATAGACGGCATCATGATCATCGGTGGCTTCCTCGGCTACAACACGGCCTACGAGCTCATTAAGAAGCGCGGGGAGTTTTCCGCTTTTCACATACCCATTGTGTGCGTACCGGCCTCCATCAACAACAACCTGCCCGGCACCGACTTCTCCATCGGTGCCGATACCGCACTGAACAACATTATGGACGCTGTGGATAAAATAAAAGAGTCGGCCATAGCCACTAAGCGCACTTTTGTGGTGCAGGTGATGGGCCGCTACTGCGGCTACCTGGCACTTATGAGCGGCCTGGCCACTGGTGCCGAGCAGGTGTACCTGCACGAAGACGGCATCACGCTCAAAGACTTGCAGCGCGATGTGGAGCTGTTGCTCCGGCGCTACAACAACGGCAAGCGGCTGGGACTGGTGATACGCAATGAATACGCCAACGATGTGTACGACACGCAGTTTATCGCCAAGCTGTATGAGGAAGAGGGCGGCGATGTGTTTGATGTTCGGGAGGCCATACTCGGGCATTTGCAGCAGGGCGGCGATCCCAGCCCGTTCGACCGCAGCATAGCCACACGGCTTGCATCACGCGGTATGGAAATGTTGGTGAATAATGTCAATGGCAAAGAGCCGGAATCCAAAGCAATAGGCTTGCAGGGGGGGCACATCATCTCCATTGATATAGAAGACATGCCCAAGCATGTGGACATGAAATACCACCGCCCAAAGCATCCATGGTGGCACCGGTTGAAGGAAATTTTCGAAGTGTTTGCTTTTTATGATAAATATTGACCAGCAGGCAGATTTAACAAATATCACCACCTGTTATTTATTAGAAATATCGATGAAACCCTGATGCCAGGCGAGGGTAGAACGATTGGCGATGAGAATAAGTAAAAGATGATAAGACATACAACAATACTGCTGGGATTGTGCCTCTTCCACTCTGTGGCGTGCCAGTCGAAATCGGGAATTAACAATGAAGAACCCGGTGACGTGTCGCCATTCTCCCTGACTGACTTCTATGCGCAACACACTGCGCTGGATGCACGGGTAGAGGAGGTGTATGCGCAACTGAACACGCACGAGCGCATTGGCCAGATGATCGTCACTGCCGCAGGCAGGCTGGGCAAGCCAGATGAGGAGGTGGAGCGATTGGTGAAGAATAAATCGGTAGGAGGTGTGCTGTTGCTCAATGGCACTGTAGATGGCTTTATTCAAAATGTAAAAGACTGGAATGCGCTCGCTGACCGAAGTAGTGCATTGCCATTGCTCTACAGTGCCGATGCAGAGCCCAGTCTTATCAATAGAAAAATAGAGGGAAGCCCGGCAGTGTCACCCACCATTCAGTTGAACACTCAGGAAGAGAATAAAGCAGCGGCCAAAGCCATTGCCAATACGCTACTCCGCATTGGCATCTACCATAACTACGCCCCGGTGGTAGACCTTAGCCCCATGAATAAGGCCATCGGCAACCGTAGCTATGGCCGCGATGCCGATAGCGTGGTGCGCCTGGCCAATGCTTTTATCCAGGCTATGCAGTCCAGTGGCATTGCGGCTACAGCCAAGCACTTTCCCGGCCATGGTCTGGTGCATGGCGATACGCATAGCAGGCTGGTGTACATAGAGGGCGATCTGCAGGAAGTGGATATTTACAAGCCCATGATAGAGCAAGGCGTCATTAGTATAATGGTGGGGCACATAGCGGTGCGTAATAATGCCCAATACAGCACCGATGGCCTGCCGGCAAGCTGCTCGCGCCGCATTGTCACAGACTTGCTGAAAGATGAAATGCAATTTGACGGCCTGGTGGTGACGGATGCCATGAACATGGGTGCGCTCAAAGACATACCACAATCTTCTCTACTGGCTGCTAAAGCCGGCGCCGACATTATACTGATGCCACCAGACGAAGAGGGAACCATTGAGATGATTCAGGCAGAAATGGAAAAGGATATAGCCTTTCAAGAACAGATAGCCCAATCAGTAAAAAAGATCATCCGGCTCAAGCTGTGCCTGGGCCTGCTTCAATAGCCTTTTTGGGTGGAATATTTTTCTACACCATTCTACTAATTTCAACAGTTTATGCTGGCGCATGTCTGTATTTCTTTCCTATTTACAAATGCTCCTGGCTTCGTCGCTTCTTATCATCCTCTTTCGTAAACACACTTCTATCTCGCCAATAGCAAATCTTCTGTGGCTTTGTCAGGGCTCACCAGGATTCTGTTTGGGCGCAGTAATGGATCAGCAGCAATGGCTGGTCGGCGCTATGGCATGAAGTTGGTCACACTCGGAGCACAAAAGCCGGCAGGCGCCGGCAGAGTATAACATCAAACAAACAAAAACGAAGATGAAAATGAAGCGAATGACTCAACTCACTTGTGTCTCACTGGCCATATTGGGCACGTTGTGGATGGCAGGATGTACCGACGATGATGACCCGTTGTTGTCGGGCCCCTCTATAAGTATCACCAGCGATGACGACATCAGCGGTGGTACTTTTACAGGCTATGAAGGCGATACGCTGGAAGTAGACGTTAATGTGAACGCCCCCGCAGGATTTAACAACCTGGAAGTGCTGGCCAATGGAGTGCGCGACACGCTGATTTCAAGAGCAGCCGGCACCACGCAGACTTCTTTCAGCACCACCTACGAATATGTGTTGAATACAGTAGGCGACGTGACGCTCACGTTCAAAGCGGTAGACGACGACAACAACACTACTTCTGAAGTGATCACGGTGACTGGTGAGCAGAAGCCCACGAGGCACTACACAGCCAAACTGCTGTACGCCCCGGCAGGCGACAACAGCTCTGAAACGTTCTTCAGCACCAACGACGGTATGATCTACTCCAAAGCAGATGTGGAAGGCACCGCCGCAGCAATCTCACCAAAAATAGATTTTGGATATTACTACGGCGATACCGATATGGCCTCACTGGCAGCGCCTTCGGCCTATCCTACTGCGGTATACGATCTCAGCGCGTGGGCCGAGCGCAATGAAACGAAACTCAGAAAAACAGATCTTTCTGTGTCGGAATTCATGGACAACGTCAATAATATCAACTTTATAGAAAGCGCCTACGACAACGCAACCTCCGAAGGTGATGATGAAATAGTGACCCAGCTCTCCAGCGGTTTTATTTTGGCATTCGAGCTTGATGATGTGAAAGGCAGCAAGCATGGCCTGATCCGCGTGCTGGACATAGAGCCCGGCACAGCCACCGACGACTATATTGAGATAGAAGTGGTGGTAGTGAAATAACTTCAATATTAGCATCCTTCATATTGCAAAAAAGGTGACTCCACAAGGGGTCACCTTTTTTCATGGATTAATGAGCCTGAATATGCCGACATTGTATTCAGCAAAACTTTCCTGAAATTATGACAGCAGCAGGCAGAATTGACTACCGCTCTTTACATTTGCGCCTCATCAAATTCGCCCCACATGCATCAGCTCTTGCGCAGACATCCTGTCACTTTACTTCTTCTTCTGACCTGCTTCACCGCTTGCGACAGAAATACAGGTTATACCATCACGGCCGATCTTGCCAATCTGCCCGATTCCAGCCTTGTTTTTCTGGCCTACAATGAGGGCCGACAAATGGTACATCGCGATACTGCGTATGTGGCCGGTGGTGAAGTGGTGTTCACCGGTGCTTTCGAATATCCCCAAATGCATTTTTTGACATGGGGAGATCAAAGCAAGGCCATTAACTTCTTTGCTGAAAATAACACCATACGCATTGTTGCCGATACGGATAGTGTAAAACTGGCCAAAGTATCCGGTTCCGACAGCCATGAGGATCTGGAAGAATTTACCGAATATCTGGCACCCATAGATCAGGATTTGGAGCAGTTGTACAATGATTTTTCGGCGGCAATGGCCTCTGGCGATACGGCCCAGCTGCCACTCATCAATGCGCGGTATGACAAGTTGCACGAGCAACAGATCGATTCGATCAAAGCTTTTGTGCAATCCCATCCACGCTCTTTTGTGTCTCCTTACATCATCAGAAATTACCTGGCTTACGATATGGAGTACCCTGCGCTCAATGAGGTAGCTTCGGTGTTGGATACATCCCTGCGCCGCTCGGCAGACTATACGGTATTGGCAGAACGGCTGGCCAAACTGGAGCGTGTGACCGAAGGCAAGCCTGCTGTCGATTTTGCCCTGGCCGACACCACTGGCACTCCACTGGCATTGTCGTCGCTGCGAGGGCAATATGTGCTGATCGATTTCTGGGCATCGTGGTGCGGGCCCTGCCGACGTGAAAACCCCAATGTCGTTTCTGTATACAACGAGTATCATGATCAGGGTTTTGAAATATTGGGTGTTTCGTTTGATCATGAGCGGAATAAATGGCTGACTGCCATTGCGGAAGATGGCCTCACCTGGCGGCATGTGTCGGACCTGAAAGGGTGGGAGAGTGAAGCCGGCCAACTGTACGCTGTCAATTCCATACCGCATACGGTGCTGGTCGATCCTGATGGTAAAATTATAGCAAAGAACCTGCGCGGAGAGGAGCTGCGCGAAAAGTTGAGTGCGATTTTCAACAAAGAGCAGGGCTGAAGGTTTTTAAGGAAACAACCTTAGAAATCATGATATACAACAAACATTCTTTTTTCATTGTATTGCTGCTGGCGTTGCTCACCTGGGGATGTGCCGGCTCCAAAAAGGCCCGGTTAGATGCGGTAGGCGAGTGGAAATTTACCGTCACCGACACGCCAGAAGGCAACTACGACGGCACCATCATGATCTATCGCTCGGCACAAAATCAGCTCACGGGCACTTTGCGCACCGATAAGATCGAAACGGCATTGAATGACCTGCAGCTGGATGACGACCATTTATCGGCATCTTTCGAATTTATGGGCTTCAATGTACGGATGGATGGCACGCTGATGGCCAACACTTTTGATGGCTCGGTGCAGGTCGACGATCAATCCTTTCCGATGCGCGGTGTTCGGATAAAATAATTCTGACGGACATATTAAAAGAAGCCCCGGCCAAACTTTCGGAAAAGTGGCCGGGGCTTCTGCTTTAAGCGAAAATGAGACGCTTATTCTTTAATTCCCAGTTCCTCTGATATCCTGGCTATCTTTCCTTTCAAAGCCTGGGTAGTATCGTTGAAGGCGTCGGCCGATGGCAGGTCTTGCTTCACACTGAAATAGAATTTTATCTTAGGCTCTGTACCCGAAGGCCTTGCCGACACCTTTGTGCCGTCTTCTGTTAGAAATTGCAATACGTTCGACTTGGGAAAATCCAGCGCAAAAGTCTCACCCGTCTTCACATTTTTACCTTCACTGCTTTTGTAGTCCAGTATGAGTTTCAGTGGTGAGCCAGCCAGCGCCTGTGGTGGGTTTTCACGCATATCTTTCATCATTGCCTGTATCTCTTCTGCCCCGCTTTTGCCCTTTTTGGTGATGGAAATAAGGCTTTCGCGGTAGTAGCCAAACTGCTCATAAAGCTTCAGCAACAGATCGAACAGCCCCATGCCGTTGTCCTTGGCCCATGCTGTCATTTCGGCCAGCATCGCACACGACGATATCGCGTCCTTGTCGCGCACGGCGTCGCCTATCAGGTAGCCATAACTTTCTTCTCCGCCGACAATAAATTTCTTACGGCCTTCCAGCGATTTTATCACTTCGGCTATGTACTTGAACCCGGTAAGTGTTTCGTGCGCTTCTACATCGAAGTGCCTGGCTATGTCGAGCAGCAGATCGGAAGTCACAATGGTTTTTACTATGTATT
>CAZQVB010000039.1:21356-38006 GCA_964596645.1 uncultured Roseivirgaceae bacterium
CGAGCTTGCCATTTTCCTGCCAGCGCCGCAATGCATAGTACACCAACATCGCTGCAGCCTGGTTGCCGTTCAGCAGTTGATATTTGCCTTCCGGGTTTTTGCAGCCAATGCCCACACGGTCGGAGTCGGGGTCGGTGGCCATGATGAGGTCTGCATCTATTTCGGAGGCTTTTTTCAGGGCCAGGCTCATGGCTTCAGGCTCTTCAGGGTTAGGATACACCACCGTAGGAAAGTTGCCGTCGGGTGTGGCTTGCTCATCCACCACCTGCACATTGCTGAAGCCAAATCTTTTCAACACCTCGGGCACCAGCGTAATGCCTGTGCCGTGTATGGGGGAGAACACAATTTTAAGGTTCTTCTGGCGCTCCACTGCCTCTGGCGAAAGCGACAGATCCTGGATCATTTTCAGATACTGGTTGTCCATTTCATCACCCAGAGGTTCGATCAGCGCGTCGTCTTTGTCAAATTTTATTGCATCTATGCTTTCGATCTTTTTTACCTCGTCTATGATGTTTTTATCATGCGGAGGCACCACCTGGCCGCCATCCGACCAGTAGGCCTTATAGCCGTTGTACTCCTTCGGGTTGTGCGAGGCAGTAACCACCACACCACTTTTACAGCCCAGTTGTCGTATGGAAAAAGAAAGCTCCGGTGTGGGTCGCAACGCTTCGAAAAAATATACTTTTATTCCATTGGCAGAGAATACCGCGGCCGTGGTTTCGGCAAAAAAGCGGCTGTTGTTGCGGCTGTCATACGCAATGGCCACACAAACCTGCTCGTCGGGGAAGGTTTTTTTCAAATAATTGCTCAGACCCTGGGTAGCCTTTCCTACCGTGTATTTGTTCATGCGATTGGAGCCCACGCCCATGATGCCGCGCAGCCCTCCGGTGCCAAATTCCAGTTCCTTGTAGAAAGCATCCACAAGCTCACCATCATCTGCCTGCATCATTTGCCGAATATTGGCTTTGGCGTCTTCATCTATCGCACTATCAAGCCATTCCCTGGCTTTCGATTCAATCTGTGGGTCCATGTTTATGAATTTTTGTTTGGTAATTTTTGCCTGGTTTATAAACCGCCCAGCCGGTGGCTGGTTTAAAAAAATGTAGCTGCAGCAGCAAAGCTTCGTCAGTGCTGCCGAAATTAGCGCCTGAGGGAGCAGTTGACAAATATCGGCAATACACCTTAGCAAATCGGCTGTGGCGTATAGAAAAGCTGTATCAGAGTTGCAGGTACTAATTACTTTCAGAACTTTGACTGAAAAATTGAATCATATGGATGTTGCCCAACTGGATGCCGACCTTGTGGCATTGGCGAAAAAAAGAAATGAACTGAGTGCGCTCGATTATGCCGACCCCACCTATGATGATACTGAAGAGGCATTGCACGACATGGAGGACGATTTTCTGGAGAAATACGAGAAGTACCTCGAAAATGTGTTGCAATCGGTGCACGACGAATATTGCCCGGAGTCGGAGGTGCTGCTGCCTATAGCCTACCTGGCCAAACACTATGTGGAAAAAATAGACGAGAATGGCCAGGTGATATACGATGCAGACATGTCGCAGGGCGTGCTGGTGGAAGTAGAGCAGTTGCTAAAGCACGACACACGCCTGGTGCTGGTGCCCAATCCGCCACGCATCGTCATGCACATCGATAAGGCACAAGCCGAGGTGGTGTGGCAGCCATAGCGATGCCATTTCTATGCAACACTTACACACATATTTGCTGCCTACGGCCTATTTATAAATGTATTAAAACCCCAGGATGCCACGCACTCTGCTGAGCACCTCGCGGGCTATGCCTCTGGCGCGCTCTTCACCTATAGTCAGCTTTTTATATACTTCTTCGGGTTGGCGCATGTAGAAGTCAAACTGCTCGCGCTGCGTTGCATACTGCGTTTTAATCAATTCAAAAAGGGCTTGCTTGGCGTGGCCGTAGCCATAGTTGCCGCCCATATATCTCTGTCGCATCTCATCCACCTGAGCAGGTGAAGCGATAAGTTGATAAAGTGCAAACACATTACAGGCATCCGGGTTCTTCGGCTCTTCCAGAGGCGTGCTGTCTGTCACGATGGACATGATCGTTTTGCGCAAAGCTTTGTCGGGCATAAATATATCGATGGTGTTGCCATGCGATTTGCTCATTTTCTGTCCATCGATGCCGGGTATGGTCATCACCTGTTGGTCTACACGCGCCTCCGGCAATACAAATGTATCGCCGTAGCGATGGTTGAAACTGCTGGCGATGTCGCGGGTCATTTCCAGGTGCTGCACCTGATCTTTTCCTACAGGCACATATTGGGCATCGTAGAGCAATATGTCGGCTGCCATAAGCACCGGGTAAATGAACAACCCGGCGTTGACGTCGCTCAGCCGGTCCGATTTATCTTTGAACGAGTGCGCGTTGGCCAACATCGGATAGGGGGCAAAGCAGTTTAGGTACCAGGTGAGCTCGCAGACCTCCGCTATTTGCGACTGCCTATAAAATATGTTCTTGTCGGCATCGAAACCAAACGCCAGCCATGCAGCAGCAGTGGCCAGGGTGTTTTCTTTGCGTGTGTCGCCGTCTTTGATGGTGGTGAGGGAGTGCAGGTCGGCGATGAAAAAGAGTGATTCGTTGCGCTCTTCCTGCGAAAGCTTAATGGCAGGCACAATGGCACCCAGCAAATTGCCGAGATGCGGCCTGCCGGAGCTTTGTATTCCGGTGAGTATTCTTGCCATACAGTGAATTTTGCGCAAAAATAGAGAAACAAATTACAACCGGCTTAAAATCTGTCTTTGTACTTCAGTTTTGCCCGCTCATCTTCTAATTTTGACACAATTGCACAGTGCAGCCAACGTTGTGCTGCCAGTGTATTTCTTAATCAATTTACTATGCGCCTTACTTTTGTCCTTTGCTTTTTTCTCATCAGTTTCGGCACTTTTGCCCAGCAACCCGCCATCAGTTTCACAGAAGACGTTTTTGATTTTGGCACCATCAAGGAAGCCAATGGCCCGGTGGAGCATCGTTTCGTGTTTACCAACACCGGCAAGGCCCCGCTGGTGATAGATGGCGTTCGTGCATCGTGCGGCTGCACCACACCCGCATGGAGCAAAGAACCCGTGCTGCCGGGCGACAAGGGCTTTGTGATGGCTAAATTTGACCCCAAGAACAGACCGGGACAGTTTCGCAAGTCGCTCACCATTACCTCCAATGCAGCCTCGGGTACGGCCACCATATTCATACAGGGCAATGTGGCTATAGAGCCTAAGTCGCCTGCCGATCAGTATCCCAACCCCATCGGCGATCTGCATTTCCGGTATCGCTCCCTGAACATGAGCAAGGTTACCACAGAGAAACCTGTTACGCGTGCATTCGACGTGTTCAACAACGGTACGTCACCCATCACTTTTTCTGAGGAGATGGACAAGCCAAAGCACGTATCCGTGTCGTTTCAGCCCCAGACCATTCAGCCACAAGCGAGCGGCAAAATATTGATCACTTATGATGCTGCTGCACGCGAAGAGCTGGGGTTTGTGTCGGACCGCCTGGTGCTGCATACCGATGAGCCTGCCGATGCAGAAAAGGATTTACGCGTCATTGCCACCATAGAAGAGTATTTTCCGCCGATGACGGCCCAGCAACTGGCCCGGGCGCCGAAGCTGGCCGTAGATAAGCGAGAGGTAGATCTTGGAAGCATGAGCGATACCGACAAACGTGAGACTGAATTCAACCTGACCAATATTGGCAAGGAAGAACTGAACATACGCGCAGTGAAGCCCAACTGTGGCTGTACGGTGACGAGGCTGAATAAGACAAACCTGAAGCCAGGCGAGAGTGTGAAGCTTCAAGTGACATTCGACGGCACCGGCAGGCGTGGTCGACAACAAAAGTCAATCACCATTTTTTCCAATGATCCCTCGGCACCGACACAGCGCCTTACCGTGAAGGCGCGGGTGAATGATGTAGACTGAAATCAGCTAATTTACTTCAGTTCCGGTAGTTTCAGTTTTATCGGGTATTCTGCCTGGGTCATTGCGGTGCGCTATTTGGCGGTGCATACATCACTTGCTCACCAACAGCAGAAAGCCAAATCCAAGGATAGCCATCCAGTATTTATAGGGTTCCAGCAGTGAAAAATTCAGGATATCCATTTCTAAGAAAACAGAAATGAGCACCAGTACTATGGCTATGCCCTTGATCAATGATCGCGTTCTTTTTCCCATAAAAAGTATTGTAAAGCTTTGATGTGCAACATGCGCTTGTTCGTAATGACATGCAGTAAAAAATTAAAACCTGCAGGTCATGGCAGACGCGACGGGGTCGCGCCGGCAAATTTAAAATTCTGATCATTGTCAGCTAATTTTAGGGTTTTAAATTTTAGCTTCGCCCCAATAAAACCAACCTGCATTGGCCAAAATCGGACAAGATATAGCGTATGCTGCTCAACTCATTGCCGGTGGATCATTGGTGGCCATGCCGACAGAAACGGTGTACGGTCTGGCTGCCAGCGCAGTAAATACTGAAGCGGTGGCCCGTATTTTTGAAGTAAAAAAAAGGCCCTCATTCGACCCACTCATCGTACACCTGGCGCATCGCGACTGGCTGGATGAGTTCGTGTTGAATATACCGCGCGAAGCAAATCTGCTGGCTGCTGCCTTCTGGCCAGGGCCACTTACGTTGTTGTTGAAAAAAAAGCCAAACATCTCCGATCTTGTTACGTCCGGCCTTCCGGACGTGGCCGTACGGGTACCCGCTCACCCTATGGCTCAGGCACTTTTGCAAACACTGGATGTGCCACTGGCAGCACCCAGTGCCAATCCTTTTGGCTATGTGAGCCCCACCACTGCACAGCACGTCAACGACCAGTTGGGTGACCACATACCCTATATTTTGGACGGTGGCCCATGTGCCGTAGGGCTGGAGTCGACCATCGTAGGTTTTGAAGACGGCCGGCCGGTGGTGTATCGCAAGGGTGGGCTGGCGGTAGAAGATATAGAAAACATTATAGGCCCTGTGGGCGTACGCGATCACTCCACATCAACCCCAAAAAGCCCCGGAATGCTCAGCAGGCATTATTCTCCGGCGACGCAGGTTTTATATGGCAACATTGAAGAAAATCTGCTAAAACTGAATGACGATACACGGGTTGGTATTTTGAGTTTTAACCGTATGATGCCTCAACTGAACAAGGAACGGCAATTTGTACTTAGCGCCAAAGGCGATATGAAGGAGGCTGCAGCACGGCTTTTTGCCGGGCTAAGGCATCTGGATGCTTTAAATTTGTCGCATATACTGTGCGAGCCTGTGCCCGACGCAGGGCTGGGTGCGGCCATCAATGACCGGCTGCGCCGGTCGGCAGCGCAATCAACAATTGAAAACTGAAGTTTTACCAATAAATAATGCTCTATGAAAACAGTCGATAATTACAACTTCCACGGAAAGCGTGCCTTGATCAGGGTCGATTTCAATGTGCCATTGAATGATAAATTTGAAATCACCGACGATAACCGGCTAAAGGCCGCCATACCTACTATAGAAAAGATATTAAAAGACGGTGGCTCTGTGGTGCTGATGTCGCACTTGGGCCGCCCGAAAGAAGGACCTGAGGAGCGCTTTTCGCTGAAGCACGTGGTACCTTATCTCAAGACTAAATTAGGCGTAAATGTGCAATTCGCAGACGATTGTATCGGTGAGGATGCGAAAGAAAAATCATCGAAGCTGAAGCCTGGCGATGTATTGCTTTTGGAGAACCTGCGCTTCTACAAGCAGGAAACCAAAGGCGACGAGGAGTTTGCCAAAAAACTTTCTGAACATGGCGATGTATGGGTGAATGATGCCTTTGGTACAGCGCATCGCGCACATGCCTCTACAGCCATCATTTCCAAATTTTTCGACGACAACATCTGCGGGTATGTCATACAGGCTGAATTGGAAAATGCCGATAAAGTGTTGGAAACCGGCGAAAAACCAATGACCGCCATCATGGGTGGTGCTAAAATCAGCGATAAAATAGAGATAATAGAAAACCTGCTCGACCGTGTAGACAATCTGCTGATCGGCGGCGGTATGGCGTATACGTTTTTTAAAGCTAAGGGTGGCAAAATCGGCAAATCGCTTGTGGAGGAAGATAAGCTGGACTTGGCCAAAAGCTTAATAGAAAAAGCGAAGAGCAAAGGTGTGAACCTGTTGCTTCCGGAAGATTCGCTGGCGGCGGATGAATTTAAGAACGATGCCAACACCGAAGTGGTGAGCAACATGGAGATAAAAGACGGCTACATGGGCCTGGACATCGGACCGAAGGCCATCAAGGAGTTTGAGAAGGTGATACGTTCTTCTAAAACAATACTTTGGAATGGCCCGATGGGTGTGTTTGAAATGTCAAACTTTGCCGAAGGCACTAAGGCGGTAGCCAAGGCTGTGGTAGATGCCACCAAAGAAGGAGCCTTCTCTCTGATCGGAGGGGGCGACTCCGCCGCGGCAGTGAACACACTGGGCTACGGCGAAGATGTGTCGTATGTCTCTACCGGGGGCGGTGCGTTGCTGGAGTATATGGAAGGCAAAGAACTACCCGGTATTGAGGTGCTCCGCAAATAGGCTAAACCAATAGCGGATATAAAAACAAAGCCGGCTCAATAGAGGGCCGGCTTTGTTTTTGGATTCTATAAAGGAGCTGAATGTTGAAAGAAAAGCGCTTGATAATCTTGTTTAATCGAGAATGAATTAATCTCCTGGCTTGGTTAAGCCTTCAATGTTGCAATTAAAAAAGATAAGTACACGGGGCCAGTCTATTCCTTTTTATTGACTTATTTTGCACCTTGATCGAGGTGGTCAGAATGATTTACAATTCCAATTGAAAAGGAAAAATGGCATTATCAAAACAATTTCAACATCCCTACGAGTTTGATCCCAAGTACAAAAAAACAGCAGCATATTTCAGTATGGAATTCGCAATAGACCAGCCACTGAAAACTTATTCAGGCGGTTTGGGTTTTTTGGCGGGTTCTCACATGCGCAGTGCTTACGAGTTGAAGCAGAATCTGGTAGGTGTGGGCATACTCTGGAAATATGGCTACTACGATCAGGTGCGCAGGGGTGATCAGTCCATGGACGCGCTGTTTCAGGAGAAGATGTATGGCTTTTTGGTGGAAACGGACATTCGTTTCGAGATAGAGATCAATAATCATCCTGTGCATGTGAAGGCATACTTCCTGCCTCCGCATATTTTCGGCACGGTTCCCATGTTTTTCCTGTCTACCGATCTGGCTGAAAATGATTATCTGGCACAGACTACTTCGCATAAATTGTATGATTCAGACCCGGCCGGCAAGGTGGCGCAGTGTATTCTGTTGGGTGTAGGCGGCGCTAAGTTGCTCGATCTGCTCAATCACGAAACGGAAGTGTATCATTTGAATGAAGCGCACGCACTGTCGCTCGCATTTTATCTATACAGCAAGGAGCAGGATGCGGCAAAGCTGAAGGATAAAGTGGTTTTCACCACGCATACTCCAGAAGAGGCCGGCAACGAAAAGCACGACATCAGGCTGCTTGAAAAGTTAGGCTTTTTTTGTGGCGTACCCCTGGAAGAAGTTCGCGCCATCACAGGCATAGAAGACGACACATTCAATCACTCTCTTGCCGCTTTGCGCATATCGAAGATAGCCAATGGTGTGTCGCGTATACACGGGGAGGTTTCCAATAAAATGTGGCGCAAGCACAAAAACATTTGTCCAATTATTTCCATCACCAACGCTCAGAATAAGAAGTACTGGGTAGATAAGGTGCTTCAGGACGCGATCATTGATGGCGATGACGAGCGCCTGGTAAAGAGGAAAAAGGAACTGAAACAGATATTATTCAATTTGGTAGCCGACCAGACTGGACACTTGTTCAGCAAAGATGTGCTTACCGTGGTATGGGCGCGTAGGTTTGCCGAGTACAAAAGGCCGGATCTCATAACCCGGGATATAAAGAGGTTTGAAAGCCTCATTAATAACAAAGAGCGGCCTATTCAAATTATCTGGGCCGGCAAGCCCTACCCGATGGATTACACGGCCATAAGCACCTTCAATGCGCTGGTGCATATGAGCAAAAAATACAGAAATATTGCTGTGCTTGTAGGCTATGAACTGCAGCTCTCGCGCTTGCTCAAGTGTGGTTCTGATGTGTGGCTCAACAATCCGCGCGTGCCCAGGGAGGCTTCCGGAACCAGCGGCATGACGGCAGCCATGAATGCCTCTGTGAATTTCTCCACTTACGATGGTTGGATCCCTGAGTTTTCGAAGCATGGTGTAAACAGCTATGTAGTACCACAGGTTGATCAATCCCTGCCGGTACACCAGCAAGACCAGATCGATTTGCAAAATTTGTTGGATGTGCTGGAAAAGGAAATCGTGCCCACCTACTATGGCCACAGTGGCAAATGGGTCGACATTGTGAAAAACAGCATGCAAGATGTGGTGCCATATTTTGATTCAGACAGGATGGCCTATCAGTACTATGAGAAATTCTATAATTATGAAAAAATAGAATAGCCATACGAACGGTCAGGCAAAAAAAAATTAGAGAAGAGAATAAAAAAAACAGGGTTTGTAGCCCTGTTTTTTTATTTTAGAGTTCGGCTGTCGCATGGGTTGTGCAGCCAACCCTGCCCCAAAATTATCAGTCCTTACCTCCATTTCATTAAATCGACCAGTGAGGGCTGCCAGAAACTTCTGGCGACATAAAATTGTTTTTTAGGTACAACCTCGATAACCACTCTATCCACCGCTATGACAAAATTTCGGGTACTTATGTTGGGTTGGGACGTGGCCCCCTACATCAATGGAGGCCTTGGTGTAGCTTGCTATGGCCTGTGCGCCGAGCTGGCCAAAAAGGCTCAAATCTCCCTGATACTGCCTTCGGTGCCCGATCATTATTCCTTTGATCAAATGAAAGTAATTGGAATAAGCAAAAAGGCAATGCGACAGGGTAAGAGACAAGACAGGCTTGAAGATATAGAAGCACTGTGGGACTTGAAGCGGGTGAATGTGCCGCTTGATCCTTACTTCATCGCATCTCAAACTGAAGAGTTGAGGCGCTATGTACAAAAGAAACTGAATAAAGGAGGCGCTGCAGGATTGAAAAGATTTCCTAAAAAGACGTCCGATGCCGATATCTACGGCGAAGATGTACTGGAAAAGGTGATTGCCTATGCCAACGAAGTACTTAGACTATCACGCAGTCTCGACTTTGACGTGATACATGCCCACGACTGGATGACCTTTCTGGCCGGCATATATGTGAAAAACGAGACTAAAAAGCCTTTGATCCTGCACATACATTCATTGGATTTCGATCGTGTTGGGGCTGCCAGCCGTTCCTGGGTTTTCAATATTGAGCGGCATGTGATGTCCAAAGCCGACATGGTATTGGCAGTGAGCAACTATACCGCGGGCATTATTTATAGCCAGTATGGCTTGAGCAGCAAGCGCGTGCTTACAGTGCACAATGGCATAGAGCAGCGAAGCTTCAGCAGACGTGAGAAAAAAGGAAATAGCAAAAATGTGCTTTTTGTTGGCCGTATGACCGGCCAGAAAGGACCGCAGTACTATCTGGATATAGCGCTGGAAGTGTTGAAAAAATATAAAGACGTGAATTTTCTGATGGCTGGTGCCGGCGAATTTGCACCCGGCAACCTGGAGCATACTAAGTACAATGCCTTGCAAGGCCGTGTTAAAGTCCTTGGTTTTCTCGATCGCCAAAGCCTCAATGCACTCTTTGCTAAAGTTGATGTGTTTTGTATGCCGTCGGTGTCAGAGCCCTTTGGTTTGGCGGCTCTGGAGGCAGCCCAGCACGGCGTGCCGGTCATAGTCACCTCGCGTTCGGGTGTATCAGAAGTGCTCACCGGCTCCTTGCGGGCCAACTTTTGGGACATAGAGAAAATGGCTGATTTTGTAGTGCAACTTTTTACCGACGAAGCTTTGCGCCGGCAAGTAGTAGAACAGAACAAAGCCGACGTGGAAAATGCCACATGGGAAATAGCCGCCGAAAAGATTTTAAGTGCTTATGACAGCGTGTTGCATAATGGTGAATGACACATTTTCAATGGTATCTCTATTTCATTGAGTTTCATTCAACACATGCTGGTAATATTAAAAATACAAGTGTAATTCTAATGGATTAATGGCGGAAATGTAAAAATGATATAAAATATCCATATCATTTTGTGAATATGATAAAAGACGTTACTTTTGACATGAGACAACAAGCAAATAACTGATCATAAAAAAGGCAGTCACTCTAACCGGTGGTTGCCTTTTTTAATGCCCTTCAGCAGGCCGTGTATTGGTCAGTCAATTTTTCTCATCACCATGGCGGTGCGGCTGGGTAGATATATACTAAGTTTCTCATTTTCCTGTGTGGGGTAGGTCATATCAGAATCTACCCGATCGAACCCACCAAATCGTGCATCGTCGGAGCAGAGAACTATTTTATAATCACCTTTTCCTAACGACGCAAATTGATAATCCTGGATGGAATTGACCGGGTGGAAATTGAATATGAAAATGAGATTGGCACGTTCAAAGATGATGCATTTGTTTTGTTCGTCCATGTTGAGCTGCCTGCCGAAATAGGATGGAAGCACGCGATGTTGCTTAATTAAATGAATCATTTCCTGATCGAAGCGCAATAGGTACTGATATTTCAGCTGGTCGTTGGTAGCGAGCGACCACTGTCTCCTGGCATATTGATAGCTCCAGTTGTTGCCTTCACGGGGGAAATCGACCCACTCCGGATGTCCGAATTCGTTGCCGATAAAGTTGAGATAAGCCTCACCGCCCAGTGAAGCTGTGAATAGTCTGATCATTTTGTGCAGCGCTATTCCCCGGTCTATCACGATATTCTGATCGTGCACCTGCATATGAAAATACATATCCTTGTCCATGAGCCAAAAGGCTATGGTTTTGTCGCCAACTATGGCCTGATCGTGCGATTCGGCATAGGCTACCGTGCGCTCTTTATATCGCCTGTTCGACATCACACCCCACAGCTCATGAATATCCCAGTCTTCATCGCGCTTTTCTTTCAAATATTTGATCCAGAAATCAGGTATGCCCATACCCAGGCGGAAATCAAAGCCGACGCCGCCTGCATGCACCGGCCTGCACAATCCGGGCATGCCGCTCATATCCTCAGCAATGGTGATTGCATGCTTTCTTATTTGATGGCAAAGCGTATTGGCCAGTTGCAAATAGGTGATCGAGTCCCAGTCAACACCGCTCACAAAATATTTGTCGTAGTGATCAAACTCAGTGAAGTCGCCATGATGGAAATACAACATGGAAGTGATGCCATCGAAACGAAAGCCATCCATGTGAAACTCTTCCAGCCAATAGCGAATATTGGACAGTAGAAATTGCTTTACTTCCCATTTGCCGTAGTCGAAAAGCTTAGAATCCCAGGTGCTGTGATAGCCGCGCCCACCGGGGTGAAAGTATTGCGACTCAGAGCCATCAAATTCATTCAGCCCTTCAGCAATGTTTTTCACCGAATGCGAGTGCACCAAATCCATAATTACCGCTATACCCATTTCATGGGCGGTATTTACCAGCAGCTTTAAATCTTCCGGAGGGCCAAACCTGCTGGTGGGCGCATAAAAGTTGGAAACGTGGTAGCCGAAAGAACCATAATAAGGGTGCTCCTGGATGGCCATGAGCTGAATGGTGTTATACCCCAGCGCTTTGATTTTGGGCAGAATGTTTTCTGTAAATTCCCGGTAGGTGCCTACGCCTTCGTTTTCGGTGGCAATGCCTATATGGGCTTCATAGATCAGTGGCTGTTGCGCTATGGACTCCAGTTCGAAACGGTCGTCATTCCATTCAAACGGTATTTCTTCACGCCATACCTGTCCGCTAAAATCATGGGTATCCGGATTCTGTTCCACACGCATGATGTATGCCGGTATACGGTCACGTGCCCCGTTGTCTCCTACTATGTGCACTTTAATCAGGCTTTTATTTGTGAGTTCTGTCTCCGGCACGAATATTTCCCAGATGCCCGTTTTAGTTTGTTGCAGGGGGTGGCTGCTTCTGTCCCAGTTATTGAATTCGCCAATGAGAAAAAGCTGGTGCGCTCTGGGTGCCCATTCTCTGTACCACCAACCGCCGCGCTCGTAGTCGTAGTTGACACCCAAATAGCGATATGCTTTGCTGAAATCGGCCAGGCTGCCTGTTTGTTGCTCTATGGTTTTCAGGGCATTGTCAAATCTATCTATTCTGTCGTTGATTTCATCCTGGTATGGCTCCAGCCAGGGATCGTCCTTCACAAGTTGTGGCAGTGCTTTCATTGTATGGTTTGGTTTTGGCAAAATCTAAGGAATTTGTTGAGCAAAGCCGAATATAAGAAAGCAATTGAAGCGTTGCAGAATTTATGTCTGGTAAAGAGTGGGTTTTGTGCGTTGGCAAATTGGCCAAAAGTAACTGTAGCATGGTGGGGCCCGGTAATGAAAAAAGGGAAACCAGATGGTTTCCCCTTTTCAACATCAACCAAACAACCAAAAAAAATCTATCGACTTAAAGCGCTGCTAAGTAATGACAAGCGCTTGTTGCTTCAGGCATTCAAATTTTCAGTGCTATAAAAATACAAAATTTTTAATAATGCAAATATGTTGTAGTACATAAAGAAACAAAGGCAGGGATTAACCTGCCTTTGCTCACCTAAACACCCAAAATTATGAAAAAACTACTAAGACATTCTATGCTATTAGAAGGTTGACGTTGCCAGCACACCCATGTCGCTGCTTATTTCGAACCTTATTTTATCTTCTTCGACCTTTGACAAGTCGTATACTTTTTTGAAGCTTTTGTTCAAATCTACGTAGTCACCAAATATTTGGTTTCCATTCTGGTCGTAGATGTTGATGATCACGGGGGCCAGTTCTTGCCCAATCACTTTCACCTCGTAGCGAGCGTTTTCAGTTTTGCTGATCAGCGCTTTAGGCAATTGACTGCTCTGGGCTGCACGACTCACTGTTTTTGTGATCACGCCTTCAGAATCCTGTACCTCAAAAGTGTATTCGCCTTCCGCCAGGTTAGCCAGGTTGTATGGCTTTGTAAAAGATTTGGCATTCCTGATTTTGTCTACGAATACTGCCTGACCACTTTCGTCGAGTATGCGCACCTTTACGTTGCACGCTCCGCTTGTCAGGTAAGTGAGCGTGTATTTACTACCCGCTTCTTGTTCTATTCTGGCTACGCGGTCGGTTTCACCATCTTTCGCCATTACCCCAAATGTGGCGCTCGTCATTAACGCTGCCACCAGCGTTGTTTTTGTGAATTTTCTCATGATCGTCGTTGTTGTTTTGTGTTTATTACCTTGTTGTCATTGCAAATATACGGACGATTATTGAAACTGTTGCAACTATATGTGAAATAATTGTTAACAATATTGATGAGGGCGGTAATTGTTGCGTCATTTACAATTCACGTGTGCATTTTTTGTAAGTAATTTATGTCCTTGCGGGCTATACAATTTGTCGATTTGCAGATTTGACAATAGAAAGATTGGCAAAGTGGTGCTGCTGGCAAAGAAATATAGCGTAACACAGCGCACTTAGTCATATATGCCTGTCCGGATGAACAGTGCTACTTTTCAACCTGCTTCGAGAGGAAATTATATTATTCGCATTAGATCACTCCAGATACTGCACTATTCGCAGACGTAAAGCTAGTATTCAATGGCCTCGTCAATGGACTGCGTATTTTTTTGAACCTATCCCTACAGCAGCTGACGGAGTGAAGGATTGTAATAAACGGAGTGACTGCTTGTATATGGCGCTCAGATTCTAGAGGCGTTTTTTTTACTCCCGCAGATGAAATTTTCAATCAACCGGCCGCTTCACGTTGTCGAAGTACTTCGTAAAGCGCCATGCCTGCCGCCACTGACACATTGAGTGAGCTGATCTGGCCCAGCAACGGCAGGGCAACGGAGTGGTGTGCTAATTTCAGAAGTTCCGGAGCAATGCCGTCTTCCTCAGAACCCATCACCAGTGCCAGGGGGCCTGAGAGGTCTGCGTCAAAAGTCTTGGTATCAGCGCGCTCACTGCAGGCCACTATCTTCAGCCCGCTATTTTGCAAATATTTTAAGGTATCTCGAAGGTCTCTTACACGACAAACAGGCAAATGATGCAGTGCGCCCGCGGAAGTTTTCATGGCATCGGCGCCTATGGGTGCATTGCCCTTATCTTGTATTACCAACGCGTTTACACCCATGCACTCCGCTGTTCTGGCTATTGCGCCGAAGTTGCGCACGTCCGTTACCCGATCGAGCACGAGCAACAGTGGATCGCGCGCGGCAGAAAAAGCGCTGTCCAGCACATGCTCTATGGAAGCATAGTGAATGGGCGATAAAAAACAGATGACGCCCTGGTGGTTCTTCCGGCTTATGCGATCCAGCTTTTCCTGCGGCACGCGGGTATAGGGTATGTTGTGGCGTCGCAGCGCAGAGGTAAGTTCATTGACCAGCTCATTCTGTACATTTTTTTGTATCAGTACTTTTTCTATCTCCTGTCCGGCTTCTATCGCTTCCAGCGCTACGCGGGTGCCAAACACAAATTCTTTTTTATTCTGCATGCTCTTATTTAAAAAATGCTGCACAGCAGCTATTGAATCTTTCCTTCTCTCCAAAGCTCTACAGCCCGAAACCAAACCCGGTCGTAGTTTTTCTTTCTCAGCAAGGTATAGTGTTGATCACTGAAAATATTCCTGACCTTTACAAAAGAAAAGCGCGTGACGGGCAGGTTTATGTTGCCGCTATATACCCACTCCATAGTTTCCGGTCTTTTATACACTTCATCGGGTGGGCCAAACACCGTATAGATCATGCCCATGTCTGTCTTCCACCCCAGCTTATAGTTGGAGAATAGAAAATTTGCCGACTCCACATTGTTGTAATAATTTTTAATAGTGCGCGAAGCCACCGCGGGTACTTCTATAAGCTTGAGCCAGTAGGCTTCGAAGTCGATGCGGCGGGCTTCCTGATCGTCGCGCAGCGATTCGGTCTCTGCCTGAGTACTGATATAAATAAGCGGCTCAAGCACCTGACTGGTGGTGCGGCACAGCGGAAAATGATCAGATACCACACGTACCGCCACACCGTGTACCGTAGCAGTATCGGTTTGAAAAAAATACAAGCCTTCCTTATCCAGAAGCACAGGCGAAGCGGCCTGTATGGTAAAGAGAGAATCTACCTCGAGCGATCGCTGCACCCTTCGGTCGTCTATGATCATAGGTGGCAGCGCCTCATCGAAGCGGTGATTATAAAAATACACAAAAATATTATCGGTTGACTGTCGCAGCGATTTGAGCATCACCGGTTCATCTTTTTGCAAAAAGGGGTTGAAATATGGTCGTACACCATCGGCGTGAAAAAGCATGAGTCCACCGTTGTCGAAATTAAGATCCTCATACAGCGGTATATCATAAAATAACAGCTTGCCCGGCATCTTGCGTCGCAATTGCAGGTTGATCATCCCGGCATCTTCCAACACTTTCCTGTCATACGAAAACCTGAAATAAAAATGCTTGTCGGTCGACTCGAATAAGGCCGAAGCCAAATTCAGACTGTCCTGCCGCAGTACTTTATCTGATTCATAGTCTTTGTGCAGGGTATAGGTTGCCGTATAGTTTCCCAAAAAGTCGCCGCTTTGATTCGCCGTTACCAGCAGGTATATGTGCAGGGAGTCGGGTCTGTATATGAGCGTATGATCGATCATAATATCGTTATGGACATCATACCAGTAGGCCACATTTTTTGTGGAAAATTCTTTTTGTGCCAGTGCGGGAGTCACTGCAAGCGACAGCAAAAGGAAAAGGCCAGGCAGCACTTTATTCATTAGGCGAAGCATGGTATCGGGAGTATTAAAAGTAAGAACCGAGGACACCGGAATTGTATTCAAAATTAATTTAATTTGGTCACCTTTTGTAATGAACGCTAAAAATGCCCATTTACACAACAGAAATTACCTCCGAATCCATAGCGTCAGACAATCCCATTCATCAGCGTTTGCTCAAGCCGTATGTGCATGTGTCGGGTTGGCTTGCTGGCCATGTGCTGGAGGTGGGCTGTGGGGAGGGGCGCGGTGTGTCGCTGCTTACCCCACATGCCGATCAGTTCACAGGTATCGACAAGATCGAAAGCGTAGTGGCATCGCTACGGCAAAAGTTTCCGCAACATCAATTTATAGCTGCCAGTATACCACCCATGCCTCAACTGCCGACCGGTGCATTCGATTTTGTGGTGGGTTTTCAGGTGATTGAGCACATTCGCAACGACCGGTTGTTTTTGCAAGAAATACACCGCGTGCTAAAGCCCGGAGGCACAGCCTTTATCACTACGCCAAACAGGCCTATGTCGCTGAGCCGCAACCCATGGCACATACGCGAATACACGGGTGAGGAGCTGCGGGTGCTGGCTGAAGATATATTTAGCACAGTAGAAGTGAAAGGCATTGCCGGAAATGATAAGGTGATGCGCTATCACGAAGCCAATCGCCGGTCAGTACAGAGAATCACACGCTGGGATGTGCTCAATCTTCAGTATCGGCTGCCGGCGGCTTTATTGCGGCTGCCGTACGAAATGCTGAACCGGCTGAACAGGCAAAAACTACAGACGGGCGATGAAGGCCTGGTG
>CAZQVB010000040.1:0-37060 GCA_964596645.1 uncultured Roseivirgaceae bacterium
GCATCGCTCACAAAAAATGGTCGAGCGGCCAGCGCATAATGGGCGACGTGGCGTCGAAACTATTGCATTGTTGTGGCTCATGGAATGGACTAAATCACAGCATACATAGATTTTCGGTTCAGATTGGGATTTTATAAATTTGTATTAGTCAAAAATTAAACAAGATTGAATAATGCCGAAGATTTTTGAATATTTAGGTATTCTGATTTTCTTCTACTCGAATGAGCACGGACCAATTCATGTTCATGCGAAAAAAGGTGGGTATGAGAGCAAAGCGGAATTTTATATCGTTAATGGTGAGATTTCGGAGATAAGGATTACCAATATTTCAGTGGCACAACCACTAAAAGGAAAAGATCTTAAAGATTTCGAGATTTTCCTTCAGAAATATGCCAATAAAATAGTCGATAAATGGATTAGCTATTTTGTTTATCATAAGGATGTTGAGTTTGAGAAAATTACAAAAAGATTAAAATGAGAATTATTATCGACTATAAGGATTCAGAATCCGGATTGAATCAGTTGAAAATTGATTCTGCAAAGTATTTATCGGATTATGCAATTCGCATACGATTTAGCGATGGAAACGAGAAAATTGTTGATTTCAAACCGTTTTTATCAAAATCCCTTCATCCTTCAATTAAGAAATACTTGGATGAGAATATATTCTCGAATTTTTCATTGACGGATGGAAATCTAAACTGGAACAATTACGACTTGATTTTCCCTTTGTCGGATTTATACAAGGGACAGATCCGATCATAAGCCACGAAATCACAGCAATGTGTGGATCATCTACCTTTTCTCACTCCAATACCAACTGCGCATACATCGGGAAATGATCTGAACCGAAAGAAGGCAGGCGCTTCAGGTCGATCAGGCCAAACGCATCGCTCACAAAAAAATGGTCGAGCGGCCAGCGCATAATGGGCGACGTGGCGTCGAAACTATTGTAAAGTCCACGACCCAGACGCACGTTGTTCAGGCCGCCGTCTATCTCAAACAGCCTGGAGGTACGCGACCAAGACACATCGTTGAAATCACCTGCCACGATGGCCGGCCGGCCATGTTGCCTCACCATGCGGCCTACTTTGATCAGGGCTACTTCACGCCTGCCTACATTGTCCGGATATTGGGTGCTCGGCACAGGGGCCACCGGATGCACGCCGTGAAACATGAATGATTGGCCGGAAGGCAATGCTACGCGGGCATGAATGGAGGGTACATCGTCGTGGTTCAAATAAGTTTTTTCTATCTCGCCCAGCGGCAATCTGGAATACAGCGCCATGCCATAGGCATTGTCTGCCGGTATCTTTACACGGTGTGCAAAGGTGCTGTCTAATGCTTTCAGATTCTCTATCCACCAGTCATTCACTTCCATCACCAGCAGCATGTCGGGCTTGTGCTCGCGCACAATAGCCAGCAATCCATCAGCGTCGCGGTTATCGATCAGCACATTGGCAATGATGATGCTTACCCTGCTATTTTCATTGACCGAAGATGCCACTGCATCGCGTACCTTTTTTTCTCCCAACACATAGGGGAAGATGTACATACACTGAATGGCTATGGCCGCCACAAGGCCTACGGATAGAGCAATGGCCCCAATATTATAGGTCTTGTTCAGCAACAAAAAGAGCAGGAGACACAACACCGCCAACAACAGGTATTGCAGGCGGGGGAAATCGAGCACTTTGGTGTACCAAAAGGCAAGGTCGTATATAAGCGAAAGCACACTGGCCAATACGACCAGTGTGCTTATAGTGATTATACAATACAGGGCTATTTTTCTGGCGATATGCATACTCACTCAACCCATGGCAGCAGCTGATGTTTTGTTGCACCCAAAGTCAGATGTAGCGTATGAAAGGCTGGAGATGCGCCACAAGTGCTGCACTGCTGAATTATATCCTGTTTTCATCCGATTCGGTATTGATGTCGGTGGGTCGGGCACCAAAGGTCGAAATATCGTCGGCCAGGGTATTGCTTTCAGGTTTCAAAATGCTGTCGTACATCGCAAAGGTGGTGGTCCACATGAAAGGGAGGGCAAGCAATAAGCCCAGGCCACATGTGGCTATAGAGCCTATGGCCACTATGAGCACAATCACAATATGAAATAGCAGGAAATGAAAGAATTTCTTCGCCACTACTTTTCGGCTGGTTTCCATGGCCTGCCAAAAGCCCAGCTTGGCATCGGCGATCAGTGGCAGCGCCAGCGAGTATGAAGTGTACAGAAAGATGGTGCCGGCCAGGAATATCAGGAACCCAATGATCATCAGCGGATTACCTTCCATGTGCTCGGTCATGCGATTGTTGACCCACATGCCATCGGGTGAGCCACTGAGAATCTCCGGCAGTATGTCGAAGGGAAATACGACGCCAAACAGCAACAGCAGCAGGGGGATGAAGAATGCGAAAAACACCAACCCAAAAAGAAAGATTTGTCCGAACTGGTTGAACCCGGAAAAAAAATCGCCGAACTCCTCGCGCCGGTGCAGCAGGTTTCGGATAAAGATATACGCGCCAGCGATAAGCGCATATTGAACGAATTGGCCAAGTATATTGATAAAAGGTATGAGACTGAGCACAACAGTGATGGCCAGGAATATGACCGTATAACCAATGAAATTGCCCAGGCTTTTTTTGAGAATTGCCCATCCCTCATCCAAATATTTGCCCAGATCAAAAGAGTAACCCTGATCGATCACGCGTTGAAATTGTTCCATGGTAGGTTCGTGTAAAAATGAGTTGTTGTGAAAAAAATGATTTAGGTCTGACAATATTTATAAAAATCGAAACTAAAACAACAGATGAGCAGTGGCAGGTAAAGAAAAACCAGTGGGTTATACGACCACGCCTCGGCCGGTTGCAGATGTAGCAACGCGATGAGCGCCCTGTTCACACCGCAGCCCATACACTCTACGCCAAGGTAATTGTAAAAAGGGCAGGAGGGAAGCCATACTTCAATGTGCAAGGCATTCAGCAGGAGCAAAAGTGTGTAGATGCCCAGCAAGGCGAGGATGATACGGCGGGCGTGAATGTAGGCCAGTATATTTTTCACACATCGGGGGCGATTATCCCTGCGATCTTAAAAAAGTAATGGCAATTGTGCAAGGCTATAGCTGAAAGCTCAAAGCTCAAAGCTGAAAGCTCAAAGATTGACCATGCCTAAATCGGGTTGACCGTTTAGTGTCAATGTTCAACAACTATTGCAGAGGCTTCATCGGGAGCCTCTGCCTTTGTTTGGTTCAAATTATCGGGACTCGTTGTCCCGCTTCCATTGGCTACGCCTTTTCCACTTCGCTTTGGAGCTTCAGCACGTGGTCACCGTCTTCTTGTTCTATGTACAAGGCGGGATCATCTTGCGAGCCGTTTCGGGTAATTTCTGAGCCCTTGATCTTGCGGGTGGTCTTTTCATGAAAAATGCTTTTAATAGTGCCGCTACCATAGCCAGAGCCCCATTTCCATTTTACTTTTGTGCCTTCTTTCATCAGCGTTTTTTGGTTTTCAGAGATAAACCTGCCGCCGGCAAATTTGTTGAGTGTGACAAACCGCATTCATACCGCAACTGTAGCGGCAAAAAAAAAGGGGAAATATTGCTTTCCCCTTCCGTGTACATTATTTGCTTTTGCCTAATCGTGGCCTTCCACTTTCACTATTTTATTGTATACGCCCAATAGTAAAAATGGCGCCGCCCACTGGCCTACAAACAAGGCTGTTTTGTCTTGCTTCATCAGCTTCAGGGTAAGCGAAGCCGTCATGCTGCCAAGCGCAGCCCACAAAAAGGCATCTGACGGCAGCTTTGCCGTATGCTCTTCCAGGGTACGTGCTACCGGTCCTTCGTCATGATTTGAATTGTTGGTGGTTTTCCCGATTTCTTTTTCTTTGGTTTCCATATTATTTCTTGTTTTGGTTGAAGATATTTAGACAACCGAATGATCATGGAATAGTTGGTGTGGTGCCAATAAAAATGTCGGCCTTCAAGGGGCAGATCGAACTTTTTACACTAACCAGAACTGAGCAGCAATGATGAAAACGAACAGGAGAAAATTTTTGAAAACCGGCCTCGCCGGAGGAGCGGCCTTCGCCGCCACCACGCATGCTTCAGCTTCCCCCAATCCTGATCGATATGCGGCACTGGATGAAGCGCTCAAGCGGCCTGTTTTGAAGCGGGAGTTGTTCACCGAGCCTGTGATTATAAAAAGCTGCCAGCTGCTCCACTACAAGGGCAATTACATGGTGCGTGTGCGGTCTGAAGATGGCGCCGAGGGCTTGTGCGTGGGCCACAACATGCGTATGCCGCATCTATTTCCCATACAGTTGCAATTGGTCAATCCGTTTTTCATTGGTAAGGACGCGCGCGATTTGGACCAGTTGATCGAGGGGGTGTTTATGTACAAAAACAACTACAAATACCAGGGATACGCCATTTGGATACCCATCGCCACGGTGGAAATGGCCATACTTGATATGCTGGGGCGTATAGCACAAAAGTCGATGGGCCAGCTTATCGGTGACATTCACAACAAGGAAATAGCCATTTATCAGGCCAACGACAACCGTGGCAAATCGGCAGAAGAAAGTGTAGCCAACATCAAGGCCCGGCGGGAAGAAACAGGGGCCAAGGCTGTGAAGTTTAAGATTGGCGGGCGCGAAAGCAATCCTGAATTGCCCGTAGGCCGTACCGATCGCCTGGTGCCGCTCATCAGAAAATCTTTTGATAGCGACATCACCTTGTATGCCGATGCCAATGGCAGCTATCATGGCAAAGAGGCCTTGCGTATCGGTCATTTGCTGCAAGACAATGCCATAGACCTGTACGAACAGCCGGTGCCCACCGACTATTATGACGACTGGATGGCGCTGGGGAGGGAGCTGAAAATACCCATTGGCACGGGTGGTGGCGAGGTGAGTACCCGCAACTTTCGCTGGCTGATAGGAAATGAAGCCGCGCAAATGGTGCAGCAGGATCTCTTTTACTTCGGCGGCATGGTACGCTGCATGCAGGTGGCGCGCATGGCTGAGGCCAAAGGATATGTCTGTACGCCCCATATATCCGGCACGGGGCTGGGTTATATTTATATGATGCAGTTTGTGTCGGCACTGCCCAACGCCGGGCCGTTCCATGAGTTCAAGGGTGTGGGCAATGAGGTGCCATTTGAGTGCAAAACCTCATCGCTGAAGCCTGAGCAGGGAGTATTGCACCTGCCTACCGGAGTGGGCAGCGGGGTAGAGATTGATCCCGCATTCATTGCAAAACACAAAGTGATGGCGCTCTGACCGAATGGCAAGCATGCCCATTGAAGCTAATGATGCCAATTTTATCCGCGGTTGAGGGCGACCAAACCGGTGAAAAGTTTTGATTAGACGAAGGCAAAAATTAACTTAGATCAAATTCGACACCGTTGCACCCAAATAAGTCTGATTTACATTTTTCACCTGCGCACGTGCCTGCTGCCAGTTCTACTGAAGCGGCGACGCTCTCCCAGTTTCACGGCTGGTCCGATGCCGACATCTGGAATGCCTTTCGTCAGGGAAAGCGGGTTGCATTCATTTATATCTACCACCTCTATTTCGATGCAATGTTTTCTTATGCGAGCCAGTTTAGCACCGATGAGTGCCTCGTGGAAGATTGCATTCAGGATTTATTTATCGAGATGAATGCCACCTGTGCCCGGTTGGGTTGTACCAACAACATAAAACTGTACCTGTACAAGGCCATAAAGCGAAAGGTGCTGCATGCGGTGCGAAAGGCTGGAGGTGTGATGAAAACCAATGATTTTGCCCACGCCGCTTCTTTTTATTTCGAGCTGTCGGCAGAGCAGAACCTGATCAACAGACAGATCAATGAAGAAAGACTAGGCAGGCTGAGCGCTGCGGTAGGCCAGCTTACCGCACGGCAGCGGGAGGCGATATTTTATTACTATTATGAAGGCTTCACCATGAATGAAGTACGGGAGCTGCTGTCCATCGGCAGCCTCAAGGCAACCCAAAACCTGGTGTACCGGGCCATAAAAGAGTTGCGCAAACACCTGGGGCTGATCGTGTTTTTGACAGGATTAGGCCAACATATCTTTTGCGTATAATCTCAAGCTGTAATTCATGGATTTTAAGACCAATCTCTTCAGGGTTTGCTCTTTTTTAGACAAGTAAATAGCAAGAGGAATTACACCACCACGGCAATGATAACCACAAACACTACCACAAGCAGATAGCCCAGCCAATAGTGCTTGGGCTGTTTTGGATTTCTGCCCCACAGCAGGTGCGTCAGCCGGTACATGGCCGGGCGATGCTGTGCCATAAACTGATACGCATGATTGCTGAGCCAGCGAAAAACCTTATTTCCTACATACAGGCTATGCCAAAAATCATTGGGTGGATTGGCATAATGCAGGCTGCGATAGGCGGCATCCGGACCGCTGTATACCTGGCCGCCCGGCTCTATGAGTTGAGCTGCTGAGCGAAAATATTCCTCTGGAATATCCGCAAAACGCTCTGCCGCATGTTGATAGGGCACGTAGTCGATGGCATCGCCGGTATTGGATTGCCAGCGCAGCACCCAATAGTGACAGAAGTCGCAGGTGCCATCCCACACCAGCACTGGCTTGTGGTTGGGGGGGTACTGTGTATGGCTACATTTGTAAAACATAAGCGCTGCCTGATCCATGCAAGAACTGCATCAATACGTAGGTGTTTGTAAACTTTGTGCAATTAAAAGCAACACGGAATGATTGATCGTGCCATGGTCAATCTTTATCCATTTCTTTCAGTGTATCTGCCAGTTTTTGTTTCAAATTGCTATGATGCTGTCCGGCCTTCGTGCCGGTGAGTGAATGCCAGCGTCCCTCCCCGGGATCAATATAATGGCCATCTTCACCGGGTAATTTTTCTGAGCCCTCTTCCTGCAAATAGTCAATGGCATATATCTTTTTCATCAACTGCTGGCCATCGGCCCAATCAATGATTTTTTCGCTTTGCTTATGCACCTGGTGTTGCGTGCAATGGCGTGTGGAAAAATGAAAGGTGAGGTCGAGCCCGGTTGTGCTGCCGCTGCTTTTATGCCGAAAACGTATCACCAGCGGGAGCTCCCTTTGGCTGCCTTCAAAAATGGCCTGGATAAGTTCCTGAGCCATACGGCTCCAGAGGTGGGGCTGACTTGGGTAAAACTGACCTGCTATGGTGGCGGATTGGATGGTAAGAATAAGCGAATCGCTGTGCTCTTCATCGGGCTGAGCGCGAAACGTTGTTTTGTGGTATAAATCGACCAGGGCAGCACGCCAGCCCTCAATCAGATGACCCTGCCAAGTGTAATCGTCGTCGCCTGTATATCCCTCTTCCTGTATTTCATCTTGCGTCAGGTCGTCGCGGTCGTAGTACTGAAGTTTAAGATCGACTTTAAATTCTTCGGCAGAGAGATCGAGCGCTAGCGTGTAGCTATGGGCATAAGGCGCCGGCAGTATGGCCGTATCGTAGTGTATGGTGATGGTGTGAGGATTGGCAGGTTTATCAATCATACGGAAGCTGACTATTGTTTTACGATTTATTGGGCGAAATTATGGCCTGAGGATGTAATATACTTAGAGAATGAGGATAAATTTCGGATTAAGTAAAAGCATGTGTCACCATAGACCAATGGTGCCGGGCGAATACTCAATGAAAAAATTGTTAAATTCACCCGATTTTTATCGCTTTTAACCCTCTTTAATATTTTTTATAAGCCCAAAATATGACCAACACAACACCTGTATTGCTGGAGAAAAAGTACCTTTTTCCTTTCATTCTCATCACGTCTCTTTTTGCCCTGTGGGGTTTTGCCAACGACATCACCAATCCCATGGTCGCGGCTTTTAAAACAGTGATGGAAATATCCACGGCCAAAGCGGCGCTTGTTCAGTTCGCCTTTTATGGTGGCTACGGCACCATGGCTATACCCGCGGCGCTGTTTGCCATGAAGTATTCATACAAGAAAGGAATTTTACTTGGCTTGATGCTGTACGCCATTGGGGCGTTACTTTTCTTTCCTGCGGCACAGTTTGAGATGTTCGGTTTCTTCCTTGTTTCCTATTACATACTCACTTTCGGCTTAGCGTTTTTAGAAACCATCGCCAATCCGTACATCCTGTCGATGGGCGACCCGGCTACTGCCACACGCCGCCTCAACCTGGCCCAGTCCTTCAACCCGCTGGGCTCCATCCTCGGTATGTTTGTGGCTTCGCAGGTGATACTGGCATCGCTCGATTCTGACAAAAGGAACGCTGCGGGCGAGTTGATTTTCTCCAATCTGAATACAGCAGACAAAGCAGTGATACGCACGCACGATCTTGCGGTGATTCGCGATCCATATGTGGTACTTGGCATAGTAGTGATCTGTATTTTTATTATCATTCTCTTATCGAAGTTGCCAAAGACAGAGAGCAAAGAGAAGGTTGATGTTCGCGCATCATTCAAGCGATTATTTGCCAATAGGCGATACATTCAGGGCGTGGTGGCGCAGGTTTTTTATGTAGGTGCCCAGATTATGTGCTGGACGTTCATCATACAATACGCCGACAACCTTGGCATAGATAAGTCTACAGCCCAGTACTACAACATATTCGCCATGGCCTTATTTATTTTGTTTCGCTTCCTCAGCACCTTCATGATGAAGTATGTGAACTCCGCCAGGCTGCTGATGATGTTTGCCATAGGCGGCTTGCTTACCACGTTTGGTGCAATATCCATTGTGGGCATGGCGGGGTTGTATTGCCTTATTGCTACTTCAGCCTTTATGTCGCTCATGTTCCCGACCATCTACGGTATAGCGCTCGATGGCATCGGTGAAGATGCCAAGTTGGGCGCGGCAGGCCTGGTTATGGCCATAGTGGGGGGGGCGTTGTTGCCCATATTACAAGGCGCCATCATTGACATGGGCAGTGTGGCTGGTTTGCCGGCGGTGAACGTTTCTTATATCATCACCTTTATCTGCTTCATTGTGATAGCACTGTACGGCTACAGAATGTATAAGTCGGGGCAGCTTCAGGAATCTCAGATTTAGGAGCGTTGTAGGTACAGGCTGATCAGCAGATGTCTTCTACAACAAACTGACGGCCGTTCAGCTCGAATTTGCTACCAGCATTCAGTCCGATCATTTTCACTGCAATGGGCGAGGTTGACGACACAAGGAAATACTGCTTGTTGTCCAGCTTCACATTGCCCAGACTGATGGCGATATAGAAGGCGCCATGATTGGTATATACCAGGCTTCCGTGCAGCACCTCGTCCGATTTTTCATACACATCAAGCTGATCTAGGGCACTCTTTAGTTTTACAGTATCGCTCAAATACTGACCGTGCTTGTCCATTTCCTGCAACATCATAGAGCTGCCGGGTTCCTGATCTCCACCACCGCTTTTACTTTCCTCCTGTGCCGCCTCCTGTGCATCGCGATATGCTTCGCGGGCCTGATCTATCCTGTCCTGAAGCAACTGCTGGCAATGCTGGTATAGTTTTCTTTTCAGTTGTATCGTTTCCATTCCCTTTTTTCAGCTATAATTTATTGATGTTGGTGATTTTTGATCTTTTGCAAAAAGATAAGAGCGCGCAAAGGTAAAAAAATGAAATGAATCCTGACCAGGTAATTATAAAGTGTCCTGCACGCTCACTGGTGTGGGAGATGTTTGCTTTTGATATACATGCTGAAAAAAGGCTTCAATGGCTTCTGTATACCGGGTTTGGGTGGCGGGTGATTGATACAGCTTCACATGATCTGGCCCGCTAAAATAATGCACCCGGATGGCGTCTGGTGATAACTTTTTCAGCTCCTGCTGGAGAATGGGTGCCGGGGTGGTGTCATCATTCATGCTTTGCAAAATCAGCACAGGTATGTCGATGTGCTGCAATTGCGTCGATAAATTCATGTGTTCGGCATAACCGTCCGTTTCTTCATTGAGCAGTGCGAACGTGCGCTCGAAAATTGGACCGGGCATATACATTTTTTGCGCTTCATACTTCAGTACCTCTTTCACGTTGCTCAATGGGCTGTCGAGCAGAATGGCATCTACGCTTATGTCGCTGTCTTGCAACAATTGCTGCAGATCTTGCCGGTGCAGTAAAGTAGTGATGGTGATGGCGCCCATGGAAAATCCGTACAGCACAAAATGCCGCTGTCCGTACTGCTGGTGCACACGCAGTAATCCACCGGCCAGATCTTCCGCAAACTTGTATCCCATATACGTATCTGCAGCATCAGACTGCCCGGAGTTTCTGAGGTCGGGCAGAAAAAAATTATACGTGCTGTCAAGTCCCAGGCTATCGAATAAGGCCAGGTATTTCATTGGCTTCAGCCTGTTGGATGTACGGCCATGCACCAGCACGATGCATTGGTCGGAGGGTGTACGACCACCAATATACCAGGCACTGAGTCGCAGGCTGTCTTTGACCGATAAAAATGCTAATTCTTCCACTTCCGTAAAACCATAGTCCGTGGGGTTGCTGTGTCGGCCAATGCCATAATCGGCCCGCATGGAGTCATAATCAAGTACAGACGCAAAGGTGTACGGCACGTATTGCGTGATCATATTGAGTGCATAGTGAGGCACGAACCAATATGCCGCTGCCGCCAATAAGGCAATGGAGAGGAAAATGATTAACAGGACTCGCTTCATGTAGTAGGAATATGAAAACTGAAAGATACTGGCTCCGGCTAAGATTTGGAAGCACCTGGCAGGCCCTGCTGCTTATTGTTGCCGTGGTCAGCGGCGATTTTCTGCACATTTCTAACACCATATAATTTTGAACACATTCCCGGGCATACGTTCAACCGCTAAAAAATTCCTGCTTTCGCTGTTCGGTGCTCTGTTGGCTATAGCCGTGGACTGTATACATGGATAAGGAAAATGGACTGTTGATTATGTTATAGAATTGATGCAATTTCAGTCAGGAATTTGTGTCTTATTTTCTGTTTAATTCTATCTTAGTTAAAACTTTTTCAGATTTCATTTAAGGGTATTGTCTTTTTAGTTCAGGTTTCTGGCGGAAACCATTTTTTCATTGAAGTTCTCTAACTCTAACCACCGTCATTCATGCGCCTAATTTTTTTTAACCTACTACTCGTCATATCGCTCTCAGCAACAGGGCAAAACCGTACCGGCCTGGAACTCTCTCTGCTGGGCACCTACAGCAACATTGTGGTGCCGGGTGCTTTGTCTTCTCGATTTGATGAGGCTAAATCTGGCCTGGGCAATGATATAGCTTTTGGAGTAGAAGTGCCCTTTAGCTATAACAAGTTGGCCTTTCGCACCGGCTTGCGCTCCTGGAGTTTTCCATTCGACCATCAGCATACCCAGCGACGAAGCAGCGGTCCGGACGTGGTGATTTCGGAAGAAGGTAATATTCGCTATACAGGCATCTATCTTCGGCTCGATCGTACCTGGGAACGGTTTTTCGTCACAGGCGGCTTTGATATATCCGTAGCCAATACGTACAGGAACGATTATACCATGAGTGAAAAATCTGGTAAGGTGATCCGGAGGGAGGAAAACAGAAAGGAGTCTGTGCTTACGGATAATTTTAGAAATCAGATCAACCTTGTATTGGGGGCAGGGCCTACTTTTCCTTTGGGAGAAAAATCCAGGCTTAAAGCAACCCTGGCGATTGTAGTACCATTCAGTTCAATGTACGACAGTGGAGTGAGACTGAAACAAATTTACGTACCCTCCGGTTCTCCGGCACCCGACGGCGAACCCAATTTGCATTTTTTTCCTGTGTTCAAATTTGGCTTGAGTTATACTTTTTGGACTTAATGCAAACTAAAAACCTTTGCGAAGGTCAGGCGGTTTTTTCTGCACATTTTACCACAATTAATATTGAACACACACGAGCACATTCTTACGGAAAAAATGATCCTTCTTTCGCTGTTCGATGTCTGTTGGCTATAGCCGCGGAGTATATGCATGGGTAAGAATTTTGCGGTAGGAAAACGGGTGCACTACGACTTTCGACCAATTAGATTGATGTTTAATTTTTAATCTTTAATCCTGGCCAAATCCATAAGAGCCTTTTTAGATGACATCTCCTTGAGTGTGTAGTACTTGTATTTTCTGTTATCAGCATACCTTTCTACTACTTGGTAGTATTTTGTGTACTCCGGCGTGACCCACAACAGAGCGTCTTCGTGAATATTATTAGAAAAATCCACAGGGAAGGAATAGAAAGCCGCGGACTCGATAGTGAGCTTTTTACCCGGTGTCAGGGTGTATTCAGTTTCGTCAATTCGTATTTTCGAGGGAGGAACTTTGCTTTTTCGGGCATAAATCACCGCCTGGCCGGTTTGTTCGCGATCTTCTATTTTGTGGTACTTTCTCAAAAGATACCTTAAGACAGTGATTCGTATGTTGTCATAAGAAAATTTATAATCATCACTTAATATCTCCGCTTTAATAGTGGGATCATCGCCTAAATATCGAATAAGCGCCTCTCGCTCATCTTTAAAATTAAATTTGACTACTGCATTGCTGCCTATAAAACTGACCTCCTTACTGGCTGAATCGCCAATGTAAAGATTGCTAGTGCAGGAAGTGGTGCCATTATAGCCAGAGACGCAGTTAATATCCTGGTAAAGTATAACATCACCAAAGGCTATAGCCACAGGAAATATAATTTTGTCTTCGTCGGCTGTCAATACGGGGAACTTTGTGAATTGCGAAGACGAATTACACAGGTATGCCACCTGAGTGACATCTAAAACACCTGTTTCTACATAGGTTGTCTTTTGGTACCCGAATTTCCTTTTTGTGTCTTCGTTTTTAACTTCTTCTTTCAGTATGATCTTACCTTTATTTATAGAATACGAGGCTGGTATTTTTTCCCCGTTTTTCATCCGAAAAAAGTTCTGGGCTATCAGATGGTTTGAAGAAGCTGTAAACACAACTAGGAGAAACAGGCAGGCTGACTTTAACATGGTTAATAATTGATTTTAAAGCAGAATAATTCCAATTGTCAATTTAAATTTAATTAATAAATAATGCATTTTTACCATAAATAAACGCTTCAAATCGACGCTTTTTTTTCAGGCGAGCTTATTAAGAAACACCGAGTTCCAGAGGACATAATGAAATATCTAAATCATTTATCTCAATAAATTCCTCATCAAGGCTAGTCTGGCAAAGGACCAATAGCACAAACCCGCTATGTCTACTAAGTTCCGCACGCTCGGAGGCAACCTACACGAGTATCAAAAGTGTGTTCAAAGTCCAGAAGCCTGCTGGACGCAAATAGCCGAAACCTTCTATTGGCGTAAGCCCTGGAGTAGAGTGTTTATGTTCGAACGCTGCCAACGCGCCACATTTTCATTCCGCGTGCATTGCATATCTGGAATTAAATTGATTTATTCGGAAATACAGTACCTAAAACTTACGTGCATGATCAGTGTGATACAAAGAGGTTTCAACAGGTTTCTGCTCTTCACTATGGTGGGAGCAGCTTTTATGATGTTTTCCTGTAGCGAAGATGACGATCCTTTGCCGTCGGCAGAGCCGTCTTTTGAAGTCATTACAGCCAATCCGGAGGTGGGTATGCCGGTAAAATTTGGCAATCTTTCAAAAAACGCATCCAGTTACGAATGGAACTTTGGCGATGGCAGCGCCACTTCTACTGCCGTTTCGCCCACACATACCTATGACGATGCCGGCACCTATATGGTGACGCTTACGGCCACCACCGAAGATGACCAGGTGAGCAAAGACAGCATGCAGGTAAAAATAGGCCAGCGACTGCTGACCGGCATATTCATCAACGACATCAATTTTTTCACCAGTGATGGCATGCCCTGGGATGAGGACTCAGGTCCCGACGTCATATTTTTCATATATCCGGTATCCGACGAAGCCAGCGGACTGGGCAATGGTGGTAATCCTGTGGAAAATGTGTTGCCTAGAACCGCCAACCCAGTGCAGGGACAAAACTACATTCCTTTCGGATATGAGATACCCACCACGGGCGCTGACTTTCCGGTGGTGCTCACCGACGAGGAGTGGGGCGTAGAACTGTACGATTATGATCCGGGAGCCACGCCTGCTGAAGATGATTTTCAAAACATGATAAGCTTTGCTGTCAATCCGGTTACCAATTCTACTGCCATTGTAGATGAAGCTACTGGTGAAGGTGTGCTGCGCCTGGTGAGCAGGGGCTTTGATGTTTTTATCACCTTCGAGATTGATTAAGAGCAATCATTCAGCATCAAGATAACACAAAGAAGGTCATCCGTTGGGATGACCTTCTTTGTGTTACAGACTGTAGCAAGCAACTTACTTGGCAAAAGCCACTGAGCGCATTTCCCGAATCACTGTCACTTTTATTTGCCCCGGGTACTGCATTTCTTTTTCTATTTTCTGCGAGATATCAAACGACAGCTGACTGGCTGTGCCGTCGGACACGGTGTCGGCATCTACAATCACGCGAAGCTCACGGCCGGCCTGTATGGCAAAACACTTGTTCACACCATCGAAGCTCATGGCCAGGTTTTCCAGATCTTTCAGTCTTTTGAGATAGGACTCCATGATTTCGCGGCGAGCGCCCGGACGCGATCCGGAGATGGCATCGCAGGCCTGAATGATGGGCGAGATCAGCGCTGTCATTTCAGTTTCGTCGTGGTGTGCACCTATGGCGTTGCACACGTCTTTGTGTTCATTGTATTTTTTGGCCAGCTCCATACCCAGAAGTGCGTGTGGCAGCTCGGGTTCTTCCGGCCACACCTTGCCGATGTCGTGCAGAAGGCCGGCGCGTTTGGCAAACTTGGCATTGAGGCCGAGCTCAGCGGCCATGGTGGCGCAGAGCTTGGCTACCTCACGGGAGTGCTGCAGCAGGTTTTGGCCATAGGAGGAGCGGAACCGCATACGGCCGACCAGCCGAATCAGCTCAGGATGCAGGCCGTGGATGCCGAGGTCGATGGCTGTGCGCTCCCCAATTTCTATGATTTCTTCTTCTATGTTTTTGCTGGTTTTTTCTACGATCTCTTCAATGCGAGCCGGGTGTATGCGGCCGTCGGTGACAAGCCGGTGCAGTGAGAGGCGGGCTATCTCGCGTCGTACCGGGTCATAGCCGGAGATGATGATGGCTTCTGGTGTATCGTCGACGATTATTTCCACGCCGGTGGCTGCTTCCAATGCGCGTATGTTGCGACCTTCGCGCCCAATGATCTTGCCTTTAATGTCGTCGCTTTCTATGTTGAAGACCGACACGCAATTTTCCACGGCAGTTTCCGTAGCCGTTCGCTGAATGGTTTCTACCACTATCTTTTTGGCTTCCTTGGTCGCCGACAACTTGGCTTCTTCCATGATGTCTTTAATGTAAGACGATGCCTTAGAGGCCGCTTCGTCTTTGAGGGCTTCCACGAGCTGGTCGCGGGCTTCGTCGGCCGAGAGGTTGGCGATCTTTTCCAGGGCGCTCACCTGCTCCATCTTTATTTTGTCCAACTCCGACTTGCGCCGGTTTACGATTTCTACTTGCGCCGTCAGGTTTTCTTTCATCGACTCCAGCTCATCATCCTTGCGCCGTGCCTGCTCGAGCTGCTTGCTGAGATGCTGCTCCTTTTGGCGAAGCTTGTTTTCGTTTTGAATGATTTGATTCTTTTTCTTGTTGGATTCTTCTTCAAACTCAGCCTTCAGCTTAAAGAATTTTTCCTTCGCCTCTATGATCTTGTCCTTTTTTACCGACTCCGCTTTTAGTTCGGCTTCTTTGATGAGAAGTTCTGCGCGTTCTTTGGCCTCCAATTCCTGTTTTTTCATTGCTTTACGCAAAAGGAACAAGCCGATAACAATGCCAAGCACCAATGCCACTATGGCGGTGATGACCAGTAATAATATATTCATAGCTTCAAAAATTTAGATAAAACACCCCGGTGGGAGTTTTGAAGCGAAGGAGAAGGGAAGAAATAAAAACTAACAATAAAAATGGGTAACACGAGCGCTCACTGATCGAGCTCCTCTGTGATGAGCCTGTTGAGATAGGTGACCCGGTCTACAGCGGCCTCGCTGGTGTCATTTTGGCTATCCTCGACCTGCAGCTTTTCAAAGAGGCTATCGAAAGCCACCATTGCCAAAAGGTCTTGTTTATCATCCAGTCCGAACTGATCGCGATACAGTTTTAGCTTTTCATTAATTTTTTTACTGGCAAGCCTTATTCTTTCTTCATCGGCCGAATCAACCTTCATGGGATATTCCCGGTCTGCGATTTTGATTTTTATGGATAGCTCTTCCATATCAGGCTTTCAGAGTAGGTTTACTTGGCCAATTGGTGTATGCAGCGATCAATTTCTTTTATGTATTCGTCGATTTTATTCCTTACTTCAGAAGCTTCTTCATCTTCCACCGATATACTATCCACAATAGTACTGATTTTAATTTTATTTTTAAAATCCTCCATTTGGCGCTCTTTTTGGCCTATCAGCGCTCTTAATTCCAGGTTTTCATGCTGCAGGTTTTCAAGCTGTTTCTTCACGCCCAAGTGTTGGCTGAGCAGCAATCGTATTTTCCTTTCCAATGCCTGAAGCTCTGTATTCAACCTGTCTCTTTTCATTGATTATTTTCTGATTATGGCGCCCAACTGGTTTTCAAATATTTCCATCAGCCGGCTCATTATTTTGTCTATAGCCTTATCGGTCAGGGTCTTGTTTTCGTCTTGCAATATAAAGCTGAGGGCATAGGCTTTTTTATCGTTTTCAATCTTTTCCCCTACATAGTAATCAAAAACATTGACCTTCTTCAAAATGCCGCCGAACTCCTTTTTCTGTATTATATCAGCAATATCCTGAAATGTAACCGCTTTGTCCAGCACCAGCGATAAGTCGCGACGTACCTCCGGATACTTGGAGATTTCTTCCACTGTAAAAGTTTTACCCCGCCCTGCCATCAGTACTGGCAAGTCCACCTCTGCATACAACACGGGTTGGTTGAGTTCCACCGCTTTCAACGACGATTGAGCCAATACACCAAGTTTCGCCACACATCTGTCAGCTATAAAAATATTCAGTCCGTCTTCAAAAATGGCATTTTCCGTACGAGCGGCACGTTGAACGTCGGACGTGAATTTAGAAATAATCTTCTGAACCACGCCATATAGGTCGTGGAATTGCAGGTCGGCCGATGGCATCATCCAGCTCTCGCTGTGTGCTTTGCCTGTCATCCATAGAGCCAGCCACTCCTGCTCCTCATAGTTGCCGTCCTTCTTTTGATAAGACTTGCCAAATTCAAAAAGCTTAAGATCACGTTGACGGCGTTTTACATTATGCGCTACCACCTCAAGTCCGGAGAAAAGCATGCTCTGTCGCATGCAACCCAGTTCTTCGCTCAGTTTATTGATGATCTCCACAGAGGCATCGGCCTGAAAGCCGGTGATGTTGTGTGCATAGGCAGGCCTGGTGAGTGAGTTGGTGCTGATCTCTGAAAAGCCATCGGCCACCAAAAGCTCTTTGGCTCGCATCACCTCTCTGTCTTTGTCTACCACGGGAAATGCCGCCAGATAGCGGCTCGACATGTGCGGGACGGGCTCTATACGGTCATAGCCATAGATGCGCAGCACTTCCTCGGCAATGTCTGCAGGCCTTTTCACATCGACCCTGTACGGTGGCACCAGCGCGATAAAACCATTTTCATCGTGTTTTATAGCGATGTCTAAACTTTCTAAAATGGTGTGAATCGTATTGTGCTCGATGTTTTTTCCAATGAGGGTGTTCAAGTAATCATATCGAACAGAAACCTCCCAGGCATTTATTTTCTCAGGATACACATCGATGGGCGCGGAAGTCAATCGCCCACCGGCCAGTTCCTGTATCAGCAAAGCAGCACGCTGAAGGGCATACAGGGTAATTTCAGGATCCGTACCACGCTCAAATCGGAAGGCTGATTCGGTTTTCAGGTCATGCCTTTGCACCGTTTTACGCACAAAATCGGGATTGAAGTAGGCGCTTTCTAAAAAGATCGTCGTCGTGTTATTGGTAACTCCGGAATGCAATCCCCCGAAGACGCCTGCTATGCACATGCCTCCCTCGTCATCGCAGATCATGAGGTCGTCGGCATGAAGGTCATGCTTTTCTTCGTCGAGCGTAATAAAAGAAGTGCCTGCGGGCAGTGTCTTCACGGTTACCCGGCGGCCTGCTATTTTATCGGCATCGAAAGCATGAAGTGGTTGCCCAAGCTCATACATTACATAATTGGTGATGTCGACGATATTGTTGATGGGCGCCTGACCAACGGCCCTGAGTCTGTTTTGCAACCAATCGGGGGAGGCACCTACCTCAATGCCGCTGATGGTAATGCCGCAATATCTTGGGCAGGCTTTGGTGTTTTCTATGCTAACCTGCACGGGTGGAGCATCATTTCCGGTCTTAAAACTGGCCACCTCCGGGGTGCATAGCGGTTTGTTGTACAGGGCTTTCAAGTCGCGGGCTACACCAAGGTGCGAGGCGGCATCGGCCCGGTTGGGTGTGAGACCGATTTCAAATACCACGTCATCCTCATTATTAAAAATTTCTTTCAGTGGCGTGCCGTTGGGCATGGCGGTATCCAGCACCATGATGCCCTCGTGTGATGTGCCCAGACCCAGCTCGTCTTCAGCGCAGAGCATGCCGAGCGAGACTTCACCCCTTATTTTCGACTTCTTTATTTCAAAAGTTTCGCCATTGGTGGTATGCAATACAGTGCCTATGGTGGCCACGGCTACTTTTTGGCCTTTGGCTACATTGGGCGCGCCACACACAATCGGCAGTTTTTCGCTGCCTACATCCACAGTGGTTAGGCTCAGCCGGTCGGCATCGGGATGTTTTTCACACGCCACCACTTCGCCAATCACCACGCCCTGCCATCCGCCTTTTATTTTTTCTACCCTGTGCCATGCCTCCACTTCCAGGCCCGACATGGTGAGGCGATGGGCCAGAGCCTCAGGCGATTCGGTGATTTTTATAAAGTCTTGTAGCCAGTTGAGTGATATGTTCATTACTTTCCTTTTCTGAAAAATTCTATGCTTTTGTCGCTATAAATCGCCTTGCTGCCAGCGGTCAGGCGCAAAAAAAGTTTGCCAAAAATAAGACAAATACACTCTGGCCGAAACTCAATGCCTTTTTTCATAGGCTTTTTCTCCGGCTTCCACAGCCATAGATAGTTTGTTTTCTAAGGGTGGAATGGGGCATGAGTATCTGTTGCTGTAGGCGCAATAGGGATTGTAGGCTGTGTTGAAATCGATCAAAATATGTTGTTTGGAGGGTGGCTCTACATCGATATATCGGCCGCCGCCGTAGGTTTCCATGGCGCTGGTATGGTCGAAGAAGGGTATGAAAAAATAATCGGAGCCTTGTTTTTCTGCAGGCTTTAGCACACTGAGTTCGTGCTCATTTCCTTGCCAGTTGAATGTTGCCTTGCCCCACTCCAGATATTTGCGTGCTTTTCCGTCTGAGGTTTGCAACGTGTGTACAGGTGGTGTGCGAAACTTTTCGAAACTGGCTTTAATACGGTATTGCTCGTCGATGGGGTAGTACGACAGCCCTGTGAAAGAAGCCTTTTCTTCCAGGGGCAAAGGTGACGCTGCGTCTTGTTTGAGCTCGCGATTTTTATTGGCGCGCAGCTCCTCGATCTTTTCTCTGTATTCTTCCGTGTCAGAGGGGCTTCCTGTGAAAGAGTAGATGGCGATGGCTACCAAAACCAGCGCTATAATGAGCGGGAAGATTTTTCTTGAATTTACTGTAGCCATACAAATGATATTGTTGAAGCGCTGTAGATGACGATTGCTTTACAGTGCTGGTCTAAAGCAGGTTTTCATCAGCCAGGCTGAAGTAGCCTTCATTGGCAAAGATGACATGATCGAAAATAGTAATCTCCAGCAGCTCGGCGCTCGCCTTCAGCTGGCGTGTGAGCTTGATGTCCTGATCGCTCGGCTTTACATTGCCCGACGGGTGGTTGTGTATCAGAATAATGCCTGACGCCAGATGCTCTATGGCCAGTTTGAAAATAATGCGTGGATCGACGACCGTGCCCGTGATGCCGCCCAGGCTCACCTGTTGTTTTTTTATCACCATGTTGGCCCGATTGAGCAACAACACCCAAAATTGCTCCTGTTCCAGGTCGAGCAGCTCTGGTTTCATGAGCTCGTGCACCTGGCTTGCGGAGGTGATCCTGGGGCGTTTTTCTGGGTCACTAAATTTGCGGCGTCGGCCCAGCTCCAAAGCGCTTACGATTGTAATGGCCTTGGCTTCACCTATTCCTTTAAATTTTTTCAGATCAGTTACATTCATTTTTGCCAGTGCGTTCAGGTCATTTCCGACTTCCTGCAGCACTTGCTTAGCCAAGTCTACGGCACTGAGCGACCGAGTGCCCGAGCCAAGCAGTATGCCTATAAGCTCAGCATCGGTGAGGGCAGACTTTCCTTTCAGAAGTAGTTTTTCGCGTGGTCGATCTTCTTCGGCCCAGCTTCGAATGTTCAATCCATTGCCTTCGCTCATGGCAGAGTGCTTTGAGCTAAAAATAAAAAAGCCCTGCCAATATTGACAGGGCTTTCGAAGTATTCTTACAGTCAGTGCTTACAGGCTCTGCACGTATTTGGCTAATTTAGATTTGTTGTTGCCGGCTTTGTTTTTATGGATGATGTTGCGCTTGGCCAGCTTGTCGAGTAAGCTTGATACTTTTTTGTACAATTCCTCAGCTTCGCTCTTGTTCTCAGTGTTGCGCAACCTTTTCACAAAAGTGCGGGTGGTTTTCAAATAATAGCGATTTTGTAGTCGCTTTGCATTGTTTGACCTGATCCTTTTAATCGCCGATTTATGATTTGCCATGTCTTGTTTTTATTCCTTAGCTCAAAATAGGCTGCAAAGTTAAGCTATTTTTTTAGATTCAAAAAAGTTGATCTGGAAAATTAGTTGTGAAGCAAGCCCGATACATTGTGTTTTCTCAGCTTTACACACCAATTCTTTTTTTTGCACACAGACCGCCGATGAAACTTTTAATGTGTACCAATGAAAATAGTGATAGCACCCAATGCATTTAAGCACAGCCTGAGCAGTATTGAAGTAGGGCGCTGCATCCGGCAAGGTATTGAGCGGGCCATACCAGGGGCCTCCATTCATGTGTTTCCCATAGCCGATGGAGGCGACGGCAGTGCAGATGTACTGGCTCACGTATCGCATGCCACCAAAATGCACCAAACGGTACGCGGCCCTCTGGGCAAGCCAACGCCCTTCTACTGGTTGTCGGCAGACAATGGAAAAACGGCGATAGTGGAGATGGCCGGCGCCTCCGGCATCGGGCTTTTGGAAGATGCACATAGAGATGTTTATACAGCCAATACATACGGCACCGGCGAGCTTATAAAAGATGCGGCCTTGCACGGTGCCAAGAAGATAGTGCTGGGCCTTGGCGGTAGCGCAACAATAGATGCCGGCCTGGGCATTTTGCAGGCACTGGGTATGCAATTGCTGGATGCACACGGCAGGGAAATAGCCCATGACAGCAATGCACTCTTACAGGTAGAGCGAATTGCGGCCACCTATCTTAATGAGTCAGTACGCAAGCTGGAGTTTGTGTTGCTCTGCGATGTGGACAATCCGCTGTTGGGTAAAAATGGTGCTGCCCGCACTTTTGGCCCGCAAAAAGGTGCCAGTGCTGAACAGGTAGAAAAGCTGGAGTCTCTCCTTGCCAAATACAATCAATTGCTCACCTCGATGACAGGGCAAAATTTTGCCGGGATGCCTGGCGGCGGTGCGGCCGGCGGAGTGGCTTTAAGCTTAAAGGCTTTTTTTAATACAAGGTTGGTGAGCGGAGTCGATTATGTGCTGGAGCGGTTGGAGGTAGAACAGCACATGAAGGAAGCGCAACTGGCTATAACAGCCGAGGGCAAGCTGGACAGACAAACTTTGAGTGGCAAGGCGCCCATGGGCGTGGCCCGCATGTGCAAAAAACATGGTGTGCCTCTGATTGCGCTCTGTGGTATGGCCGAAGATGTGGAAGCGCTCAATGATACTTTCGATGCTGTATTTCCCATCAGCGGCGGGCCGGCTACTCTGGCAGAGGCTCTCGCCAACACCGGCGAAGATTTAATTAGGATCAGCACTCAGATAGGGCGCTTGTATGCAGCCATACTCAAGGTGTGATCGGCGGGCTGAGGGAAGAGTAGGAAGCTTTCACATTCAGCCTGAAAGCTTCCTGAAAAACTATTTGGACAATTCCGGGATGCTTGAATAAATTAAATCACCATGCCAGGGTGAATAGTATTTATTAAAAGATTTCATAAATGCCTTTCTCTTTTCTTCGTCTGGCCATTGTGCTTTTGCCAAATCATTAAGCTTACTATCATTCATTTCTTCCAGTTCCTTCATCGATTTGAACACGAACACGTCCAGCATCTCCCGGGCATCAGCACCATACATATGCCTCATTGGATAGTACCCGAGCATATCTTCATTTTTATACAACACGTTCTCTACGTATTCTTTGCGCAGTTCGGCAATTTCTTCCGGTGATCCATCTTTTGGCTCCGCCCGGTGGGTCGTGCGCATGTAGTAGATGAGTGGCTCTTCGGAGACTGTGGCTAGTGCTTTCCCCAGCGTGCGCTCCTGATATATTTCGTCGGAGTGCATGTTGCTGTAGAAAGCGCGTTGCTTGTTGAAGAAGGCAGTGCGTTCATCCTCGTTAGGCCATGCCTGTTCACTCAGTTCCATACTGCGCTCATTCGCTTTTTCTACATCAACCCAGCTATTGTACGTCTGGCACAACAGCAACTCCGAGTTGTCGGGCGTGTAGTAGTGCAGCAATACATTGGAGTTTTTTATAAATTCATTTTTCATGGTCACTTTCTCATGATACTCTGACTCCAATTTTTTCCATTCGTCCATAGAGAATTCCTCCATGTCCATATTCCAATGTGCGCGGGTAATCACAGTGATTTTTGGTGATGCATCCTGCCCCTGACTCGGCACTGTGGTCACAACAGCGGTAAAAATGCCTAGCAATCCGGCAATCAATATACTTTTCATAGGTAAGCAGTTAAAGGTTAAAAGAAGATTGTGGTGAGAAAAAAAGGATTGGCTGAATACAATCAATTCTTTTAAATATACAATTTTACACTGGCCCAACCTATCGTTTTGCAAAGTCATAGAACAACCATAGCGCATGAGAAATAAAAAAAGCCAACGCTGTAGGCGATGGCTTCAATGAGTCCTTTCGATCGCAATGGCCTTCTACTCTTCCAGAATAACGATTTTCTCTATTTTATCGCCCTGCCTTATCTGATCAATCACGTCCTGGCCTTCATACACTTTGCCAAATGCTGTGTGCTTGCGGTCAAGATGCTTGGTCTGCTGTCTGCTATGGCAAATAAAAAACTGGCTACCGCCGGTGTTTTTTCCAGCATGTGCCATGGAGAGCACCCCTCTGTCGTGGTATTGATTGTCGCCGGTGAGTTCGCAATCGATGCTATACCCAGGGCCGCCTGCGCCTGTACCTTGCGGGCAGCCGCCTTGTATTACAAAATTGGGTATTACACGGTGAAATGTGAGTCCATCATAAAAGCCTTTTTTGGAAAGGTCAATGAAATTATCAACTGTTTTCGGCGCGTCTTTTTCATAAAACTCTATTTTCATGACGCCCTTCTCGGTATGCATCTCAGCTTTTTTCATGTTCGTTTGTCAGTTTATGGTTTTTACCCAGGTGCAAAAGATTATAGTCTGCATGAAATGCACATCCATGCAGATGGGTTTTTCAAAATGATTACAGCGTTTGACTGGTATTAGGGCTATGAAGTGGCCTTAGAAACTATCAGGCCGCCACTTATATTTTAAATACCTGAGCATTGATGTTGTGTTCATCGAGCAATTCACGTGTGAACTTCATGTGCCCGTGGGGTACGAACACCTGGAATACGCCATCGCGCATTTCGGCCAGTGTGGAAAGGGCTTTCCATTTGTTCACCAATTTGTCGGTGTCTTTTATTTTTCTGGCAATCTCAAAGTATCCTTTTTCTCCATTTTTCTGTGCTGTTACATCAGGCAGGTAGTCCACATTGCTATTTTTGTTGATGAGCTTGCTGGGTGATTCGTAGTCGTCTATCACCGCCTTTATGTCGGAGTAGCCTTGTTTTTTTACTCTTTCGATGACTTTGTTGACAAGCTTTTCGTAATCTTTGTCCTGCCTTCCTTCTTGTAACATAGTGGTTTTTACTTTTTTATTGATGAATGAAGCCCCACGGCTCTTTTATTTATCTATTAAATTTTAGATTCTCGTTGATATTGCGTGTAAAACGGTATGGAAAAAAAGAATGGAGACATTCAAAATCCGTCACGTAATTGCTGAGATCTATTTGCCAATGGGGATTCGCAGCTTGCAAAGTTAGCAATAAATTGCAATTTCTTCAGGTATTCGGGCATTTCAAAAATTCCTCCCTGTGTCACCGATGTTGTTCGTACTTGTACATGGGCACTGCGGCAGCCAGATTTTTGATGTCTTCTTCCGTTGCTGCGTGCACATCTAAGGTCGCCGACGCCTCTTTCAATTGTGATTCTGTGCGTATTCCCACGATTGCCGAGGCTATGGCCGGGTGGTGCAGCACATATTGAATGGCCATTTGACTGGCACTTCTTTGATCATTGGCGAGCTGCCCTACGGCATTTGCCGCCTTGGCTACATCATCGGCCTTGTGATTGAGATAACTTTCCGGAGACTTACCCGCAAGCAGTCCCTTGGCCAAAGTGCCTCGGGCCAGTACCCCAATTTGTTGGCGGTGCAGCAGCTCCAGCATCTCCTCTTCAGGGCGTCTGTCGAGCAGGCTGTATTGCATCATCACGCTGGCTATTTTCGATCGTTTCACATATTCCCGTATCACATTGGGCCGAATAGAGGATATGCCGTATTGCCGTATTTTGCCGCTGGCCTTGAGCAATTCAAAGGCTTCAATGGTTTCTTCAATGGGATCGTCGATGGTGCCGCCGTGCAACTGGTACAGATCGATATAATCGGTTTGCAATCGCTTCAGGCTGTGATTGACCGCTTTTAAAATGTATTCCTTCTTCGGGTTCCACCGCCAACTGCTTCCGTCCATGTTCCACTCGTTGCCCACCTTGGTGGCAATGATCACCTGGTCGCGGATGTGGTGGAGGGCTTCGCCTACGCACACTTCATTATCGCCTTTTTGATACAGATCGGCAGTGTCGAAAAAGTTGATTCCCAGAGCGAAGGCTTTTTGCAAGAGCTGTTTGTTGGTCTTGTGGTCGTCACCGAGCGACATGCAGCCGAAGCCTATCCTGCTTACTTTAAGATCCGAGCTGCCGAGGGTTGTGTAGTGCATAGCGGTTGCCATTGTTGATGTGATTATTTATAAAAACTGAGGATTCCGTTGCTTGTTTGGATGACTATTGCCGGGAAGGTGTTGCGCACAAGCGGATAAAATTAGAAAAACAAACGGGTATGTTGGTGGCACGTGCTAATTTTGAGCATTTCAAAAGGTGCTCAACGCAATCGATCCGGCAGATGCAGTCAACGCATGCCTGTGGTCTGCGGTGCCGGTTAAGAAAACAGCATGCAATTCATGAATCACTCAGACGAGACCCAAAATATTTCGGCAAGGAAAGAAGCATTTTTTCGACATTTTCAGCGGTTGGCTCACAAGCATGTAAACTATCGGAAGAAATACAGCTATTTCTGGAACGACATCATTCGCTACTGCAATTACTTCATACATCCGGAAGATAAAGTATTGGAAGTCGGATGCGCCACAGGCGATAGCATAGCACAGCTAAAGGGCAGCGCCAAGGTTGGCATCGACTTTTCGCCCAACATGATCGAGATCGCGCGAGAGCGGCACCCGCAAGTGGAATTTCACATCATGGATGCGGAAGAAATAACACTGGAGCAAAAATTTGATACCATCGTCATTTCACATCTCACGGGTTATTTTGTGGATGTGCTCAAGGTATTCAACGGTTTACATCAGGTTTGTCATGAGCGTACGCGCATCATCATCAATTACTACAATTTCGTATGGGAGCCGCTCATACTTTTTTCTGAAAAGATTGGCCTGAAAAAGAAGAGCCCAAAGCAGAACTGGCTGTCGAAACGCGATGTGCATACTTTTCTGTACTTAGCAGGCTTTGATGTGTACCGCGACACCATGCGTGTGTTGTTGCCGGTGAATATTCCGGTACTTTCCTGGTTTCTCAACAAGTTCGTAGCACGCCTGCCGATCATCAATAACTTGTGCTGGAACCAGTACATATTTGCCCGCCCCGCAGTCTCTGACTTTGCCCGGCAAGACCTCACCGTAAGTGTGGTGATACCGGCGCGCAATGAAGGCGGAAACATAGAAAATGCTATAAAACGCATGCCTAGGTTTGGTGCTGGTTTGCAGCTCATTTTTGTAGAGGGCAACTCGACGGACGACACCTGGCAGCGGATTCAGGCTCTTCCTGAACAGTATCCGGAGTGGGACATCACCATTGCCCAGCAAGAGGGCAGGGGCAAGGGAGATGCCGTACGCAAAGGTTTTAGCCTGGCTACGGGCGATATTCTGATGATACTCGATGCCGACCTCACCGTGCCCCCCGAAGATCTACCACTTTTTTACTACGCCATCAGCAGTGGCAAGGGGGAGTTTATCAATGGCTCTCGTTTGGTGTACCCCATGGAAAAAAATGCTATGCGTTTTCTCAACTACCTGGGCAATAAGTTTTTTAGCATCATGTTCAGCTGGTTGCTTGAGCAGCCGATCAGCGACACCCTTTGTGGCACCAAGGTGATCTTCAGAAGCGATTATCAAAAGCTCATCAGCAACCGGCGCTTCTTTGGTGAGTTCGATCCTTTCGGCGATTTCGATCTCATATTCGGTGCATATAAGCTCAACTTGAAAATAATCGATCTGCCCATTCGATACCGGGAGCGCATTTATGGCGATACGAATATTTCGCGATTTTCTCATGGCTGGCTCCTGTTCAGAATGGTGGGCCATGCGGCCTACAAGATTAAATTTTGGTAGTCTGGCAAACAGCATTTACACTATATTAATGATGATATTTTAGCCGATCCATTTTGTCTATTAGCTGTCATTATGTCCGATAAAAGGCAAAATTTCAGCATTTAAACGACAACCTGTCTGAATTTTGTCAGAAAAAAGCACATGTCCGATAGAAAAGGGTACTGGTATATCATTTGCATTTTGCCTCCGCGTAACTAAAAAATCACAAAAACACTAACCTAAAACAAGGAGGTAATTATGACACTCGTAAAAAGAAGCAACGGTTTATTTCCCGGAGTACCATCACTATTCGATGATTTTGTCACCAGAGATTTGTTTGGTACCTGGCCATTTACCACAGAAGGAAGCCAACAGGCCTCTATGCCTGCGGTGAATGTGCGGGAAAATGAGAATGAATTTCACCTTGAAGTGGCTGCTCCCGGCTTGAAAAAGGACGACTTCAAGATCGAAGTGGATAAAAATGTACTCACCATTTCATCAGAAAAAGAAGACCATAGCGAAGAGAAAAATGGCAGCTACAGCCGCAGAGAGTTTCGCTACGCAAGCTTCAAGCGTTCGTTCAGCCTGCCGGAAAATTTGGTAAACTCCGACGACATCAAAGCACAATACGTCAATGGTGTGTTGGAGATACATCTGCCCAAAAGGGAAGAGGCAAAACCAAAACCAGCCAGAACCATTGAGATTGGCTGATGGCATGCAGAAAAAAAAAGGGGCTCACGAGCCCCTTTTTTTATCCAGTACAATTATAGTTCAAAAAGTTCCAGGCATTTTCAGCAAGGAAGATGAATGAAAAAATTTCTGATGAAGCGGTTGTTCATTTTTGTGCTTCAGTGTGTCAATTCCATCGGTCACATTGCCTTGTTCTTGTTTTAAGTGATAGCTGTACATACCAAAACACAGCGTAGTAGCCAGTATGGTGACACGAATAATGGATACAATGAATTTTTCCTGGCTTTTGCTTACAATAAAATCGCCCAACTGAGTCATATTTTGAGGTGTGAGATTAAAAAGTTTACAGCATTATATACGGGCATATCTTGACGGGTAACCCGGTATAATGAAAGTTTATATAGGTAAAATTCAATTCTGAATTTACCCCGATCTCCGGCTGAGCCGTGTCCGGATTTCCCAGCGCAGATACAGATAGGTGATAAGGGCCGATGCAAAGTCGGCAATGGGAAATGAATACCAGATACCATTTTCGCCATAATGCTTCGGAAGCAGCAACACCAGCGGTATCAGAAAAAAGCCCTGTCGTGTAAGTGTGAGCAGCAGGGCCGGCATGGCCTTTCCGATGGCCTGAAAATAGGCAGCCCCAATCATTTGTATGGCTGCCAGTGGTGTGGCTAAAAATACCTGTATCATTACGTCTGAGCTCTCAGCGATGAGTTCGGCATCTTCAGTAAAGGCCATGACGATGTGGTCGGAAAACAGCACAATGATGGCAAGGATGATGGTAGCCAGTCCTAGGCCAATTTTCATGGAGGTGCTGATGCTAAGTCTCACCCGTTCGTTGAGCATAGCCCCGTAGTTATAGCCAACGATTGGCAAAAAGCCCTGAACAATGCCAATGATTGGAAACAGGGCAAACATCATTGTTCGGTTTACTATGCCGTATACGGCTATGCCCATTTCGCCGGCGTAGCTATACAGCGAATGATTGACCACGATGGCCAACAGGCTCACCGAGCCCTGCCGGGCAAATGTGATCATGCCAATAGAGAGTATTTCTGCGATCAGACTCCACTTTAATTTAAGCCTGCGCCAGTGCATGGTGAGTTCGGTAGTGCCGCGCAAAAAGAAATACAAAGTGTACACGGCACTCAAGAAATAGGAGATGGTGGTGGCCCAGGCGGCTCCGGCCATGCCCATGTCGAGCGCTATGATAAAAACAGGATCGAGAATGATGTTGACCACGGCCGGTATGATCATGGTGTACATGGCAATTTTGGGCCTTCCCTGAGCACGAATTACATTATTGCTCATCATGGCCCAGGCCAGGAAGGGCACACCGTAGAGCAGTATTGTGAAGTATTCCCTGGCCAAAGGCATAATGTCTCCTTTAGCGCCAAAAACAAACAGGATTTCTTCGTTGAAGATGAACCCCAGCACCATAAAACCCAGGGATAAATGCAGGGTGAGGTTGATCTGATTGCCAAATGTATCCAGTGCTTTCTCTCTGTTTTGGGCGCCTAGTGCGCGTGAGATCACAGAAGCGCCGCCTACACCGATGGCCATGCCAAATGAAGAAATAAGAAATGTGATGGGCGTGACTACAGTGACGGCCGCAATGGCCAATGAACCAATGAAGCGACCGACATAAATCGTGTCTACGATGGTGTAGACGGACATGATGAGAAAGCCAAAAGAGGCGGGCGTGGCCTGCTGTATGAGCAGCTTAAGTATCGATTCTGTACCAAACGCATTCGATCTGGCCATATCCTTTATTTTGACCGATTGGATGTTCCGGAAGCTGTCGTGTCGGTTTTTACGTCCTTTCGCTGGTGGAAGTACAGTATCTGATCATTCATAAACAGCCGCTCACTGATGGTATATAGTCCTTGCGGCGCTGCGGCAATGGCTTCTCCCTGTGGCTCCGGGTTGTAGCGAATGAGGCTATGGTCGCTGGCAAGTGCAGTGGGCAGTGCGTCTTGTATATTTCTTTGCCAGTAGAAGATAGCCTTGTAGTTTTTCAGAAACACTTCCTGCCCGTTTGCCGAAATATCTCCGCCGGTTACCATTCGAAAAGGCAGCTCAGATACGAATGTCAGCACTACGGTATCTGCCTGGAAGCTGTTTGGTGGAAAGGCATAAAGTCGAACTCGCGGGTCTCTTTTGGTCACTATATACAGGCGATCGTCTATGGGATCGTATAGCAAAGCTTCTGCATCGCGTGGCCCATCCTCATAGCGGCAAATGAATTTTTTCTGAACAGGTATAGGCAGCGCAGGGTCATCATTAGGCCTGGGCTCTGCGATTTGATAGACATCTACTGTGCTGCGCTGTCCGAAATTGTCGCCTATGTCACCCACATACAGCAGGTGATGGTTGTCATTGCCGGCCCAGGTGATGTCCTCCCAGTCTACATTACTGGCCCCCTGCAACTCATATTGTCGCGCCAGCCTGCCAGTGCTGTCGAGCAAATAGAGGTAAGGGCCGTCGCCACTGTCATTGTGCGTCCAGAAGTAACCGGGCATGGTGCGGCTGGCGGTCAGTCCTGATATTTCGGCAAGGCGGTCATTTTCTACCATTCCTACACGTACCGGGGCAGCGAAATGATCGGAAAAAAGCGAATCTGCCGGAACTTGTGCGTGAATATAAAATTGAAGAAAAAGCGCCCAGATGAGCAAAAAGAAATAATGCATCCGCATGATGAATTGACCCGCTCGCGAAGAACGAAATAAAGCGCAGGAAAAAACAGTGCTTTATATATTTTGGTGGTTTGGATGGTAAACCAAGTAAAGGGTTTGCTACAGCATGACGTGCTGCCGAAAGGGCCAGTGAACCGTGATCATCCTGCGCTCTATCGCACCGTTATTATGGTTGTATCAAGCTTCAACAGGGTCATGATTGCATGAAAATCCAAAATACAACCGCTAGCTTCCCAATAGCCCAATTTTTCAGCTTCTTCCTTCTAAATAACTAATTTTGCACTATCACACCATTTATCCGCGGCGTATGGCAATGTTAGAAATACCGGGTACATCAAGAGAGAAAGTGCCTACCAGCATATACAGCGACCATCATGATGCCATTTTGGAAGTGGCCAATAAAATTTGCACACGCGTAGTCGAGCATCAGCAGCACGGCCGCATGCTGGTGCTGGGCCTGGCCGCAGGCAATACGCCGCTGGGTTTATTTGACGAGCTGGTGCGCCGCCACCGCGAAGAAGGGCTAAGTTTTAGAAATGTGATTGCCTTCAATTTGGGAGAATATTATCTCATTGACCCTCACAGCCCGCAAAGCTTTCATTCCTACATGCGCAGGCACTTCTTCGACCATGTGGATATCTTACCGGAAAACATTCATCTCTTCGATGGGAATGTAGGAATTGATAAGGCGCATCAATACTGCCATGATGTAGAAACAAAGATCACTGAGGTAGGTGGTATTGATATGATGATCCTCAGTGTAGGCCGCTCGGGCCATATTGGTTTCAACGAGCCAGGCTCTTCCGCCCGGTCTGTCACCCGCGTGGTGAAGCTTGCCTACAATACCATTGAAGATGCGCGCGAGCATTTTATAAAAGAAGAATACGTGCCTCTGCGGGCGCTGACCATGGGCATCAGCACCATACTGCAGTCAAGGCATATTGTGCTGTTGGCTTGGGGGGAGCGCAAAGCCTCCGTGGTACGCGATGTGGTGGAAGGGCCTGTGACCGATCAGCTACCCGCTACTTTTCTTCAAAACCACCCCAATGTAGAAGCTTACGTGGACTATTGGGCGGCTGCCCAGCTTACCCGCGTGAAATATCCCTGGCTGGTGGGTATGTGCCGTTGGGACGATAAGCTCACACTCCGGGCGGTGATATGGCTGAGCGAAAAAGTTGATAAACCCATTTTGCGCCTCACCGATGAGGACTACAAAGACAACCACCTGGGCGACTTGGTGATCAACTACGGCAGCTATTATCAATTGAATAAATATGTGTTCGACCAGCTCAACAGCACCATCACCGGCTGGCCCGGGGGCAAACCCAACACCGACGATGCCAGGAGGCCCGAACGTGCCGAGCCTGCACGCAAGCGCGTCGTCATTTTCAGTCCACACCCCGACGATGATGTGATCTCCATGGGCGGCACGTTTTTGCGACTGGTCGAGCAGGGGCACGATGTACACGTAGCCTATCAAACCTCCGGCAACATAGCGGTACATGATGACGACGCCTTGCGATTTGCCGCCTTTGCCAGGGACCTGGCCTGTGAGAGCGATGGCGAAGAGGCGTCGGTAAGGGATTTGTATCAAGAAGTGGCCGCCAGCCTGGAATCCAAGCAACAAGGGGATGTGGATGCTCCGGTCGTGCGAAAAATAAAAGGTTTGATCAGAAAAGGAGAGGCCATGGCGGCATGCCGGTACTTTGGTTTGACACAGGATAATGTTCATTTTCTGAACCTGCCCTTTTACGAAACGGGTACCGTAGCCAAAGCACCACTGGGCGAAGGAGACATAAATATTGTGAAGGCGCTGCTCGACAAGGTACAGCCGCATCAGGTATATGCGGCCGGCGATTTGCGCGATCCGCATGGCACGCACCGCGTGTGCCTGGAGGCGGTATTTGCAGCATTGCGCAGTATTAAACAAGATGAGCCACCCTGGATAGCGAATTGTTGGCTTTGGCTGTACCGTGGCGCATGGCAGGAGTGGGACATAAACGAGATTCAAATGGCTGTGCCCATAAGCCCCGATGAACTTTTGCGCAAGCGAAAAGCCATTTTCAAGCACCAGTCGCAAAAGGATGAACCTGTGTTTCAGGGCAGCGACAAGCGGGAATTTTGGCAGCGCGCGGAAGACCGGAACAAACTCACCGCCAGGCTATACGACAAGCTCGGGCTCACAGAATACGAAGCCATAGAAGCTTTTGTTCGCCATCACTTCTAAAACAGTATTTCCCTATACGGTTGGCACCACTACGACAACAATTTCAATGAAAGCTTATTTTCGGCAGCGACTGCCTAAGCGGCTTTACCACAATGCCTACAGCCGGGCCTGGTTTACCCACGCAGGCATAGCCTTACAAGAGTTTCGCTGTGCTTTTCCGCAGTTCTTTACCTGGCGCTTTCCACTGCGGAGTTTCTTCAGGGTAGTCGCCGTGCTGGCCTCTGCACTGGCACGACTGTTTTTGGGCAGAAGTGTGCGCTACAGCTTTGCCTTCACAGGCGAAGACCGGCTGATCTCCGGCCTGCTGCTGCCGAAAATTTACGAAAAGAGATTTTATGTAGAGGTGGGATGCAATCATCCGGTTTTTTTATCCAACACCTACGCCTTGTATCGTGTGGGGTGGCGCGGCATATGTATTGATGCCAATGCTGAGTTGATTGCGAAGTACAGCCTCTACAGGCCAAAAGATGTATCGATCACGGCTTTGGTGTCTAATCAAGTAAAAGACATGACTTTTCACCAGATCGAAAATGATGTGCTCTCTACCGTAGATGAAGCCAATGTGCGGCAGGCGCGGCAAGAAGGTCTTTCGGTAACAAGTAAAAGTTGCCAATCGACTACGCTCACATTATTGCTCGATCAGCACGGTGCCCCCAAATATTTCGACTTGCTCTCCATCGATGCAGAGGAGCACGACTATGCGGTACTCACATCCTTGGATTTTAGTAAGTACTGCCCGAAGCTTGTCGTGGTGGAAGACGAGTCGTTTGATATGCTCGATGCTGTCAATAATCGTTTTGTGAAATTTCTGGCCACACACCACTATCAATTGGCGGGAAGTGTATTGAAGAATCTGTATTTCATGTATGAGAAGCCCGAAAAGTAGATTGTGGCTTTGGGTAAGTGGCTATACCACTGAGGCTATGCTCATAGATCGCCTTTGGTAGGCATTTTCAAAAATCTGTGTCTAACTCAAAGCGCTGCTTGAGATCGCGCAATGCGGGATATTTTTTCGCCAGATGTTCAAATTTTTCTGAGTTGGTATAAATCAGCTTTTTCTCCTCAAACTTCTGCACATCGGGTTTCAGCATAATGCTGCCGTTGCGCAGCTTCTGACGCAGATAGGTCAACAGCTCCTGCTGTATATTTTCTACCGTGAGCAGTTGAAAGCTGTTGGCCAGCGTAATGCGTATCACGGCTTCGTCTTCAATATGCATCGGCTGGTTGAGCGTGGTGTATTCAGAGTCGCGGCCTCTGTTTTTGAGCAATTGCAGAAATTCGTCCCAGGCCTTCAGCAGGTCGTTTTCTTCAAAGGGCTCCCGCAAATCCGGTGCTTCTACCGGCGCCACCTGGCCAGTCACCGCCTTCACCTTTTCTTTCAGCGCCAGCAAATCGGGCAGCCGCTCTGTTTTCTTTATGGGTTTTACGGCCAATTTGGTGTTTGGCAGCTTTAGGGTGATATGCTCAGCAGGTGGCCCGGCGGATGCTTCCGTCGGCAATGCTGCGGGAGGCTCATCTGTAGGTGCCGGGGCACCGGCTTCAGGCGTGGCTAAGCTTTTTTTTTTACCGCTTCCTCGTATGACCCGTTGTTCAGGTTCACCAAGTCGGGGAGGTGGGCCAGCTTGAGCAGTGTGAGCTCTACGTGCAGTCGCTGGTTTTTGCTGCTTTTGTACTGTATATCGCACTGGTTGGCAATATTGAGCGCCGATAGCAGAAAGGAAGCCGAGGTGGCTGCACATTGTTGCTTATAGCGGTCGCGCACCTGCTCGCTGGCTTCCAACAGCGATAGCGTAGCTGGGTCTTTGCACACCAGCAAATTCCGAAAATGCTCACTCAGGCCCACTATAAAATTGTGCCCGTCAAATCCTTTGTCCAGTATTTCGGCATAAATGACCAATAAGCCGGAGTGGTTGCGGTTCAGTATGTGGTCGGTTACGCTGAAGTAGTAGTCGTAGTCGAGGATGTGCAGGTTGCCGATCGTGTTTTTGTAGGTTACCTTCTTGTCTTTTGAGTAGGTCACGATCAGGTCAAACAGGGAGAGGGCATCACGCAGGGCGCCATCGGCTTTTTGTGCAATGAGATGCAGCGCTTCGGCCTCTGCCTCTATATGCTCCTTTTCTGCTATTTTTTGCAGGTGATTGGCTATGTCGCTATTCTGTATCCTGTTGAAATCGTATATCTGACACCGGGAAAGTATGGTGGGTATTACCTTGTGCTTTTCTGTAGTGGCCAGTATAAATATCGCGTAGGAGGGAGGCTCTTCCAGTGTTTTCAGGAACGCGTTGAACGCCTGGGAGGATAGCATATGCACCTCATCTATGATGTAGACCTTGTATTTGCCAAACTGCGGTGGGTAGCGCACCTGGTCTATCAGGTTTCTGATGTCTTCTACCGAATTGTTGGAGGCGGCATCCAGCTCGTAAATGTTGAGATGCCCCGAGCTTTCCTCTTCCGACCGTTCAAAATCATTCATCAGCCTGGCCACTATGCGCGCGCAGGTGGTTTTGCCAACGCCGCGTGGCCCACAGAACAGCAGTGCCTGTGCCATCTGGTCGTTTTCTATGGCATTCTGTAGGGTGGTGGTGATGTGCTCCTGGCCTACTACTTCCTCAAACCCTTTCGGCCGGTATTTTCTTGCAGAAACAACGAAATTGCCCATGCCGCAAATTAAGGAAACATCTGCGACATTTTCAGGTAAAGGTGGGAAGCGCGTGGCATAGCACCGTTCGTCGGAAGGTAATCGCGGCTAGTAAATTCATCAGAAATTCAGCGTAATACCATTTTCCAGGGTGTAAATAAATTTTTGAATGGGTATGATCGGGTCGCTTTCGTAGATGCCCGAGAAGGACACCTGAAAGCTCAGTTTGTCGGTGATCTCCAGTGTGTAGTCGGCATTGGGCCCCAGCCTGTGCCGGAATCTGTCCACTGCCGGATCGTGGCCGGTCTGGTAGTAGAGCACCACGTGCAGCTCCATAATGTCGCTGATCTGCCAACGCAGACTTTGGTAGCTGGTCAGCTTGGCCAGCTCTTTCACGATCACCTGGTTTTCGTCCTGCAATGTTTCCCATTCTTCTTTTTCATACATAATGCCGATGCCGGTGAAGGCGCCCACCTTTTTGGTGTTGGCCAATGCCAGCCTGCCCCCACCACCGATCAGAAAGCGCAGGTTCATATTGCGGCTGGCGTCATATTGCCATTGGGCAAAATTTTCGTACGATATTTTTTTATGGCGCATCAGGTGGGCACGCAAATGGGCATAGCCGGTACTGATGAAGGTGCCCCCCGATGAGTTGAAGTAGCGCAGGTTGTTGATGATGAGGTACCGATGCTTCTTGGTCACGTACATCAGGTCGTTTTCATTGGCTATGTTGATGTAGCTGTTTTGGTCTTCCGGCGAGTTGTTGCGGTTTTGCAGGCTAAAAGCAAAAGAGACGCTGCCGGTGAGGTAGTTGACGGAGTCTTTAAGGTGCCGGTTTCGGTCCATGTTCAGTATCTGACTTTTACCGGTAGAGGCGATCAACAACAGTGTAACATATAGCGTGAGTATGCGTTTCATTCCTAGGCAAATTTTAAGTTTAGACCAAAGCAGGGCGAAAATGTTTTCTTTCTGCTAAGTTTGCCAACCATTTCACATACCGGGGCCGACTGGATTTGACAGGAGGTGTAAGCGGTGTGTCTGCATGTCGGGTGGAAAGTGTACATCCGCAATCAATGCACTTGAACCATAAATGGCGAAGATTCTTACGCCATGGCTGCCTAATCTTTCCGTAGCGGAATGATTCAGGGCTTAAATAGCAACCGGTAAGACCGGTTGCGGGCCACATCCCTCCGGGCTTCGTGTTGCCGGTCCGGAATTTGGGGTGTCGACAAGGCAGCACTAGCCGGAGGCTGCGCTGCAGGCCGATGGTGAAACTCTCAGCAGCTCTGGAGGAATGTAGGCGGTTGTCGGCCAGCACCCTCCGAAACCAAACAGACAACTAAACATGTAGAGGGCCCATTGTTTGCCTATCTGGACCGGGGTTCGAATCCCCGCGGCTCCACAAAAAAGCCCTTAAAATCATTTTTTAAGGGTTTTTTTAGTTTTGGGGGACAACCTGGGGGACAACATTTTAATTTCGGATAGATTAATCAATCAAATATAAGTCCTCGTGGATGAAGTGTTTCAGCCATTCATTGTTTGACCGTTTGGGCTGTAGCTGATCCCTTAACATCTTTAGCCGGTCCAGATAAGGTTTACACACCTTGCTGTCGCAGTAGGTCTTTAAAAAAGCTAAATGACCTTTCACAAACTCGCTGCAATTTGATATCGTAGTGCATTCATTCAGCTTGACTGGTTGGCATGGTAGCTCTATGTTCGAAAAATAGGTTTCAAGTTCTGCTATTTCAGCTTTAATATCCAGCCCATCCGAGGAGGCCCATTCAGTTTCATTTGGCGGTGGGGTTGGGGTTGGGGTTGGCTGCGAAAAAAAAGTTTTTTCTGGAC
>CAZQVB010000040.1:37075-37355 GCA_964596645.1 uncultured Roseivirgaceae bacterium
ATCGCTTCTTGCTTTCTGAATTGCCGCCAATCCCGTTTTATTAGATAGTCTGCAATGTCTTTGCCCCGCTCCTTGTCTTGGTGCGGTGCTAACTGTTCCAGTAAGTCTGAAACGCGAAAGTATGTACCCTGTAAATGCTTTTGTATTTCGGCCGCCTTATTGCTCCACAACTCAAAGGCTTTGCCATCTTTTGATAGGTCGGGAAACAAATGAACATTTCTGCTTTGTAACGCCTGGCACTTGTTGAGGTTTAAGCTGCTCAAGTTGTAGACTGCCAGCC
>CAZQVB010000040.1:37401-37778 GCA_964596645.1 uncultured Roseivirgaceae bacterium
TAGGTGTTTGCTTAAAAGGTGTTCGCCGAATAAACAGGAAACCTTTGTTTCGTTCTTATTGTATGCTTCCAGCCATTCAGGCAACGGCTTATTGTTCCGGGTGTGGTGCTTTTCAATTATTGAGTGTAAAAAGTCCGTGCCTGTGGTGTGGTTCTGCTCGTCAAATTGTTTTACCTGGACGGCTCTTACGTTGCCCTTTATGTCAATAAAAGGAAAAGTGGTCGCCCCTGCCCTGTAACCATTGGCAACCGTCCCCAACCGGTAAAGCTCAATGACCTTTGTAACCGCTTCAATTTGAAAAGGGAATGGCACGTAATGGAGCAGGTTTTGAATGAAGGTGTTCTTTTTGTAGCGCTCGGGCTGTAATGTTTGGTTGA
>CAZQVB010000041.1:0-28773 GCA_964596645.1 uncultured Roseivirgaceae bacterium
ACCAGGGACCACCTGATTATGAGTCAGGTGCTCTAACCAACTGAGCTATAGGCCCGCAAGAAGGCTGAATGAAAATTGATTCTGTTCTCGCCATCCTTGAATTTGGGAGTGCAATATTAGATATTTGCCGTCATAATTTCAACACATCCATTATATTTTGAAGTCAACTGAAATCACCACCGTCATATTCGATTTGGGCGGAGTCGTGCTCGACCTGGATATGACCAAAACCTTCGATCTGTTGGGCAGTCAATCTGCCCGTGGCAGCGCTGCCTTTGCCGACTTGTTGCATAAGCCGGGCCTTTTTCACGACTTTGAGGTTGGCCGAATCACCCAAACAGATTTCCGAAAGCAACTCAGCGACTGGGCAGGCCTCTCGACCACCGACCTGGAATTTGATACAATGTGGAATGCCATGTTGCTCAACATACCCGAGGAACGCCTGCAGTGGATTGCTGCTTTAAGAAACAAATACACTACAGCATTGCTGAGCAACACCAACGAGATACACGTACAGGCATTTGAGAAGAATTTTCAGGAGCAGGTGGGCAAGCCCCTTCAGCATTATTTTCATCACGTTTTCTACTCTTGCCGCATGGACAGCCGCAAACCGGATGCTGCCATTTTTGAACACGTGCTGCAAGCGCTGCAAGTAAAGGCAGAGAATGTTCTTTTTCTGGACGACAACCCCGACAATGTGGCTGGTGCCCAGTCGGTAGGTATGCGGGCGGTGCTTGTGCCGCAGAATCAGTTGTCACAAGAAATGCTGCCCGATGTCGAATAGCAAAAGGTACGCAGTGCATATTGTGCTGTTTGTAGTCACGCTGCTGGGCACTACTGCTGCTGGTGCAGAGTGGATTTATGGCAAATTTCTGTTTACGGGCCCGGAGCGGCTTAGCTTGCCGGAGTTTCTACAGGGTTTTTACTTCTCTGTTCCGTTCCTATTCATCCTCACCATTCATGAGTTTGGTCATTATTTCATTGCCAAGGCACACCAGGTAAAAACTTCTCTGCCATATTATCTGCCGATGTGGCTGGGTTTTATAGGAGCGCCCTCCATTGGTACTATGGGTGCATTCATACGAATAACCGGACCCATCCGGTCGCGTCAGCAATTTTTTGATATTGGTGTGGCCGGTCCCATTGCGGGCTTTGTGGTAGCGCTTGGTGTGCTTACCTACGGTTTTACGCACCTGCCCGATCAGGATTATATATTTGAACTGCATCCCGAATACGCACAGTATGGCGAGCAGTATGCGGAGTTTGTGTATGAACAGAATGAGGTGAATTTTGCTATAGGCGACAATTTGCTAATGATGTTTTTCAAGCACTATGTAGCTGACCCTGCCAAGGTGCCCAATCAATACGAACTGTATCACTACCCGTTCATTTTTGCCGGCTACCTCGCATTATTTTTTACCGCACTCAACCTGCTGCCCATTGGCCAGCTCGACGGCGGCCATGTACTGTATGGCCTGATCGGTGCAAAACGAAGCAGCATGGTTTCACGCGTGGTATTTCTTGGGCTCGTTACAGTTTCGGGCGTTGGTTCTGTACCTCTAGGTCCGCTCAACTTTGACTATCTGACCAACGCCCTGTTCTTCTTCTTTTTCCTGTTTATCATCTTCCATCATTTTGAGCGGGACATCAAAAAGCGCCTGCTGTGGGTAATCTGGATTTTTGTACTTCAACTTATCCTCACAAGGTATTTTCCTCAAGCCGGCGACTATGGTTTTTATCTCTTTTTCTGCCTGCTGATCGGGCGCTTCTTAGGTGTGGATCATCCGCCGGCAGAAGACGACAGGCAACTCAGCAAAGGAAGGAAGATTATCGGTTACATCGCTCTGGTGATCTTCATTTTGTGCTTCACACCAAGGCCATTTATCATTGAAGGTCTGGATAGTTTTTAGAGCATACCTATTAATGATGCACCACTAACAGACTTGTCTGGCATAACTTACGCCTACTTCAGCGACAACATTTTGATGCATACTGCCCCTGGCACTGGTGCTTGTACGCCGGTATAGGCCAGCTTGCCACTTTCGGCATCGCGCTTCATTACTACCACACTGTCTGTATCTCTGTTGGCCACAAACACGTATTCCCCTTTTGGCTCAATAAGGAAGTTGCGTGGCCGCTGCCCTTGCGTGCCGGTATGGCCTTGTGCCGTCAACCGCCCGGTCTGTTTATCGATGGAAAATACGGCAAGGCTGTTGTGCCCCCGGTTGGATATATACACATGACGCCCATCGGGCGATACATGCACATCAGCGGTTGTGTTTTCGCCGTCGAAGTCATCGGGAAGACTTGAATAGCGCGCTGCAAACGTGAGCGCGCCGGTTGCCTTATCTACCCGGTACACCGCAAGTTGAGAGGTGAGTTCTTCTGCCGAAAAGGCAAGTCCGCCACCAGGATGTAAGCTGAAATGCCGCGGACCGCTGCCAGCTTGTACTTCTGTAAAAGGCACAGCCCCTGCCTTGAGCATGCCACTGGCGGTGTTCGGCGCATATGCAAAAATTTTATCCACTCCCAGATCGGATGCGTAAACGACGCTGCCTTTGTCGTTGGGCACCACAGAATGCATGTGCGGCTTTTGTTGCCTTTGTGCATGTGCACTGCTGCCGCTGTGTTGCACCACATCGGTGGCCGGTGCCAGAGCGCCGGTGCGCAACACCGGCAATACCGCGATACTTCCACCGGCATAATTGGAGACGTAAACCAGCTTTCCTTTAGGATCTACACTAATATGACAGGGACCGGCGCCCCGGCTGCTTTGGGCATTTAGCTTCGCCAACCGGCCGGTATCCCCATCGATCAGATACGACACCACCGAACCCGCTTCGTCGTCTCCACTTATATCTTCCCTGTACACTGCATAGAGAAATTTACCATTGGGATGTATGGCGAGAAATGACGGGCTAGCAGGACCCGCTACAGTCTGCAGAAGTCGGAGTGACCCGCGCTCACGGTCAAATTCAAACACATAAATTCCCTTGCTGTCGCGTTCGCTGAAGGTGCCTACGTACAGTATTTCTTTCTTTTCAGATTGACCGGGAGCGGTGTGGCCGATACTAAATACGCCCATAAAGCTTATTAAAAACAGGATCAACGTGGTCTGTGCCTTGGGTATGAAAGCCAGAAGGTTAAATGCATTTGCCATCGTATCTTTTCTTTTAATTGATCGTAAAGTTGCTCTTTTTTATGTGCTTCAAGATATCCCTGAAAACATTACTGTACGCATTGTCAGATTTTGGTTCCTCGTATATGGGCAGGTCTATGTAGTACTCGCTTTTGGTGAGCGATATGTGGGCGCCGAGTTTCTTAAACCGCAATACCAGCGGCTCATTGTGCGACAGCGCCACGCCGGTGAGGTGCTCAATATCCGTCTGCCACGCTCTATGGTATAATATTGCCAACAGAATAGTGCCTACCCCCATGCTGTGATATTGGTCGATCACCGTCAGGGCCATCTCCGCTTGTGTGGGATCGTTGTGGGCGCGGACAAATCGCCCGATTCCTACGCCTTTTGGTTCGCCCTCTTGAGGGTCGAAAGCAGCCCAAGCCACATGATTGATCTGGTCTGCCTGGGCAAGCTGATCGAGCTGCTCTTCAGAAAGGTGCTTTAAGTGGGTGAAGAAGCGATTATAAACCGAGCGGGGAGACAGCAGCTTAAAGCCGGCCCTGATTTGCTCCTTGTCAGCAGCCGCGATGGGTTTGAAGTGAAATTCCTTTCCCTTTCTGCCCTTGCAGATGAAGATGCCGGTATTCGTGTTGTCGCTACTGTTCATATTTTTACCGTATCTCGTTCTGCCTGGAGGCTGTCAGGTTTATAGGTCCCGGCAAGAAACGGAGGGCTTTCTAAGCGATTACCTGTCCACCGAAACAGAAGTTTGCTAAATGAACGAATCTTACTAAAAGCCATGAATGCCCTATATTTTCTTAGCCATTGTTGGGGCATCTTATTTTATTTTTCTTCCTGTCAAATTTGTTAATATTCCTTGCGCTTTAATAGTCAATTTTCTCGGTGGATAAATATGAAGTGCAGAGAACGCAGTCAATATCCAACCTGTAATAACGAGTCTGCTATTCGGAATTTTCTTGGTCGTCTCAAGTCCATCACTTGTGATAGTTGTTGTTTCAATGAAATCTGGATTTAATGAAAGTCCAAGAAGAATCAGTCCGATAAAAGTCAACAGTATTGAAAGATAAAAGTGTTGAGTCCACCAATAATTTAACTTGTTTATCAGTCTAATCGGAAGTCCAAAGATTAGACAACAAAAAATTGTCAGCGCGGACAGAATAACTGCTAATACTGGTTGGAAAATAGTCAGTCCAACAAAGCTGTCAAAACCACCTTCATAGTCTAAAAGCGCAAAAACCATATAAACGCAAACTGTCAAAACGAAAGTCATTCCGAGTTGAATTCCTAATGTCAGTATGCTAATTAATTTGCTCAAAGTTTTCTTTTTCAAAAGTGCCCCAACTGCTGCTATCATCACAGGATAAAATACATATAGGCCTTTCATTAGGCGCCTTCTCCGGCGGTGCCATTGAATCTTTCGGTCGTGCTAATTCCTGTATTTTGCCATCATCCCTCATCACTCATTTAGTATGGTGCATAAGAGGCAATTGGTATCAATCGAAGTTCAGTATACTGCCACTTTCTTTCTTCCTGTTTTCCCCGCCAGGTTTCAATGCATCGATCAGCTTATTGACCGGCATCGATTGCAGCCACACCTTACCGGTGCCACTGAGGGTAGTGAGGAAGAGGCCCTCGCCGCCGAATACCATGGAGCGCAACCCACCGGCACGCTCTATGCTGAAGTCAATGCCGCGCTCAAAGCCTACCACACAGCCGGTATCTACCCGCAGCTTTTCATTATTGAGCGTTTTCTCTATGACAGTGCCTCCGGCATGAATGAATATTTTGCCATCGCCTTCCAGCTTTTGCAGTATAAAGCCCTCTCCACCGAATAGTCCGGAGCCAAATTTCTTGTTGAAATGCATGGAAAGCTTGGTGCCCAGCGCAGCACACAGAAAGGCATCTTTTTGCACGATAAGCGCATGGCCGTGCTCACTCAGATTGATGGGAATAATGGTGCCGGGGTAGGGGGCTGCAAAGGCTACCCGGCCTTTGCCCGTGCCTTGGTAGCTGAAGTGGGTGAGAAAAAGCGATTCGCCGGTGATCATGCGTGAGCCAGCCGACAGTAGCTTGCCGAAAAAGCCCTGATCCGGGGAGGATCCATCGCCAAGCTTTGTCTCATACTTCACGCCCTCCTCCATATACAGCATAGTGCCGGCTTCGGCTATCACCGTTTCGCCACTGTCCAGTTCTATCTCCACCATCTGCACATCGTGGCCTCTTATTTCAAAGTCTATTTCATGCGATTTCATATAGTTGATATTTGCGGTTTGGTAAAAAGTAAATCTATAGAATATTGCGCAGGCGCCAAAGGTATATTGTTCATGCACACCGTTAGCCAGTTATGGCATATACAACCTTTCAGAAAGCAAAACATCCGCTACCTGTGTTCACCAGAAGTTGATTAAGTTAGCCTGTAAAATGATAAAACTATTCGCTCTTTCCCTGCTTTTGGCCCCGCTTGCGCTACATACTGCTTTTGCACAGGTAGAGCACAATTACAATGTTGCTTCGCAAAACACTACATGTGATGGCTGGCAGATGACTACAGGGCAAAAAGAGGCTGCACTGGCTGCACTCGATTCCATCACTTTTCGCTATTCACAGCAGTTTAGGCGTACCCGCCGATCCGGATTTCAGGGTGCGGCTTATTATTCATGCGATGGAGAAACAGGCATATTGGTGGTGATGGAAGATGGAGAAAAGCACATATATAGCGATGTGCCACGGCGCTGGTGGCAAGCGCTCACCGAATCACCCGACCCAGAGGGAGTTTACATAAACGGTGTAAAAAAAGCAGAATTGAAGCCGGTACTTTTTGAAGATCAATAATAAACCGGGCAGCTTCTTTATTTCTATTTGAAAAAATGGAACTTTGCCCAAGGCTTATCACGGTTACACTTTTTCAAAGCAATATGTTGGTTTGGTCAAACTCTTTTTGGAGCAGTACAAAAATATTGCTGCATTTGCTGCTGCTCACAGCGCATATTGCTCCAGCGCAACATGTGGGTATCAACCCGGAAAAGCCGATAAACAGCCTGGTGCTCGATCGCTGGACCGGCGAAGACGGCCTCATCTCCAACAACCTTACCGCCGTGATGCAGGCTTCCGACGACTTTTTGTGGGTCACGTCTTTCAACGGTGCGTTGCGCTTCGATGGGCATCGGTTCGAACTCTTCGATAAGGAATCACTCAGTCTGCTCAACTCCAACGCCTTTTATGAAATAGTGGAAGAGGACAATGGCACAATGTGGCTTGCCACACAGGGCTCGGGTTTGATCACCTACAAAGACGGTCAATTCAAAAAGGCCAATGGCACGCAGAAACTTCCCAAATCCATACGATCGGTTTTTATCGACAGTAAAAAGAGAATATGGGCCGGCTCCAACAACGAAGGGGTATTTGTGAAAACAAACGATCAGTTTGAGCGGCTTGAGCACCCTTTGCTGGAGCAGGTATTTATCAACGATATAGCAGAAGGAATAGACGGCGCCATTCTGCTGGCCACGAACCAAAACGGGGTCATCATATTTCAGAACGGACAATTTAATATGATCAACGCTGCCTCTGGTTTGCGATCGAATGTGGTGAACAGATTATACAAGACAAATGATGGCACTATGCTCATTGGCACCGCGGCTGGTCTCAGTGCTTACACGGCGAGTGGCATCAGCGATTTTAAGTTTTTCGAAAACCAGGAGATCAATGATATACTCGTGGATGACTACGGCACCATTTGGGTAGGCACGGAGCAGGGATTGGGTAAGCTCAACATCCGGTTGGGCATCAGCGATTTCTTTTATGAAAAGCAAGGCCTGCCGGCTAGCCAGGTATCTTCCATTTGCTTCGACCATGAAAACAGCCTGTGGATCAGCACCAAAAAAGCCGGCTTGCTTCGGCTGAAAGATGGGAATTTTACCAATTTCGACACCAACGACGGCTTGAGCAGCAACCTCGCCAACATTGTGGTAGAGCACAACGGCCGGTTTTACATAGGCCTCGACGATGGCCGCATCAATGTGATTGACCAGGGAACAGTGCGCAATTTTCCCATCAAAACCGATTACAGCTATGTTGGCATACGCGATATACTTTTCGACACCAGGGGCACCATGTGGGTGGCAGGCTATAAGGGCGTACTGAAAATAAAAGAAGGCCGGGAGACCGTCATCACCGTTGACGACGGGCTGGGCGCCAATGATGTACGCGCCATATTGGAAGACAGTGCAGGAAACATGTGGTTTGCCACACGCTCGGCCGGGCTTACCAAATATGATGGGAAAAGCTACACGGTGTACGATATCAGCCGGGGGTTGAATTCAAATTATATACTGTCCGTTCAGCACCTGCCCAATGGCGACATCATGGCCGGCACACACAGCGGTGGCTTGTCGGTGATCAAGCCCGACGGCAACGTGCTCAATTATGACTTTGCCCAGGGCAACTCGGGCATTCTCATTTTCAATATGGCCATAGAAAGCGCCGAGGTACAGTGGGTATCCACTAATGTGGGCATATTTCGATTGGAAGATGGGAAGTTTCGCAAGGCCAACTTCGATAAGCGTTTTAAGACGGAAACCTTTTTCGACTTTGTCGACGACCGCCGGGGCAATGTGTGGCTCACCTCCAATATTGGATTGTTTCAGGTAAAAAAATCAGATCTGGGCGCTTACTTCAATGGCAAAATCAGTGAAATACCCGTGAAGCTGTATAATGACAGCGACGGGATGGCCAACAAAGAATGTACGGGCGCTACGCGCAGCCTGCTGGCCTCCGATGGCACACTATGGGTGCCCACCTTAGGGGGTATTTCCACCATCGATCCTTCCGCCATCAAGATCAACCAGAAACCTCCGAAGGTGTACATTACCAGCCTAAAGACGGATTTTAACAACCAAAACCTCAGCGGCGACCTCAGCCTCGACCCCGACCACCTGCACTACAGCTTTGGCTTTACCGGGCTCAGCTATCTGGCGCCTGGTAAGATGCAATTCAACTACAAGCTTGAGGGCTTTGACAAGCGCTGGCTTACGCTCGGCAATATACGCGAAGCTCACTATACCAACTTGCCTCCCGGCGACTACACCTTCAAAGTGTTGGCCAGCAACAACGACGGCGTGTGGAACGATGCAGCGCAGTCTGTCCATTTTACAGTCAACCCACATTTCTACCAGACCATCTGGTTCTACCTTATCCTGCTCGCGTGTTTTGCGCTCATGGTTTGGGCGTATATCACCTGGCGTACGCACAATGTGGAGAAGATGAACCTGGAACTGCGCAAACTGAATGAAGAGCTGGATAGATTTGTATACAGTGCCTCACACGATCTGAGGGCGCCATTGTCTTCCATAAAGGGACTGGTAGAAATATCCAGGTTCGACAAAACGGTAGAAGCTAAAAACCAATATCTGGAAATGATAGGGCAGTCGGTGCTGAAGCTCGATAGTTTTATTAAAGACATTATCGACTACAGCCGAAACCAACGCATAGAGATACGGCGTGAAGAGATCAATTTTAAAGAGCTGATAGAAGAGGTGTATCAGGAACTGAAGTATCTGGACAAGGAAAATACATTTAGCAAAACTTACGACATAGCGCCAAACCTCACATTCTACTCCGACAGACGCAGGCTTTCCGTGGTGCTGAACAATCTGGTTTCCAACTCCATTCGCTACTACGATCCGGCCAAGCAAGACCGTTTTATTAAAATTACGGTTCGTCAGGCGAAGAAGTCAGGCACTATAGAGCTGTTGGTGGAAGACAACGGCCGGGGCATAAAGCCGGAACATGTGGATCGCATTTTCGAAATGTTTTACAGGGCTCAGGAGGGCGGGCAGGGCTCCGGTCTCGGCCTATTTATAGTGAAAGAAACAATTGAAAAACTGAACGGCACCATTGCCGTAGAATCTGCCTTTCTCGCAGGCACCAAATTCACCATTACAATACCGACCCTGTCTTAGCGACATTATTAGGTAGGTACGCAAACTCTTCCCAGTTTAGCGGTGATGTGATACAATACTCAAACGCAGATCGAAATGAAAGAGCATTTAACAACATTTGACGAACATCTTGACAAAAGGTATGGGGCTATTGGAACGGCAGAACGTGCGAACTTTGAGATTAAGGCAAAAGCATTTGCCATAGGTGAAATTATCAGAGAAGCTCGTAAAGAAGCAAAAATGACCCAGGAACAGTTGGCAGCACGAACTGGAACAAAAAAGAGCTTTATCTCCAGAATTGAGAATGGACGAAGTGACATTCAACTGTCAACTCTTTACAGGCTCATGGAGATTGGACTGAGTAAAAGGGTTAACCTGACTATCGGGTAACGGAGACACAATTGTTTTAACTATGGCAAGTGCGGGATTTTAACACCCATTCTTTGTCCAACAGATTAATAGTTAATTGATTTCAATGTTTTCACTATTAAGTCAGCCCGCATTGACTGTAGCCGATGTTGTGCTTGTTTTTTCTCCTTTATACTACTGTCAGTAATAATATAAATCCGCAAATTATCATTATTGGTGCGGTGCCAGTCATTATTTTACGACAATTTCTGATTCGATTAGTTGTCCATTTGAGTTGTTCATACTTCAAATATTTGTCAGATTCAGGAAGTATAATTGTCCAACAGTCAATAGTGTGAAAATTGGTCATATACCAACTTGTCGAAGCTTGTGTTTTTGTCAGTTCTCCATCTGCATCAATGGAATTAATCATTGTCCGCAGGTTGAAGCAAGCAGGAGTATAAAAAATGACTGTAACTATCCAAAAAATTAGAAAGCTAACACTTGTAAATATTAACAGAATTGTCTCCATTTTATATTATGCACAACAGATACTAAGCTCCTTGGACCTACTGAGCCATTTCAACGGTAGTGGCAAGAAGCTGCTTTTCAGGATAACGTAATGACTAAGCCTCTGTAGCTTAATAGATCGAACTTATAGAAAATTCGCACATTTACAGTTCATACCAACGCTTTTTATTAAATATGTCGTATAGAACATTGTATGAAAACACTCGATATCCTCATCAGCATACGCCGGATCGTGCGCTCGATCAACCTGGAGTCTAAGCGTATTCAGAAAGATTTTGGCGTCAGCATACCCCAATTACTTTGCCTGTTGCACCTGCGCGACAGCCATAATTATCAGAGCACACATTCTCAACTTATGCTGTTGCTGAGCCTCAACTCCAGCACGGTAACAGGAATTGTAAGCAGGCTGGAAGCCAAGGGCCTATTGGCCCGTGTGCCTGCCCGCGGCGACCAGCGGGTTACCGCCATTGCGCTTACCAACAAGGGGCTGAAGCTGCTGAAAAGTGCGCCCAACATTCTGCACGAGAAGCTAGTACAGAAAATAGAGCAATTGCCGCCCGGCGAACAAAAAACCATTCACAATGCGCTCGAAACCATCGTCGCCGCTATGCAGATCGATCAATTGGAGGTGAGTCCTGTGCTATCCGGCGACGAACTCAGCAGCCCGTCTGCGGAGCCCCGGTAATGGCCTGCCCGTTGGGTTTTTATGCTTTGGCAATGTTTCGTACCTTTGTTCTGTAGAACTTATTTTTCGTCATGGGCCTGCAGAGGCATCAGACAAAACAGTGCGCTTATGCCAGAAAACAAGGAAACCATCATTCAAGCAGTGGTGGATTATATCAAATCAGAAGAGCTTGAAGACATTAGAGCCCGTATAGTTGGCTATAGCGATCCGGCTAAAATTGTCTGGAACACCAGCGGCAAGGGCTATGTTCCCGACATCACCGCTGCCGGCGATGGCAATATGTTTATTTTCGAAGTGCAGCACCCCGACAGCGACCTTAGTCCGCAAATCGACAAGTGGCGCCTGTTCACCACCTTTTCCCGGAAGACAAAAGGTAACTTTTATATCGTAGGTATGGCCGATCAGGAATATACAATCAAGAATTTGCTTTACGAACATCGTATCGACGCACAGGTACTCACAGTGAAATAAAAGGTATAAACTTTAATCCTGACTTATTTTCATATCCTTCTAGTCTATGCCTCAGCCAACGGCATTGCGCCGATTTCTTTTTTATGTGCTTCTCTTTACTACGGCGATTTGTCGTGCACAGCAGCCTGTACCTGTATTTAACCTGCCAGCCGACAATACCTCTGAGGCCGGGCACATCAAACTGGTGTGGGACATAGCTGGCACACAACCCGAGGCTTTTATATACGAGTTACAGCACGCATCTGACAGTTCTTTTCTGCATCCGGAAAGTGCCTATGAAGGCCCCGACAAGGCGACATTCATCTCTGGCTTGCCCGATGGCCAGTATTACTACCGCGTACGGGCTAAGGTAGATGGTGAAGTTTCTGATTGGTCTGCGCCCATTGCAGTGCAGGTACAGCATCATAGCCTTGCCTTGGCACTGTCACTGGCTGGTGTGGGCGTGGTGGTTTTTTTAATGACCGTAGGCGTGGTGGTGGTCGGAGTGCGTAAATCAAAAATTGACGAAAAGGCATGAACTTCCAATCCGAAATCATCTCCACCAATATGGGCTGGATCATGCTGGCCATACTCAGCGTCTTCTGGATTTTGCTCGGTATATATTGGGGCAAAAAGGCCAAAAATATGGAGGGTTTTATGCTGGCCGGCCGCAATGTCGGGCTGGCCTTTGGCGCGGCTACGGCTATGGCCACCTGGGTCACCTCCAACACCACCATGCTGGCACCGCAGTTTGCCCTGGAGCTTGGTGTGTGGGGCATGATCGCCTACAGCACCGCTTCTTTTGGGTTGTTCCTCTTCGCACCTCTGGCCAAACGTATACGGGCACTCATGCCCAACGGCTTCACCAGCGGAGATTTCATAAGGCTGCGCTACGGCAAGTCTACATGGGTGTTTTTCCTGATCATCTCCATATTTTACGGCTTCACCTGGCTGGTGAGTATGGGCATGGCCGGTGGCCTGCTCATGAATGCCATAGCAGGCATACCGTATCAGCTGGGCATGACGGTGATACTGACCGTGTGTGTCATCTACACATTGTTTGGTGGATTGTACGCTGTGATAGGCACCGACTTCATACAGTCGCTCATCATACTGGTGGGCATAGTGGTGGTGGGTGTGGGCGTGCTCATGTATATGGATTTTGGGGCTGTGTATGATCATCTGTCCGACGACAAGCCCATGCTCATCAATGCGCTGTTGCCTGCTTCACTTATGGCTGTTTTCAACAACCTCATCTTTGGCATCGGCGAAATATTCCATAGCAATGTGTGGTGGAGCAGGGCTTTTGCCATGCGAAAGGGAATAGGGCAGAAGGCCTACAATATGGCCGGACTATTTTGGTTGCCGGTACCCATCGCTGCCGGTTTTATAGCCCTTACCAGCGGTGCCATTGGCATCAACATTACCAGCCCCGATATGGTTGGCCCCATGGTGGCCGCCACCATACTCGGCAAGGCCGGCGCCATTGTAGTGTTTGCTGTTTTCTTTTGCTCGCTGGCATCTAGTATCGACAGCCTGCTGGCGGCCACTTCCGATCTCATCACCGAAGACATTTATAAGAAAATGATCAATCCTGCGGCAGGCGAAAGAAAATTGCGGCGTGTGTCGATGTTTGTGATCGTGGGCCTTGGCTTGCTGGCGTGGGTGGCGTGCATGCCGCGAATAGGCACACTGGCCGATGTGCTCTTTTTTGCCGGGCCGTTGGTAGGCAGTGTCATTTGGCCTATTATTACCGGCTTATTCTGGAAAAAGGCAAATGCCCGCGGCGCCCTCACAGGTATGATCGCCGGCTCCGTGGCGGGGCTTTTTGCCTATGTGTATGTGGGCTGGTACACGGCTACATTGGTTGGTGCGGCAGTGTCTATGGTCATCGTGATCATTTTTACCAAGCTGTACCCTGAAGATTTTGACTGGCAGCATTTGCAGGAAAAACCACTAAAAGCGTAACGATATGATGGTTAAATTCTCAGAGCCACTATTGCTCGCACTAATTTATGGCTCCCTGGGGCTTATCACTGTGGCAGTAGTTGTACTTTCTGTTTTGTTCATTAAAGACGTAAAAAGCAAAGAGCTATGGTGATAAAACAATTCAAGGAACAACAGCCGGACGGCAATGGTAAAAACCCGCTGAACTCCGACGGATTATACCCCAATCCGGAAATGCTGATCTCGAAAGAGAAGATCAACTGGGAGGTGCTCAAGAGCCTGGTGGGCAAGTCCGTATTGTCGGCCAACCAGTTTGATAAGGAGCTCGTGCTGGAGTTGTGTAAGCTGGCGGCCATGCTCGAATCGCGTGAGATCGCCAGCAGCCATCCGCTCGATGGCAAAATTGTGATTACTGCATTTTTTGAAGCCAGCACACGCACCCGGCTGTCTTTCGAAAGCGCGGTGTTGCGGCTCGATGGCAAGATCGTATCCATCTCCGATGGCAGCACCACAGGAGTGGCCAAGGGCGAATCTATCTCCGATATCGGCGAAATGTTCAACAACTACGGCGACATAGTAGTGATGCGCCACACCCAGACCGACTCCATTGAGCAACTGCTGCAAAACTTGCGAATACCGCTCATAAACGCGGGCAATGGCAGCGGCGAGCACCCTACACAGGCGCTGGCCGACTGGTTTGCCATACTGAAATGGAAGCCGGAGCTGAAGGGCGAGGTGGACGAAAAAGATAAGATACACCTGGGCATATTGGGCACGCCGGGCAGTATGCGCGCAGTGAACAGCTTCCTGCGCATGTCGCTGCTCTTTGCGCAAGGCATACGGCGCATTTCCATCATCTCTGAAATGGTGGATCCGCTGGGTGAGGAATTGTACAAAGACCTGCAGGCTTGTGGTATTCCCTACGAGCTCACCAACGATATCAATGAAGTGGTCTCCGATCTGGATGTGATTTACATGAATTCAATAGCCTTTCTGGGCGACAGCTACCGCTCTCTCGACTCGCGGTTCAAGCTCAATCAAAATAGTAAATTGAAAGAAGATGCCGTGGTGTTGCATCCACTTGCCCGGTTAGACGAACTCGATCCAAATCTGGACAAGACCACACACAACCTTTACTTCACGCAGGCCCATGGCGCGGTATTCATTCGCCAGGCATTGTTTATTTCTGTGCTCGATCGTTTCGATCGCCTGCCAAAAGAGGAGCTGACATAGAAAAGTAGGATTAAAAACATTAACTAAAACCAATAAGCAACTAGAGAAATATGTGCGGAATAGCAGGATTTTGGAAAACGGCCCCACTCGAAAGTGAATCGGATGTGTACGTGCGGCAAATGGCAGAGAAGCTTCACCACCGCGGGCCCGACGGATATGGGTTTTACGTGGAAAAAGAAAAGGGTATAGCCATGGGGCATGCGCGGTTGTCCATCATCGACCTGGAGACGGGCAGCCAGCCCTTGTTCAACCACGACAAGTCACACGCCCTCACTGTGAACGGCGAATTCTATGACTACAAGCGCATAAGATCTGTGTTGAAGCTGGAAGGACACGAGTTCGTATGCAAGTCCGACAGCGAGATAGCGTTGCCGCTGTATCAGAAATATGGCCTTGACTTCGTGCAGCACCTGCGTGGTGAGTTTGCCTTCGCGCTGTACGATGAAAAACAACAGCAGTTGGTGTTGGTACGCGACAGGTTCGGCATCAAGCCGCTATTCTACCACATCAGCGACGACACCGTCTACTATGGTTCGGAGATGAAAGCCCTTTTTGCACATCCAAAAGTGCCCCGGCAGTTCGATTCACAGGCCCTCATCCATCAATTGATGCATACCATGGTGCCCGGCACCAGCGCATTCAAAGGCATACACGCGCTAGAGCCCGGCTGTATGATGATCATTAAAAAAAATGGCGCGCGCTTCGAGGTGAAGCAGCACAAATATTGGGATGTTGACTTTCCGCGCGATGGCGATCGGGATGATAAAGGCGAAGCATTCTACATCAAAGATGTTCAGGAAAAACTTCTGGAATCGGTTCATTACAGGCTGGAGGCCGACGTGCCGGTGGGCTGTTATCTGTCGGGAGGTATCGACAGTTGCTCTATGCTCGGCCTTGCTTCCTCCATGCAGCAGTCACCTGTAAAAGCTTTCACCATCAGCTTCGACAATAAAGACTACGACGAAGCGTCGATTGCCCGTGAGATGGCCGACCGCACTGGCGCCGACCAGGAGCAGATACACCTGGCGGCAGCCGAGCTCTATGGCGACAATTATGTGAAAACATTATATCACGCCGAGCGCACCTTTTACAACACATTGGGCGTAGCCAAGTGGTGCATGAGCAAGCGCGTGAACGAATGCGGCTATCGCGTAGTGGTGACGGGCGAGGGGTCCGACGAATTGTATGGTGGCTACCCGGCTTTCAAGCGCGACATGTTTTTGCATGCCTACAAAGGTGACGAGAGCAAAGAGTGGCGAGACCTGATGGACAAGAGCAATTCGCTTTTTAAGGGGGCCATCCTGGCCGAAAACCAGGTGAAACACCCGGCGTTTGAGTCGCTCTGCGGTTTCACACCATCATGGATACAGCCTTGGATGCAAACCCTCGACATAGCCAGACCACTGCTCAACGAGGGCCTGCGCGATGAGCTGAAGGACTATGACCCCATAGAAGCCATAGTAGCCAAACTGGACCGCAGTCAGATAGAAGGCCGGCATGTATTGGACATCACACAGTACACCTGGATCAAGACCATGCTGGAATGCCAGATACTGAACTGGGGTGGCGACAGGGTAGATATGGCCAATTCCATGGAATCGCGCCCGGCTTTTCTCGATCACCACGTAGCAGAGTCGGCGCGTCATATTCCACCGAAGTATCGCATAAAGGGCAACACAGAAAAGTACGTGCTGCGTGAGGCCATGAAAAACATACTGCCGGAGGTGCTGTACAAGCGCGAGAAGTTCGCCTTTATGGCGCCTCCGGGCCACACGGAGCCCAAGAAGCAAAAGGCACTCCAGGCACTGATCGACCGATTTATGAGCCCGGACCGCATTAAAGCGGTGGGTGTGTTCGACCCGGTGCGGCTCAACCAGTTTCTCACCGACTACAGAAATGACAAAGACCCGGTATCGCTCGTGCGCAAAGATGCGCTGCTGAACCACCTGTTGGGTCTGCATGTGCTTCATGCACAGTTTGTAAGCCAGGAAGAAATAGAAGTACCGGTGGTGTAGCCGGGACTATGGCTTGCTGTATAGCCGCATCAATAGTGTATGAACATAAACCCCACACCTATGGAAAGTACATTAAAATTGAAAGATCTGACGGTGAACTCCGAACGGCTAAGGCAGCGCGTGATCGATCTGTCATCCATAGGCAAGCACAGCAATGGGGGTATTTATAGGATGGGCCTGACGCAGGAAGATCTGGAGGCCCGCAATTGGCTGATGGAACAGTGCAGCGCGGCGGGGCTGAGCGTACACATGGATGGCGCGCTCAATGTGATCGCCCGGCTGGATGGTGCCGCGGGCGACAAGCCGACAGTCATTCTCGGTTCGCATACCGATACGGTACCCAATGCAGGTGCCCTCGATGGTGCCCTCGGCGTGGTTACGGCCCTGGAGTGCCTTCACCGGGTGACAGAAGAAAATATCAAACTCGACCATCCTGTAGAGTTGGTATCATTCAGTGATGAAGAAGGTCGCTTTGGTGGCATGTTTGGCTCCCGGTCATTTGCCGGAAACATGTCGCCCGGCTACCTCGATGCGGCACGCGACTTGGATGGCATCTTTTTGAAAGAGTCGATGGAGAGCCTGGGATATGAGCCCATGCGCGCGTTGGAAGCTGCCCGCAACCCCAGCGACATCAAGTGTTACCTGGAGCTGCACATAGAGCAGGGGCCGGTGCTGGATGCCAACAAACTGGCCATTGGCATTGTCACAGACATCACAGGGCTCTTCAAGTGGCAGGTGAGCCTGAGGGGCACGGCCAACCACGCAGGCACCACGCCCATGCACATGCGCAACGACGCCTTCATGGGCCTGGCAGATTTTGCCCATGAAATACCGCGCATTATCGATGAGAACGGCAGTGAATATTCCCGCATGACCATAGGCAAAGTACAACTGCTGCCCGGCTCGCCCAACACTGTGCCCGGCGAGGTGATTTTCTCGCTTGATGTGCGCGACATATCAGAACAAACCATGCAAGAGCTGCAGGTGAGCAGTCGGAAAGTGCTCTCAGCCATAGCGCGGAAAAACCAATTAAAATTCGACTTCGAAGAGCTGAGCTGGATATCGCCTGTGGCCTGCGATCAGCACATCATTCAATCGCTCACCAGCAACGCCCGGCAATTAGGCTACCCACACATACAAATGCCCAGTGGTGCGGCGCACGATGCACAGATGATAGCCTCCATAGCGCCAGTGGGCATGCTCTTCGTGCCCAGCAAGGGTGGCATAAGCCACAGCAGCCATGAATGGACCGACTGGCGCGATATAGAAGCCGGCGCCAACCTGATGCTGCAAACGCTGCTGGATATTTGCTGAGGACAAAGGAAAGAGCATTAACGGTTATTCGCTTATCTTTCCGCTGACCATCACCATACACGAGTCACCATCACAACATTGACCATAACCAAACTACCATGAACCACCACGATATACCCAGACCGCTCACACAAAACGATTCTCTCGATCCGCTCAAGGAGTACTATGCCGATATGGTGCTGGAAAATTCTGAGCGCAAGGAGCATCTAAAAAATAAGGAAGTCGCCTTACTGGTGATCGATATGCAATACTTAGACGCAGCCAAAGGTTTCGGCGTATTTCGCGACATCACCTCTTCCGGCATACCCATCGAGCAGCAAATCTACTATTTCGAAACGCTGCAAGACCGGGTCATCCCCAACATTCAGCGGCTTCTTAAGATATTCAGGGACAACCGGTTTGAGATCATTCATACACGCATACAAGCGCTCACCCGCGATGGCCGTGATAGGAGCAATGGCCACAAGCGGCTCGACCTGCTGGCCGCACCGGGCACTAAAGAAGCAGAATTTTTGCCGGAGGTGGCGCCTATAGAAGATGAAATTGTGATCAATAAAACGGCCAGCGGTGTTTTTTCCAGCACCAACCTCAACTATGTATTGAATAACCTCGGTATAAGCGAACTGGTGGTAACCGGGGTATACACCAACGAATGTGTGGAAACTACCGTACGCGACGCCTGTGACCTGGGGTACCTGGTGAGCCTGGTAGAAGATGCCTGCACCACCGTGACCCCCGAGCTGCAAAAGGCAAGCATTATGACCTTGCGCAATCGCTACGCAGATGTGGTGACTACTGACCAAATGGAAAAGAGATTTTCGCGGCTGATGAAAATGTCTGCAAACGCCCCGTCTCAATAGTTCCTGGAGAAAGGCTGATGAGAGGCAGAAGGTTTTCATAAAGCAAATCTTATATTAATCCACTCGCTTCCTTATTTTCGCCTTTATTGCCCATCCAACTATTGCGTGCTACGCCATATGAACCATCAATTTCTATGGCCTTTTGTGATAAATATTATTGGCAGGTTACTTACCTATGAACCACTCACTAACAAGCAGATGACGGAAAAAAAGATCATCCGGCATCCGGATTCATCCGAGAGATCGGAGATAGAGCGTGTATACGTGGCGCATCGCCAGGAATTTGTTTCTTGGGCAGTGCGCAGCTACAACTGCACTGTTGACGACGCCAAAGAAATATATCAGCAGTCCATTATTATTTTCTATGAAAATATGGTGCAAGGCAAGATCAACGATCTCAGGAGCAAGGTGAAAACATACTTATTCGCCATAGGCAAGAATAAGTTTCGCGAAAAGTGGCGGAAAGACAAGAAATACGAATCTTTCGAACCACAAGAAACGCTGTTACAAGCCGATGACCTGCTGTTGGAATATGCAGAGAAAGAAGAACAGTTGAAAATAGTAGAGGCCTGTCTGGAAAAGTTGGGTGATCCATGCAAAAACATTCTCCGGCAGTTTTACTATCATCAAAAATCGATGCAGGATATTTCAGATCTCTTAGAGTATAAGAATGCCGAAACAGTGAAGAATTTAAAGTACAAATGCCTGCAACGCCTGAAGCGTATTTTTCATGACGAAGCAGGTCTGGAAAGCAATGGTATATAAAGCCACCAATCAAATTATTTAACAGACCGCAACGACCGGAATCCGACCGGAGGTGCTCAATTGATAAAAGTATGCAGTTGACCAATGACAAAATAGACCAAATAGAACTTTACCTTCAGGGGCAGCTCGATGAAGATCAGCGGCGTGAGCTTGAGGTGGTCATGAAGCAAGATCAGGAATTCAAACAACTCGTCGAGGAACACAAGTTGATGCTCGCCGGTGTGAAATATGCAGCGCGCAACACCCTGGTGAGCCAGCTGAAAGCGCTTGAGGCTACGCTTGAGCCGCCAGTGGTGAAACAAGCAAAACAGGTACGACTGAAAAAAATCTACTACGCGGTGGCTGCTGCAGTTGCCTTTATTCTGTTGGCTGTGGCGGTGATGCTGATCTTCCCTCAGCAGACTCCGGAAAAGATGGCTGCCAACTACTTTGAGCCTTACCCCACCACGCTACACGCCATTACACGTTCATCCAACCAGGCCGAAAATGATTTTCAAAAGGCAATGCAGCTCTATGAGGCTGGTGAATACAGGCAGGCAGTGCTTGTGCTGGACGATCTGTATGAGCGAGAGCCCAACGAAATAGTGAAATTTTATTTAGCTGTGGCCTATCAGGCCGACGGCATGGTTGAAAATGCCATTGCACACTATCAGTCCATCATTTCCAATGGCAGCCTCTTCGCCGATCAGGCTAGCTGGTATCTGGCACTTTGTTATTTGGAGGTAGGGCAAATGAGTGAGGCGCGAAAGCTTCTTAAACAGGTAAAACAATCCGACAGCAACTTTAGCAGTAAGGCTTCAGATATATTGCTTAAATTGAATGATTGACCTTATTCGGTAAGACAGCAGTTCGCCTTATAGGCAATACTTGCATACTGGTGCGAACGGTAAATGCTGCACATAATCCTTGAATTAATTTTACAAACCTAATAATCCAAACCATGCCCACAGATTCTCAATCGCCCAAAAGCCCACAATTTCCCGATCCTGGAACTTCCGGCAACAACAAATCTAACGCAACTGATCCCGTTCTGCTGAGCAAGGCCGACGAACAGCCTTCTTCAACGGACAGTGCCGCTGCTGGCAAAGAGCCAGTGAAAGATTCTAAAAACACTTCACCTGCGCCGGGCGATCAATTGGCCTGACCTAAACAACTACCACTATGCCGGAAGATTCACAATCCACGCAAGACATTCAGTTTCCGCGATTGCAACGTATGGCTTACATTTCTGCCAGCACGGCAGGATTTGCCGTCACCATTTGGGTGCTCTACCAGATTTTCTTCTGTGGTTGCTAGTCCATAGAAATAGTAAAGCGGTGATTGCCACCAATGCCGCTGCGCTCATCAGCAGAAAGCGCCATTTGTAATGCCCTTCCACGGCTATGGTGTCGCGGTCGCCCATGAGCACCAGCGATGCCCAGTAGGCAGGATGGGCTGTGTAGCCATCGGCTTTGGCAATATATTGTAGCTTGGCAGTGCGCAGGCATTCGTCCAGTGGGCGTTGCTTGCGCAGCTGGCCATAAAAGGTACGCATCAGCGCTACAGTAGCCTGGTCATTCAGTTTCCACAAACTCATAATGACACTGGTGCTGCCTGCATAGAAAAAACCCCTTGAGAGGCTATAAACACCCTCGCCTGGCGCAAGAGTACCCAATCCTGTTTCACAAGCGCTCAGGGTAACAAGGGCCGTTTGAAGTGGCAGGTTGTACAGGTCGTATGGTTGCATCACGCCATCGTTGTCGGCATCAGGATAGAAAAAAAGCGCCGGATTTTTTAACGTATCTGCATGGGCAATACCATGCACGCTGAGGTGAAGCACGTCGTAATTGGCCGCGTTGTCCTTGAACGCCGATTCTGTCGCCCGCTCATTTTGATAAGTATCCGTGGAAAAATATTCGCGAAGCGATTGAAGTTCTTTTGCGGCTCCACCCAACCTTGAGAGCGATTTTGCAGGATGTTCATCATAACCCCAGGCGGCCAGCTTTTTAGCTGTCTTTTGCGGGTTTGTCTCACTTTGCTTAAAAAATTCGAAAGAATATTGATAATGCACATCCACTGCTTTTGCCAGGTAGGGCAGCTGCTTATAATCTATTTTTTTTACCGTTTCAGCCTCATACAGCAGTGCCTCGAAGGGTATCTGTGCCAGGTGTCCGTCGGGTATTATGCACAGTGCATCATATTCGGAAATATTATTTAGGGCCGGCTTCAGCAGTTTGTTGTACAGCAGCAGGGACGCAGCCTGAAATGTGCTAAACTGTGATGAATCATATGGATTGGGGTCGGAGAGGGCCTGTCGAAAATCATGCAAAGCCTGCATATACAGGCTGTCTTTTTCTACACTATACAGGGTGGTGTGGGTAGAAGAAAGAGCCAGAGCTGTAATGTGTTCGCTGCCCTCAAAGTAGCCCACCAACATTCGCCCTGGTGTTTTATTCAATAATTGCTGAAACTCGGCCAAATCCAGCATCGCTGAGTCAGACTGCAAGGTCATGGGAAGTTTTGCCTCAATTTTCGCCCGCAGTCGATCCTGTGCTTGTACTATCTTAAAAATTTCCCGGTCTCTCAGTACACTGTCTTCCCTGGATTTTGACGACTGCAACTGCCAGTGCGCCAAGCGTGCTTTGAGAGATCTGCTTTGCGCAATAATGCTGTCGGGCAAGCCTAATCCGCCGAGCTGCCGGGCTTCGGCGATGGCCTTCTGAAGTATCTGCACCTTATTGTGCTCTATAAATCTATAGGCCACTTTGCTCAGGTCACGGTCAGGATGCAGTTGCTGGTATTTGAGTAGGCATTTCATAGCAGAGTCGCTGTAGGCCTGCACTTCATTGGCCATCCAAAGTTCATCCGTTTCCATTACGCCACTGCGTGCCCGCTGTTTGCTTACCAGCGTATCGGCCGAAAGAAAGGAATCGATCGCCTGCTGCAAAAAATACCCGGTGGAGTCACCGCGAAGCGCCAGGTTGTACAGCACAATGCCTTTGTTGCTCAGCGTCTGATAAGTCTGATAATTCTTCGGCAGCAAGGCTGTAGGCGGATTGGCCGGACTGTATGCGTCTTCGCCGGTACGCATCAGATCCAGCGCTTTTTGATAATAGGCCAGTGCTTTGCGGTATTGGCTGCTCTTCATGTAAAACTCTGCCAGATAAACATAGGCTGTGATGTTGGCGTCGTGATTTTCGGGATACAGTGCTTGCCTTAGCCGCAGACAGGTGAACAGCGACCTCTCGGCTTCAGCATAGTTTCCATTTTTTCGGTAGGCCAAGCCGAGATTCCCATATATGTCTGCTTCCAGTTTTGGGTCGGATTTGCTTTTCTTCATTGCAGCGAGTGCCTCATTGTGCAGTTGTATGGCCGAGGCATAGTTTCCACTCTTGCTCTGTATGATGGCGTAGTTGTCCAGACAGATGATATAAAACATGCCATACTCTCGGATAGAAGGGTTGAGCAAAATGCTTCTATACGCTTCTAAGGCCTTATCATATTCGCGCTTCGATTCATAAATATTGGCGATGGATACCGCAATGTAAATGGTGTAAATATCCTGCTCCATTTGCTCGGCGATCCGCAGGGTTGCCTTACCATAATGAAGTGCTTTTTCAAGGTTCTTGAGCTCTCTGTGGGTGTTGGTGAGGTTATAATGGGCCAGGTACTGCAACTGGTAATTGTCCCTGGTGTGCGATTCATCCAAAAGCTGCAGCATGCGCTCGAAGTGGTGCAGCGCCTTCTGATAGTCGTATTGGTGATAGCGATATATTTCTCCAATATATCGATGGCTTTTGATCAACTCTTCCCTGACAGGCTGTAGTGTGGTGAATATGGCTATGGCCTTGTCAAAATGAATGATCGCACTGTCGTTGTCCTGCATCTTTTCGCAGGCACAGCCCAGGGTGTAGTGCCATTGTGCCTTGAGGGGCTCATTGGAAGTATGGCTAAAATCGGCTTCATGATCATTCAGCAGAGCGCGGGCTTCGGTAGGCAGGTTTTGAGCAAGCCGGCTTTGGGCTGCTTTCACCAGAGCGTACCGGTGGTCATCAGCCACAGCTTCTGCATCATTCTTTAGTACTACCACGAGGGAATCAAAATAGGCAATGGCCGATGGGGCTAGCATGTTCATGGTATCGGCTCTCAAAAGGGTGGGGTGCTGTGGCACGTAAACGGAATTGGTATCGGCGTGCTCCGTTGCGCCGGATGAAGCGCTTTGCCGATCGCCACAAAACGAGCACATGAGCGGCAGGCAGGCAATCCACAGTATGTTCTTCAAGGTAAACCTCACAACATTATCCTCCTGAAAATGTGAAATTAGAATAATTTATGAATGAGTTTAAAATATTGACATATTGAATGAAGCTCGCGATTCTTTCTGCAGCCGATCATAAAACAGCAACTCCAGTTTTTAGTATTCAACAACTGAAACCAAAAATATTAGCAAATACTATAATTGTTGGTAAATTGCCATTATGAATCCAGACTATATCCGTGGCCGTGGCGCACAGTATAACCCTGACAACCGCTTTCATCAATACCACCTGGGCGAGGAGTGGATAGAAGGGATTGACGAAAAGCCTCAGGAACGCCCACAGACGCAAGTGTTTTTAGAAACACCAAAGAGCATACTCAGCAAGAACGACAGCCCTGATATTCCCTTCAACTATTCCATCAATGCCTACCAAGGTTGTGAACATGGCTGCATATACTGCTATGCCCGCAACGTGCATGAATATTGGGGATTTGGTGCTGGTCTGGATTGGGAAACCAAGATCGTGGTAAAGCCGAAAGCCGCCGAAATGCTGGAGCAGGTTTTTCTAAAAAAATCATGGAAGCCGGAGTTGATCATGATGTCTGGCAATACGGATCCGTACCAGCCGCTGGAGCGCAAGTATGAACTGACCAGAAAATTGCTCAAAATATTCTACCAATACAGGCACCCGGTGGGCATCATTACCAAGAACAGCCTGATAGCGCGCGACGCCGATATACTGGCAGACCTCGCGGCCGAGCGTCTGGTACGTGTTTACTTCTCCATTACCACACTGGATGAAACACTGCGCCGCACCATGGAGCCTCGAACAGCCAATGCACAAAAAATGCTGGACGCCATGAAGCTGCTTGCAGGCAAAGGCGTACCCGTGGGCGTGATGACCGGGCCGGTGATCCCTTCCATCAATGATCATGAAATTCCGGCCATACTGCAGGCAGCCTCAGCGCATGGCGCTGGTGCTGCGGGCTACACCATCGCCAGGCTGAATGGTGCCGTAGGGGCGGTCTTTCAGGACTGGCTGAAGAAAAACTTTCCCGAAAGGGCCGACAAGGTGTGGAACAAAATATCGTCCATTCACGGGGGCAAGGTAAACGACAGCCGATGGGGTACACGCATGCGCGGAGAGGGTAGCTACGCAGCCCTCATAGACGGGCTATTTAAAAAATCGAGCGCCAAATACGGCCTCAATGGCAGCCTTCCAGCCTTGGATTACACGCAATTCAGGAAGGGGGGTAATCTCAATCTTTTCTAAAAGTGAGCACCTACAGCGGGATGTCAGCGGCCACGGTGAGAAAGCAGCAAAGTGACTGGCATCCGGCACTGAAAGGATTGGCGCTCTACTGTTTCTTTTTAAACAGCCCTTTGATCGCATTGAAAAGTCCTTTCTCCTTTTTGTCTTCAGCGTTATCATCACGCACTTCCGCATCGCCTTTTTTCTTGCCAAAGATGCTTTCCCAAAAATTCAGGTCTTCGGCAAATGGATCGCAGTCCAGCTCTTTCAGCAGATAATCTGGTGGTGCGCCAAACCGTGCGTTGCTGATGTGTCTATATTGGGCATTTTTGTTCAATTGCTGATAAAACCTGGCCGTAATGGGCAGCGCCGTACTGGCGCCCTGCCCCAGACTTGTAGAGCGGAAATGAATGGCCGGGAACTCACCGCCCACCCAGGCACCCGTTACCAGCTTTGGCGTAATGGCCAGAAACCAGCCATCGGCATTGTGTTGGGTAGTGCCGGTTTTGCCGCCCATATCGTTGTGCACAGCATAGGTGCTTCGCATACGTGCAGCCGTGCCCTTATTCACTACGCTTTTCAGCATCTCCGTCATCAGTTGGCTGGTTTCTCGTGAGAGCACACGCTGTGCGGTGGTTTTAGGCTTTTCCCAGAGCAATTGGCCCCGGCTGTCTTCAATGCGCAGCAGCGAAACAGGCTCTACAAGCACACCGCCATTGGCAAACACGGCATAAGCCCGCACCATTTCGTACAGCGAAATGCTGGGTGTGCCCAGGGCAATGGAAGGCACCTTGGGTATGTCGCTTTGTATGCCCATGTCGCGGGCGAGTGCTACGGCTTTTTCCACACCCACTGTTACCAGTATTTTTACCGCCACCGTGTTCACCGACTCCGTCAAAGCGCCCTCCATGGAGTATTTTCCTTCGTATTGGTTGTCGGCGTTGGACGGCTTCCACTCCTTGTCATTTTCCACAAACACTGCCTGCTCCGCTTCAATATATTCACATGGCGACACGCCGGCTTCCAGCGCAGCGGCATACACTATGGGTTTAAAAACAGAACCCACCTGCCGGCGCGCAGCAGGGCTCACGTGGTCGTATTTGAAAAATCGATGATCGATACCACCCAACCACACCTTGATATGTCCGCTTTGTGGATCCATGGCCAGAAAGCCGGCTTGTAGAAATCGGAGGTGATGCCTGACGGAGTCCAACGGGCTCATCTTGCTTTCTTCCGGACCCTGCCAGCTGAAGCGGAGCGTGTTGTGTGCAGTATTCAGCCACTGATCGATGGAGTCAGGATGGTTCTTGCTGCGCTTTACTTCTGCATAGGCCCTGTCTTGCCGGAGTGCCAGCTGTATCAATTGCTCGTTTTCCCATGGCTTTTGCCCTTTCTGCCAATGTGTTTCAAAGGTTTTCTGCAGGGCCTGCATATGGACTTGCATGGCTTTTTCGGCATATTGCTGCATGGCCAGGTCGAGCGTGGTGTATATGCGCAGGCCATCGGTGTACAGGTTGATGCTGGTGTCGCGTTCGTCAGATATTTCTTTCAAAATTTGCTGCACTTCATGGCGCAGGTGCTCTACAAAATACGCCCCCACAGCTACGTTTTTATCAGCGTTGTTGTACTGCAGGCCGAGAGGCTGCTTACTCAGTTCATCGGCCGAGTTTGATGCCAGATGCCCCGCCTTCACCATCTGGCGTAGCACCACATTGCGCCGGCCAAGCGACCGGTCGGGGTGCAGCCTGGGATTGTAGTAGGTGGTGGCCTTGAGCATACCCACCAGTACGGCTGCCTGCGTAGGCAAAAGATTTTTGGCCGATGTGCTGAAAAATCGTTGGCTGGCGGCTTCTATGCCAAATACGTTTTCGCCAAATGGCACAGTGTTCAAATATAGGGTCAGCAGTTCCTCTTTGCTGTAGAACTGCTCCAGACGCCGGGCCAATATCATTTCGCGGAGCTTATTCAGCGGAAGGGCGAGAAAAGGGTAGGGGTGCCTGGGGTACAGATTTTTGGCCAATTGCTGCGAGATGGTGCTGCCCCCGCCGGCCCGTTCATTTTGCAGCAAGATGGTTTTGACCGCGACACGCGCCAGGCTGCGGTAGTCGATGCCTTTGTGCTGGTAAAAGCGCGCATCTTCCGTAGCGATCAATGCCTTGACAAGCCACGGCGATATGGCTTCATAATCGACGATCTTTCTGTTCTGGATGAAGTATTTGCCGATCAGGCGTTGGTTGGCATCGTAAATTTCTGAGGCCTGCATATTTTCTATGCTCCGCAGTTCGCCTTTTTCCGGCATGGGGCCAAGCCAGCCATTGCTCATCACGAGCACTAAAAGGGCCAAAGCGCCGATGATTACAGTGGTCGATATGAAGGCCATGCGCAGGAGGAGCCTCTTGCTGCGGCGCTTGCTTTTTGAGTTCTTTTTTCTCCTTCTGGTTTTTGGCATGGGGTTGTGGATGAAGGGTGCAATTATAATGATTAACCCTATATTAGCAGGCGTGAGCAGGCGGAATAGTACGCGCGATGTCAGCAAATGTGACGGCATTGGTTACTGCCTGCTTTGATTCAAATTCTTTTTTTATTGTAAAATAAAACCCATGAAAAGACACTCTTTTTTACTCATCGCTGCGGCCCTTGCCCTGGCAGTGGCCTGCAATGACAACAAGAAACCGGTGGAGAACACCGAGGCCAACGCCGAAACCCCGGATGTGCTTACGCCCAAAGATTTAGGCTGGAAAATGGGCTGCCAGGCCTATACCTTCAAAGAATTCACCTATGCCGATGCGTTGGAAAAAATTGATTCGCTGGGCCTTTCCAATGTGGAAATGTATAGCGGACAACCCATAGGAAACGGTATAGAAGGCACCACGCACTACGGCATGGACGACTACACCATACAACAAGTAAAGCAGATGACGGGCGACTTCGGCATCGACATAGTGGCCTATGGTGTGGTGAAGCCCAAAGACGAGGAAGAATGGCGACAGATTTTTGAGTTTGCCCACAAGCTGCACATCGAAAACATCACCTGTGAGCCTCAAAGGGAGCACCTCGACTTTCTTGAAAAAATGGCTGAAGAGTATGCCATCAATATCGCCATACACAACCATCCAAAAGAATCACCCTATTGGCATCCCGATTCTGTGCTCTCGGCTGTCGACGGGCGCAGCGAGCGCATGGGTGCCTGTGCCGATGTAGGCCATTGGACACGCTCTGGCCTCGACCCCATTGAGTGCCTGCAAGCCCTGGAAGGCAGGGTGATATCCCTGCACATCAAGGATGTAGACGCAGCTGAGCGGCAGGGCAAAGACCAGGTGTGGGGCACAGGACTCACCAATATAAAGGCAGTAGTGAAAGAAATGTACCGTCAGGATTTTGAAGGACCCTGGTCGGTCGAATATGAAAATAATTGGAAAAACAATGTGCCCGACATCAAAGCGAGCCTGGAGTATTTCAATGAAAAAGTAGCCAATCTGGAATGACCTACTCTTGTGCCGGTATACCCACACCGGCACAAAGCTTTCCTTTTGTTGCCTGTAAAGCGCCTTATCGCCCAATTATGTCCACACTGGAGTTGCTCATGATCACTGTGCTTGCTATTGCGGCACTTTTTTTACTGGTGATCAAACTGAAGATTCACGCCTTCATCTCCCTGCTGCTGGTGAGCATTTTTGTAGGCATCTTCACCGGAATGCCTTTACTCAATATACTCAACAGCATACAGGAAGGCATGGGCAATATTCTGGGATTTATAGCCGTGGTGGTAGGCTTGGGAACCATCTTCGGCGAAATCCTTCAGGTATCGGGTGGGGCAGAGGCATTGTCGCGCACCATGCTGCGCAAGTTCGGCACTGAGCGCTCCAGTTGGGCCATGATGACGACGGGCTTCATCATTGCCATACCCGTATTTCTTGATGTAGGCTTCATTATATTGGTGCCTATGGCATATGCGCTGGCGCGCAAAACCAAGCGATCGGTGCTCTACTATGCCATACCGCTGTTGGCCGGCCTGGCGGTTACACACGCTTTCATTCCACCCACCCCAGGTCCTA
>CAZQVB010000041.1:28783-37361 GCA_964596645.1 uncultured Roseivirgaceae bacterium
CGTGGCCGAAATCATCGACGTGCCACTGGGATGGGTGATCCTTCTGGGCCTGGTGGTGGGCTTTCCCACTGCCGTGATTGCCGGACCCTTTTTTGGCAGATACATCGCTTCCAAAATCCACATAGCCCCGCCGGAGGTCGATACCGCTGCCGAGCCTGAGCACCACGGCACGGCAGGCTTGCCCTCTTTTGCTTGGATCGTGATGCTGATCGCTCTGCCGCTGCTGCTCATCCTGGCCAGCACTATGGCCGATGTGGCCGTAAAGAGCCATTGGGTAGAGGCGGGTACAGCGGTGGAAATTGTGCAGTTTATAGGTCATCCTTTTGTAGCGCTCATCATTGCCACACTCATGGCGGGCTATTTTCTGGGCACACGTCGCGGCTTTTCGTCTCAAAAATTACTGGAAGTGGCCAACCGGTCGCTGGCGCCCGCGGGGCTCATTATATTGGTGACAGGCGCGGGTGGTGTATTTAAGCAGATACTGGTAGACAGCGGAGCCGGTGAATCGTTGGCTACCCTGATCGCCGGCAACAACATACCGCCCGTGGTATTGGCTTATGTGCTGGCCGTGATCATACGCCTCACCCAGGGCTCTGCCACTGTAGCCATGATCACCGCGGCCGGCATGGTGGCCCCGGTGCTTGGCGTGCTGGAAATTGGTGACGCAGGCAAGGCCCTGGTGGCGCTTTCTATTGCCAGTGGTTCTACCTTTTTTTCGCATGTCAATGATAGCGGCTTCTGGCTGGTGGGCAAATATCTGAACATGACCGAGGAGCAGACGCTGAAGTCGTGGAGCATCATGGAAACCATCATTTCCGTGGTCGGTTTTGTGCTGTGCCTGCTATTGAGCGTTTTTGTATAACAGCGCTTTGTATGTTTTTGGACAATATTGTGACCATCAAAAACCTTTGTATTGCCCACTGACTTATAGTAGCTTACAAATAAATTACGACCTGATAACATGCAAAAACTTCTGACTTATATGATTGTAGGTGTGCTGCTGCTCGCCGGGTGTACAGACGCTAAAAAGCAGACTGAGCAACCAGTGGTAGCGCAAAATCCGGCTGCAGATGGCTTCAATACCGAGGCTTCTGATGATGAAGCCATAGCCCTTGCCGACTCTGTGATGCTGGCCATGGGTGGGCGCTCCGGCTGGGACAATACGCGGTACATCAGTTGGGACTTCTTTGGAAAGCGACAGTTGCTTTGGGATAAAAAGGCTGATCGTGTGCGCATTGATTTGGCCGATGCCGATAGCACAACAATGGTTTTAAACCTCAACAATATGTCGGGTGCTGTGCGCAAAAACGGGCAGCTGGTAAGCGATCAGGATTCCCTGCAAAAGTACCTGGAGCAAGCCAGGCGCATATGGATCAACGACAGCTATTGGCTGGTGATGCCCTTTAAGCTCAAGGATAGCGGCGTAACGCTCACCTACAAAGGCGCAGATACGCTGCCAGGTGGCTCACCGGCAGTTAAGCTGCAACTCATCTTTGACCAGGTAGGGGTGACACCCCAAAACAAATATCACGTGTGGGTAGACCAGAGTGATCATTTGGTGAAACAATGGGCTTTTTTCAGGCAAGCTTCCGATGCTGAGCCCGCCTTCGTCACGCCCTGGACAGACTATAAACAATACGGTGACATATTGCTGGCCGGCAACCGGGGCGAGCGACAGATATCCGGTATCAACGTACATGACTCTGTGCCCGAGGAGCAGTTTGAGTTGTAATGCCTGGTAGATCAAATAAAAATTTTACACTTCATTTTTAGCAGGCATTTCATTTTCATTACCTTTCATGCCACACCCACAGCTGTTTAAAACAGCACTCCCTCATCTCAGGTTTAGCTAAGAATGTGTACCGGCTCAGGCACGGTCTAGTACAAATCTGTCGATGACATTTTCAAATAATTGATAAAATACAATGGTGGCTTTGTGCCGCAGATTAAGATAGCATGGCCTATGGTAAGCGTGAATGAAGAAGTTGGCTGGTCCACGGAGGCCGGCAACAATGGTTTTTGGAGATCGTGGGGGCCCTTTATGACGGAGCGGCAATGGGGTACGGTGCGCGAAGACTACAGCGCACATGGCGAGTCGTGGATGGCCATAAGCCACGATCTGGCGCGCAGCTACGCCTATCGATGGGGAGAAGAGGGCATTGCAGGCTTTTGCGATGCCAAACAGATCATGTGCCTCGCACCTGCTTTCTGGAATGGCAAAGATCCAATAATAAAGGAGCGGCTCTTTGGCCTGGCCAACCACCTGGGCAACCACGGTGAAGACGTGAAAGAGCTGTATTTTCATCTGGAATCCACCCCTTCACATTCGTATTGCAAGTTTCTGTACAAATATCCGCATGCAGCCTTTCCTTACGACGAGCTGGTGCAGGGCAACAAGCGCAGCCGGCATGAGCCGGAGTACGAACTGCTCGATACGGGGGTGTTCGACGAAGGGCGCTATTTCGATTGCTACATTGAGTACGCCAAAGCCGGACCGAATGACATACTGATGCGCATTGAGGTGATCAACCGGGGGCCGGAGGCGGCAGAAATACACCTGTTGCCCCATTTCTGGTTTCGCAACTACTGGAACCACAACTCCTTTTATTCCCGGCCCGAGATTGTGGCTACTTCGCATCAATGCCTCAAGGCCACCTCCCGGCGCAATGGCAACTACTTCCTCTGCCACGACGGTGGAGAGCAGCTTTTTGCTGAAAATGAAACCAACAGCAAGCGCCTGTTCGGTCGCGATAATGATTATCCCTATGTGAAAGACGGCATAAACGATTTCATTGTACACCGCCAGAAAACCGTAAATCCTGGCAAGACGGGCACCAAGGTGGCCTTATGGACGAAGAAGATGCTTTCTCCCGGCGAGTCCGTCAGCATGCGCCTGCGACTGAGCAAGAGAGAAAAACATGAACCTTGGGCTGATTTTGACGAGGTGCTTCATAAACGCCGCGAGCAAGGCAGACAATTCTTTGAAGGACTGGGCGATGCCCGGCTATCGCACGACGAAAAGCACCTGTTAAAAAGTGCCGTCAGCGGTCTGCTCTGGACCAAGCAATTCTACTATCTGGACCTGTACAAATGGCACAACGGAGAGCCCGGCAAACCTGCCCCGCAGCGCGACAGAAAGCGAAACCTGCAGTGGCAGCACCTCACCAACAGGAACATAATATCGATGCCCGACAAGTGGGAGTACCCCTGGTACGCGGCCTGGGACCTGGCCTTTCACACCACCACCTTTTCGCATGTGGATGCCGCCTTTGCCAAAAACCAGCTCCTGCTTATGCTGCGCGAGTACTACATGCACCCCAACGGACAGATACCGGCCTACGAGTGGAACTTCGGCGATGTGAACCCGCCCGTGCATGCCTGGGCTGTGTGGCAGGTGTACGAGCGCGATCTGAAGAAAACGGGTAATGCTGACTGGAGCTTTTTAGAAGAATGTTTTCAGAAGCTGCTGATCAACTTCACCTGGTGGGTAAACAGGAAAGACATCAACGGCATCGACCTTTTTGAAGGTGGATTCCTGGGGCTTGATAACATTGGTGTGTTTGACCGCAGTCAAAAAGTGCCCGGCGTTAAGAACCTGCAACAGGCCGATGCGACCAGCTGGATGGCGATGTTTTCGCTCAATATGCTCCGCATTTCGCTGGAGCTGGCCCGGCACAATCCGCTGTATGAAGAGTCGGCAGCAAAGTTCTTCCGGCATTTTATCAACATCGGCTGGGCCATGCACAACATAGGCGAGGCCAACGTGTCGCTGTGGGACGATGAGGATGCCTTTTACTACGACGTGGTAAAAATGGACGATGGCAGCACACACCGGCTGAAAATACGCTCGCTGGTGGGCATCATTCCGCTGCTGGCCGTGGAGGTGATTCACGATGAACTGTTCGACAAGCTGCGGGAGTTCAAGACCCGCGCCTACACCATCATTCGTACGAGGCCCGACCTGGCACAGCTCATTTCGCACATAGAAGAGAAGAACAAGCACGGCGAGCATCTCTTTTCCATCATGCGTGCCTTCCGGCTGGAGCATATGCTCAAGCGCCTGCTCGATGAGGAAGAGTTTTTGAGCGAATTTGGCATTCGCTCATTGTCAAAATTTCACTATAAAAACCCCTACATCTTCGAGCACAACGGCAGCCACCATGTGATACAGTACGAACCGGGCGAGAGCAATACCCCAATGTTTGGAGGCAACAGCAACTGGCGCGGTCCTGTGTGGCTACCGCTCAATTATCTGATTGTGCAGTCGCTGTACAAATACTACGACTACTACGGCCCGCAGTATATGTATGAGTTCCCGACCGGTTCTGGCAATAAGAAAAATCTGAAACAGATCGCTCAGGAACTCACCAAAAGATTGCAAAAGCTGTTTGACCGCAACGGACAAGGCCGGTACACCTACCACGCCGAGCACCCCGTTTTTGCTGAAGACGAGCATTTCAAGCACCACCATCTTTTCTACGAATATTTCCACAGCGAGTCGGGCCAGGGCCTGGGCGCCTCCCACCAAACCGGCTGGACGGCGCTGATAGCCAACCTGCTGCTGGAGCATAGGGATTGATAAGAATGAATAATTAACTACCGCAAGTTTTTAACTTGTGGTTAGAACGGAACCAAACAGGTTTCCCACAAGTTACGCTGCGCTAAAACTGCGGCAGACGAAGTCTTCCAGAATAGCCACATTGCTTTCCTTAAGAAAGTTATAGTACTTTATGATTGTGCCATGCCAAATATACCTGGTATCTGCCCATACTCTGGAATAAGATGAAAGTAAGTAGAACATATGTGAGCATGATGGTGGTACTCTGCCTGCTGATCAATGCTTGCGGTGGGGATGAATTAGATGAAAGTGATGGTGAGGAAAAGCCAGATGGTGTTTTTTATAAAAACCCCTCTTTTAAGATAGTCGGCAAATACGATTTACTGTCTTATCTGACACAGAAACCAATGGACCTCAATTTTGACGGAAAGTACTCTCACAATTTGTTTGATGAAATGGGAAACTATTATTGGCAAGAGGCTCATCGTTTTTACCTTCACATCTACAATGATTTATATCCACGCGAAGATGGTACCACAGAATATGTACCGATCATAGATCTTTATGCTCCTTATGCCAATGTTCGTAGTGATGCTGAGACAGGGGAGTATCTTTATACATTATATGGCGTTGCCAATTGTTCGGCCAGATTTTACTTTTCTGAAAAGAAGAACGAATTTACTATAATCGATCCCTCGCTTGGGGAGGGTCAACTCGTGGCGGTTTCTATCGATGAAGATATCCTCTTTGCTACATTTCGAAGATATTTCTATACAGATCCTCAATTCTTATTCACTGACGATGGATGGGAGAAGATTACAATACATGCCACTTATAAAAAAAGACCTGAATGACATACAAGTGGTTTCTGTTGATGACTTTTCTGTTCAGTGCTCGTCATGGAAGTGCACAGGAAGCCGAAGTACTTCCAAAACATGCCGTACAGGTAGCTCTGGGAGCATCATATTATATGGATCTTGTGGAGTGGGGGCCTGCTGTCACTGCACGATACACTTATTTTATAAATGATCGCCTAAGCTGGCATGCCTTTGCGGGTGGCACTGTACACAATGGCCTCGATACTGTGTACCACTGGAATAATGCAGGGGACCTGAAAGAAGGTGTAGTAGATTATACGAAGGCGGGCGTGCAAATTGGGGCGGGAATAGGGCGTAGTTTTTTGCGCAATGCACGACACAATTTCAGCGGTACGATAAGCATGATGGCGCGATATCAGTCTTCTTCATATCCATATGATTACGGTTACTCCACCACCTATCCTTTTCAAGGTTTAAACATGAGACCCTTTCCAGCTCGAATCTTTACAGGAGGTTTAGTCTTATCAACTTCTTATGATTATTCTTTTAAATTTGGGCTTTTTATTGGTGCAGAAGCCTGGCTGCAATACGAAACCAATCAGGATGCCCAGGCCATACTGTCTTTCATTGTCGGCAGGCGTTTATAATCCAGCAGGCGTGGCCATTTGCACCTCTTTCATTATTTCATTTCTCCCTCTATCATTGCGAGTTCATACGAATCAAACTACATGAGACAAAGCGATGTCACGGCAATATCCCATCTACTGCAAGTGTGTAACTTGTGGTGAGAAACGTCAGTTTACGTCTTATTCAATAAAATGAATAGGTGATATACAGGATTATTAGAAGTTACGCTGCGCTAAACTTGCGGCAGGCGTGGGTTACCAGTGCGGAGATGAAATTGTGAGCTTCTATCATGCGAAGAAAGCCGCTACAGATATTAAAGACGGGATTATCCTTGGTTGGATGATAAAAATTGGGGTGACTTGATCATTAACATAATGGGGATGACCGTGCTAGAAAACACGACCCGGAGCGGGGTCTGGGGGATGGTTGAGTTTGGATAACTTGCGTGCAAGCAGGGTTAAAAATTTGTAAAAGCCTAAAATGCATGATAGCTGGTGTCTAACCCTGTATCTTTATCGTGATTTTTGATTTAAAGCAGCATTTCTAAAAAGCCTTCAATGAACATTACCATTGAAAACGTCATCCTCATTGGTTCAATCTTACTTCTTATAAGCGTTATTGTTGGAAAGACCAGCTACAGATTTGGCATTCCAACCCTTTTGCTCTTTTTATCTATTGGCATGCTTGCTGGATCAGAAGGCATCGGCGGCATCTATTTCGACAATCCTGAAATAGCTCAGTTTATCGGTATCGTTTCACTTAATTTTATCCTCTTTTCCGGAGGGCTGGACACAAGCTGGAAGACGGTAAAACCGGTAATGAAAGTGGGGTTAAGCTTGTCCACATTAGGTGTGTTATTGACTGCTTTCGGATTGGGTTTTTTTGTCTACTTAATAACCGAATTCAGCTTATTTGAAAGCCTCCTTCTTGGAGCAATTGTTTCATCCACAGACGCCGCTGCTGTTTTTTCCATACTTAGAGGAAAGAATCTGGCGCTGAAAAAGAACCTCCGGCCAACTCTTGAGCTCGAGAGCGGTAGCAATGATCCGATGGCCTACGTACTGACAATTGCGTTCTTATCACTAGTAACACAACCAAATGATGGCATACTTTCCATTATCCTCTTTTTCTTCCAACAGATGACCATTGGTGGCGTTGCAGGATATCTCTTTGGCATAATTAGCAAGTGGGTCATTAATCGTATAAAACTTGATTTCGAAGGGCTTTATCCGGTGCTCAGTATTGCCATGATGTTTATCACTTTTTCTGCTACTGATGCAGTCGGTGGCAATGGTTTCCTGGCCATTTACATTTGTTCGGTCTACTTAGGTAATCAGAACCTGATACACAAAAAAACGATCATGCGGATGTTTGATGGTCTTGCCTGGTTGATGCAGATCGTTTTGTTTCTGACTTTGGGCTTATTGGTTTTTCCTTCCAAAATCCTCCCTTTCATCGGAATTGGTCTGTTGATCTCTCTGTTTCTGATCCTCGTAGCCCGGCCACTGGCAGTGTTCATCTCACTTGTGCCATTCAAGATGAAACTAAGACGCAGGTTTTATATTTCCTGGGTGGGATTGCGAGGTGCAGTACCGATCGTATTTGCCACTTATCCCTTGATTGCCGGGTTGGATAAAGCTGATGCAATTTTCAATATTGTATTCTTTGTGTCAGTTACTTCCGTGATAATACAGGGAACTACTTTGCCCATCGTGGCCAAATGGTTGCATGTAGGCTTACCCAAAAAGGCAAAACCTTTATCACCTACGGATGAGCTGCTATCCGAACACCCGAAAACTTTCTTGAGAGAAGTAAGACTCAAAGATGATAGCCCAGCTTTGGGACGTAAAATTGTGGAGTTGGATTTTCCTAAGAATGCCATTATTGCAATGATTGAACGTCGCGGTAACTATCTGACGCCAAATGGATCGACTGTGCTGGAAGTGGACGATAAATTGGTTGTGCTTATGGATAAAGCTGAAATTTTTGAAGAAGTAGAGCTTTCGCTGAATCAAAATCAGTCGTGATGGCGTATGGCTTATTCTGGCTACTCCTTGACAATGCGAATACCTGTAGCCACCATGCAGGGTAGGCGGATGGGCGATCCCCCCCATCTACCGCAAGTTTGTAACTTGTGGTGAGAAACGTCAATTTAGGTCTTATTCAATGATCTTCCATACTGTCAATGGACGCGCGCGACACGCGCGTACGAGCGAGGGTTCCTCAACTCATTGAAAGTCCGGGCAGATGCCCTTTACTCTTTTAGGTCTTAGGATCGCTCCGCTTAACCTAAGACCAGTGAGGCAGTGGAAGCAGTCTGAACTTAATTGCTGGCACAAGTCGCGCTTACCCGCTAGGCCTGCGCCGGAAGACTTGCGCCAACGGCAAAACCACAAGTTACCGCTACGCTCAAACTTGCGGCATTGGGGAAAAAGGATTCACGCAAGATGATCTGGAAAAAGCTACAGGGATCAATAAACGGCTGATTTCCCGCTATGAAAAAAATGACACCATGCCCTATTAAGTGGCTACGAAATTTGACAGGTTGTAAATATAGTTTGTGATATTGAATTTT
>CAZQVB010000042.1:0-36825 GCA_964596645.1 uncultured Roseivirgaceae bacterium
GCTAAAGTTAAAAGTTCTCTACTTTTAACCTGTGCAAATTTTGCAGCCTAGTACCAATCTATATAAAAAATCTGCAGTTGCGCTTCGGGAAGTTATTACAGCAAAAAGCTTTATTTCTTTGAAAAGGATAAGAAAAAAGACCTATATATTAGCTATATACGGTTCTATAAATTATTTACTAATAGCAACATTTCTTTATTATGTATTAATTGTTGACCCGTTGTCTGTTTTACACTTTCCAGTAAATATTTACAAATTTAGTATCGACGTGTATAGAGGCTACCAGATTGTTACCGTTTCAAGTTTACTTAAATTTGTTTTGCCTTTCTTCTTTTACTACATGTTGTTTCAGTACATTAAGTTGGGCATAAAACGCTATAAACGAAAACATGGCGGCAAAATTAATTTATAATCGTCATTATACTATATATAAACTAAATCTAACTACAAAACTAAAGTTGTCATATATTTTAAAAATACTCGTTTGGTGGTTAACTTTCTTTATCTATAATATAATCCTTCATCTCTTTGTCGATAACGTTACCTGTGCTTAGTCATTGCTTCATAAAAGGCAGCATCCGTGTGCCGGTGATAATATCTCTATTTTTATTGTTTTTCCACGCGATGAATATGCCAATTGTTAAATGGCCATTTTCAATCTCGCGGTTCATGAGTCGCAAGTCCCATTTTAGGCGCTCCCAATTATTTAAATAATGAAACCTGAATTTCCCTAAGAATGAAGGCTATTGGGTTCTCGACCATTATTCAGCGGTCTATCATTACCCACAGCATAGATCTGACAGAAGTCGAATCTGCCTTGTATCTCTTCTAATCACACAAGGTCTGACCATTGATCGAGGTACGGCTACAGCGCCTCAATGGCCTGCCGGGCGCGCTGTACCAACTCGCCGAGGTTGGCTTCGGTGTAGCCGCTTGTGTCGATGGGCTCCCCAATGGTGAGGGTGGCTTTGCCGGGTGTGAGGTCGAGCGTGCCGGAAGGCAATATGTGGTCGGTGCCGCGCAGGCGCACCGGAAGAATGGGCAGTTGCAGATCGAGCGCAAAACGAAAAGCGCCTTTCTTAAAGGGCAGCATCTGGCGTGACTTGCTGCGTGTGCCTTCCGGAAAAAAGACGACCGAAGTGCCATTCCTGATTTTTTTTCTAGCCTCTCTGATCGTTTCTATGGCGGCCTTGGAGTTGGAGCGGTCTATGAAAATATGCCCCACTGCCTGACTACCAAAGCCAAGACCGGGCACTTTTTTTATTTCCTTCTTCATCACCCACTTAAAGTCTATGCCCAGCCATCCGTACAGCACAAATATGTCGTAGCCGCTCAGGTGATTGGCGATCACGACGTAGCTTTGCTTTTTTCTGATGTTGCGGCGGCCACGCACCCGCACCACCGCCGGGGTAATCAGCACGTTCAGCCTTGCCCAAAGCACGCCACCGATGAAGCTGCCAATCTTCTGGCTTACCGTAAGCGATACCAGCACGGCCATGGCCGCAAAGATGAGCGTGTTGATGATGAAGAGCGGCAGAAAAATGAGCCACTTGTAGGGCTGATACAGCAGCCACCAAAACTTTTGCATGGTCAAAAAGCGAACATATTGCTAAAACAAAAATGAGAATATTTGCACAATGCGCAACACCGGCGCCAGCTCAAGGCACGTTCAACGACTTTTTTGAGTCCAACGGCTCCATAATCTCTATGGCTTCACGCTGGTTTTCTATACGCCGCTGTTCCCTTGCATAGCGGATTTTCCTGTTCAGCAACTCCAGCTCCTGAGCGGCCTCTGCGTAGGTGGAGTCCCGCTGCAGCACCTGTGCGTAGGCATCGGCAGCGTCCTGAAATCGATATCGCCTGTCGTACGCTCTGCCCAGCAGCATCCACGACTGCAGCATGCCAGGCCGGCGTTGCAAGGCTTCATTGGCGTAAAAAATGGCGGAATCGTACCGGTTAGCCGCGTAAAATATTCCGGCCAGTTCATGGTAGGCCATTGCGCCGCCCTCACCGCTTTTCATCTGCTTTTTCAACAAGTGCATGGCAGTATCTGTGCGGCCAATATTTTTATAGAATTGCGCAGCACGCATGGTCAGGCGGTGGCTACGCTGTGTTTCAGAGTATTGTTGCAACGCCCACTCTGCCTCCTGATCATTCTTCTGAGCCAGACTGAGCTCGAAATAGGGCGTAAAGGTGGTGTCGGCGGGGTAGAGCAGAAAAGCATTCTTCAATGCCTCCATGGCCTGTACAGTGTCATATGACTGCAGCAGGCACTGGCCTTTTATAAAGTGCATGTTCCACTCCGATGCTTCTGATTGCATACGCCGGTGTACGAAGTCGAGCGCCTGCTCGCAATTGCCCGAAGCGTAATACGCCCTGGCCAGCATGGCGGCGGCATCTGCATGGCGCATCATTTCCGCACCGGCCTGCTGAAGTATTTCTATGGCTTTACCGGGCTCGTTTTCAGCCATCAGCCAGTCGGCCTTTCTCATCAATACCGCCATGTGCTGTGGATCCATCTCCATGGCCAGATCGAGCCACTTGCGTGCTTCGCGCCTTTTGCCCGCTTGCATCTTGTAGTCGTACAGTGCCAGGTGGTTGCGCACATTTTGCGGTTCGCCCTCCACCAGCTCATGGAGGTAGCGCTCTATCCTGGCGGAATCAACAGTCGAGGCCTCCGCCTGATCAACCACCGGATGATCACCATAATGCCGCTTGCATGCTACAAGCAGCAATACAGAGATGCTGAGGTATAGAAAATATGGTTTCATCATTACAGACAATTCTTCAAGATAAGCAGGTCGGAAGTTAGGCTTCACCAAACAATCCGAGCTGCGGGCCTTTGTCGTTTTTCTTCACATTCAGCTCTACGGTATCGCCTATGTGAAATTCTTCATCGCTCTCCTCTTGCTCAAGGTGCTTTTTCTCCGGGTCATCGTGTGCTTCCCGGGCCGGCTGCACCGCCTTCGTGCGCTCCTTGGGCGTGCTGGATATTTCCTTCACATTGTGCACGGGAAAAGGCGCCAGCCTGTTGCCCTGCGCCCGCCAGCCTCTCACATCGATAAATTCTTCCAACGACAGTTCGTGCTCTTCTTTTGCTTTCTTTTTCACTACATGAAAATGCACCACCGGTGCCGTGTTGGTGGTGGCGTAAAGCAACCGGGATCCACGCTCTTCGCTGATGAAGGTGAAACGCTTGTTAAGCGTGGTGGTCTCAATCTTAAAGCGCTTGGCATACGACAGATTGCTGCCCCCTTCCAGATACACAGCGGTGACGACGGCGTCTGCACGGAACTGTTCAATGACTTCAATGCTCTCGGGCTCATACCGGTTGGTCAGCTCAAAGGAGGTGAGCTCGTAGGAGCCGTCTTTGTAGATGACCAGCAAGGCATCATCGGGCTGAAAATTGCCAAGCAGCCGCCCTCGCTCGTCGCGATTGAGGCGGCCTATGGCCCCATCGTAGTAGATGTCGACACCGCCGAGGGTTGATCTTCCCTCCGACTTCAACTGCACTTTGCGTACAGGATATTTGGTGAGGATATTGCCGCCGGCGCCCCTGCCTTTTATATCTATTTCAGCGAAGTCGAAGTCGAATGTCTTCACCCGGGCACGTGCCCTTGCCGATAGGTGCACGGTCACCACTTCCGCTTCACCATTGGGGTTGGGGGTGAAATAGATCACCGAAGAACCTTTAGTGCCCTTGGTGAGGTCATACTCTTTGTCGCGGGTGACGGCCATCACCTGAAAACGCTTAACCATAGACCGGCCCGAGTCACCATCGCGATAGATCATGTTGTACACCATCCGCTCGTCGTTCTTGTTGAACACCGCCACATGGATGATGTCTTTGCCCACGAAACCTTTGTCGCTAATCCTGGAAACCATCATTTTGCCATCGCGACGAAATACGATGATGTCGTCCAGGTCGGAGCAGTCGCATATGAATTCGTCCTTCTTGTTGCCATAGCCTATGAAACCTTCGGCGCGATCTACGTACAGCTTCACATTGTTGGCGGCTACTACGCTGGCCGCGATGGTGTCAAACGCCCTGATCTCTGTCTTGCGCTCCTGGCCTTTGCCGTACTTCTGCAGCAGGTTTTTATAGTAGGCTATGGCATAGTCTGTGAGGTGTGCCAGGTGGTGGTCGGTCTCTTTCAGCTCATCCTCAAGCCGCTTCATCAGCTCATCGGCCTTGAAGGCATCGAAACGCGAAATGCGCTTGATCTTAATTTCCGTCAGTCGTACAATGTCGTCTTCGGTGATGTCGCGATAAAACTGCGGTTTGTATGGCGACAGGCCTTCGTCGATGGTGCTGATCACCGCCTCCCAGGTTTCGCATTCTTCTATGTCGCGATAAATGCGGTTTTCTATGAATATTTTTTCCAGTGATGAAAAAAGCAGCTTCTCCAATAGCTCGGAGCGCCTGATCTGCAGCTCCAGGTTCAGCAGCGCTACGGTCTTGTCGTTGTTGATGCGGAGGATGTCGTTCACCCCAATGAAATGCGGCTTGTCATCGATAATGACGCAGGCATTGGGCGAAATGGACAATTCACAATCGGTGAAGGCGTAGAGCGCATCGATGGTGATATCGGGCGACTGCCCCGGTGCAAGCTGCACCTGTATCTCTACGTCGCGCGCTGTGTTGTCTATTACCTTTTTGATTTTGATCTTGCCCTTGTCGCTGGCCTTCACGATGGACTCAATCAGGTTGGTGGTGGTGGTGCCGAAGGGTATATCGCGTATCACCAGTGTTTTCTTGTCCAGCTCCTCTATGCGCGCCCGCACGCGTACGCGCCCGCCACGCAGCCCTTCATTGTAATCGGAAAAGTCGGCCAGTCCGCCGGTGGCGAAATCGGGAAATATCTGCACCTTTTTTCCTTTGAGCAGATCGATGGATGCCTGCAGCAGCTCGCAAAAGTTGTGCGGGAGTATTTTTGTGGAAAGGCCCACGGCTATGCCTTCCACACCTTGTGCCAACAGCAGCGGAAACTTAACCGGCAGCGTCACCGGCTCTCTTTTGCGACCGTCGTACGAGAGCTGCCATACGGTGGTTTGCGGATTGAAAACAACCTCCAGCGCAAATTTGGACAAGCGGGCTTCGATATATCGCGGGGCAGCCGCACCATCGCCGGTGCGTACATCGCCCCAGTTGCCCTGGGTATCGATCAACAGTTCTTTCTGTCCCAGCCCCACGATGGCATCGCCGATGGAGGCATCGCCGTGGGGATGGTACTGCATGGTGCTGCCGATGATGTTGGCCACCTTGTTGTACCGCCCATCGTCCATCTCCTTCATGGCGTGCAGTATGCGGCGCTGCACAGGCTTCAGTCCATCTTCAATGGCCGGCACGGCGCGCTCCAGGATTACGTAGCTGGCATAGTCCAAAAACCAGTTTTGGTACATGCCCGATACGTGGATCACTTCGTGTATGGGCTCGTCACTCTCTGTTGATATGTTGCCGTTGTTGTTGCCTTCTGCCATTGCCTTATGCTGCTACTTCTTCTTCTGTTTTTTGTCGTGCCTCTTCAGCCACTATGTCCTTTTCTATGCGCAGGTTTTTTATGATGAATTCCTGACGGTCGGGTGTGTTTTTGCCCATATAGAATTGCAGTATGGTTTTAATGCTGGCATCCTTGGAAAGTATGATAGGCTCCAGCCTGATGTTTTCTCCGATAAAACCGCCAAACTCATCGGGGGATATTTCACCCAGTCCTTTGAAGCGGGTGATCTCAGGCTTTCCTGTGAGCTTGTGCACCGCTTGCTGCTTCTCTTCCTCGCTGTAGCAATAAATGGTTTCTTTCTTGTTGCGCACCCGGAAGAGCGGCGTATCCAGCACATACACGTGGCCGTTGCGCACCAGATCGGGAAAAAATTGTAAAAAGAAGGTGAGCAGCAGCAGCCTGATGTGCATACCGTCCACGTCGGCATCTGTGGCGATCACGATCTTGCGATAGCGCAGGCCTGCCAGTCCGTCTTCAATGTTCAGCGCGTGCTGCAGCAAGTTGAATTCTTCATTTTCGTATACCACTTTTTTGGTGAGGCCAAAGCAGTTGAGCGGCTTGCCGCGGAGGCTGAAAACGGCCTGTGTCTGCACATCGCGCGATTTGGTGATGGAGCCGCTGGCAGAGTCGCCCTCAGTGATGAAGATCATGGTGTCGTCTACACGGTCGCCTTTTTGGTCGTCGAAGTGCAGGCGGCAGTCGCGCAGTTTTTTGTTGTGCAGGTTGGCTTTTTTGGCGCGTTCATTGGCCAGCTTTTTTATGCCGGCCATGTCTTTGCGCTCGCGCTCCGACTGCAATATGCGCTTTTGCAACGCCTCTGCCGACGCCGGGTTTTTGTGCAGATAATTGTCCAGCTCGCGCTTCACAAAGTCGTTGATGAAGGTGCGCATGGTGGGGCCGTCGGGGCCAACGGTTTGCGAGCCCAGCTTAGTTTTGGTCTGTGACTCAAACACGGGCTCCATGATGCGCACCGATATGGCCGCTACTATGCTGGCGCGCACGTCGGCGGCATCGAAGTTTTTGTTGTAAAACTCGCGGATGGTCTTCACGTAAGCCTCGCGAAAGGCAGCCAAATGTGTGCCTCCCTGCGTGGTATGCTGCCCGTTCACAAACGAATAGTACTCTTCGCCGTACTGGTTGTTGTGGGTAAGTGCCAGCTCTATGTCGTTGCCTTTCAGGTGAATGATGGGGTAACGCAGGCTGTCTTCGTCGGTCTTTCTCTCGAGCAGGTCGAGCAGACCATGCTCGGAGTGAAAGCGCTTGCCGTTGAAGTTGATGGTGAGCCCGGCATTGAGGAAGGCGTAGTTCCAGATCATATTTTCGAGAAATTCCGGTATGAAGTGGAAGTTCTTGAACAGCTCCTGATCGGGCTCGAACACCACCAGCGTGCCATTGCGACCGGAACTTTTCACTACCTCTGCGTCGGCTGCCAACTCACCTTTTTCAAACTCGGCCACCTTGGTTTCCCCATCGCGGTACGACTGCACCTTAAAATATCTGGAAAGTGCGTTCACGGCCTTGGTGCCTACCCCATTGAGACCGACAGATTTTTGAAAAGCCTTGGAATCGTACTTGCCGCCGGTATTGATACGCGATACGCAGTCTACCACTTTGCCCAGCGGTATGCCGCGGCCGTAGTCACGGATCTCCACCCGGTGCTCACTCACCTTGATGTCGATGGTTTTCCCATGGCCCATCACGAATTCATCAATGCAGTTGTCGATCACCTCTTTCACCAGCACATATATGCCGTCGTCGAAGGCAGAGCCATCGCCGAGCTTACCAATATACATGCCGGGCCGCAGGCGTATGTGCTCTTTCCAGTCCAGCGAACGTATGTTGTCTTCGGTGTAGGATACAGGAGTGTTTGACATAAATCGATTTTGGGTTTACTATACGAATTGGCCACCGCGAATATGCTGACGCCATGCCATATTACAAAATTGCAGATCGGCCGGCCAGCAAGCCAGGCGCTGCATCAGCCTTTGGTCGGCTCGCCCAATTTGAAAAGCATGGGCGGCAAGGCAAACAGGGAAAGCAACAATATGGCCGGCCCGGTGATGACCAGAAAAAAGAATTCCTGCGGACTGAAGTCGGGTAAAAAACTTTGCAGGCCATAAAACAGCACAAAGCCAATGATGCATATATTAAGACCAATATGGCACAGGCCAAGCCAGAGTGCCAGTCTTTGCTTGCGCAGCTCCTTTACATAATCAGCGGCCACCGTGTGTCGCAGTGTGCGAATGACGGCGAACAGCACAATGTTGATGAAGGCAAACACCCCCAGGAAAGTATAAAAAAACTGATTGCGCGTGAAGCCCACCCCGGCCGTGGATTCATCAAACAGGTATACACGGGCACTGGCCGGCAGAGAGGCGTATATCCAGAGTAAAGCTGCCAAAAAGCCAAGGATGCTGATCACGCGAATGGTATTGATCGTTCTGCCTGCTATTTCCATCCCACACTATTTTTTTGATGCAAAGCTAAAGATTTCGATTGCCCAATGCCATCGTAGTACGGAAAAAACAGGATGATGCGCTGAACCCAACGCGCCTTCATGCCTGCACATCAGCCTTTGGCTTTTTGCATCATCTCTTTAAAAACGGCTTTTTGTTCGTTCATAGCGGCCAGCTTATCCTCCGGGTCGGTGCGACATTCCAGCAGTATCCAGCCTTTGTAATCGGCCCCTGTGAGCAGCGACATCAGCTGCTGGTATGGATACTCGCCGATGTTCATCTCGCGCACGTGCACTGTGTCGCCCAGGTATTGCTTCACCAGGTTGAAGTTGTGCTCCAGCCCGCCACCAATCAGGTCTTCGTCGTTGCAGTTCCAGCACAGGCGTACGTTGGGGTGGTCAGTAGCTTCCATTATGGCTTTCATGTTGGGCAACTCCTGCGTGCCCTTGCCATGCACCTCTACGCGTATGAGCTGCCCGTGATCACTGGCGAAAGCGCCCACCTCGTGCAGTGCTTTGCCGATTTGCGCTATGGTCTGCTCTTTGGAGATGCCTTTGTCCGTGTGAAAAGCGTTGGGCTTCACCTTTACCCCGGAGCCACCGACAGCCTGGCTCAGTCGCACAAAGACCTTGGTGTCTTCTATGGCTTTTTTCAGTCTGGCCGCATCCGGATGATCGTACTGCTCATTGCTACCCAGGCCCACGAGCTTCACCTTGCTGTTCTCAAAGCGCTTGCGCACTTCGTCTATTTTAGCCTGGCTTATGCCCGGGTCTACACCGTGAGCATGTTCCGTACGCAGCTCTACGCCGTATAATCCTGTTTTTTCACAATTGGCAATGAGCGTGGGCACATCCCAGTTTTTTCCCCAGAGATAAGTGACCAGCCCGAGCTGCATGGCCTTACCCGGTTTGTAGGCTGCCGACAATGGGTTGGCAAGGGCTACGCCGGGCAGTGTGAGCAATGCCCCACCGGCTGCGAGCGACTTACAAAAGCTTCTTCGATTGTGCATATTTTGGTTTTTCATAGTGCTTAGAGGCGTAAAATGTACATTTAATGTTTTATGGTGCGCCGGCTATTTTCCGGCACCTTTGGCTTTTTGTTCTTTAAAATAAGGCTGAAAGTTGTACGTAGAGGCAGGCGCCCATTCGGCATTGTGCCGGGGCAGCATGCGGCCCATTCGCTGCCTTTCTTCCGCATGACCTTGGGCAATGTTGTTCCACTCGTTCGGATCAATGCTGTGGTCATACAGTTCTTCACTGCCATCTTCGTAGCGTATATAGCGATAGTCTGCACTGCGTACGGCATGATTGTCTTTGCCATACGTGGTGATGGCGGCCAGTTCGGCTATGGTATGGCCGGAAAGCAGTGGCTTTAGACTCACGCCCTCGTTGCGCTCATAGGCAGGCAAACCGCATATATCCAGCAGTGTAGGATAAATAGAGAGCATCTCTACCGGCGCATCTACCGTTTTGCCGGAAGGTACGCCGGGACCGGCAAACATGAGGGGTGCATGAGTGGCTTCTTCCCAGAGGCATTGTTTGGCAAATGTACCCTTCTCACCCAAGCGATAGCCATGATCACTCCAGAGCACCACTACGGTATTGTTGGCATGTGGGCTTTTCTTTAAGGCATCCATCATCCGGCCGATTTCATAATCAACAAAACTGACGCAGGCCAGGTAAGCCCTTATTATATTGTCCCACTCATTGTGCGCTTTGGCCCATTCTGTGGTGGGCATCATTGGCAGGTCATTGATCTGGTGTGCGATGTCCGGCACATCGTTCAGGTCGTCGGCTTTGTATGGCGGCCTGGCCAGTGTTTGGTCCTTGTACAGGTCGAACCAATGCTGCGGCACATACCAGGGCACATGCGGCCTTAAAAAACCCACGGCCAAAAAGAAAGGCTGCTCATACTGCTTTTGCAACCGCTCTACTGCCCAACTGGCCGATTGGTGATCGGGCATGAGTGAGTCGTGCGCCGGGTAGGCACCCCAATCGGTGCTGGTACGGCCGTATCTGTCGGGGTCGGCCGGGCCATAGCCATCCCACACAAAGCGCTCATCGGGCTTGGGCCCAAAACCACCGACGCGACCACCAGACTCATTAAACAGGCCTTTGGGAGCATGCTCGTGAAAGAGCTTGCCGATGCCCATGGTGTGATAGCCGTGATTTTTGAAGTAGCCGGGGAGGAACACAATGTCTTCAGTTGCCTCTGTTGCCCCTTCTATGTCGTCGTCGTCGATCATGCCATATATGCCGGTGGTGGAGGGGCGCAGGCCAGTCATCACACTGGCCCGGGAGGGGCCGCAAAGGGGAGCCTGGCAATGTGCGTTGGTAAAGAGGACACCCTCGGCAGCCAACCTGTCCAGATTGGGCGTCTTGGCATCGGGGTGCCCGCCCATGGCGCCTATCCAGTCGTTCAAATCATCTACGGCAATGAATAAAACATTGGGTGGTCGGGTGACGGCTTCGGAAGTAGTTGCCTGTTTGCTGGCACAGGCAGATACCAAAAAAATAAGAACCAAACCGGGGATGATGGTATTGACATTGGGTGCTTTCATAAGGCAAATAATAATTTTTCAATGCTGTGGTGTGCCAAACCAGCCGGCAAAAGATGGCGGCGTTAAAGTTACGATTTATTAGAATTCTATTTTTTCAGATTTCCAAAAAATGGTGGTGACGGGCGAGGCGTATTTACAGGCAAACCGCAGGTGCAAAGACTTTCGGCTTAGAGCGGGAAACAGGATTGGATAAGGCGGTGGCGCGCAATGGTATTTTAGTTTAGGATTGGCCTGACGATCGTATGGTTTGGAACTCCGGTGATATCCATATTTCAAGGTGTTGCTTTTTCACGATTCTCAGCAAATATATTCATCATCTATACCATTATTTGTTTCCTAGTTAAGAAACTTTTACTTTCGTGGAAACGTTTTAAATGTCAATAAAAAATTTAGAGTTGAATTTCTTGAAGAGGCTGCTGAGTTTTTGGAAACACTTAATGATAAAGCGAAGGAAAAAGTTCTGTACAATGTCTGGAAGGCTCGGATCACGTATGATATGGAGCTATTCAAAAAGTTATCTGGTGAGATTTGGAAATTCAGGACACTATTCAAAAGACCCACTGCAGATTATTCGCTTTCTGGGATAAAACCGACAAGGTGGACACAGTAGTGATCTCAACACACGGATTGGTTAAAAAAACCGATAAAACTCCGCCTGGAGAAGTTGAAAAAGCTGAACGGATAAGAAAAATGTATTTTGAACTTAAAAATAAAATAACATGAAACCTATGAAAACTGTCAGTCTCGAAGAACTCACTGATCAACCTATCGGTAAACGAGGCACTCCCAAAAGAGAAGCTTTTGAGTATGAATTACGACTTGATTTGCTAGGAAGAGCTATAAAAGAAGCAAGAAGGGAACGCAATCTGACGCAAGAACAACTTGGCATACTCGTCGGCGTAAAAAAAGCCCAAATTTCTAAACTAGAAAATAGTTTAACTGATGCCCGGTTTGAAACCATCATTAAGGTATTCAAAGCACTTAATGCCAAGATCAACTTTAATGTGGAACTATTAAACCAAAAGATGGATCTGGTTTCGAGATGAGAACACCATGTTTAAAATCGTAGTTGCGTAAGGCAAATGCTCTGACCAACTACTGATTCATACACATAATGATATATACCAATTCCCCTTTCCCCAAGGCATGCCTACCGTTCATTTTTTGGCGGCATTTGCAAAAACACTTGCCGTGTAGCGGACTGTGAGAGTCAATATCAAAAAGCAGATGGCGGTCTTTTGTGCCTGGCTAGTCCTATTGGCATAACTGTATCGATTAAGATCTGCCTGAAAGTAAATTATTATTTGCTTTTGAAGCATGCATAAAAAGAAAGGCATAAATGAAATGCTCAGAACTTTTCCGACTCTTGAAGAAAAATGGATGGCATCCTGTTTCACAATAAGGGTCTCATATTAATATGAAACATGACAATAAAGATAGAACAATAATTTTCCCAAACTATGGAAGTCAAGAAATTGGAAAAGGACTTGAGAAGAAAATTCTGAAAGATGCAGGTATAAATGTTTAAATGACAGGTCATGAAAAATCTTAAGAAAAAAATAACCATAATCGTTGAAAAAACCGAAACGGGCTTTTCAGCATATTCAGAGGAATATCCAATTTTCACTACTGGGCGAACCATTCCTGAATTAATCAACAATGCGCTCGAATCAGCTCAATTGTATTTTGACGAGAAATACAAAGTCGCTCATGAAAACCTTAAATTTGAAATTGAGTTCGCACAATTCTTTCAGTATTACAAAGTATTAAATGCTAAATTTCTTGCCGAAAAAATAGGAATGAATCCAACATTATTGTCACAGTATGTACAAGGGCATAAAAAACCTTCTGAAAATCAGACTGAAAAAATTTTGAAAGGGATTCATCAAATTGGGCAGGAGCTCTCCGAAATGAATTTAATATATAGATGATAGCAAACAGGCTATAACGATCTTAAATTTATATGACCGGGCTTGTACAGTTTTATTGGTTTTTTTGACAACATGTACCCAGCAAGTTGAAAAGGCAGTGGGCTGCAACCGCCACAAACTTACAGCACACCGAATAATCCTTACCAATTCCTCTTTCCCCAAGGCATGCCTACCGTCCATTTTTTGGCGGCATTTGCAAAAACACCTGCCGCTGTAGCGGGTTGTGAAAGTCAAAGCAAAAAAAACAGCCAGCGGTCTCTTCAACCCGGTTATGCATTTTTGAATCCATAGAATCGACTTAGATTTGCCGCATCAAACCTTTCACATAATCAACTAACACAAATGCTTCAATCCATCAATCCCACGCAAACACAGTCATGGCAAGCGTTGCAGCGCCATTATCAGGAAATTTCCAACAAGCACATGCGCACCTTGTTTGAGGAAAATCCCGCTCGTTTCAAAGATTTCTCCCTGCGTTTCAACGATGTCCTGATCGATTATTCTAAAAACATCATTACGCAAGAAACGCTGCAGCTGCTTCGCGACCTAGCAGAGGATTGCCACCTGAATGAGGCCATTGAAGCCATGTTTACCGGCGAAAAGATCAACGTGACGGAAGGCCGTGCTGTGCTGCATACTGCACTGCGCAAGCGCGACGACGGACAGGTAATGGTAGATGGCCACGACGTGATGCCGGAAGTAAGGCGCGTGCTGGCTAAAATGAAGCAGTTTTCCAACGCCGTGGTCGATGGCAGCTGGAAGGGCTACAGCGGCAAAGCCGTCAGCGATATTGTAAACATCGGCATTGGCGGTTCTGACCTGGGCCCTTTGATGGTGACCGAAGCATTGAAGCCTTACAAAAAGCCCAATATCAATGTGCACTTTGTGTCTAACGTAGATGGCACGCACATGACAGAAACACTAAAAGCCCTGCATCCGGAAACCACGCTTTTCCTGGTGGCTTCCAAAACCTTTACCACGCAGGAAACCATGACCAACGCCCATACAGCCAGGCAGTGGTTTTTGAGTGCGGCCGGAGACGAGCAGTATGTTAAAAATCATTTCGTAGCGCTCTCCACCAACGAAAAGGCCGTAGCGGAGTTTGGCATCGACACGGCCAACATGTTTGAGTTCTGGGACTGGGTCGGCGGCAGGTACTCTTTGTGGTCGGCGATTGGCCTATCCATTGCCTGCACGCTCGGTTTCGAGCATTTTGAAGAATTGCTTCAGGGCGCCTATGATATGGATGAGCATTTCCGCCACTCGCCATTCGAAGAAAATATACCTGTGACGCTGGCACTGATCGGCATCTGGCACAACAACTTCTTTGGCGCCGACACGGAGGCCATACTGCCCTACGATCAATACATGCACCGCTTTGCGGCATACTTCCAGCAGGGCAACATGGAGAGCAATGGAAAATACATAGACCGCAACGGTGAGGAAGTGAACTACCAAACCGGACCAATAATTTGGGGCGAACCCGGCACCAACGGCCAGCACGCCTTCTACCAACTCATACACCAGGGCACCAAGCGCATACCCTGCGACTTTATAGCGCCAGCCAATTCGCACAATAAAGCCGGTGACCACCATACGAAATTACTGGCCAACTTCTTTGCACAGACAGAGGCTATGATGAAAGGCAAAACGGCCGACGAAGTGCGTGATGAACTGAAGCAGGCGGGCAAATCCGGAGAACAGATAGAAAAACTACTGCCCTACAAGGTGTTCAAAGGCAACATACCGACGAACTCTATATTGGTAAAGAAAGTAACGCCGCGGGTGCTCGGCAGTCTCATTGCCATGTACGAGCACAAAATTTTTGTGCAAGGAGTTATCTGGAACATCTTCAGCTTCGACCAGTGGGGAGTAGAGCTGGGCAAGCAATTGGCGAATAACATTTTGCCTGAACTTCAGCACGAGAAACACATCGCATCGCACGACGGCTCCACCAATGGACTCATCAATGCGTATAAAAACATGCGGGAAAAGACCTAGAGGCGGGTGAGGCGGTATTGCATTTTTTGTTCTTGCTTCTGAATCACAAACAGATTGTCCGCTTTGCCCGGCAGGCGGATGATCTGGTAATTTTCCTGCACGCCGTTGGCCATGTGCAGTGATAGATGGCTGAAGGAATTATTAATGGTCCAGTTGCCGCTTTCGTGTGTGTTGTTACCACTCACGCGTGAGAAGGTGCCGTCGGGGCTTAGCGTGAGGCGGTTGAAAGTCGGCGCTGAGGAATTGTAAAATGCTTGCTGCTGTTGTACAGCCCAAGTATCATTCAAGCTGCTCACCGAGGCTTGCTGTGAGGTGCCGCGGCCAAAGAAGATTGACCACAACACCACCTGAAAAATCACAAAATATAGTAGGGTACTTTTCATTGCAATTCACCTGAAACACATGTGCAATGATGTGGAAGTTTCGCATTTGTTTCAAGAAAAAATCCTGGGATAAGCGATGATGTAGTGTATTCACCAATTTAATGATGTGCGGTGTGCAGAGCCACCACAGTATGGGCCAATTTGCCCCATCTGTATGCTTCAGCAAATACTGTCATGGAGAATTTAGCCAATATTATTTGGTGTGCCAATAATTATTCTCTGTAAGTAAAGCGATAAATTATCAATTTTATCAATCAGAAATACCATCATCATATACTGCACATATGGCCAGATCAATGGCAGCACATAAAATATTGCAAACGGTCATCGATGTATATTGAATTATAAGCTTTCGACTGTGGTTGTTTTATCGTCGGCACAAAACAATTGCCGATATCGTCGTGTCAGGGATGATCAATGCTCAATAGTCCGACGGATTGCGCGCATCGGCGAGTGTGGCTTGTTTATCCGTCAATCCTTGCCAATCGTCCGCCTGCCAGGTGAGTTGCATGAATCCACCGGCCTCCAGCACCCCGGCTTCTGCGCGCGTGGTGAATTCGGCAAAATACAGCAGATTGGGGTTGTGACCCACCAGAAATACATTCGCCAACTCAGCGGACAGCTCCGACACGATTTTTAGAATAAGGCGCACCGAGCTGTCGTAAAGGTCGTCGTGCAGCACAATGGAAGACCGGTCTTGATCGAGGCGCTCGGCAATAAGCTCAGCCGATTGCAGTGCACGCATGGCTGTGCTGGATATTATTTTGTCGGGCAAGATGTTGGCCGACTTAAAGAAATTGCCCAGTCGGGATATGTCTGACATACCGGCCGAACTCAAGAAACGTTCGTGATCGCGCTGCCCCGATTCCTGATCGAGCGCTTTGCCATGGCGGATGATGTAGAGGTTTTTTGTCACTATTTCGTGGTATTAAAAGAGAAAACGGATACCGGCCATGAAAAGGTAGCTGCCTGCGGCGGTTTGCTATATTAGTTTTTTTTTATTGATATTTGGCCCTCATTAAAACCCCCTGTTTATGGCCAAAAACCTCGTAATCGTCGAATCGCCCGCAAAAGCAAAGACCATCGAAGGTTATTTGGGAAACGAATTCAAGGTTGTATCTAGCTACGGACACGTCCGCGACCTACCCAAAGATGACAAGGCGGTCGATATCAACAATGGTTTCAAACCTACCTACGAAATACCAAAAGACAAAAAGGAAGTAATATCTACCCTGAAAAAGCTGGTGAAGGATGCCGAGACCGTGTATCTGGCCAGTGACGACGACCGCGAGGGTGAGGCCATATCGTGGCATCTGAAAGAGGCCCTGGACCTGGACGACAGCAGGACGCGGCGCATCGTATTTCGGGAGATCACCAAAAAAGCCATTCTGAATGCCATAGAAAACCCGCGAGGCATAGACCTAAACCTGGTGAACGCCCAACAAGCACGGCGCATACTGGACAGGCTGGTGGGTTTTGAAATATCACCTGTGCTGTGGAAGAAGATTAAAACGGGGCTTTCGGCGGGCCGTGTGCAGTCGGTGGCGGTGCGCCTGGTGGTAGAGCGCGAGCGGGAAATTGATAAATTCGACGTCAACTTTTTTTATAAAATCCAAGCCTTTTTCAAGCTGGAAAAAGACAAGACGTTGAAAGCCGAACTGCCCAAGCGCTTCTCCAGCAGGGACGAAGCCATGAGCTTTTTGCAGAAATGTGTGGGGGCTGAGTTTACCATAGCCAATCTGGAGACCAAACCCGGAAAGAAAACACCGGCGCCACCCTTTACCACCTCCACGCTGCAACAGGAAGCGAGCCGCAAGCTCGGCTACTCGGTCTCTCAGACTATGTCGCTGGCACAGAAGCTATACGAGGCTGGCAAAATTTCCTATATGCGAACCGACTCGGTAAACCTGTCGGATGAAGCCATAGCCGGCGCAAGCAGTGAGATAAAAGGCAACTTTGGCAATGAATACCTGAATGTGCGCAGGTTCCAGACTAAAAACAAATCGGCACAAGAGGCGCATGAAGCCATAAGGCCCACCAACTTTTCCACCCACTCCGCCGGCAGCAGCGACCGCGAAGAGCGCCTGTACGACCTGATATGGAAGCGCGCCATTGCCTCGCAAATGGCAGATGCCCAGATAGAAAAAACCATTGCCACCATTGGCATATCCACCACCGAAGATACACTCACGGCTCAGGGTGAGGTGATCCGGTTCGACGGTTTTCTCCGTGTATATATAGAGTCGACCGACGAAGATGAGCAACAGGAAGAAAACACCAGCATGTTGCCGCCACTTACCAAAGGACAAATTCTCAACCTGGACTATATGCTGGCCCGCCAGGGTTACACGCGACCACCGGCACGCTATACGGAAGCCAGCCTGGTAAAGAAGCTGGAAGAAATGGGCATCGGCAGACCATCCACCTATGCGCCTACCATCTCTACCGTGCAAAAGCGCGGGTACATCAGTAAAGAAACCCGGCCGGGCAAAGACAGAGCCTATGAGGAACTGGTGCTGAAATCGGATAAAATAAGCGCAAAGGAAAAAACCGAAGTAACCGGTGCCGAGAAAAACAAGCTTTTCCCCACGGACACGGCCATGATCGTGAATGATTTTTTGGTCGGCCAGTTTCCCAACATCATTGACTACTCCTTCACGGCCAATGTAGAAGAGGAATTTGATGAAATAGCGCGTGGGAAAATGGAGTGGGACAGCATGATCGACACCTTCTACGGCAAATTTCACCCCGAGGTGGAATCGTCTGAGAACATAGACCGCTCCGAGATCGGCACCTCCAGAGAGCTGGGTATAGACCCAAAAAGTGGCAAAAAAGTGATCGCGAGGCTGGCACGGTTTGGCCCTGTGGTACAAATAGGCGATGGTGAAGGCGAGGAAAAGCCCAAATACGCTCCACTGCGCAAAGGCCAGTTGTTGGAAAACATAAGCCTGGAAGATGCCCTCGAGCTTTTTAAGCTTCCGCGCACTGTGGGCACCTTCGAAGATAAAGATATAGACGCCAACATTGGCCGCTTTGGTCCATACCTGCGCCATGAAGGCAAATTCTATTCGCTGCCCAAAGAAGAAGATCCGATGACGGTAGAGTTGGAGAAGGCAATAGAAATAATAGAACAAAAGCGAAAAGATGATGCGGCCCGGCACATAAAAAGCTTTGAGGAGGATGAAAGCTTTCAAATCCTCAACGGCAAATGGGGCCCATACCTGAAGGTCGGTAAGAGTAATTACAAATTGCCTAAAGACAAAGAGCCTGAAAGCCTTACCTATCAGGAATGTAAAGAAATAGTGGAAACCGCACCCCCTAAGGGCAAAAAAGGTTTCAGGAAGAAAAAATCATAGCGAAAAGCACTCGTTCTGCTTTAATAAAACTGAAATGACCATGAAGAAGATTGTGGTACTTTCCGGGGCCGGCATCAGCGCAGAGAGTGGGCTTAAAACCTTTCGCGACTCCGGCGGCCTCTGGGAGGGGCACGATGTAACCCAGGTCGCTACGCCGGAAGCCTGGCAGCGTGATCCTGAATTGGTGCTCAAATTTTACAATGAACGACGGAAAGACGCGCTCAACGCACAACCCAACCGCGGGCATATTGCCATAGCAGAGCTGGAAGAAAAATTTCAGGTGACCGTGATCACACAAAATGTGGACAGCCTCCACGAAAGAGCCGGTTCTACACACGTGATACATCTGCACGGCGAGCTATCCAAAGCCCGCAGCTCCTGCGAGCCTTCCCTGGTATATACAATCGATGGCTGGGCACTCAACCTGGGCGACAAATGTGAAAAAGGCTCTCAAAAGCGACCGCACATCGTGTGGTTTGGAGAGCCTGTACCCATGATGGAACTGGCACTGGAAGAAACGCTGTCGGCCGATGTATTTGTAGTAGTAGGCACATCGCTGCAGGTGTACCCGGCAGCCGGACTGCTGGAATATGTAGATCCGCGTGTGCCAAAGTATATCGTAGACCCACGCATGCCCAATGTACGCCCTGCCGACCATTTATTTCTCATACATGAAAATGCAGGTACCGGCATGGTGAAGGTGAAAGAAGAGTTGTTCCGCAAGTACGCATGACCGGCAGCGCCGCATTTCACGCCATTTCCTACCCTAAATTGGCCCCACACACGTTGTACAAGGAATTGGAGCTATTCTTATCTTTCGATTCGGCTTTTATGAGTTTGAGAGTTGTATTTTGTACAGAAATAAAACAAAACCTTTTTGAAGTGAAATGATGATGCGGAGCAGAATAACAATCCTTATGCTGCTATTGGGCAGCCTCTTTGCCACAGGGGCCTTTGGGCAAAACCTGAAATACGTGAAAGAATATACTGCCGACAGCACACTGCGCGGCGAAGGCTTCATGAACAGTGATGACCTGAAGACGGGCAACTGGAGCTACTACGACCAGAACAACACGCTGGTGCAAATGGGAAAATTTGAAAACGGCCAACGTACAGGAATATGGTTGGAATACGGCCCCAAAGGCAATGTGATACTCGAAGTGCCATATGAAAAAAATAAAGTGCGAGGTATAGTGAAAAGCTACTATGCCGGAGGCCAGTTGAAGGCGGCAGGAGAAATGGTGGACAGCAAACGCGATGGCCCTTGGAAGCTATACCATGAAAACGGCAAATTGCAAGAGCAAGGCGCCTACAACGCCGGCCTGAAGGTGGGCACCTGGAAGACCTACTTCATGAGCGGCACGCTGCAGTCTGCCGCAGAGTACACACGCGATACACTCAATGGCCGCTATATCGAATTCTCCCCGCTATACGGCATCACCATCGAAGAGATGGCTTATCGAATGGGCCAAAAATATGGGAAATACCAAAGCTACTACGAAGACGGGCAGCTCAAACGCACAGGCATATACCAGGACGACCTTCCCATAGGCTCGTGGAAAGAATACTACCAAAACAGTGTGCTGAAAGTAGAGGAGAAATATGAGGAAGGTGTGCCGGTGGGCCAATGGAAGTACCTTTACCCATTTACCAATACCATGAAAGTGATACATTTTGAAAATGGCCTGCTCGATAGCACCTATATAGAATACCACGAAAACGGCAAGACGAGTGTAGAAGGAAAATACGATGAAGGGCTGCGAGAAGGCGTATGGTACAACTACCACGACAACGGCAAGGTCTTTTCCTTTGGCGCCTATGACGATGACCTGCGCAGTGGTGTTTGGAAGTATTTCAACGATCAGGGGGTGCTCATCGCAGAGGGCAGCTTTGAAGGAGATAATGAAGTGGGACAGTGGTTTTTCTACTACGACAACGGCATACTGAAGTCGCTGGGATCATACGAGCAGGGTCTGGAGACGGGGCTTTGGGGAAATTTTCACATCAATGGCCTGGTAAAAAGAGAAGAAACCTGGAAGAACGGCATGCTGTGGGAAGTCTCAGATTATGTGACGCCATATGGCGATACCATACCCAAATCTGACTTTTCCCAAGGCGATGGCACCATTACCGAATACTACGACAAGGGCAGTGTGAAGGAAACCTATACCTATCGAGATGGTGAAAAAGACGGACTCGCGAAACTCTTTTATGAAGACGGTGAAATGTCGGCACAGGGCCACTACGAAAATGGAAAGAAAAATGGCCAGTGGACATACTACCATACCAATGGCCGGGTGGAGTCGCAAGGTAAATATGAAAATGACCAGCTGGCCGGTGTATGGCTGTTCTACAATCGATCGGGCAATGTGACCGATAAGGTCGACTATTCGAAAAGAATCAATACCAGCGAGCTGTAAGTACATAGCCCTTTCTGTTGGCCAATCGTTTTTTGTGTTACTCAATCCTCGCGCGTTGAAGTATAATTAAGCGCGTAGAAAAGTAAGGAGCTTATATTTTTACGTCGCCATAATCCACTTCTATTATGATCTCTACTACGGCTTTGGCAATTGCTTTAGTGGTGGCTCTGCGGCCTGATTTTTTACGAGAAATTCATTTCATTTTTATAAAGAACAAGGCGTAGCTCACTCATTCTTATTAATTTGCGTGTTCGTGGCTTGGCCATTTTTATGCTAGTACTAAATCATCATTCCGCATGTTTCCTAAAAACTTCACCGAATACAAAGAGAATATTAAAAACGACATTGGCGCCAGCATCGTGGTTTTCCTGGTGGCCGTGCCGCTTTGTCTTGGTATAGCTTTAGCCTCAGGCGCACCGCTTATCGCGGGCATCATAGCCGGTATAGTTGGTGGCATTGTGGTGGCACCACTCAGCGGCTCTCCGCTGGGCGTAAGTGGCCCTGCTGCAGGCCTGGCAGTGATCGTACTTGCCGCCATCACCGATCTGGGTTCCTTCAGCGTATTTCTCAGTGCCGTAGTGGTAGCGGGTTTTGTACAGATAGTTTTAGGATTTGCCAAAGCCGGCATTGTGGCTTATTATTTTCCGTCATCGGTGATCAAAGGCATGCTGAGCGCCATAGGCATCATCATCATATTGAAGCAGATACCGCATGCTGTAGGTTATGATGTGGATTATGAAGGCGACATCTCTTTCCGCCAGCACGACGGCTACAATACATTTTCTGAGCTCTTAAATATGCTCAACTATATCGATGTGAGCGCCATCATCATCACGGTGGTTTCTATGCTCATATTGATCTTTTGGGAGAAGCCATTTATTCAAAAATTTAAGTTGCTCGCCATTTTTAAGGCTCCGCTGTTGGTGGTAGCCATAGGCATTTTGCTTAACATTTTATTTCAAGGCGTATCGGGTTTTGCGCTGGAAACAAACCAAATAGTCAGTATTCCTGTGGCCAATGGTTGGAATGATTTCAAGTCAATGATCGTATTCCCCGACTTCAGTCGAATATTCACCGCAGAAATATGGATTGTAGGTGTGACCATAGCCGTAGTAGCCAGCCTGGAAACACTGCTTTGCGTGGAAGCCACCGATAAAATGGACCCATGGAAGCGCATCACCCCTACCAATAGGGAACTGAGGGCGCAGGGAATTGGCAACATGCTTTCGGGCTTTGTTGGCGGCCTGCCCATCACCCAGGTGATCGTGCGCAGCTCTGCCAACATACAGTCTGGCGGCAAAACTAAAATGTCGGCCTTCCTGCACGGCATCCTGCTCTTGGTTTGTGTACTGGCCATTCCTCAAGTGCTCAACATGATACCACTGGCCAGCCTTGCTGCCATTTTGTTTGTGGTGGGTTATAAGCTGGCCAAGCCTTCGGTGTTCAAGCAGATATATCGCCAGGGCTGGACGCAGTTCATACCCTTTGTGGTCACCATTGTAGCGATTGTATTCACCGATCTCCTCATAGGCATCGGCATAGGCCTCAGCGTGGCCATCTTCAATATTTTATATTACAACTACCTCATCCCCTACTCCTTCAAAGTGGTAAAGGAAGAAGATCAGGATGTCATTCACATTGAGCTGTCGGAAGATGTGTCGTTTCTAAACAAAGCGAGCATAATGAAGAGCCTAAAGCGGATCCCTGATCACTCGAAGGTGGTCATTGATGCCAGACGCACAAAAAATATTGATCTCGACGTAGTAGAGATCATCAATGACTTTAAGCTGAACGCCGAACACAACAACATTCAGCTTAAAGTGCTGGGTCTGAGTGCGAACAATAAAGTTTCACTACCTGTGAAAGCTTTTAATAAAACGGCAGATGGAGAACGAGACAAAAACAAGGTTGATCAGGTAGAGGCATAACGCCCATTCTTTACACCATTCTACCCTTGTAATGCAGCGCATACTGCCAGGCACAAATGGCGCCCACTACTGCGCCAAAAAGATGCGATTCCCAGGAAACACCTTCTTGCATTGGCAAAACGCCATAAATGAGCCCACCATAAAAAAATATGATGGCCAGTGAAATGACAATGGACTTAAGATCGCGCCGAAAAATTCCGAAAAATGCCAGGAATGCAGCCAAGGCATATAACAAGCCGCTGGCGCCAATGTGAATGAATGACCTGCCAAACAACCACACCAGTACATTGGTGCCAAAATAGCAAATAACAAAAACGCGGCTCCCTATGCGCTCATAAAAGAAAAACAACGTCCAGCCCAGAAACATGAGCGGAATGGTATTGGAGATGAGGTGGACAACGTTGCCATGAATGAGTGGGGCAGCAAATACACCCAATAAACCCTGCCATGTACGCGGGTAAATGCCCAGCCAGCTCAAGTCCATCAAAAAGCGATATTGCACAGTATACACCAGCCACATCAAAAACACCAACCGGAAAGGCACCACCATATCTAATCCGTGCTTTTAGCATCGCCCCGCACCTTCAGCATGGGCAGGCTGAGGTATTGAGATTCTTCATTGCTGATCTTAAAAAAACCGAAAACGCCACCTGAGGCATTGGCCACTTTGTGCGCCAGCTTGCGCAGGCTTTGATATAATAAACCGGCAAAATCCTGATCGAGCTTGTCGAATATGATGTTCAACTTTTCCAGCTTTTGCTCTATTATACCGTTTCTCTTATCCGGATCGTCCGGCAGCAGCACGTGATACCCTTTAATGTTTACCTCCAGCTTTATGGTGACGAGTTTGTAGTATTCAGACAATTTCCTGCTTTGGTCTTCCTGCTCCAGCAGCGCTACTTCTATGGCCTCTTTTACTTCCCGGTCGTCTACTTTGTTGTCGGCCCCCGCCACAAGCAATGTCACCCACACAGGGGCCAATATCACCTGATCTATTTCCTCTTGAGTAAGCGCTTCAAATTGAGGGATCATAAAAAGTTAATTAATTCAAAAATCTAAAGAATACATTACAGGCGCTTGAACCACATGGTGTAGCAGACACGAAGATAAACTATAAAAGCCCAGGCGAATGTTTTTTGATGCAGCAATAAACAACCCATGAGGAGCCGTTCTATGTAGATATAAACCTAAAAGGTTGATTTACAGTTGTATTCGCGTCCCTTCGCCTTTTACTATGAATACCGACAGAATATTGAAAAGCCTGAACGTTAATTTTTTGATTGCCCTCCTGGCCATTTTTGCGTGGTCGTGCAACACACAGACTAACGTAAATGATGATGATGGAAGCCAGCGCGATAAAATATCAACAAAGCGCAAAGCCTCAAAAGAAATATATACGCTGGAGCCTGGCAAGCTCACGGTGCTGGTCGACAACAGCATAGCCAGCTATTTTATACTGAAAGGTGAGCCGCTCGGCTTTGAGTATGAAATGTTGAAAATGTTTGCCCAAGACCACGGCCTTGAATTGAAGATAAAAGTGGTGTACGATGTAGACCACATCTTGGACAGCCTAATAGAAAATAAAGGCGATGTGGCTGCAGCCAACCTGACGATAAGCAGGCAGCGAACAGAGCTGGTATCTTTCACCAAACCACTCTTTCGCACGCAGCAGGTGCTTGTTCAGCGGCTACCTGACGACAAGGGTCATCTTACCCGCGATCAAATAAGAGATCAACTGATCACTGACCGGCTGGACCTGGCCGGAAAACAGGTGCATGTAAGACCCAACTCGTCCTTTCACCTGCGCCTCAAAAACTTTGTGGAAGAGACCAATACCAAGCTGACCATAGACACCGTGAGCGGAGATATGGTGACAGAGAAACTGGTGGAAATGGTGGCCGATGGCGCCATTGACTATACGCTATCCGATGCCAACAAAGCGCAGATGATGTCACTCTTTTTTGACAATATCGATATCACTACACCCATGAGCCTAAGCCAACCCATTGGCTGGGCCGTCAACAAAAATGCCCCGCTGCTTCTGGATAGTCTGAACCGGTGGATATCGAATAGCAAAGGTTCGCTCACTTACAATGTGGTCTGGAACAAATATTTCGAAACCAAGGGCAAGAAGGTGCGATCGGTGAAGCAAAACTTCGAAGAGGTGAAAAAAGGGGTGATCTCACCTTATGATGATTTAATAGAAAAGTATGCCCGACAGAACCAGTGGGATTGGAGACTGCTCGCCTCACAAGTTTACCAGGAATCTGGCTTCGATCCGGATGTTCGATCCTGGCAAGGCGCAGTCGGCCTGATGCAGGTTTTGCCATCTACGGCCAGCATGTATGGTGTAAGCGGTGCTGCACTGCTGCAGCCCGAGCACAATATACGCGCAGGAACCGATCATTTGAAGTTTCTCCTCGATTTTTGGAAAAAGCATCTCACCGACAGCCTGGAGATCATGAAGTTTTCATTGGCCTCCTACAATACCGGACTCGGTCATGTACTGGATGCGCGCCGGCTTGCTGCCAAGTATGATAAAGACCCCGACGTATTTGACGGCAACGTGTCGGAGATGCTCAAAAATAAGGCCTATCCCCGCTATTTCAGAGATGCAGTCGTGAAATACGGGTATTGCCGGGGCACAGAGCCGGTAAATTACGTGGAAGAAATACTCGACCGCTATGCGCTTTATCAGGAATACACAGAAAACAGTGCTAGAGCTTCATCAGCCGCTTCGAATCAGAAAACTGTGCTGACTTCAGCGAATACAAATAAATACCCGCTGGCAGGTCGCTGAGATCATAACTGAGCTCGCTGCGGCCGGCCGGCAGATCGCCGCTGTACAATGCCTTGAGAGGACTTCCTTGTATATCAGTAATTTCCAGCCGCACCCTCGAGCTGCTGTTCATCACCAATATAAAGGTGGTGCGATCGGCTACCGGATTAGGATAGCAGTCGCGCAAATGAAAGCGCTGATCAAAAAACTCTTTCTTCGTAGATAAGGGGCCGTCGTTAATGATGGGGAGGCGCGAATCGACCCAATCGGAAAACATGGTGGCGTCGAGGGCCGCTTCATCAGCCTGCAGCCAATCTTTCAACACCGAGGTGAATACCTGCCGGTAGTCGAACTGATGCTTCAAATTTCCGCGGTCCAGGTCGTTGAGGTTGGCATTGCTGCCGATCACACCAGGGTTGGCGTACCGGCCAAAGATAAACATCGGTGCGGCCGTACCATGGTCGGAGCCGAAGCTGCCATTGCTCAGCGCTCTTCTTCCGAATTCAGAAAAAGTCATGGTGAGCACGCGGTCTTCAATACCGAGTTTCCGCAGATCTTCCTGAAAGGCCTTCATGGCAGAAGAGATGTGATACAACAATGCCGCATGGGTACCCATAGAAGCGTCCGTTGATTCCACCTGCTCTGCGTGTGTATCAAAACCGCCCAACCTGGCAAGAAAAATCTTTGTTTTGATGCCGCCACTCAGCAGTCGCGCGATCATTTTCAACTGTGGCGCAAGTGTATTTTTAATACGGCCCGAGGGAGCATTCAATGGGTACAGTTCCGGATAGGTGACCGAAGCCGTATTGCTGCCCTTGTCATACACCTGTTTCAGGCGTGCAGCGTATTGGTTAGATTTCTCTTCTATCTGCATGATATAGCGCAGTTCATCGCCATAGTGCGTGTCGCTAATGTCGGCAGGCGGCTCCCCCCCCACCGATGTGATCAGGTTGTAAAACTGCTCCGGGTTATTGATAGAAATGGCCATGGGAATGCCATTGGACCGGTGAAAAGCTAGTGACACACCATTGCCAATTTCAATGCCCATTGGGTCGGGCTGCTGGTCGTTTGGGTAGCCTTCGGGGTACCCGGGGTGCTCATGATTGAGGTAGCGGCCCATCCAGCCCGACGGCAAATATTCGTCGTAGTCGCCTCCCATAAACCATATATCGCGACTGCGAAAATGCGATCCATTCACATTGTCGTAGGCCACATTTTGCACTATACCCACACGAGCGCTGTCATATAAATCTTTGATGTGGCTCAGGTCGGGGTGCAAGCCTATGTGCTGATCTTCTGCCAATACCGAATCCAGAGGAATCACCTTGCGCTTGCCATCTTCAGATAATGCCAGATTGGGCCTCAGGTTGTAATACTCAGAGTATTGATTGAGGGGCACCAGGGTATTGAGGCCATCGTTGCCGCCATGGAGCTGTATCAACACTATCACCCTGTCGTTGGTGCTGGTAGCTGCCAGCCGCTGCAGCGGTGCATAGCGCGCCATGGTGTTCACCGGCAGGCTGTTCAGCAAAAATGGTGCACTGCTGGCTACCGATAGTTTCTTTAAAAAGTTTCTGCGTCGCATGTAGTTTTGAGTTTCTTGTAGTTTAGATCAATTGGTATTCCGGTGATTGTAGCATGGCATTCAGTAAATTTTCCAAATGGAAAACCACCTGAAAATCTTCTCCATCAATTACCGTCGCTTTCCAGTCTGCCTCTGGCACCTCTACCAACAGCGCCGCCTTGAAATAATCGAATCGCTCCTGAGATATGGCTTCCGGCAACAAATAATCAACAAAATACTGCACTATGGCCTGCGGTGTGTTCAGGTCGACACCCTCCGACTGACAGTAGGGCAGCACGTATGCTTTGTACAAAATATTGTCGTCATCGTCGCGCTTGCCCAGGAGCAGCTGTGTGGAGAATTGGTAGCGCTGTGCCAGATTGTTGTTGGTGATCCAGTTGCGGTTGTAGACTGGCGATTGGTGATAGGCAGGGTAGCCGGCCACTTCAAAGGGCTCATACATGTCGAGCCCCTGATCTTCCATTTTCTTAAAAATGAGATCGAAGTAGGCGCGATAGAAGAGGTATAAACTGCTGGTTTGATCGGGCATTTGAACTTTAAAAAACCGTAAGCTGCCTACGATCAGCTCCAATGGCGACTTGATGATGGCGCCCCTGTTGTCATCGGAGCCTATTCCATTGTCGGTATCGTAGAAATGCTGGCTGGCAAACAACTGACGAAGCACCGGCGCAAGCTCGTAGTCATTGGCAATAAATGTTTGTGACAACGGCTCTATGATCTGCTGTTCTATCTCAGGTGTAATGTGGTAATACACAAAAAAGCGATACAGCTTACGGCAGATATGCCGTGCTGTGTCCGGCTGCTGAAAGATCATCTCTACGAGCTGGTGCAACTCATCGAGAGCGGCATCCTTCGTCGCATTTTCATCTACTAGCACCGTGGGCTGAATCACCGTGTTGTTGAATCGAACACTGAATGTTTTGATGCCGGCATCGTGCCTGGTGGCAATATCGCCTGTACCTTTTAACACGCCCAGAGCTACGCCCGACTCCACATCGATGTTGGTGTAGGTGTAGTCTGGCCTATAGCCCGAAAGCACACGCGCTGCTTCGCGCACATCCTGCTCTGTATACGTGGTGTAGTCGTCGGGGCCTGCTTGCGCACCCTTGCCAATGGTGTAAAGCTCCAAAAACTCCCTGCCGTAGTTCTCATTGGGCTTTCCCTTTTCGTTCAGGTTGCCATCCAGATGCTTCAGCATGGCATTGTCGAGGCTTATCTTCTCTGCCAGTGATTTGAAGTTGCCCAGGGCGTAGTGGCGAAATAGCTTGATCTGATAATATATAGATGCGCCGCGCCGTATGCGTGAGCGAATGGTGGTGAAGTGGGTATGGTGAAACCAGGCCATCTTATCAATGAGCGAAGGCTCGCTGCGCACCATCAGGTCCATCCACCATGCCAGCGTCATTCTTTCCAAATCTGCTTCATCACTATTGGCCTCTACAGGTGCAGGATTCACCCACGGCTGGCCTGTAGCCATGTCATTGGGCGGTGGGGGTACTGCCTTTGGTGCCAACAGTACGCTCAGCGCCTGTGTGATGGTATAATTGGCAAAGGTGTCTATTTCAGCCTTCGACGGGCCAAATGTGGCGCGCCTGAGTAGATGCGCCGCATTTTTTCGGCCAAGCGTGGCGCTCGTATTGATGGGGTTAATCGATGGCATAAGGTTGTTTTGCTTTTTTTACTACACAATCAGTGCTGCAGAGCACTAGGCAAATCGAAAAAACGCAATTTTTCTGTTGCCCCCTGCTTGAAAATCGTCGATAACCTTACAGACTCCTTGCCCTGGTCAAATAAATAAATATTCTAATATTACCTTAATGTTAAGTTATGACCCTGACTCTCCAGAGTATTCTTCCCATTATCATACATTAAATTGCCAATACACGCGCTATCTATTGTTTTAATTGTATCAATGCTTTTAATTTGATGGTGTCTTTAAAATTTTTTCAACTTAACATTAACATAACATTGACTGACGCGTTTATAGAACAACATTAACCAGAGAAAGGAGCATGACATGAAAACGACTTATGAAAAACTTTGCAAGTACGGAATAGATCCGATGGTATTCGGGAAGTCAAAAAAGAAAGAATACTTGCTGTACTGGCTGCTGATATCGGTGCTTATTGTAATGGGCATTGTATTATAAAAAAAGGGAACTGAAATCAGTTCCCTTTTTTTATAGCATATTGATCGCGCATTAAACTTCAAAATTGTCGCTCTCCACATAAGCCCGTATCAACTTCTCTTCGCCTTCTTTGCCGGCCACCGAGTTGCCGTGCTCCATGCCTAAAATGTAATCCCGGCTCTTGCCATAGATGTGTTTGAACACATTCTTGTAGTTGATTTCGCCCGTGGTGGGTTCTTTTCTGCCGGGATTGTCACCGATCTGGAAATAGGCTATTTCGCTCCACGTGTGTTTCATGTTGGCAATGATGTTTCCCTCATTCTTCTGCATATGGTAAATATCGTATAGAATTTTGCAGGAAGGACTGTTCACCGCCTTGCAAATCATATAGGTTTGATTGGAGGTGCGCAAATAGAGGTCGGGAGAGTCAGACAATGGCTCGAGAACCATCACCAGGCCGTGCGGTTCGAATATATCGGCGGCACGTCTCAATGCTTCTATCACGTTGGCATCTTGCACACCAATGGGCAGGTTGCGCTCATAGCCACCGGGCACCACTGTCATCCATTTGGCATTCACTCTTTTGGCCACTTCCACAGCCCTTTTGCAGCCATTCAGGAATATATCCACATTTTCGGGCTTACCTGCGGCCAGTGTATTTTCCATATTACCACCTTTGTCGACCACGAATACGCCCATGGTCATGCCGCGCCTGGCCAGGGTTTCTCCTATCTTCTTTTGCATAGACTCATCACGGCCCATCATACCGTTGTCTTCAAATGCCGTAAAGCCAACGTCGGCCATAAAATTGATTTGATCGATAAGGTCTTCACCCGCACTATGACGGAACATGCCAAAGTGTGGCGCATACTTCAGTTTGAAGTTATGCCTTGTTTCCTGCACCTGTAGGTTGGGCAATGCCGCGGCAGTGGCCAGGCTGCCAAAGGCCGCAGTGCCCGCAGCCATGGCGCCTCCTGCCAAAAATTTTCGTCTTTTCATGTATCTATCTGGTAAAGCTGTAAATAAAAGGCAGCGATAAAGCTGCCTTAATTGGGTCTAGAGCACCTTTGTTTCGCCAGGCACAGGCACGGGATAGTAGCCGTCTTCATTGGGAAGAATGGGTGGCTGACTGTTCCAGTCCATTTCTGCCGGCATCAGCTGCACCGTAGAATTCATTGCTTCATCCCACGTGATCACCTGACCGGAATAGGTGGCAAACCGGCCCATAATAGACGAGAGTGTACTTTTAGCGCCATTTTCCAAGTCATTGATATGGTCACCATTGCGTATGGCGCCGAACAACACATGGTGCTCTGCCTGATACGGATTAGGATCATTGGCCCCACGGTGCTTGTACAAGCTGTTGCCTTTGTGGTCGGTGATGGTGCCGGTACTCCAGTCGGGCTCTGCCTTACCTTTGGTGCCTATGATGGTTTCCGACACTTTATTCATACAGCCGGGGATATGCCTGCATTGGCTGTTGAGCACGCTGCCATCGGCATAGTGAAACTCCACAAAGTGGTGGTCGAATATTTCGCCATGGTCTTTGCCGGTGCGCACCTCACGCCCGCCCATGCCTTGCGCCCTTACAGGGTATGCATTTTTGGCCCAGTTGAAAACGTCTATATTGTGAATATGCTGCTCGGTGATGTGATCGCCGCACAGCCAGTTGAAATAATACCAATTGCGCATTTGGTATTCCAGCTCCGTAAGTCCGGGGTTGTTGGCCAGCAGCGTTGCCCTGTCGCGTACCCATACGCCGGCACCATTCCAATACACCTGCCCGCTGAGCACATCACCAATTTCGCCATCGTGAATGCGCTTCATTATTTCCAAATAGCTATTCTGGTAGTGCCGCTGCAGGCCTACCACCACATTCAGCTTTTTGTCGTCGGCCATTTTCACCAGCTCCATCACTTTGCGTACGCCGGGAGCATCGGTAGCCAGTGGTTTTTCGCAAAAAACGTGTTTGTTATTTACCAGTGCCTCTTCCAGATGGTAAGGTCGAAAACCCGGTGGCGAAGCCAATATCACCACGTCGGCATCTTTTATGGCCTTTTTGTATGCATCAAAGCCCACGAACTTGTTGCCTGCTTCTATCTTGATGTCTTTCTTGCGCTCTGCCGGAAGCTCGTCTGACTGCATAATGCTTTTCAGACTGTGCTCCAGGCGATCTTCAAAAGCATCTGCCATAGCCACCAGCTCCAGGTTGGCATCGGCTTTCAGGGCCTGCACCACAGCGCCGGTGCCCCGGCCTCCGCAGCCTACCACAGCCAGTTTTAGCTTTTTTTCTTGAGGATTTACGTAGGCAGACGCCTCCACGGGCAGTCCACCCAGCATCACGCCACCGGCCAATACGGCCGATCCTTTCACAAACTGCCTGCGACCAAGGAATTGTGACACACTTTCACTGTTTTTCATATTGTTGAATATTTAGGTGATCATTATATAATTACTCGTCCAGCACACTGGCAAAGAACGCTTTAATCTCTTCTTTCGACATTTCCTGAGAAGGCCGTACGACACGAAAGCCGAGAAATGGGGCATCCGTGTTCCACCAAAAACTTTTGGGAATTTGTGGATCGCGCTTTTGCCACTCCCGGTTCGATTCTATGCGGTTGGCACTGCGCAGACTTTCGGGGTCGTCGTACCAGGAGCCGCCCCGGACAGATCGCGGGTGCAGGGCAGTAGGCCTGCGCCAGGGGTTATCCGCACCGGGCTCCAGCGCTGCGTAGTAGTCGGCCTGGTATTGATCCAGCGTCCACTCCGACACATTGCCGTGCATATCGTACAAGCCCCACGGGTTGGGCCGCTTCTGGGCTACGCGGTGGTAGCTGTCGTCGCTGTTGCCCCAATACCAAGCGTACTCACCGAGCTGTGCGGGATCGTCACCAAAAAAATATGCGGTGCTCGTGCCGGCACGACAGGCATATTCCCACTCTGCCTCAGTGGGCAGACGGTAGAATTTGCCGGTGGTTTCGGAAAGCCACTTGCAGAAATTGAGCACAGAATACTGCGTCATGCTGATGGCCGGAAAACCATACCGGCCCATGCCAAAGCTCGGGTCGAGGTATGGTGTGCTTGGCCGTGTGACGGCGTCGGCAATGGCCCGTATATCCTCTGTGCTGTATTCTACTTTAGCGCCTTTATCTTTATCAATGAAATATTCAAAGAGATCCCAGGTAGCTTCTGTTTCCATCATCCAAAAAGGGTCAATGGCTACATTCACCTGCGGCCCCTCATCCGTTTCATGGTTGGGCTCACCAGCCGGACTTCCCATGGTATACTCCCCACCCGGTATCGGCACCATATTGAAGACAACATCTGTGCCTTTGATGCTTTCCGAGTATGGATCAAATCCGGTCTGGGTTTGAGCCGCAGGCTCTGCAGCATCATCACCGATCACATCGGTAGAAGTGATCGGAGTGGTTTGGGTTGTTTTACAAGAAAAAACTGTGACCAGTGCCACAGTCGCAATCGCAAAAAAATTATTCCTCATTTTCATATTTAATTAATTGTTCAATCCAATACGACCAGCTCAAAAGCGATGGTCACTTCTTCGCCTGTTTCTATCTGCCCAAACATCGCCGAAGGCGGCGTCATGTCATACTCTTTCATATTGATCGATTTGTCGCCTTTGAACACAAACCGGCCATCGCGCACACGCACGCCCTTTACATCCATGGCCACCTCCTTTTTTACACCGGCTATCTCCAACATTCCCTTGGCGTGGATCATCATGGTGTCGCTCTTCACAGATTTTATGGTGTTGTCGGTGAGGTCAAAAACTATTTCGGGGTGCTCTTCTGCCTTCAGGGCTTCATAAGTTTTTTTGTCCATAGCGGCTCCCCTGGGTGCCTTTATAGCCTTTACCGGCACGACGATGTGCACTTTTTCAATGCCTCCCCCTTTAGTCAATTTTCCGCCGCTGGCCAGCTCTTTGTCCAGCACCACCTCTCCTTTCACTTCTTCCACGGTGCTGGTCCATGCGTGCAATGTAGAAGTGCCCGATACGGTCATCTTCGTTTCGCGTGCCACTTCGTAGGTCACCGTTTGTGCATTCACAGAAGCGGCCATCGCCATCACACACATCACCGCTACAATCATTTTTATTCTCTTCATCGTTTTTTTGAAATTGGTTTACATTTTCTGCCTCTTCAATAACAAGGCCAGAAGCTTCTACCCCCATAGATACAAGCTCTAAGTACGTGCGCTAAAATACACCCTAAAAATACTGCACACAAGCACGCAGGCACACAGTCTACTCAATACTGAACACTATAACGTCGGCGGCCTTGCCTTTCAGGTGTATAGTGCCAATTTCTCGCACTTCATACCCATACTCCGCCAGTACTTTGCTGCCAAAAAAGTTTGACGTCAGAAATTTTTTTCCAAACTCACTGCACGCCGAGCGCAGCCTCGACGCTGTATTGACCACATCGCCGTGGTAGGCTATTTCCCTTTTTATATCGCCCACCTCGGCCACCGTCACCATGCCGCCGTGCAGGCCGGCTTTAAACTCCGGCACCAGCTCGTAGCGATCTTTGAAATGCTGCGCCCGACCTTCAAGCCGCTTTTTGAAATCGAAAAACAAACGCACCGGTTTCACCACCACTTTGCGATCGTGGTTGCGCCAGGTAAGCACGGCTTCGTCACCTACGTATTGGTATATCTCTGCACCCGCTTTTGCCAGCAATTCGTTCAGCTGCAAAAAACAATCTTGTAGCAACTCGCTGTATTTCACATGGCCAAGGCGCTCAGCAATGCTGGTGGAGTCGTTCAGGTCGAGAAATAGAAATAGGCGGTTTTCTACTACCGGCCTGTGGTATTTGCCCATGAAAATTTTGAGAAGGTTGCCCTGTCCAAACTTTTTATTCATAAGCGCCAGGAAGTTGATCTGCAACGTAGAAAGAATAAAAAACACGCCTGTAGCCAGCCATATGCTGGGTGGTATGGTGCCATTGCGAAGCACATCGCCAAGGCTCTCCGGCACCATTTGCAAAGATTTTAAAATAAGGCTGATTAACAAAAATGTGAGCATCACGGCCACGAAATAAAGTATGGTCTTTATGATGATGATCTTGCCATAATTGAGTTTGTGGATGGTGGTTTTGTCTACCAGAAGATTCACTACAAACGTAGCGGAGCCAAACAACAGCCCGAACAGCAACGCTTCTATATACTGAAAGTCGGAAATGAAATAAGTGGTGATTTCATCCTTGCGCGCTGCATCGTCGAGGTTGAGCAGGATGAGTATTGCCCTGAGGTTGGTAATGAAAAAGAAGGCATAAAAAATGGTGATCACGCTCCAGGCCACCATGTAGAAAATCCAGTCGTGCAGGTATCGCCTGCGCACTGCCATGATATCGATCAGTCGCTTTACCACCGGCGCAAATATAGCCGTATACGTATGCTTTCAATCATTGATCGTTTTGCTTTTTCCCCTCCCTTTGTCAAATTGCCGCGGCACAAAAATTCAAGTGACGTGGATCAGAAGCATTTAGATGAACTAAAGGGGTTGTACAGCCAATGGGCGGGCGAAGAATGCGCTCAGTTTGAGCCCCTGCCCCAGTCGGGTTCTTATCGAGAATATTATCGCATGTCGGGTGCGGCACATCAGGCCATCGGCTCGTATAATGAAGATTTGCGTGAAAATAAAGCCTTCATAAGCTTCACGCGCCACTTCTCTGCTCAAGGCCTGCCTGTACCGCAGCTGCTGGCGGAAGGGGCCAGTGGCCGCACCTACCTGCTGGCAGATCTCGGCGATCAGACGCTCTTCAGCTACCTTGCCGAACGGCGCAAAAAAGCTGGCACATTCCCGGGCTCGGCACTCGATATGTATAAAAAAGTACTGGAAGCCTTACCGCGCTTTCAGGCAACGGCCGCAAAAGAACTCGACTACTCGGTGTGCTATCCGCGGGCTGCCTTCGACAGACAATCGATGGCCTGGGACTTGAATTATTTCAAGTACTACTTTTTGAAACTGGCCAAAATATCCTTTGATGAGCAATTGCTGGAAAATGATTTCGAGCAGTTTATACAATATCTGCTGCAGGCAGAAAGCAACTTTTTTCTGTATCGCGATTTTCAATCGCGCAACATCATGATCCACAACGAAGAGCCCTGGTTTATTGACTACCAGGGTGGCCGCAAAGGCGCCCTGCAGTACGATGTGGCTTCACTGCTCTACGACAGCAAGGCCAATATACCCGAAGACATTAAAGACGAACTGCTCGACCATTACCTGAAATCGCTGGAAAAACACCACCACTTTGAGCGCGCCTCGTTTGTGGCACACTATCAGGGGTTTGTGCTTATAAGAGTAATGCAGGCGATGGGAGCGTACGGATTTCGCGGGTTTTACGAGCGAAAAACACGCTTTTTGGAAAGCATACCCTATGCCCTGAAACAGCTCGACGCGCTACTGGCAAAGCTCAGGTTGCCCGTAGAAGTGCCCCACCTTATTGAAGTGCTGAAAAGCCTGAGCTCGGCACCCGAACTACAAAAGTATTCGCAGGAATTTCAAAGTCATACTCCGCTCACCGTTACCATCACCAGCTTCTCATACCGACACGGCATACCTGAAAATGCTGCGGGCGATGGGGGTGGATTCGTTTTCGATTGCCGTTGCATACACAACCCCGGCCGCTATGAGCAGTTTAAAGCGCTCTCAGGGCTCGATGCGGGCGTACAGGAATTCTTTCTTCAGGGTGGCGAAGCCGGACAGTTCCTTCATCTTGTATTTCAACTGGTGGAGCAGGGTGTAGAAAAATATTTGAATCGCGAATTCAAGCATCTACAAGTTTCTTTTGGCTGCACGGGAGGTCAACATCGCTCTGTCTACAGCGCCACCAAACTGGCCGAACACCTCAAAAGCAAGTACGAAAATAAAGTGATTGTACAGCTCAAACACCGCGAACTGGAAAAAATGGGGCTGTTATGAAAGCGATGATATTTGCCGCTGGCCTTGGCACCAGGCTCAGGCCAATGACCGACACCATGCCCAAAGCACTGGTACCGGTGGGCGGTGTGCCCATGCTGCAGATCGTGATAGAGCGACTGAAAAATGCCGGGGTAACGGCAATGATTATTAACGTACACCACCGGGCACACGACATCCAGGACTTTCTTGAAAAAAACAAGAACTTCAACATAGACATAGCGCTGTCAAATGAGCATGACCAACTGCTGGATACCGGTGGAGGACTGAAGAAAGCTTCATGGTTTTTTGATGATAAAAAGCCCTTTTTCGTTCACAATGCCGACGTGCTGTGCAATGCCAACCTACGGGCGTTTCATGCTTACCATTGCGCCAAGGGCGGCCTGGCCACGCTGATGGTGCGGCACCGCACGTCCAACAGGTTCTTCCTCTTCGACCACGACATGCAACTGTGCGGTTGGCGCAATACCAAAAGCGGCGACGAGATCATAGCCCGCCCGGCAGACATGGCGCATGCGCTGCCGTTTTCGACGCTGCACATAGTTGACCCCGCCATCTTCAGCCATATGCAGGAAACAGGCGCTTTTTCTATTGTAGATGTATACCTGCGACTTGCAGCTACACAAAAAATATTCGGGTATATCGACGATCAATCGTACTGGATGGATATCGGCACCATAGAAAAATTGGAACAGGCCAATAATGCCATTGATGATGTGGAGTCATTCGTACGATAATGCACAGATATGCTGGTAAACTGGTGGGTGGTAGACTCGTAGACTGGTGGAATGATTAGCCGAAAGCTCAAAGTCGAAGTCATCCTGAACTTGTTTCAGGATCTGTCTAAAGAGTAAACA
>CAZQVB010000043.1:0-14905 GCA_964596645.1 uncultured Roseivirgaceae bacterium
GGTGATTAGTGGACTCGTAGACTGGTAGACTCGTAAACTGGTGATTGGTGGGATGTATAGCTGAAAGCTCAAAGCTCAAAGTAACTCGAAGTAATCCTGAACTTGTTTCAGGATCTGCCATAGGGCGCCACTCCAATAGAGCCATCTTGATGATAATGTGCTCTGTGCCGCAGAAATTGTAACAGCTTTCAGCTGTGCCCTAATCTTTCCCACTTCACCAGTCTACCAATTCACCCATCTACGATCAATATCCCGCTTGTGGCTTCAGCACGTATTGGCTGGGCGTGGAGCCTGTCGTTTCAATTCTGCTTCTTACTTTTGCCTTCGGCAGGCATGTCACCATATTGGTTGGCCTGCTCCGTTTATTGTTTTTATTTCGCAGTATGCATGCCTCCGGTTTTGGCAGAAAAGATTCAGATATGCTCCGCAGACCCAGAAGAAATAGAAAAAATGAAATTGTGCGCCGGTTGGTGCAAGAAACCACACTGAGCACGGATGATCTGATCTATCCGATGTTTCTGATTGATGGCCGCGACAAGAAAGTGGAGGTGGCCTCTATGCCGGGTATGTTTCGGTACAGCCCGGATGTTTTATTAAAGGAAATAAAAGAATGCTTACCGCTGGGCATACACACATTCTGTCTGTTTCCTGCTTTCGAAAAACAATACAAAGACAAGAAAGCCACCACAAGCTATAACCCGGACAACTTTTATCTGCGCACCATTTCTCAAATAAAGGACGAACTGCCGGAAGCATGCGTGATGACAGATGTGGCCATGGACCCCTACAGCAGCGATGGTCACGACGGCTTGGTGGTAGATGGCGCCATAGTAAACGATGAAACGCTGGACATACTGGGCAAAATGGCGCTGGCACAAGCCAAGGCGGGCGCTGATATTCTAGGCCCCTCGGATATGATGGATGGCCGGGTGGGGCACATCCGGAGCGTGCTTGATGGTGAAGGATATACGGACGTATCCATCATGTCGTACACCGCCAAATATGCGAGTGCCTTTTATGGGCCCTTTCGCGATGCACTGGATTCTGCCCCGAAGAGTGGCGACAAAAAGACATACCAGATGAACCCGGCCAATCGCAAAGAGGCCCTGATGGAAGCTGAGCTTGACATAGCCGAAGGTGCCGACATGCTGATGGTGAAACCCGCCCTCGCTTATCTGGATGTCATTCATGTGCTGAGCGAGCGCTTTGCCCTGCCCATAGCCGCATATCATGTCAGTGGCGAATATGCGATGATAAAAGCCGCAGCCCGCAATGGCTGGCTCGATAACGACAAGGCCATGCTGGAAGCGCTGACCAGTATAAAGCGTGCCGGGGCTAAGGCTATTTTAACGTATTTTGCCAAGGAGTACGCCCTCCTTCAACAGTAAGCTTAAAATATGTGATCTGCTGTGTGCGTTGCGTGAAATGAGAAAACCAACAAAAATATGACTGCGGTGCGCATAACCACACCATTGGCCTGTACTAAGAAAACCCTCCTCACCATAGTGGCACTGCTCGCATGTGCGGGATTGGCGATGGCCCAAAGCGGTGCTGCTGCGGACTCGGTGAGTATTTTAGATTCACTCTCCAGACCTCTGGGCGATGATTTTTCACTCATCCGCGAGGTGCCCATCACCATAAACCTCGATCGCGAGGAAGCATTGGACAAAGAAGCCAAAGAGCACAACAAGAAGAAGCGAAAGAAAAAGGTCTTTTTTGGAATCAAAACAAGGAAAGGCTTTACGCGCAGTGGCTATGGCAACAACGTTTCACTGGAAACCTTCTACTACCTTAAAGAACCTCTGCCGGTAGATCCCTATGTGCCTGAGATATACTGGTACGACTTTAAAAGAAAGACGGTGCGCAACACCGGCTATGATCCCAAAAACACAAAAGGGGCTATTTTGCACGGCCCGTACAAGCGCATGGTTGATGACCAGGTGGTGGAACAGGGCATCTTCTACATTGGTACCAAGCACGGCCGCTGGACGGAACACGACCGGAACAACATACTCACCGACAAACGCAAATACTATAAAGGCTGGCCGAAAGAATCGCTGGTGCGCTACTACGACAAGGAGCGTACAAAACTCAAAGAAGTGATCCCCATTCAATACGGCAAGAAAGAAGGCAACTACTATTTGTTTCACGACACAGGCCTGATAGCCGTGAAGGGTGAATACGAGAATGACGAAAAGGTGGGAAAATGGACGGAGTACTACAAGTTTCCACACCGCCGAAAAAAGGAAGTGCAATATGCACCCGATGCCTGGGCCGATGATTTCAGGCCCTACACCAGCCAGGAATGGGACAAACGCGGAAAGCAGGTGTATGCCCGCGAAGAGTAAGCCAAAAAGATAAACGCAAAACTGACTGAAGGACTGTCTGAAATTTTAAATTGATGGCCATGTTGACCAAAGAACAGCTTCTTTAGCTACTGCTCTTGCGCTGCTGCTAAGGCGTAAGTAGTATACCGATCGACAGTTCTATGCCCCGGTAGTCGAGCTTGGCGTCGGGGTAGTCTGCCGCTTCTGTCGTCACAGTATTGGAGCCTTCAGGCACACCGGTGTAGCTGCCTTGCATATCCAGTGCCGCCTGGCCGGAGAGGTAGTAGGCTTCCAGGGTGATTCCAAACTTTTTGTGTGGATAAAAAATGTATTCGGCACCAAAGCGGTAGCCGAAGCCCGGGTTGTTTTTCACCGACATGTCGCTATTGAGCACCGACCAGCCCAGATGGTCGCGCAGCGCACGATCAAGGTTGCCCTCATTGATGCGGGTGGCAAAGTTGTAGAAGCCAAAGCCACCGCCTTTTACACTGATCACCTGATTTTTCATGGGCCAGTTCAGCACCAGGTCTACAGGAACAAATAAAGAGAAAAAAGGGCCGATAAGGGGTTGATCAGATTCAAATGGCAAATCGCGCACGTTCAGCCCCGACATTCGGTAAAGCGAAAAACCCGTTTCCACGCCGGCGTAGTCGCCAAAGTCGAACCCAACCCCGCGCACGGAAAATGGCGTGACAGGCACAGAGAAATAGCCATTTTGAGGAATAAAATAGGAAAACGACAGGCCAAAATCCTGAGCGGCCAGGGGCCGTACGCAGATCAGCAGCAACACGATGAGCGCAAATGATTTTCCTTTCATAATTGTGCCGTCCGGGTAAATACGTTATTCGCTCCATCGCTCTACACATAGTGCAATGGAGCCAACGATACGCTTAGCTGTTAAACTTCGAGTAGTACATCATGAATTTCTCCTCATACTCCGATGCCAGCTCGTCTATTTGTTCGCGCTTCAGCGTCATGGATAGTTGATACAAAATGGCCAGATTATCGTCGATCTCTGACTCCATGGTGCGGCCATACCGGTCAAAATAGGCCAGCACTTCTATAGAGCGCTCTCCCATTGTTTTGGTGATTTCCAGAGCCTTTTCGTCTTCACCGATCTCAAAGAGCAACCCCACCGATTGGGCGATGGTTTTGTCGTAAGGCACAGACACGTCCGCTATTTCGTTCAGGCTTTTCATAAGCACCTCGCGTGCGCGCTCTGTATCGCCCTGGGCAATCAGTGCATTGGCCAGACTGTTGAAAGTAGAGCGGTGGTTCAATGCGAAGTTGCGATGATCTACGCTGTTGTAGACGTCGGGATCGGCCAGGCCACGGAATTGAAACTTGTTCATCACGTTATCATACATCAGATCCACATTGGCAAATTCTATGCGTGGGGTAGGGTTTTTTACGGGCAGCAGTCTGTACGTATTTCCCTCCTGCACCACATACTCATTCACATTTACGCTGATGCCCTGTAGGGAGGTGTTGTTGAAGTAGATCGGTCGCTCCCAGTTGTTGCCCACTACCAGGTCCAGAAACATCAACGTGTTCTTCTCCATTCCGCCTCGCTTCAGCTCAAAGGTCATCTGATCTACGATGTAGGGCAGCTTGTCTTCCGGTATTATGCCCATTTGCGCCACTTTGGCTGAGTCGATGTTCAGAAACAGCGACTTGGAAGGCACAGAATTGTAGCTGCCGTACTTGGTAGGAATTTTCAGCGCCGGGTGCTCTTCGCGGATCAGCTTAAGATATTGCTCCAGGTTGATGGCCGCATTTTTTATGTTGGGATTTTCGTAGTAAGGCAGGTAATCGTTCGCACCACCCTGCTTATACACCCGCTCGTCGAAGGTGAAGGGCAGAGGTTCTGATTCATATGCTTGGCGGGTCATCTGCTCTATATACCAGTCGGTATTGAAGTAGCTGAGCACGATCACGCGTACATCGGTACGAAAGCCTTCCACTTCCTGCACATACCAAAGCGGGAAAGTGTCATTGTCGCCTCCGGTAAACAGTATGGCATTTGGCTCGCACGATGCCAGGAAGTTGCGCGCCGAGTCTACCGAGAAGTAGCGGCCGCTGCGATCGTGATCATCCCAGCCTTCGGCCAGCATGATGCCTGGCACCACCAGCGACAGCACTATGGCCAGCACGGGGCCATTGATGCCTTTCATTTTCGTCATGAAGAAATTGCCGATGGCCATGGTGCCTATGCCTATCCAGAAGGCGAAAACATAGAACGACCCTGCATAGATATAGTCGCGCTCGCGGGGCTCCACCGGGGGCGAATTGAGGTAAAGCACCAATGCTACTCCGGTAAGGAAAAACAGCATGAGCAACACCGCAAAATCTTTAGGGTCGCGCTTGTACTGAAAGAACATGCCTATGATGCCCAACAGCAGTGGCAGCATGAAGAAGTTGTTGCGGGCCTTGTTTTGTGCTAAAAGATAGGGCACTTCTTTAAAGGCGTCGAAGGGGCTGAGCCAGCCGGCGTGTTGTATGTCGCTTTCGCGGCCGGCAAAGTTCCACATAAAGTAGCGCATATACATGTGGCCGATCTGATAGCGCATCAGGTAATACATATTGTCGATGAAGTTGGGCTTTTCATTTTCGCGCAGGCCCATCCACTCGCGGTAGAGCTGCACGTGCCGGCCGTCGTTGCTGTATATACGCGGCAATATGGTGGAGCGCTTGGGGTCATATTCATACTCCAGCTTTCTGTCGGCCACCTCATATTTGTCCTTGCCTTTCACATATACTTTTCCGCCTTGCTTCTGCCCCACTATTTCGGCGTCGAAGTATTGGCCGTAGATCAAGGGCCGAGAGCCGTACTGCTCGCGCAGCAGGTACGACACGAAAGACATCACATTTTCGGGATTATTTTCATCGATGGGCGGGTCGTAGTTGGATCGGATCACCACGGTGGTGTAGGAGGAATAACCCAGCAAAATAAAAGCAACACCGAGCAGTACGGTGTTCAGCACCACTTTGGCATTTTTTTGAGAGTAGTAGATACCGTACACCAGGCTGCCGAGTATGGCCAGTATAAAGAGCACGATGCCCGTGCCAAAGGGCAGGCCGAGCGAATTGACAAAAAATACTTCAATCGAGCCGGCAATGGAAGGCAGCCCGGGTATTACAATATTATTGACAAAAACAATGACAGCACCGCTAATGAGCAGGGCGCCGATGATGCCCCTGGTGCTTACTTTATATTTTTTGAAATAAATGATAAGCGCAAGGGCAGGTATGGTGACCAGGTTCAGCAGGTGTACGCCGATGGAAAGGCCGATCATGTAGCTGATAAGCACAATCCATTTATTGGCCAGACTGTCGTCTTCTATCACTTCCCATTTGAGGATGGCCCAAAAGACAAAAGCGGTAAAAAATGCCGACATGGCGTATACTTCAGCTTCTTCTGAAGAAAACCAAAAGCTATCGGAAAAAGCACAAGCCAAAGAGCCTATGGCGCTACCGCCCAGTATGAGCACGCCCTGGGGCAGTGTGAGGTCGGCGGTTTTTACATTGAAAAGCTTGCGACCGAGCAGGGTGAGGCTCCAAAACATGAACAGTATGGTGAAGCCCGACGACAGTACGCTCACTATGTTGATCCAATAGGCTACTTGTTGGGTATCGCCCAGGGCCAGAAAGGAAAATAAGCGGCCGATGAGCAAAAACATGGGTGCGCCTGGCGGGTGGGGTACTTCCAGCTTGTAGGATACCGCAATGAACTCGCCGCAGTCCCAGTAGCTGGCGGTGGGCTCTACAGTGAGCCAAAAAACTATCGTGGCGATCACGAATACAGCACCACCGGTGATGTTATTCAACTTTTGGAATGATTGCATAAACCTGTTTTTAGTCGCCGAAAATTAGTAAATAATGCGTAGTGAGAAGGTTTTAATTTTTAAAAAGTACAATACAGCAGCCTTGAGGCCTCTGCCGAAAAAGCCGCTCCGTTTGCAAAATTTATCTTCCTTTATCCAATGATCGGGCTATGGGGGGCGTTTACACAGCGTTGATCTTACCAATGTTTGCAGAAAAATCACAATGGTCAATGGTTCTAAATATTAGCAGAAACTGATTTGGTGGAGATTTTAAAATTGACCTATATTTAATCCCATGGAATGTATCCGTTCTCGGCGAATCATATTTTTTCTCGCCCTTATCCCCTTCTTTACTGTACTCAATGCCCGGGCCTACGACAGTACGCGCACCGATCATCTGCTTATAGCCGATATGAACGTGCAAATAGAAGCCACCGAGGCACTAAACAACATGTATAATTTTAAATTTGAAAAGGCGGCTTTCCAGTTTAGGAGCCTCGGCTACCGCTTTCCCAACCACCCGCTGCCGGTATTTCTACTAGGGCTGAACGAGTGGTGGCAGATCATGCCCAATCTGGAAATAGAAAGCCATGACGACAGGTTTTTGGCCTATATGGATCTTTCGATAGAAAGAGCGGAAAAATTGTTTAAAGTGGACTCTACCAAGGTAGAAGGCGCCTTCTTTCTGTCGGCCGCCAATGGCTTCAAGGCGCGGTTGTACTCCGAAAGGAAACAATGGCTCAAAGCTGCTGCTGCGGCCAATAAATCGCTCAATTACCTGGATGACTGCCGCAACAAGGAAGAGCTGAGCCCCGAGCTTATGTTTGGCGATGGGCTGTACAACTATTTCTCCAATTGGATACCCGACAACTATCCTCAGCTAAAGCCTTTCCTTATTTTCTTCAATCGTGGCGACAAAAAACAAGGTCTTGAGCAACTGCGGCAGGTGGCACATAACGCCTTCTATACGCGTACCGAGGCGCAATACTGGCTTATGCGCATCCTCTTTACGGAAGAAAATGATGCCATGCGTGCCCTGCACGAATCGGAATACCTGCACAAGACTTACCCCGACAACGCCTACTTTCAGCGCTACTTTGCACGGCTGCTGTACAGCACGGGCCGGCTGGTGCAGGCCAAGGCCGTGGCAGAAGATATGCTCGCCAAGATAGACAGCGGCATGGTGGGCTATGAAGCCATCAGTGGCAGGTATGCCAGTTTCTATCTGGGGCAGATATGGGAGTCGAACATGGACTATGACAAAGCCATGCACTACTACAAGCGCGCTGTAGATTTTGGGGAAGAATCGGAGGCACAGGAGTCGGGCTACTACCTGTACTCGCTCATGGGCCTGGCACGCATACACAGCCGCAATGGCAACACCAAAGCCGCAAAAGAGTATCTGAAAGAGGTGAGGAAAAACTCAAAACGCAAGCACCCCGCCAATGAAAAAGCGCGCGAATATCTACGCTCGCTAAATGCCGATGACTAAACAAGATTTTCTCATCACCCCGCTCATATTGCTGATCATATATGTGGTGGCATATCTGGTGCGCCCGCTGGTGACGGACGAGATAAACCGGCGTTATTTTATACCTGGCCTTAGTGTAAAGATATTGGGTGCTTTGGCCCTCGGCTTCATTTATCAGTTTTACTACGGAGGGGGCGACACGTTTACTTACTTTCACCTCGGCAGCCGCCATGTGTGGGAAGCATTCATGAAAAATCCTGGCGTAGGCATCAAGCTGCTGCTTGCCGGCACCGACTACCATCCGGATACATTTCAATACGCCACGAAGATATACACCTATGGCGATCTGTCTTCGTACTTCGTGGTGCGCGTTACGGCGCTGTTCGACCTGCTCACCTTTCATACCTACTCGGCCACGGCCTGCCTTTTTGCAGTGGCCAGCTTCAGCGGATTATGGGTGCTCTATCGCACGTTTTACACCCATTTTCCATGGCTGCACAAGCCCTTGGCCATTGCTGTATTCTTTGTGCCGTCTTTATTTTTTTGGGGCTCAGGCTTGCTGAAAGACAGCATTACCATCGGAGCGCTCGGCTGGGCTACCTGGTCGGTGCACAGGCTGTTTTTTGAAAGAAAAAATATGGTGCTGAACGCGGTGCTTTTGTTGGCGTCGGGCTATGTGCTGTATACCGTGAAGATATACATACTGTTGTGTTTTGTGCCGGCCACTTTTCTGTGGATACTCATATCGCGAGTGGAGAAGTTCCGCAACCAGATGCTGCGTTGGATGATCGCCCCGGTCTTTTTTGGATTCGCCATCTTGGCAGGCTATGTGTCGGTACAAAAAATTGGTGAAAGCAACCCGCGGTACAACCTTGAAAACCTCAGCTATACAGCCCAAACTACCGCTGAGTGGATACACTATGTGAGTACGAAACAGGGCGGCAGCGCCTACACACTGGGCGATTTTGATTACAGTGCCGCGGGTATGGTCAACAAATTTCCGATGGCGGTATGGGTCACCTTGTTCAGGCCATATGTGTGGGAAGCGCACAATGCGGTGATGCTGCTTTCGGCGCTGGAGAGCCTGGCCATATTCATGCTCACGCTGTATGTAATCTACCAGGCAGGCTTTGTGCGCAGTGTGCGGCTGGCATCAAGCACACCGATCATTATTTTCTGTTTTGTGTTCACCATCATTTTTGCCTTTGCCGTGGGCATTTCTACCTACAACTTCGGCTCCCTGGTACGCTACAAAATACCGATGTTGCCCTATTTCATCAGCGGCCTTTACATACTTCTGGACTATGCGAAGAGGGAGAAATACTTTGCCACATTGGCCTCTACAGAGTAATTTTCTACTACTTTCTTTCTGCCCGCTTCACCCATACTGCGCCGAAGAGCCGCGTTGTTCAGCAGCATTGCTATCGCAGTTTGCCATTCCTGTGTCGATCGGCACAAATATCCATTGACGCCATCATGTACTATTTGGCTGTTTGCACCCACCGGCGATGCCACCACCGGTATGCCCATGGCCATGTACTGCAGTGCCTTAAATCCGCACTTGCCCAGCTCCCACTCCGAGTGGTGCAGTGGCATCAGGCCTATATCCAGTGTACTGAGCTGCTCTATTTCTCTCTCAGCATGCCAGGCCATATATTCAAAATCCACCGGCAGGTCGGGAGGTTGGTTTGAGATGACGATAAAGCGCAGATCGTGCTTTTGCTGCAGATATTGAATGGCCGGCACTATAAGCTGCAGATAGCGGTCGGTAGAGTGTGTGCCTGTCCAGCCTATACACAATGGGCGGCTGTCTCTTTTACTTGCTCGCTTGTGATAATCTGTATCGATGGTGGTTGGTATTACCTCTACCTGCGCATTGTATTGCCTGGCGTACCCGGCGAGCCAGGTATTACCACAGCTTATCTTGGTGCTCCATCGGCATATATTTTCTGTTTTGCGATGATATTTCCATCGGGCTATTGCGCGATTTACCTCCGAAGTATTGGCTAGCCAGATGGCATCGTCGAAGTCAAAGATCAGCGGCTTGCGCAGCAATCGGGCGATGCACCACTCAAATACCGGTGGGCCAAGTGGCGAGGCCTCGCGATGGATGAAGACGATATGGCTGCGCAAAACCTGAGGTAAAAACAGCAGGCGGCGTATAAAGCCAATGACGAGAAAAAAGGCCTTTTGTCCACGTGCACCGGGCGTATATAGAATGCGCCAGGCGGCTGTGGTCCAAAACGATTGAAAATGTATATGCACACCACGGCGTTGCAATGCCGGCAAGTACTGTTCAAACCTGAAGCGCTGCGACGGCGCCGACCCCTGCGGGTAGGGGGCCAATATGGCCAGGTGCTTTCTTAATTTCAATAGCTTTCGTCTTCCGACGGAAACCGGTTGTTTTTCACATCTTCACTATAGCGCGACACAGCCTCTGTGATCACGCCATGCACATCGGCATATCGCCGCAAGAAGCGCGGGTGAAAGTCTTTGTTGATGCCCAACATATCATGAGCCACCAGCACCTGCCCGTCTACATGCGGCCCTGCACCGATGCCGATCACCGGTATGCTCACGCTTTCGGCCACTTCTTTGGCCAGGTGCGCAGGTATTTTCTCCAGCACCACACCAAAGCAGCCCAATTCCTGAAGCAGTACAGCATCCGTTTTCAGCTTCTCGGCCTCCTCCTTTTCCCGGGCGCGCACCGTGTAGGTGCCAAACTTATAGATAGACTGTGGTGTGAGGCCGAGGTGGCCCATCACAGGGATGCCCGCACTGATCACACGCTCGATGGATTCCTTGATCTCAATGCCACCTTCCATTTTTACAGAATGAGCCCCTGATTCTTTCATAATGCGGATGGCAGACTTGAGCGCTTCCTGAGAGTTGGCCTGGTAGGAGCCGAAGGGAATATCAACAACCACCAATGCGCGGCTTACGGCGCGTATCACCGATGTGGCATGGTATATCATGTGGTCCATGGTGATGGGAAGGGTGGTTTCGTTGCCGGCCATCACATTGGAGGCCGAGTCCCCGACCAGAATGATGTCAATACCGGCTGCGTCGATGATTTTGGCCATAGAAAAATCGTAAGCCGTAAGCATGGAAATCTTGACGCCATGTGCCTTCATTTCCTGCAGCTGATGTGTGGTGACCCGCTTTATATCGGTGAATTTCTTGGGCATATCGGAATAGCATATTTGCGCGGCAAGTTTAAGGATGTTGTGGGGCAATCGGAAAAAAGTATCCTTAGAATTTGTTTTTGGAGCAATGATGCGGCAGCACTATGGAGTGTGATTGGTGGGATGGTAGACTGGTAGACTCGTGATTAGTGGAATGTATTGGAAAGCTCAAAGTCGAAGTCATCCTGAACTTGTTTCAGGATCTGTCTGAAGAGTAAGCGGATGATGATAGGGCAGGCAAGTGAAAAGCGTTAACAGGGAAATGATCATTAAAATGCTTTAGAAGAGGCAAGCCATCCATGGCTCTTCATTTCTTTTCTTATTGATGAAGAGAAAAAACCAACGCACTCTTGACCGTGCTTGGGATTAATCTTAAAAATGCACCACTCATTCCTTCAACAGCACTTTAAATAGGTGGCTGCTTTCCCAGGTTTTTACTTTCAAAAAGCAAAATCCTTTGGGCATTCCTGAAAAGTCGATGGAGTAAATTTGATTATTTCCCATTGCCTCGGCTATGCCTGTCTCCCTTGTTTGCCTCAGCAGCCGGCCCCGGGCATCGTACATGGTGATCTCCATCAGCGAGTCATTTTCCAGCGTCAGTTTGGCCAGGCTATCGGCACCCACCGGGTTTGGGTAAAGTATGCTTGCCGGCAAGTTTATCTTGTCGTTTATGGCAGTGATTTGCGCTATTTCCGATTCCAGCAATACCTCTTCCAGGCGCACTTCCAGTATACTAAGGTCTTCTGTGTCGCCTCCTATGTTCATGGCTATTCTCGCACGGCTGTCGTCGGGCTTCTTCATCACAAACACCATGTAGCATGTCGAAGCTTCGGCATCGGACTGGCAGCCCAGGTTGTCCGAGTATAAAGTGTAGGGGGCGAGGCTGCCGCTCAATTGCACAGCAAACCTCTTTTGATTGGCCGATCGGGCTTTTACACTGAGCAGGTACCGCTTGCCTTGCTCCATCAGTATGGGAGATTTCAGCAACTGAATGTGCCAATCTTTGCCTGTTTTTTTCTGAATGGCCACATCCAGGGCAGCGTTGTTGGTTGCCATGGTGGCCTGGGCTGTGTCGAGTACATTTAGTGACCAGCCGTCGGCAGAGGAGGAAAAGTTTGACTGATAAACCGGGAAATGCAGGTATTGCTGTTGCTCAGGCATAGGATTGTGCAGCAGGGCATCCACCAATCCTTGGTGCAATTGTTTGGAGCTTTTGTCATAAAAGCCAAAAGAAGAGCTGAATTCCCAATAAGCCCAGCTCCAGCCCTTAGAGTCCATGTATCGGGAGAGGAAGGTAGTCCAACGGATGCGCGATGTCATGTCGGCTTTTCCGTACGTGCCAAATTCTCCGATGTGCACGGGAATGTTATGCTGAGCGCTGAAGGACTCTATACTCGCCATTTCTTGCATCACCGCTTCGCGGTCGTATTTTGTATCGTTCCACGTGGTGCCTAGCCAGGCGTCGGCGTCAGCACCCACCCAGTTGGCGCCCTGGTGGGTAAACTGCATGGGGCTGTAATAATGCACCGTAAGGATAAGGTTTTCGTCATCAGGCAGTTGCAGCTTAGAAAGACCGCGGGTGCCTCCATATTCGGCTGTGCCAATCAGCACCACACGGTCCGGGTTGCTGTCGCGAATCACATCAAGGGCGTCGGCCGCATATTCATTCCAGATTTCGGCCGACAGGTTGCCGTGCGGTTCGTTCAATATTTCGAAGAGCAGGCTGTCGGGATAGTCTTTGAAGTACCTGCCTATTTGCTCCCACTGACTCAGAAATCGTGCTTTTTCCATTGCAGGCTCGTCGTATAAATCTTCGTAGTGGTGCGTATTGATGATGACATACAGGCCGTCGTCCAGGGCTTTATCTACCACTTCTTTAATGCGTGCCATAAAAGCTGGCTCCAGCGTGTAGGGCTCAGCAGCTGCCTGACGTGTGGCCCAGCGAATTGGAATGCGGACATGGTCGAAACCCAAACCAGCAATTATTTCACTGTATTCAGGTTTCCAGGGATTGCCCCAGGCGGTTTCATCGGGTGCTTCAAAGATATTTCCGTAGTTCACACCCCGGCCGAGCTTGTCATTGATTTGCCAGGCTTTATCCTGAGCCACAGCCAAATGATGGTTAAATATGATGGCTGAAAACAAAAGAAAGATTCTTAACGGCATAAAAAAGTAGTGTTCTTAAAATGTGATAAAAAATGAGGCAAAGCACTGGCCTGCTTTGGCTTATTGCTATTGGCGTTTATCGTATTTCCACGATTTCTATAGCGGTTGTTAAAGTTAGTTTTATTCGTCATATGTGTAGCGCATCCTCTTGCTATTAAAGTAGGACAGACGAGAAATTCCATCTGGCAAAAAGGAAAAGCATGGGCCAAGTATGCTACTTCTCATGATTACATGATTATAAATAGATTATTGAACTGTGCCATCATTCCCCACCGGCCACAGTATCGGCGTTATGCCTCACACAATACAATTCGAGCAATTGTTGCGCCTCCTCAAGTTTATAATCCGCTGCCACCTGTAGGTCTGAGCATGCCTCAGTGTGGCGGTCAAGCTTCAGCTCCGATTTGGCTTTGTGGTAGTGCGTGGCGGCCGGTTCAAATTGCCGTTGAAGCAGTATTTCATAATCATCGATGGCCTGCTCGTGTTTTCCGGTTTGCTGCCGGCAGTAGGCGCGAAAGTACCGGGCCTCGTCGTAGTCGGGATTGCGGCTGAGCAGGCGAGAAAATATATCGGAGGCCTCTGCGGGGCTTTCGTGCTGAAAACATGTGATGAGCCCCTGGTGGTACTGGGCACTGTCGTAAAATCTGTTGTCGGCATGGACCTGTTCGAAATGGTTCAGCGCCTCGTCATCCTTTTTCAGGTTGAAGTAGCTGAGGCCGGCGTAGTAGTGTAAGGCCGACGCCGTAGCCGGTTCAGGCCGGCTGTCCAGCCCTTTTTTCAGGTATTTCAGCGCATACGGGTAGTTGTCAAACTGGCTCACCAGTATTTCTCCTGCCAGAAGGAATGCTTCGGCATTTTTGGTTCCAAAATCGCGAATGGAAAGGTCTATATGATCGAGGGCGGCGTAGTATTGCTGATTGTGATAGTTCTGCATCGCCAGGTCGTAATGCCGCTCCGAGGTGGTGCGCAGCATGAAAAATGGCACGAACAGCGTGACGAGCACGAGCCCCAGAATAAATGCGCCACCGAGTATATACGCTTTTCGGGTGTACTGCACAGGAGGCCGGTAGCGGTAGTATTGAGGTGGTGGTGGCCGGTATGGTCGCTGCCGGCTGAGTGCCCTGGCCAGTTCTATGTAATCGCCATATTGCAGCTTATCGTCGTACTGCTGGCGTGCGGCAGGATCGGAAAGCACCTGATACGCTTCCAGTACTTCTACAAATTTCTTAGCCGCCCGCTCATCACCCTGATTTTTGTCCGGGTGGTACTTTTGCGCCAGCCGGCGGTATGCCGCTTTTATCTCACGCGGGCCCGCCTGCTGATCAATTTCCAGAATGGTGTAAAAATTAGACATATCCGCCTCTTCCGGTTACGAAACGAGCTAGGCAATTTTGTATTTCTTGCCCGGCAGGGATTTAACCAATCCTTTGAACTCGAGGTTCAAAATCAGCGCAGCCAATTTATTCAAAGGTATCTGTGCCTTCCAGCTCAGCTCATCGATCATGATATCTTCTGCATGCTCCTGTATGGTTTGTATCACCCGTTGCTCCTGTTCATCCAGCATGCTTAGGTCTATGGATTGTGGCGCTCGGCCTGTGCCAGGCGCTGCAGCGTCCCAGTTCATCACATATTCAATGTCGGCCACAGAGGTGATCAGGTGCGCCTTATTTTGCTTGATCAGGTTGTTGCAGCCTTTGGAGTAGTGGCGATCGGTAGAGCCGGGCACGGCGAATACTTCCCTGTCGTACGAATTGGCTAGTTCTGCCGTGATGAGGGCGCCACCCTTCTCGGCCGCTTCCACCACTATGGTGAGGTCCGTCATGCCGGCGATGAAGTCGCAGATCGCGCGCGCGCGCACCGAGCAGCCCGGCGGCGATGATGAGCGCGAACAGCGCGAGGCCGATCAGAGACCACAGCACGACGACGGTCGCC
>CAZQVB010000043.1:14915-28268 GCA_964596645.1 uncultured Roseivirgaceae bacterium
CGGAAAAAAATGGGATTCAGGCTTGGTGCCCAGTGTATTTTCTGTGATGAGCCCGCCATGCTGCATCATGTCGTAGGCGATCTCCCGGTGCATGTCGGGGTATATTTTGTCGAGTCCGCTGGCGAGCACCCCTATATTCTCCAGGCCATTTTTTAAGCCCGCCTTATGGGCACATATGTCGATGCCGTATGCCAGGCCGGACACCAGCAGTGGGTTGTGCGCTTTGAGACCGGCCACCAGTTCTTCCACCATATCGGCGCCATAGCTGGTATGCCGGCGTGTGCCTACAATGGCCACTGCCTTGGCCTGGTTCAGGTCGGCCTTACCCTTGAAGTAGATAAGCAAAGGGCCATCGGGCGCATGTTTCAGGCGTCTGGGGTAGTTGGGGTCGGTAATGAACAGTATTTGCACACCGGCCTGTGCGCAGCGCTCTATCTCGTGCTGCGCCTTGTCGAAATCGCGAAAGTCACTGATGTTGGAAGCGGTATAGCTGCCGATGCCGGGTATGCCGGCGAGCTTGCCTTTGGGTTTTAAAAATACCTGAGCTGCACTGCCGCAATAGCTAAGGAGGGTTTTTGCTGTGATGTCGCCGATGCCAGGCACCATGCTCAGGGCCACCTGATATACGCGTTCGTCGTGCATCGGCAAAGTGGCTATTTGATCTGAGACCGTATATCGACCAGAAATTCCCGTATGCGCCTGAGGCTGTCGAGTAATTCCACCTTTTCTTTCACCGACTCAGAGTTGCTTCGCAGCAGGTCTTTGGCGCCTTGTAGCGTATAGCCTTTCTCTTTTACCAGATGAAAGATCAGCTTTACATTTTCTATGTCTTCGCGGGTAAACTGCCGGTTGCCTTTGCGGTTTTTTTTGGGCTTAATGATGTCAAACTCACTTTCCCAAAAACGAATGAGCGAAGTGGCTACTCCAAGCAAATCGGCGACTTCACCGATCGAAAAATACTTCTTCTCAATTACTTTTTCCTTGTAAGGCATATTCTAAAAATCGTGCTGAAGATAATTAATTAATCCCGAGTCGTCAACCTGCAGTTTTGCCTCAGGAAAGTCAATGTGCGTTAATTCCTGAATTTTAAAAATAACCTGTTTGGACGGGTCGATGACAGGCCCGCCGGCGCCTTTTTGAATGATAGGAAAAATCTGCCCGTAAAGAAAAGTACCATCTTTTTTCATATACACTTTTACGATGGGCGCAAGGCCATTGGGTCCGCTCAGGTTGAACCTGGCATAGGTGGCAAAGTTGCCCAGGCTGTAGGCGATAAAGCGGTTTTTGTAAAGATCAATCGCACGCGTTACATGCGGCCCGTGGCCAAACACCACATCGGCACCGGCATCGATCACCGCCCGGGCGAAGGCGTATACGTTTCCGCGGTTTTCACCATAAAAAATCTCGTTTTTCCGGGGCACGTGCTCATGGTCTTTTCCCTCAGCACCACCATGAAAAGAGACAATAACGATATGGCAGAGCGAATCGAGGTGGCGTATCAGTCGGGCGGCATAGTCGTGGTCGTTGATGCTCACCGTGCCTCTGTTGGGCGCAAAGGCAGCCATGCCGTAAGTGATACCCTCTTTTTCAAAAATAGTATAAGGCACATCTTCAAAACCGGCGTAGTGTATGTCGAGACTGTCGAGGGTGCGCAGTGTGCTTTTTCGGCCGGCGCTCCCGAAGTCGCCACTGTGATTGTTGGCCAGGCTGAGTACATCAAAGCCGGCCTCCTTCAGCTGCTCCGCCATGTGGGTGGGCGACCTGAACAGGTAGCACACATCGGGGTTTTGGCATTGCTTGGGCTCGCCCGGACCATCCAGCAGTGTGCCTTCCAAATTGCCGAAAGTGACGTGGGCATTGCGCAGTATCGGCGCCACCTCGCTCAGCAGCCGCGTGCTGCGCGGTGGCAGGTAGGAAGCTTCAGGAAAGTCAGTGCCCAGCATGATGTCGCCTACACCTACCATGCTGATGGTGTCGGGGGTGGTGGGCTCTGGGAAAATATTGGCCAATGCCTGGGCAGTGGCTATGGAGTCTGCGTAGGCCAGCGAATCGAGCATGGCCTGAAAGGCTACAGTATCAATCTGAACAAGCGGATAGGGTGAATAAGCAGCAGGCGATACAGAAGCCACGCGTACAGTTTTGCACGACCAAAGCTGAAGGCAGACGGCCACAATAGCCAAAAGGAAAAAGCGCGTGTGCATGTACAGTAGTGATATTATAAAAAAGTGCACCGGGTACGGATTGTTTATCCACACCCGGATGTCAGCAGGCGATTATCCGAGGGATTGGTTCTCTGTGGAGGCCAGATCAAGGATCTTGTCAAATTCCTCTTCGCTTACGTCATTGTAAAAATAGTATACAGGGTTTACCGCTTGACCGTCTTTCCACACTTCGTAGTGGCAGTGCGGTGCCGAAGACATACCCGTGCTGCCCACGTAGCCAATCACATCGCCGCGTTTCACACGGTCGCCCTGCCGTACTTCAAACTTTATCATGTGTAGGTACCGTGTTTCATAGCCAAATCCATGATCGATGGTCACGGTAAGGCCACCAGAGCCCCATTGGCTGGCACGGGTCACCTTGCCATCGCCGGTGGCGTATATGGGGGTGCCTTGTGGGGCAGAGAAATCAATGCCCGCGTGCATTCTGCGGTATTTCAGTATGGGGTGCATGCGCATGCCAAAGCCCGAGGCCAGTCGGGTAAGCTCCCGGTTAGATATAGGCTGTATGGCCGGAATGGAAGCCAACATCTCCGTTTTGTTCAGCGCCAGCTGACGGATGTCGTCGTACGACTTGGTCTGGATGTACATCTTCTTTTTCAGCTTGTCGATCTTTTCGAAAGACTCCAGCACCAGCTTTTCTCTTTTCAGCCGGTTCTCACGCAAAGCCCGATAGCGGTCGGTGCCACCTACACCCGCTTCGCGTACGGTAGCTGGTATGGGGTCGGCTTCGAATATTACCCTGTAAATGTCGTCGTCGCGCTCCTGCAGGGCCGCCATCATGTCGTCCATATTGCGCAGCTCTTTCTGCATTTCTTCATAATACAACAGCAGCTCTTTGTTCTCTTTCTTCAACAGCGACACCTGGGGTGATTCGAAGTAAGTAGAAAAGACGAAAACAATTCCAATGGCCAGGATCATGGCTACAGAGAGAAATCCCAACAGGTTCAGGAAGATATCCCACTTAGAAATACGAATGCGTTCGTACTTGCAGGTCTCTGTGTCGTAATAATATTTTATTCTGGCCATTATAGATGCTACTGTAAAATCTTGTAATTTTGCGGTGTTTTTTGATAAAAATGCCCCGATCATATAAGCCTTACACCGGCCGCAAGATAGTTATTAATTCAGCTACCAGACAAAACTAAAGCGGGTAACTAACGCGAATACATGAACGCACGTATTATAAGGCAAAAATTTCTAGATTTTTTTAGTGAAAAAGGCCACCAGATTGTAGCATCAGCGCCAATCGTGGTAAAGGATGACCCCACCCTGATGTTTACCAACGCCGGAATGAATCCTTTTAAGGACTATTTCCTGGGAAACAAAAAGCCGATCAAACCCCGGGTGGCCGATACCCAGAAATGCCTGCGTGTTTCTGGCAAACACAACGACCTGGAAGAGGTGGGTATAGACACCTACCACCACACCATGTTTGAGATGCTTGGCAATTGGTCTTTTGGCGATTACTTCAAGACTGAAGCCATACAGTGGGCCTGGGAGCTGCTCACCAGGGTGTATCATTTGCCCGAAGACCGCATGTATGCCACCGTGTTTGGCGGCGACGTGCAAGAGGCTCTGGCCGCCGATGAGGAGGCGCGCGCCATATGGAAAAAGATATTGCCGGAAGAGCGAATTTTGGACGGGTCCAAAAAAGACAACTTCTGGGAAATGGGCGATACAGGCCCATGCGGCCCTTGCTCCGAAATACACATTGATCTGCGGCCGGCCGAAGAAGTATCACAATCGCCCGGACGCGAGCTGGTGAATACAGATCACCCGCTGGTGATCGAGATTTGGAACCTGGTGTTCATACAGTTCAACAGAAAGGCCAATGGCCAATTGGAAAACTTGCCACAGAAGCACATCGATACGGGTATGGGCTTCGAGCGGTTGGCCATGGCCGTGCAGGGCAAAACCAGCAACTACGACACTGACGTATTCCAGCCACTTATTCAGGCCCTCACCGGTATAGCAGGCGTGGCATACGGCCAACAGGAGCAGACAGACATCGCAGTGCGCGTAATTGTGGACCATGTACGCGCAGTGGCATTTACGATAGCCGATGGGCAGCTGCCCTCCAATACCGGTGCCGGCTATGTAATACGCCGAATACTGCGCCGGGCGGTGCGCTATGGCTTCACCTACCTGCATTTCAACGAACCCTTTATCTACAAACTCTTGCCGGCCCTCTGCGAGCAGTTTCACCAGGTATTTCCTGAGCTGCAAAAGCAGCAGGATTTTGTCGCCAGCGTGATCAGAGAAGAAGAGCAGTCATTTCTGCGTACGCTGGAAAACGGCATAAAAATCTTTGATGAAGCATACCGGCAGGCGCATTCGGCCAACGCTGCCTCTGGCAGTGGCCCTGTGATACCCGGGGAAGTTGCCTTTAAGCTGTACGACACCTACGGCTTTCCCATCGACCTCACACAATTGCTGGCCCGCGAGCGCAATGCCACCGTGGACATGGCCAGTTTTACTACGGCCATGCAGGAGCAAAAAAACCGCTCCAAGGCTGCCGCCACCCAGCAGAAAGGCGACTGGACAACAATAGCCCCGGGGGCGGGCAGGTTTGTAGGTTACGACGTGCTGCACTGCAAGTCGGGCATGCTGCGCTTCCGCGAGTTGAAGGAAAAGAAAAAAACGGTATACCAACTGGTATTGGAAGAATCGCCTTTCTACGCCGAAAGCGGCGGACAGGTAGGCGATACCGGTCATTTGTCGGCCAATGGTGAAACCATCCAGATCACCGACACGCAAAAGGAAAATGATCTCATCGTGCTTTTTGCCGATAAGCTGCCCACCGATCCCACGGCGGTTTTCACCTGTGTGGTAGACGCCGACCGCCGGCGCCGCATCGAGAGCAACCACAGCTGTACACACCTGCTACATGCCGCATTGCGCCAGGTGTTGGGCAATCATGTACAGCAGCGCGGCTCCCTGGTGTCGGCCGATGCGCTGCGCTTCGATTTCTCGCACTTTGCCAAAGTCACCGATGAGCAGCTCCTTGAAGTGGAGCGCATCGTAAATCGCAGAATACGCGAGAACATAGCCCGGGACGAAAAGCGAAATGTGCCCATAGCAGAGGCGAAGGCACTTGGGGCCATGGCCCTTTTTGGAGAGAAATACGGCGAATATGTGCGGGTAATCACCTTCGAGCCCGACTACTCCGTAGAGCTTTGCGGGGGTACGCATGTGCAGCGTACGGGCAGCATCGGTTATTGCAAAATCGTAAGCGAGAGTTCGGTGGCTGCCGGCGTACGTCGCATTGAGGCCATCACTGCCGATGCAGCAGAAGCATATATCGACTTCGAGCTGAACACACTGCAATCGGTGCGCGAGCAGCTCAATAACCCTCAGGACCTGGTGAAGGCGATAAAAGGACTGATGGTAGAAAAGGCACAGTTGGCAAGGGAGATAGAGCAGGTGCAAAAGAAGCAGGCAGGTGACTTGAAGCAGGAGCTCTTGAAAAAACAGCATTCGGCCAACGGCACCAACGCCATAGTAGCCAAGGTGCAGCTGCCCAACAGTGACGTGTTGCGCGCCATTGCCTTCGAGTTGAAAAATGAAGTGGATAATCTTATCCTTATTTTGGCTGCCGATATAGATGGCAAGCCCCAAATCGCCGTAGCGATCCACGACCAACTGATAAAATCGCGTGGACTGCATGCGGGCCAACTGGTGAAGGAGCTTGCCGCTGAAATAAAAGGCGGAGGCGGCGGGCAGCCATTTTTTGCCATGGCTGGTGGCAAAGACATCAGCGGCCTCGACAGGGTGGTGATCAAGGCCAAAGATTTTGTAGAAAATATTGATAAATCCTGACAGAACAACTGGATGAAGCAGCGCATTGGCGATAAGTATACCGTAGTGATTGGGCTGGAAATACACGCCCAGCTATCCACCAACAGCAAAATATACGCTCCCGATGCCACGGTATTTGGTGCTGAGCCCAACACACAGGTGAGCGTGATCACACTAGGGCATCCTGGTACGCTGCCCATCATCAACAAAAAGGTGCTCGAGTATGCCATACGCATGGGCCTGGCATGCAACAGCGAGATAACCCGATTCAACATTTTCTGTAGGAAAAACTATTTCTACCCCGACCTGCCCAAGGGCTACCAGCTTACACAGGATCGCACGCCGATCTGCATTGGCGGGGGTTTCACTCTGAAAGATCAACATATGGGTGAGCGGTTTATCCGCCTCAACCGCATCCACGTGGAGGAAGATGCCGGAAAGTCCATCCACGCGCCCAACGACGACTACACCATGGTAGACCTGAACCGTGCCGGTATGCCGCTCATAGAAATAGTAACAGAGCCCGACCTGCGCAGCAGCGAAGAAGCCGCTCACATACTCACCGAAGTGCGAAGGCTGGTGCGCTATCTCCACATTTGCGATGGCAACATGGAGGAAGGTTCCCTCCGCTGCGACGCCAATGTGTCGTTGATGCCCGACGGTGCCACAACCTATGGCCAGAAGGTAGAGCTGAAAAATATGAATTCTATTCGCAACGTAAAAAATGCCATAGACCATGAGGTAGAGCGGCAAATGGCATTGCTGGATAGGGGAGAACGAGTAGTATCCGAAACGCGCACCTACAATCCTACCACCGGCCTGTCACAGAGTTTGCGTATGAAGGAAGAGCTCACCGACTACCGCTATTTCCCCGAGCCCGACCTGAGCCCTGTCGTGGTCACAGACGAGTGGCTGGAAGAAATAAAGGCTAATATGCCGCCCCTGCCTTCTGAGCTTTACGAGAAGTTCATCAGCGAATACGGCATACCCGAATACGACGCACAAGTGCTGACCGACTCGCGCGACATGGCCGAGTATTTCCAGGCTATATGTGTGCACACTAGCAATTATAAAGCAGCCTCCAACTGGTTGATGGGGCCGGTGAAGTCGGCACTGAATAACGCAGGACAGTCCATTCAAGATTTCGCGTTGGTTCCCCGTCAGCTGGCCGAAGTGATACGGCTTATCGATGAAGGGCTGATCAGCTTTTCTATTGCCTCGCAAAAGCTTTTCCCGGCACTGTTAGAAAAGCCCGATGCAGGTGTAGAAACACTTGCCTCAGAATTGAACCTGATACAAAAGAGCGACAGCGGCTTTATAGTGCCTGTGGTACACGAGGTGTTGGCCAAGTATCCTGATCAGGTGAAGCTTTATAAGAAGGGTAAAAAAGGCTTGCTGGGTATGTTTATGGGAGAAGTAATGAAAAGAACGCAAGGCAAGGCAGACCCAAAAGTGGCCAGCCAACTGCTGCGCGAAACCTTAGAATCGTAGTCACTATGAAGAGATCATTGATAATACCTGGCCTGCTCGCGCTGTGCATGGTGCAGTGCCAGCCAAAAAATGAAGGCGACAACAAGGTCACCATATCCGGCAGCATAGCGCAGCCGGTAGACGACGGTTGGGTGAGACTGGAAAGAATAACCGATGAAGGGTTGGTAGCAGTGGACTCGGCGCAGGTGAAAAATGGCAAGTTTGAGTTGAATGCCGAAGTGGAAGAACCGGATTTTTACAACCTCAACATGTTCGACAAGCAGCAGTCGCTGCTCATACTCGATGGAAGCGATGTGACGGTGACTGCCGATGGCAATACAGAAGAAGGAAAATTTGAAGTGAGTGGTTCGCCTACCATGGACGACCTGGCGATGATGGACGAGCTCAGCGGCCAATTTGTACAAAAGCAGGATGAACTGAATGCTAAGTACATGACGGCACGTGCCGGCGGCGACAGTGCGGCGATGGAAGATTTGCGCGCTTCGTACGAAACACTTCGCCAACAGCACGATGAAGAAATAATAGAAGCCATTAAAAAGATGGATGGTAGATTGTCTGCCCTCAAAGTCGCCTTCGACAACTTTGCCATTGAAGATCGCCTGCCGCTTTATGAGCAAATACTGGCCGATATGCGCAGGCGCCAGCCGGAATCCAAACACGTAGCCATGTTGGAAGAAATAATTCAAAGTGTGGCACGCGTGGCCGTCGGCTCCCAAATGCCGCCTATTGCGCTGCCCAATCCGCAAGGAGATACCATTGCCCTGTCAGACTTGCAAGCCAGGGTAGTACTCGTCGACTTTTGGGCCGCCTGGTGCGGGCCATGCCGCGCGGCCAATCCTGCACTTGTCGACATATATGCCCAATATCACGACGATGGTTTCGAGATTTACGGCGTATCGCTCGATCGCAACAAAGAAGCCTGGACGAAGGCCATAGCAGAAGATAACCTCACCTGGCCACAGGTGTCGGACCTGAAATATTTCGACTCCCCGGTCATTACCACCTTTCAGATAGAAGGTATTCCGGCATCATTTCTCCTCAACGAGGCCGGTGAAATAATTGGTAAAGACCTGCAGCCGGAAGAGCTTCGGGCCAGACTTCAGGAATTGCTTGGCCCTGCATAGTGCCGGTATTCACGCTGTCTATAGTCAATTTTGCACTATGAAAGAGTACAAATCAAAGGTGAGCTATGGCATACTTCTGCTGGTACTGATACCACTTATCATCACCGTGCTGATGCCAATAATCCACGGAGAACCGATGGAGGCGATACTGGTAGCGGCTGCCATCGTGCTTGTAGTACTTGCTTTCGTGCTGCACATTTTTTTCAATACTACTTATCGCATCAGCCATCACGAGCTCCGTATCAAGTGCGGGTTCCTGTATTACAACGTCATTGATATAAATACCATCCGTGCTGTATATAAAACACGAAGCCTTATGTCATCTCCTGCGGCCTCATTGGATAGAATCGAGATTAAATATGGCAAATGGGATTCCGTCATTATCTCCCCCCGGCATAAGTTGGATTTTCTGAACGAACTGCTCCAAATCAATCCCAACATTATACATGATCTGAAGTAGTACACCCGGTGGTGTATGTAGAGGCATGCACTCGCGTTTGCTCAATCTGAACTCATAAGTGTAAGGAGATAAAACCTATGGCGATAGCAACGCTTACAAAAGGTAATTCATGTGAGTTTGTGTACTCCACAAGGTTAGCAATGTCCCCCGCTGGCGGGGGTAGGGGGTGGAGCTTTGCTTGTCTTCTGGCAGTTGTAAGTCAACATTTATTTTGCCTTCTGCGAATGCGGGGAGAAATGCCTCTTGTTTCCATTATTTTGATTACTAGATCCTCTATTTCCTGATTGACAGAATTGATAGTGCAATGTATTGGAGAACGGTCGCTGCCTTCGGAAAGTAAATACCATCATGCCTCCTGCTTTAAGGACATATTTCCAAAGACAGGCTTCAGCTTTTGTCATATCTTTTCGAAGATCATTGGCATTGGAGGCAAGATGCTTATTGTATTGATAATTGTTGGAAGAAGCCGGTTTCATGATGTGAATTTCGGTATTTTCCACCCCCTACCCCCGCCAGCGGGGGAAAATCCCAGGGTGATGATCGACGAATAGAATAAAAAATATAACGGTGTCCCAACGCTGAAAACAGGTGGGATTCCGTCATTATCGCCCCCCGGCATAAGGTGGATTTTCTGAACGAACTGCTCAAGGTCAATCCCAACATTGTACATGATCTTAAGTAGTTCACCCGGTGGTGTATGTAGAGGCATGCACTCGCGTTTGCTCAATCTGAACTTATAAGTACACTTGAAAGGGAGATACTGCTGTGCCAAAGCCAGAGCGCGGATTGGTGAGGAAGTGCGTTAATTTTCTAAACACGATGTGTGTCTTTTTGGGTTAACAGTAAAAAAGGATCAAGACCATGCGCCAAATCAACCAAAACCCGGATGTTGCCGCACATTTACTGAAAGACGACGGCACATACCCCAACAATTCGCAATTGCCCCTACTGGTGTACAAGCAAGCCATAAACCTGACTGGACCTGACCCTGCCGATGGAGCACAACAAGTGCTGGAAGCCAACGGCTGGGGTGGCACCTGGAAAAATGGCATTTATGACTACAACCACTACCACAGCACATCGCACGAAGTGCTGGTGGTGTACTGCGGCCATGCCGAAGTACAGCTTGGTGGCGACCAGGGGCCGGTTTTCAAATTGCAGACAGGCGATATGGTGGTGATCCCTGCCGGGGTAGCACACAAAAATCTCGGCCAGAGCCACGACTTCGGCGTGGTCGGTGCATATCCTCAAGGGCAGGAAAACTATGACATGAACTACGGAAAAGAAGGCGAGCGGCCGAAAACAGATGATAATATTGTCAAAGTACCGTTGCCTCAAAAAGACCCTGCCTATGGCGCAGATGGCCCGCTCAACAAGTATTGGCCCTTGTAGTAAGCGCCATCCTTTGCAGCCAATATCATCTTGGCAGTTTTTTCTAACGCACCACCGATGCTGAAACCCTGAATAAGAAAGGTTATACAAGTTCAGCACGACAAAAAGGTCCGTCACATGAATTCGTTTCAGGGTCTGCCAAAATAGCCAACAGATGCTGAAACCAGTTCAGCATGACTTGCTGCGAGAGTGCGGACGGATGGAAAATTTCATTCGCTGACATGCCTCCCAGTCCGTCATTGCGAGCGAAGCGAAGCAATCCAGTATTCCATGGCCTGTGGCGAACAGGACATTGGGCACCAAAAGAGTGCTGATTGACATGACGCGGCCCCACAGCCCGCTGTCATGGGCGCTAGGGCCAGCCGCACGAAATGGTCTGCGCGTCACAGACCATGGAATAAGCAGTGTCATGCCAGAGCCTCAATTCAGTCTTGTCCGGAGTAACCTTCGAAACACCTTTGGCCATTTAGTGAGGCCTTTCGCGGATCTTCTGGCTCTCTATGGCCCGAAGAATTACTGACTTAATCAAACGGTCAACCTCATTTAAGCATGGTCACCCTTTCAGCTTTCAGCTATTCCACCAACTCACCATTCTACCTATCCACCGTTTACCAGGTCCTACTGTCGTCTGACTTACAATAAGTCATCGTTAAAGGAAAGAAAAGATCTTCTGGCTCTCTATGGCCCGAAGAATTAATGACTTAACCAACCGGTCAACCTCGTTTAGGCATAGTCACCCTTTCAGCTTTCAGCCTTGAGCTTTCAGCTATTCCCCCAAATCTTTCAGCTCGGTCGGGCGCCCTCATGGCCCAGGAGTATCGGCTCACCAAAGCGGCCCTTCTCCGGGCCATTTTCCAGACGGAGCACACCCCGCGGACATACCGATGCGCATATGCCGCAGCCTACACACGAAGAGCGTATGATGCTTTGCCCGCGTTGTGCATACCAGCGCACATCTATGCCCATTTCGCAGTAAGTAGAGCAGTTGCCACAGCTGATGCACTGCCCGCCATTGGTGGTAATGCGAAAGCGAGATTTGAAACGCTGCACCAGACCGAGATATGCCGCCAGCGGACAGCCAAACCGGCACCACACCCGGTTGCCCATCAGCGGATAAAAACCTGTACCCACCACACCGGCAAATATGGAACTGATCAAAAAGCCATAGATCATTTTCACCGTGTCGCTGTTGATGCCCAGCACAGCCTGGCTGCCCGTGAAAAAGGCATACAGCACCATGATGGTGTTGACAACAGCAAATACAAGCACACCATGTACCAGCCACCGCTCTATCTGCCAGGCGATCAGCCGCTTATCGGACAGGTGGCGAAAAGGATCACCCAGGTTTTCGGCCAGTCCCCCGCAGCCACACACCCAGGAGCAATACCAGCGCTTGCCCAGAAAGTAGGTGAAAATAGGCACCGCAAGAATGATGAGTGCAATGCCCCAGATCAGCATAAACCAGCCCATAGCCCCTGAAGCCATCAGTTGCTCCAGATTGTAGCTGTAAAAAAAATCATAGTCCAGCGGCCATATGTTTTTAAAATCATAACCGGGCTTATGAAGCGCCACCAATATCTCAGGAATGATGAAGGCAAACGCCAACTGAAAAAACATAACGGAAATGGTGCGGATGATGTGGTAAGCACTGTGCCGGTAGCGGTAGAGCATACGCACGCCCATCACTACCACAGCAAGGGTGTACATAAAGCCATACAAAAACCATTGACTAGCCGGGTTGCCATTGAGCATGGTGCTGATGGGATCCACCAACAGCACCCAGTTGGTAAGGTACTCGGGGTAGAAGTACAGCACCACATAAAAGACTATCATGTAAATGCCAAGGCCTATACCCGCCCAGCCCACCGTACTGATGGAGCGGTGATATACACCGTCGTTTTTAATGCCGGGCTGTGTAGCGTGGTAGTGGCCAACAAAATACATAAGTCCACCGACGATCATCAGGCCAAAACTCAGCACCCACCATACCAACTTATGGTCGGCCACTATGCCCACACTGGCTGATTTTGTAAGTAAAAATTTCAGGTTTTTGATGGTATAGTCAGACAATCCTTTATCACCGGCTATGCCACCTTGTATGTCGGTGCGGGTTCTTTCCAGTTGCTCTTTCAGGGCTTCTTTGGAGTCGAAAGACCTTCCCTCCATCCAGTCAGTGTAGTCGAGCAGCTTTTGTCGTTGATACGCCTTAGATTCCCCTTGCAGCGATTGCTCTATCCACTCCCGCGAAAATGTCACCTCGCCTTGTATGGGTGCGTTCATCATAATAGCCGACAAGTCGTCGTCGCTCAGGCCGTATTGCTGTTTCACACGGTCGTTGGCCTGCTCTAGCACCTGACCAAGCGCCTGCACAAATGCAATATTGGAGGTGAAGGTTTTACCCAACATACCTTCCGCGCTTTGCGCAGCGGCTTCACCTACTTCACCCTCCAGCTCTTTGGCGAGCATTTCTTCCGTAAGCCGGTACTGGCCAAGCGTAAGTATAAAGGTGAAGATGGCCAGGCCCGATACCACCATGGCCAGTCCGAAATATCGGATCATATTGCGTACGTCCTTTTTCATGCCTCTGTGTGCTTGGTGAGAAATCTCTTGAAAAGGCCCCGCCGGCCAGTCGTGGCAATCGGGTGGTCGGGGAAGCGCCTGTTGTATAGGCCCAGGAGGGTTTGTTCATATTGTTTGAAAAACTCCGGGTCGAAATTGGCGAATCGCAAATTTTGCATCACGTCACGAAGCGGCGTGGCATGGCGCAGCCAGTGGTCGCAGTATTCGTGGCGGTAGCGTATGCCCATCAGGTTTATGCCCCTTAGCGTGCCGTCTTTTTTTGCGCCTAGCTTGATGGTCATCTGGC
>CAZQVB010000043.1:28311-31172 GCA_964596645.1 uncultured Roseivirgaceae bacterium
TAAACCAACCTAACGGCTTTACGTCCATCTTTGTGCTCCCAATAGAGGGAGTCTTCATCGTGATCGTGGTTATTTTTCACATCACCATACACCTGATATTCAATGTCGAAAAATTTGGCTGAGTTAAACCATGGGCCGGGCTCATAGGGTGTATCGCTGCCGCAGATGGTCTGCGCTACAGCCTCTCCATGCATGCGCCCAGTGTACCAAACCTGCTCTATTGCCTTGCGGCCTGCAGGTGGTTCACGATATTGCGCGGCGTCGCCGATGGCGTACACATCGGGCACACTCGTGCGAAAATACCGGTCTACAAGTATGCCGCGATCCATCTCCAGCGGGCTGTTTTCCAAAAAACCAATGTTGGGCCTTACGCCGGCAGTGAGTCCTACAAACTGGCAATCTATTGTTTCGCCCCGGCTGGTAAGCACAGCCCGCACCCTTCCTGTATTGTCGGGTAAAATCTCAACCAACTCAGTGCCCAACTGCAGATCGACGTTGTGGCGCAGAATTTCCCTATTCACCATGGCCGATTCTTCCGTAGCAAGCACGCCCCGCCAAAAGCTTTCTTCCCGCACCAGAAAGGTGACCGGTATATTCCGGCTGCGCAGCATTTCGGCCATTTCTATACCAATGAGGCCACCGCCAACCACCACGGCGCGTTGTATATGATGCGTGTAGCGCTCCATGGTTTCCACATCCTGTATGGCATACAGCCCCTGCACGCCCTTCAGCTCCTGGCCTGGCCAATCAAACCGGTTGGGCACCGACCCGGGTGCTACAATGAGCACGTCGTAGGTGAGTCGGCCGTTTTTTTCGGTCACTACCTGCTTGCTCTCCGGCTCTATTTTCGTGACGTAATCCCTTACCAACTCTATCCGGTTTTTTGGCCAAAACCAGTCCTCGTAGGGCTTTACGTGCTTGTATTTCATGTGACCCATGTAGAGGTACATGAGGGCAGTACGGGAAAAGAAATGATCACTTTCTGCAGAGATCACTGTGAGCCTGTGGCCGGATAATTTGCGGATGTGCCGCGCGGCAGTGATGCCGGCGATGCCGTTGCCGATGATGAGTACATGCTTCATGCCTTGCTCTCCATTTCGATATTGTGCGCTCTTGTTGCAGATCAGTTCATCCAGCTTGTGTTTCATGTGCGCTGGCCAAAGATGTATAATGATAAGGCTGAGACCGGTAAAACCATAAAATCAACATGAGTTTATCTCTTATCGTCAGCGTAAGGACAAAGCCCTGCCACTGATGCATTATGGTTGAAAAACAATGGAGAAAAAACATGGCTGCCAATTTTGCCTCATCCACCAAAAAGAGGCGGTGGGCGTACCCTACCTTTTGTAGTTTTTATAATAGAAGCCATGAACTTTTTCAAATTCACCACCGCAGTATGGCTGCTTTGTGCCAGCCTGCCGGCAAGCGGTCAGTATCAAAAGCAAATAGATAAATACCAGAAATACCTGGGGAAGGGCGATATAGAAAAGGCGATGAAGGCCAACGACGAGCTCATAAAGAAGAGCACGAAAAAGCTGGGCCCGGGCAATGTGTATCTACCCGTTGCCTACCTGAACAAAGCCGAGCTGGAAATGTCGCAAGGTCTGGAACGGGATATCCTGCATTCTCTGGAGCGTGCTGTGGCGGCAGGCCAGGTACAAATGAAAAACAACCCGGAAATGTATGGGCGACTTCTTGGCAGGGCCTCCATGCTTTCGGCAGGTGCGGGAGCTTTCGTAGAAGCCACCCATTGGCAGCAACAGGGCGATTCTCTGCTCCATGCGTCCGGCACGGCAACTGTCGAAGACAGTGTAGCCAGCACGCTACATCAGGTCGATCTGCTTATAGCACGCGGTTTTTACAGCGCGGCACTACGGAAGATAAAAGACAGCACCCCAAAATTGAAGGCCAGGCTGGAAACCGGCCAACTGAAAAAAGATGATCAGTGGCTGAGAAAGAGCCAGTGGGCGCAACTGGTGAACCTGTCGGTGCAGGCGCTGCTGGGCAGGGGCGCACTAGAGCAGGCAGATTCTGCACTAAAAGTAAATGCAGACTGGATGAAGAAGCACATTGCACGGGGCGAAGAAGTACAGGTGCGCCATCAGTGGGCTTTGGCCGATTTGTACGCAGCCAACCAACACTGGAAAGAGGCGGAAAAAGCCTTTGAGCAAGCGCTGAGCGATGCCCGCAGTGGGCGAAAAAATCACGATCCGCTGGTGTTGAAGGCGAATGGTAAGCTTATCCTTTGCCTTATCCATGCCAGCCGCTATAAGCAGGCAGAGGAGGTTATCGATCACTTAGCCGGTGAAATAAAGGCCAATTACCCCAATGGCAGCCTCTTTCACCTGTACCCCGTGTACTACAGGGCGCTGAGCCACCGGCAGGCGGGCAATCCCGATTTGTACCGCAAGCAGGCCAAAATGATCGAAGAAGACCAACGGTCGCTACCTCGCTTTCACACCGTGCGGCTGGCCATACAGCACATCCAATACGAAGATGCGATTGCGCAGCAAGACCTAACTACGGCCCGAGAATACCTCGCAGAAAAGTGCGATGCCGCCGCCCGTCTCTATGGCAAAGATTCACCCAATTATATGCTTCACCTGCTGGACCTTGGCTTCTACCGCGTACAGTACACCAACCACCTGGCGGGGGCCGAAATAGACAGTGCCTGGGCCATACTACAGCCGGAGTTTACGCTACAGCGTTCAGGCTATATCGACATTCAAAATCATCTTGCCCACTACCATCAGGAAAAGGACGAATATGGACAGGCAAAGCAAGCGCTGGAACTAGCACTTGACGCCGTATTGAAAAAATATGATCATCAACGCGGCGTGGACTTCGCAGCCCAGCTCACC
>CAZQVB010000043.1:31220-34430 GCA_964596645.1 uncultured Roseivirgaceae bacterium
AATCGACTTCGGACAGTTTCGCCGGGCCGGCAAATACCTGAGCCTGGCGCTTGAGATACTGCGCAAAGAGCGAAGGGAGGAAGCAGAGGTATACACCAATGCGCTGGAAGTTCAAGCCAAACTGCACGTGGTGCAAGGCGAATATGATGATGCCGAAAATGTGCTGGAAGCAGCAGACAAGGCCATCGAAAAGGCCGCTGTAGATGGCAGGGCCAGGCCGCTACCGGTAGTGGAGCTGGCGGAAATACGGCTGAAGCTGGGCGATACACCGGAGGCAGAGGCCATGATCAGGGGCGAAATGGTACGGGTAGAGCAGCGCTTTGGCGCGCAGGGCAAGCAGCTCATCCCGTTGCTGGCTGCACTGGGTCATATACAATTGCATGCTGGCGACTACCTGGCGGCGCAGGCGCAAGGCCAGCGCGCACTGGAGCTGGCACAGTCTGTATATGGCGCAGCCTCTACAAAGACATTGCCCGGCCTTACCCTGCTCGCTGCACTTAGCGCTGAAATGGGCGATATGGAGCAAGCGCTGAAAATGGTAGATGAAGCGTTGGCCATACACCAGGCCGTGCTGGGAAAAGAGCATATAGGGCAGGCCGACCTTTTGGCTCAAAAGGCCCTCATACTTTTTCGGCAGCAGCCACACCACAGCGCTATACAGCAACACCTCACTACCGCCAGGGCCATACTCACCGACCACCTTGATGCACGGAACCCGCGCGGTGCCGAGCTGTTGGAAAGGGAGGCCGTATGGCACATCTACCACGGCAATTATCTGCTGGCCGATTCATCTTTGCGACAGGCAGAAGACATATGGCTGGGCAAGACGGGCAAACGGCACAATGTGAACACCATAAACAACTACCTACTGCAGGGAGATGTGGCGTATGAAAAGAGGCAGTATGCCGCGGCAGAGAAGCTATATGCAACGGCCAGGCAGCGGGCAGAAAAGAATTTCAGTGCCACGCATCCCCACTACGTAAAGGCCGTGGCTGCGCTCAGCAGGGCGGCTTACATGCAAGGCAATAAGAAAGAAGCCATGCTGCTTATTGAAGAGGTGATAGAGCAGCGCAATCAGTTTATCCGCCAATTTTTTCCCGCGCTCAGTGAGCGGGAAAAAGCGCGCTTTTGGGCATCCATACGCGACGATTACGAGTACTACAATACCGTAGTGCTCAGCCGCCGCAAAGACGACGATGATAAGCTCCTCGGCAAGCTGTACGACAATGCGCTGAACACCAAGGCCCTACTGCTGAACTCCGGCCTCAAAATGCGCGGCAATATCCTCAACAGCGGCGATCAACGGCTGATAGAGCAGTTTGAGTTGTGGCAGAATGGAAAGCAATCGCTTATAGAGGCCCGCGCATCGAGCAGTGAAGATTTGTTGCATGCAGGGTCCGGGGCCGATTCCATATTTCAAGCGCTGGAAAAGCTGGAGAAGCAGCTCTCGCTATCGTCGGAGCTGTTTGCCGCCAATGCCCAAGAGCAGAGTGTACACTGGCAACAAGTAAAGTCTGCGTTGAAAGAAAATGAAGTAGCCATAGAGCTGGTGCGATTCCGGCATTTCGACCACTCCATGACCGATAGCGTGGTGTACGCCGCCTTGATACTGCGCGCCGATCGCCGCGATCGGCCGGAGGTGCTGTTGCTGGCCAACGGACAGGAGCTGGAGAGTAAATATTTTAAATACTACAAAAACATGATGCGCTACCAAATGGCCGACGAGCATTGCTACGGGCAATATTGGAAAGCGATAGAAGAAAAGGCCGGCAGCCACGCCACCATCTTTTTTTCGCCCGACGGGGTGTATACACAAATGAACCCCGAATGCTTCCGGAAAGATGACGGCGGGTATGTGTTTGACGATGCCGACATCGTACTGGTAGCCAATACCAAAGATGTGTACAGAAGGAGAGAGCGGCCAACTGCTCAGGCCGGGGCCAAATCGGCGGTGTTGGTCGGCGACCCAACGTTCTACAGCACGGCGCAAGAAGACCATGCGGGCAAAGTGATGGCACTGCCGGGTACTGAGCGCGAAGTTGTGCGGCTGAGTGCCATGCTGCAAGAGCACGGCTGGCAGGCTACCACATATCTTAAAACCTCGGCATTGGAGGAAGAGGCTAAAGCCGTAAAAAATCCACGCGTACTGCACCTGGCCACACATGGCTACTACACACCGCCCACAAGTACGGCTCTGGGCTTCTCCGACGGGGGATCGGCCGCAGAAAATCCGCTCCTCCGATCGGGGCTGCTGCTCACCGGGGCCGGCGACATACTGCGGCAGTCGCGCTACAACTACAACGCCGGTGATGGCATACTCACGGCCTTTGAAGCCATGAACCTGCACCTCGATGCTACCGACCTGGTGGTGCTCAGCGCCTGCGAAACCGGGCTGGGCGACGTATCGGTGGGCGAAGGTGTATATGGCCTGCAGCGGGCATTTATGGTGGCCGGTGCTCAGCTATTGGTCATGAGCATGTTCAAGGTGTCGGACGAAGTTACCGGCAGGCTCATGGAAATTTTTTATGATCGCTGGCTGGAGACCGGAAACATGAGGCGTGCTTTTGTAGAGGCAAAACGCGAGATAAAGGCCGCACATCCCGAACCAGTTTTTTGGGGCGCTTTTGTGATGATGGGCGTGGAGTAGTGAGTGGTAGACTAGTGGAAATAGCTGAAAGCTCAAGGCTCAAAGTCAGTCGAAGTCATCCTGAAACAAGTTCAAGATGACTGAAAAGGTTGGTGCATGCACGCGGTGCCTGCCGCACGAAATGGTCTGTGCGTCACAGACCATGGAATGAGGGGGTTCATGCAAGAGCCTCTATTCAGTCTTGTCCGGAAAACCTTCGAAACACCTTTGGCCGTTTAGCGTGGCCTAGCGCGGGTGTTTCGTCAGTTTCGGAAGTGATTAGTGGACTCGTAGACTGGTAGACTCGTAAACTGGTGATTGGTGGGATGGTAGATTGGTAGTAGTGGGTTGGTGGACAGGGTAGCAAAAAGCTCAAAATCGGAGTCATCCTGAACTTGTTTCAGGATCTGTCTAAAAAGTAAACAGATGCTGAAACACTGGAATAAATCAGGGCAGGCAAGGAAAAATATTAGCAGTGATATCGCTTTAAAATGCTTCAAAAACTACAAAGCATCAATGCCGGTCATTCCTTTTCCAGTTGATGAAAAGAAATGATCCAAAGAAAAATCTATTCAAAACAATGC
>CAZQVB010000044.1:0-33505 GCA_964596645.1 uncultured Roseivirgaceae bacterium
GGGGGTGGGTCAGTTTGCAGCGAAACAGGTGGGTCAGCTTGAGCGAAATAGTCACTAAGAATGGACAGAGTGCCTTATGTTGACCAATCTGGATTGTATACCTTGGAGGAAATTATTTTTGACCTACGAGCTCGGAATGTCGAAGTCATACTCGTTGGTCTTAATGAACAACCATGCGATATGCTAAAGGCTATTGATATTATTCCGGACCTTGTACCAGAAAAAGATTTATTTCAAAATATAGAAGATGGCTTTGCCCATTTAAGAGAGAGCCTTTCCCATAAGTAAAAACTCGCTTCAATCGAGTAGACGGCCCCGCCAGCGATAACTGACGGGATGCGCCTCTCACACCACCCAGCGTACGGGTCTCGTACTGGGCGGTTCACTGAATTTGAGGTTTGAATTTCAAGTAGTAATCCATCATGCTTTCATATCCCCTCTTCCTAAGTCGTGATAGCGTAATGGTAGTACCTAAAATCGGGCTTTGGGCTGTTGCCCAGCCACCCATCCGGGTTCTACTCCAAGCATAGGCTTGTCCCTGCTTCACGCCTAGTCGGATGAGGTTCTTACGCTTCCTTTCTGGCTTTTTCCAATCATGCCAAATGCAGCATCGAAGCCGAGCCGACACATCGGCACATTGGCTTCGGCTCGCTAAATCACTGCCCTATGCAAGATCAATACCTGCGCCCTATCAGGGGCGTTCACATCCATTGGACTACTGCACAAATATTCCTATGTTTACACTATGACCATTGAACAACGAAAACTGGAACTCATAACTTGGATAACTGCTATTCAAAGTGAGGATGTGCTCAAACGTATTGAGGATTTTCGTCACAACTCAGAAAATGAAATTCCAGATACTATTTTCGAACTTCTCCATGAATCCAGCTCAGCAAGACTGGAGGACTGCATCGAACACACAAATTCTCGCGAACTCTTAGGGCGCAAATGAGAACAGTCTGGACGCCGCTAGGTCTAAAATCCCTATGCAAAACAACCAACTTCATTGAAGATCAGTGGAACGAGGATGTTGTTAACAAATTTCTTGATCGCCTAGACGACGCATCGAAGAACTGAAGAAAACCCCTCAAATGGGACCGACCTACGAACAGATAGAGTTTCGGCAACTTCTTATCCATCCTCTTGTAACATTATACTACGAACTTAAAGCTGATTACATTAGCCTAACTCTTGTGTGGGCTAACAAACAAGATCCCGACAAACTCCGAGAAGAATTAAAACGGATGTGAACCGAGTACACGGCCCCGCCAGCGATAACTGACGGGGTGCGCCTCTCACACCACCCGGCGTACGGGTCTCGAACTGGGCGGTTCACTCAATGCTTATTGTTATTTTTCTATCATTATACTTTTTCGCCTTGTCCTTTTTCAGAATAGCCTATACAGGCGCCATAGGTCTGCAGTCCTATTCTAATTTCGGACGTAATTAAATGTTCAGCCCTTCGCTGCTTTGTGAGACCTCCCCGTCTTTCAGGGCTCGTTACCCACAGCTACTATGGCCTCTGCTGACTTCTCAAACTGTAACCCGTACAGTTCGAGATCTCCCCAGGTAAGGGCATATTTATTCCCCCAATATCCACTGGATCTACTGCACAGGTACTTGATAGTTTCCTACCATTTAGGACGTCAGTATGATGAGCTACCTCATCCGACCTGTACAGCCTCTGTATCCAGTTCCTATTCGTTGGAACCGGGGTTTGCAGTCTCGCTTCCTTCAGTGTAAACCTCACGGTAAACCACTTTGCGACTTGCTAGTACTTCGGGACACGACTCCCGCACACAAGGGACTTACACCCTCTGGAATAATTTGGTATCTTAGATACCAAATGCCCTTGCTGGGCACACACAGTGTGTAAAAATGCATATGCTTCCTGAGCATTCTTCTGGTATGAGTGCTTTCAGGTGCCTTTGGTAATATCTACCAATGTAGAGCACACGCATTTTACACAGGCGTTATGGGCTATACGAAATAAAATCTGTACATTGAAAAAAATACTGAAAACATGAAGAAACAAGAATTAATTAACAAGACAGTTGAAACTTTAGAAAAACTTCCTGAGGATAGAATCCATGAAGTGGCTGACTTCGCAGATTTTGTGCTCAAAAAATATGAAGAGCAAATTCTTCAAAAAGGAATAGAAACTTTAGTAAGTGAATCCGACAGTTTTGCTTTTTTGAATGACGAAGAAGATTTATATGATGAAAGTGATTTAAAAGAGAGGTATTGATGCAGAAAGGAGATAGTTCTAATTCCTTTTCCGTTTACGGATTTGACAGGTAGTAAAAAGCGACCTGCTTTGATTCTGCTATTAGGTAGTTTGGATGTTACAGTAAGTTTCATCTCGACTCAACTACCTTGGCAAGAACCAACAGACTTGCTTCTACAACCTAACATAACAAATGGACTCAAGAAACCATCGCTGATAAGAATTGGAAAAATAGCTACTATAGACAAAGTCCTTGTAATAGGTAGATTAGGAAGTATAAACGCAAAGCAGATAAAAGAGCTCGATAAGAAACTGATCCAATTGTTTGCTATCGAAACTGATTGAAAAACAGCCCATAACACCATGCAGCCGTCAGCCGGGGAAAGATGAGCATTTGTCGCCCCAAGCAGCCAAATTGATACACGAAAGAAAATAGCCAACAAGCCCGGCCCGACGGCTGCATTGAACGTTACCTATCATATTACCACAGATGTCAAATACTGCAATAATTTTAGCCTTGCTTCTTTGGAGTAACTTCACATTCGGCCAAACTGGGACTAACTATGCAATGGTTGACCTACACGATAAATATCCCGGAAATTTTAGTGACTTAAAAGCTAATGATTCTCTGAAAATCAGATTCTGGGTGAGCGGACATTACATCAATGGACTATTTGTAGAACTTAGACTAACAAATAAGAACAATTGGACATATAACCGTGGTTTTGTCAATTATAATACTGATAGTGTACAAATTCATTCATTATCCACAGAACCCGCCTTTAATCAACTTTGGAATAACTTAATATCATACGGCATATTGGATCTTCCTGATCAAAAAGGCGCTCCTATTATTGCCGTCAAAAATGATAAACAATGGAATTTAGCCGATTCAACAAAGCAAAGAATTATTGATTTTTATAATGGAGAATATATCACTATCGAAATATTTAGGTCTGACAGCTATAAATCATATTCCTATTATTCACCTTCTGAAGTGTACAAAATGTGCTTTGAGAATAATTTCATCTGCCAAGAACATAAACAAATGAATAATATTGTGTGGACATTTCATCAATATTTTAACATGCAAGAATTGGCTAGGATACAGCTTCAGGAAAAAATAAAAAAAAACGATAGGTAATCGAGTAGACGGCCCGCCAGCGATAACTGACGCGGTGCGCCTCTCACACCGCCCAGCATACGGGTTTTGTACTGGGCGGTTCGCTGAATGTAAGGTTTGAATTTTAAGTAGTAATCCATCATGCTTTCATATCCCCTCTTTCTAAGTCGTGATAGCGTAATGGTAGTACCTAAGATCGGGTTGTCTCCCTTCACTGTTTTGTAAGACCTCCCTGTCTTTCAGCACACGTTTCCCACAGCTACTATGGCCTCTGCTGACTTCTCAATCCATAGCGCGTATGGTCCGAGATCTCCCCAGGTAAGGACTGGATAGAGGCTCTTGCAGTACCCTCCTCATTCCACAGGCCTTTCTCTCAGCGGGTCATGCTGAACTTGTTTCAGCATCTGTCGGCTATTGGCAATGGCCGCCGCGAATCATGCGCGCAGGCTCGTCAAAACAGCCGTGTGCAACCATTTCCATGGTCTGTGGCCCATAGAACATTTCCTGCAGCCTTGTTTTGTCGAGATTCTTATTTGGTTCGTTTCTTTTCATCAACTGGAAAAGAAAATGAACAGCCACGGACTGCCTGCATCTTATTAAGCATTTTACTAGCAATTTCACTGGTAAAGCTTTTTTACTTATCAATGCTTTCAGCTCTCCATTCCACTGCCAAATGTCCTGTGGGTCACAGGCCAAGGAGTATTGGATGTTATTTCCATGGCCGGTTGCAATTCAAGGTCAGAAGATAGTCGGACTGGTTAAAGGTAGATTAGTAGAATGGTGGGTGACTAAAAGTGCGAGTAACCAACCTCAATATCCAGCTCTACATCATTTTCAAACCAAAACTCGTAGTCTTCATAGCTTACACAGTCGCGCAGCTTATGGCCGCCTATATTGATGCAAAAAATACCTGTGGCCGGCAGCCACTCCACCAGCGACTCAGCCTGGCTGAGCGGCATGCGGCTCAATTGGACATATTCCAATCCCTGATGAAAGCTTGGCTGAATCTTGAGCATGTTTTTTCTTACAACACTACAAAATAGTGCAGTTTGCGTAGTGAACTGAGCTTTAAGAAAAGATTACTATATTTTAAAGACGAAGTGAAACACCCCCTTGGCTCCATCAACAATGTATTGTCGCCCCTCAAGAAACAGTACCATTCAGCATCAGCCTCTGGTGAACACGCTTATGGGGAATTTTGCGACGATCGGCCCGTCCCGCTCGGTCATATTCTTTTTGTTTTCATTGCCAATTTGGCTTTTAGCGTCAGGCACAGCCATAGCGCAGCAGGAATTGACGTCTCCACCGCGTGCACCAGGCACCCTTCGCGCGGTATTTTACAACATAGAAAACCTTTTCGACACCATCGATAGCCCCACATCCGACGACCAGGAGTTTCTGCCCTCTGGCGCTAAACAATGGAATGCATGGCGCCTGCACCGCAAAATAACGGATGTGGCCAAGACAATCATTGCCATTGGCGGCTGGCAGGCCCCTGAGTTGGTGGGCCTGTGCGAAGTAGAGAATGAGTCGGTTTTACGACAACTCACCCAACGCTCGCCCCTTAGCAAGTATGCATATAACCATCTGCACCGCGACAGCCCCGATCCGCGAGGTATAGATGTGGCACTGCTCTACCTGCCTGGCGCACTGCACCTGCTCGATACCGGCTTTATTGCGGTGCCGCTTCAAGAAAAAACCAGGGACATACTGCACGCTACATTCCGCACCAACCGACAAGACACGCTGCACGTGTTCGTCAATCACTGGCCTTCGCGCTATGGGGGCCAGCTCGCTTCGGCGCCAAAGCGGCTGCTGGCCGCCCGGGCGCTGCACAACGCCGTAGCCGAGGTGCTTCTCAAAAATCCGCAGGCCAATATATTGATCATGGGCGATTTTAATGATGAGCCTACAGATGCCAGCATAGCCGCGCTCTGCAGCCCTTTTGCCAAGAGCAGCCCGCCCCTTATTCAAAATATTATGCCCAACGAGCGCAACCTGGGCACCATTTACTATAAAGAGATAACCGGCATTTGGCAGCAGTTTGATCAGATGATGCTGTCTGCCGCACTCTTGGATGGAAAAGGGCTACACACAACCACCGGGGCCAATATCTTCAAAGCTGGCTGGCTACTGGATGAAGACGGACATCCGTACCGCACCTATCTGGGGCCTTTTTATCAAGGTGGCGTGAGCGATCATTTGCCTGTGTGGATAGATCTGGTGGCCGAATGAGCATAAAAAAAAGCGCCAGACCACATGCAGGTTAGCCTGCGGTCTGGCGCTTAAACACTGTACGTTCTATTGACCTACACCTTTACGCCGTATCCTTTGCGGTACTGTTTGCTCAGGTGTTTGTTGGCCTCCTTGTCATCGAACTTTTCTTTCACCGGATCCCATCGCAGGTCTTTGCCCGTCCAGTAGGCTATGTTGGCTATGTTGCACAAGGTGGCAGACCGGTGGCCGGTTTCTGCATCGCAGATGGGTTGCTCGCCCGACTTGATACAATCTATCCAGTTTTGATAGTGATTTTCGCTTTTGTATAGTCTGGTATCACCGGCTTTCATCTGAATGGAAGCAATATTGGCCGGCTCTGTATCTAGGTATTGGCGGCTCACCTGCAGCACTCCGTCTGTCCCGTGAAACTCACAACCCCAGCCCCTGCCGAAGTCGGCATGCACCAGCTCTATGCCGTCGTCGTAGCGCATCACCAGTCCTCGTGTGGCGCCGGCCTCTTTGGGAGGCATCAACTCTACCGGGCCTGTATGGTCTTTGCCAAGTGCCCACTGGGCTATATCGTACATATGGGCACCCCAATCGCTTAAAATTCCACCGCCAAACTCTCTAAATTGTCGCCACTGCGGCCAGCCCTGATCGCCAGGTGCCGGGGCCAGCATGGTGTGAAAGGGCCTTACTTCTGCACCGCCAAGCCACTTGTCCCAAAGTAGTCCTTCTGGCTGCGTCATAGCCGGCAGGTCGCAGGGTATGGCCGGGTCGCCCACACTTACAATCACTTTTTTTATGTCGCCAAGGTATCCGTTGCGCACCAGCTCACAAGCATGCAAGAAGCCTTCACTGCTGCGCTGCATACTACCGGTCTGGAAGGTGATCTTATTCTTTTTTGCGGCATCCACCATAGCACGGCCTTCTCGCACCGTATGGGAAACCGGCTTTTCGCAATAGACGTGCTTGCCGGCAGATGCGGCCTCAATGGCCGGCTTGGCATGCCAATGATCAGGCGTAGCGATGATGACGCCGTCAATATCGCTGCGGTTGATGATTTCGCTGTAATCAGTATAGGTTTTGAACCCCTTCCAGTTGCTTCCGCCAGCCTGAGCGGCGTAGGTTTCTTCCACCATTTTAGCAAAAAGATCGAGCTTAGCCTGATACACATCACATGCTGCTACCATACGTATGCTCTCCAGGTCCATAAAGCGCTTGCCCAGGTTGGGGCTTTGCCGGCCTGTGCCAATGATGGCAATGGCCATTCTGTCGCTGGGGGCTATAAAGCCCCTGCCCCCCAATACGTGCCGTGGCACTATGCTGATTCCGGCCACGGTGGTAATCGCAGCACCAATAAATTTTCTTCTCGAAATAGTATTTTTCATAATCTGCTTGCTTAAAAAAGATGACTAAAAATCGTAACGTACAAAAGCCTGAAATTATACAATTTTCAAGAGGTATGCATAATGAAAAAACACCAAAATGCACACGCATCAGCGGCGAGACTTTAATGGGTTCACAGGCTGAGACGTGGCAGCGAGATGTCGGGCGATTTCTTTTAAAAAAGCCAAAGCCGATGCCTTGTCCGCAGTGAAGTACCTGTTCTCCCGTGCGATGTTGCTGATGGTTTTCATATGGAGAAACACATCGCGGTAGGCCTGAAAAAGTGAGTAGTCAGGGTCATAGATATGTGCGGGCTCGGAGCTTACACCGTTGAGCTCCAACACCATGATGTTGCGCCCACTGTAAAGGTGGTGCAGTGAAGGCACCCGTATGTCGAATCGACCGTAATAAAAGCCCTGGATTGGTGCGGCTATGTTGTCAAATACAGAGACCAATGCCGCATTGATCAGCGCCTGACCACTACAGAAAGTAGTACCTCTGCAATGGTTGCCGATCGGCTCCAGTACCAATATTTCATCTTTATTTAATTTCTCATGCAGGCGCTTCGCAAATTTTTTTGTCAAATAATCTATGCGGCCACGGGCCCGTGTGTCTTGCAGAATGAGCTGGCCGATGGTGGAGTGGCCATCTCCGAGAACACTGAGAAATTTCTTCACCACCACGGAGCTGATGTGCCCACTGCCCTGGCCAGGGTACCGGTAATACAGTACGCCCAACTCCAGCGGGTAGTCAATGTATTGTTGAATCAAAAAATCTTCATCATGATGTTGAAGATGCCTCTTTAAAGCCTCTGGTTCAAGAAACTTTTCCACGGCACGCCCCCGCTCACCTACATTGGGCTTGGCCACCACCGGAAAGTCAACACCGGCTTTGCACATGGCAGACTGTAAAAAGTATGCCTCGCTGCCGGCAGGCCAATACAATGTTTTTGGCAGATAAGCGGGATCAATGCCGTCCAGTACTTTCTTTTTTGATTCGCCCAACACGCCCCCGTACTTCATAGCCGGGTTAGCACCTGCAAAATACATCAGCCGCCGTGCGCGAATGGCAAGGTACAGGCCGACAAACAGCATGGGGAAATAAAAAATGATGTAGGGCCAATATTCGAAGCTTCTCCATTTATTCAGCCCGTCGAGCATACGCTGGCGCGCACTTATTTTCAACCTCTGCATACCGCTGCGAATATAGCTTCTGAGGTGCAATGGGTATCTTTTTTTTTGACTCCTACTGGTGAAAAATGCAATTTTGACCCTGCGAAAATTGGATGCTAAAAATGCCTCTCTCCTGCCATGCCACTCAGAGATACAAGTAAGAATATTCTGCTGCAGGTGCTGCAGTTGATCAAGCAACTCAACGAAGATGGGTTCCAGGCCAGTTTGCCGCTGCTTCAAGGCCAAAGCATCGGCAGGCATCTGCGGCACGTACTGGAGATTTTTGCCCTGCTGCTTGCAGACCGGTCAGGCGGTGTGGTCAATTATGATGTGCGGGAACGCGATAAAACTTTGGAAAGTAGTCGCCAGGCTGCACGGCGGAAAACAGAAGATCTGCTCGGGCGAATCGACCTGATCACCCACGACCAGACGCTGACGCTTGAGGTATGCTTTACCGCTGGTGAAGGCGAAAATATACACGTGCCGACCAGCCTGTACCGAGAGCTGGCCTACAACATAGAGCACGCCATACACCATCTGGCCATAGTAAAGATTGCCATCGCCACGCATTATCCCGAGGTGCGGCTGCCAGAGGAATTTGGCGTAGCCCCTTCCACCATGCGACACCGGCACAATGAGCCGGATGAAATCAAAGCTTGAACACCCTGCGCAACCATTTCAACTTGCCTTCATACGGCGGATAGCGCAGTGGGATGTCGAGGTATCGTGACTTGAGCACCATGCTTTTCTTGTGAGAAAATGCATAAAAACTATACTTGCCGTGGTATTGCCCCATGCCGCTGTTGCCCACCCCACCGAGTGGCAGGTGGTGGTTGCCAAAGTGAAAAAGGGTATCGTTGAAGCACCCACCTCCATAACTTACCTTTTGCTGCAGTTGCTCCAGCTTTTTGGTTGACTTAGAGAAAAAATATAACGCCAGCGGCGATGGGCGTTGGTTTATTTTCTCAACTACTTCCTCAAGCGAGTTGAATGAGATCACAGGCAACACAGGGCCAAATATTTCTTCTTGCATCGCCGCATCCTCCCATTGGCTGCCCCGCAGTACAGTTGGTGAAATGTATCGTTGGCCAGCATCGCTATGCCCACCGCAGTATACTTTCGTCGCATCGATGAGTCCCTCCACACGGCTGAAATGATGGTCATTGATGAGCCTGGCATAGTCCGGGCTGTTGCGCGGGTCGTCACCATAAAATTGCTTTATATACTTCTCAATATTTTCCAGCAGTTCATTTTCGACGGTATGATGCGCCAGCAAATAATCCGGCGCTATGCAAGTCTGGCCGGCATTCACGAATTTGCCCCAGACAATGCGTCGCGCCGACAAATCCAGATCGGCATCGGCATCTACAATGCACGGCGACTTGCCTCCCAGCTCGAGGGTGAGTGGTGTGAGGCGTTCTGCAGCGGCCTGCATCACCTTCTTGCCGATGGCCGGGCTTCCGGTAAAAAAGATGTAATCGAACGGCTGCTCTAGTAAAATCTTGCTCTCCTCAGCGCCGCCTTCTTCTACCGCTATATATTCCGGGTTGTAAGCTTCCTGAAAAAGCCGGTGCAAAAGCCCGGCAGTATGCCCTGCCAGTTCGGAAGGTTTCAATACCGCGCAGTTGCCCGCTGCAATGGCCCCCGCAAGTGGCTGCAAAGTGAGCAGAAGGGGATAGTTCCACGCGCCTATAATGAGCGAAACACCGTATGGCACATGATAAACTCTGCTTTTGGCAGGCCAACTCACAGCATTTGTCGATACGCGCTCGGGGCGCATGAGGCGGGGCAGATTTTTGGACAGGTAGCGTATGTCTTTTTTAATCAGCGCCAACTCAGTGCCAAAGGTTTCGAATGCAGGTTTGCCAAAATCGCGCTTAACTGCTTCAAAAAAATCCTTTTCATAGCGCTCCAACAGTCGGTATAGCGTGCGTAGTTGCTGCAGACGAACAGCGATGTCGAGCGTGGCGCCGGAACGGAAAAATTCGCGCTGCCTGTTTACCAGCATGGCGTATGCATCACGTGCATTTTCAGTTACATCTGGCATCATTTAGTAATTAACAGATACATTAATCATTTTTGTGGCCATGATCGGTGGCCGGTGATAATAAAATAGAAAAACCGGACAATCGTTTGCTCAATGTCTTAAAATACAAAATATGAAGACGGATGGAACGCAGTGGATAATTGGTAAAATGCTGACGGTGGTACTCTTGGCGCTGGCCCCCTTTCTGTCAGCCCAGGCCCAGCAAGATACAGATCTTGAAGGAATATGGAAATCGCCCGACGGCACACAAATGATGCAAATCAACAAGATTGGTGACCTTTTTCAAGGGCGCATCGTTTGGCTCAAAGAGGCCACTGCCGACTCAGGCAAGCCGCTGCTGGATGTGAACAACCCAGACACACACATGCAGAAAATGCCCCTAAAGGGAAAAAAAATAGTAGAGGATCTCCGATATGACGGCCAGGGAAGACTTTGGAGTGGAGGCACATACTACCAGCCGGCTACCGGCAAAATCCAGAAATGCCATGCCCAACTACAGGGCAGCGACCAGCTGATCCTTTCCTCCTACCGAAGCGACCCCGCCAATGGCAGCAAGGAAGTATGGATTCGACAGAAATAGTCTGCTAATGCTTTTCACTGGTTCCTATTCCAGCCGGTCATGCTATACAGGCCTGCCCGGAAGTTATTTCAGGATTTCTTCATCTGTTTGCTCTTTAGACAGATCCTGAAACAAGTTCAGGATGACTTATACTTTGTGCTTTCAGCATTGAGCTTTCAGCAATCCATTCCACCATTCTACCAGTCCACTTTTTCTTTGAGCTTTCAGCTTTGAGCCATTTGCACCAATCCACCAGTCTACCAATCCACCATTTTGCTCATTTGTACAGCCATGTCGGCAGCACCTTTTCGAAGAAATCCGTTGTCGGAACCACAGGCCATGAGGCGAAAACCTTTTTGGTGGTAGTGTGCATAGTGCGCAATGTCGGGCAGTAACAGGCCTGTGACTTTCTTATGCATTGCGGCAGCAGCCATTACCCGATCGATCGCTTGCTGGAAATCCGGATGATCGAACTGCTGAAAAATACCCAAAGACATCGACAGGTCAGAGGGGCCAACAAATAGTGCATCCACACCGCTCAAAGCAGCTATTGCTTCTACATTGTCAAGTGCTTGAAGTGTTTCTATCTGTACAATTGCCGTAAGAAGATTGGGGAGTTTATCAGCATATTGGTCAAAATATTTTCCGTAGCCTGTGGCCCGTACAGAACGCGCGACACCCCGGGTACCAGTCGGAGGGTAGTACATTGCACGTACAGCGTATTCCGCCTCTTCAGCCGTATTGATCTGGGGGAACATCACGCCTGCCGCACCGGCGTCCAGTATGTGCTGCACCATCGGCTTGGTGCAGTGATCGACGCGCACGATGGGCACGGCCCCCGATCCTTGCATGGCCTGTAGCTGCGACATCATCACCACATGGTCGCCCGGTGCATGCTCCAGGTCTATGAGCAGCCAATCGAATGATGCCGCGCCTACTATTTCAGTAGCTACCGGCGATCCCAGCGTGAGCCAGCACCCGTTCATGGGGCGCCCGTTGATGAGCCTCTGCTTAAACTCGGCCATGGCATTGGTGGTATCTTTCATGTTCGCATATTTTGTTGATTGAAGGCCATAGTGGCATCTGCACAAGCCAAAAGCTAAAATTATAAGAATTTGGCCTCTCCATAAAGTAATAGCACCATCGGTGAGCCGGATGTCCTAATCGCATTTTCCTTCGTGATTGACGGCCTGTTTTAATAGTTTTGCGAAAATTTTTTCTATGGCAGCAGCAAAACCAACCATACCCAAAGGCACGCGCGACTTTGGGCCGGAGCAGATGATGAAGCGGAATTACATCCTCAACATCATGCGCAGTGTATTTCAAAAATTTGGCTTTTTACCCATCGAAACGCCAGCGATGGAAAACCTGTCGGTGCTGATGGGAAAATATGGGGAAGAAGGTGACAAGCTGCTGTTCAAAATGCTGAACTCCGGCGATTTTATGAGCAAGGTAGATGATGCCGACATTAAAGGAGGCGCGCAAGCACTGTTGCCCAAGCTGTCCGAAAAAGGCCTTCGCTACGACCTCACTGTGCCATTTGCCCGTTTTGTGGTGATGAATCAAAACGCGCTCACATTTCCCTTTAAGCGATATCAGATTCAGCCGGTATGGCGCGCAGACCGACCGCAGAAAGGTCGATACCGCGAGTTTTATCAGTGCGATGCCGATGTGGTAGGCACCGATTCTCTGCTTTGCGAAGCAGAAAATATAATGATGATCACAGAGGTCTTCCATCAATTGGGCATTGTCGACTATGTGATCAGGCTGAACCACCGACGGGTACTCAGCGGCATTGCCGAAAAGATTGGGGCCACAGGAAAGGAAGGGGCTTTTTGCGTGGCCATAGACAAGCTGGATAAAATCGGTAAAGATAAGGTGTTGGAAGAACTGGCAGAATCGGGATTTGACACTGCGGCCTGCCAAAAACTGGAACCACTCCTCGACGCCGGCAAGGACAATCCGGTTGACAACGTAGCGCAATTTCTTGCCGGCTCAGAACAGGGGCAGCTCGGCTTGCAGGAACTCAATCAAATTTTTACCTACCTGGAGGCCTTCAAAGCGGATACTTCCAAAGTACAATTTGACATGACGCTGGCCAGGGGGCTCAGCTACTATACCGGGGCCATATTTGAAGTGAAGTCGCTCGGCGCATCACTCAGCAGCAGCCTGAGCGGGGGCGGTCGGTATGATAACCTCACCGGCGTGTTTGGCCTGGAAGGCGTATCTGGCGTTGGTTTTTCTTTTGGGGTAGATCGTATTTACGATGTCATGGAAGAGCTGGAACTATTTCCTCAATCCGACCTGCTCTCCACACAGGTGATGATCACCAATTTCGATGCGGAATCGGAGATGCACTGCCTGCCGCTGTTGGCCGACCTGAGGGCGGCCGGCATTGCCAGTGAATTGTATCCGGAACAGGCCAAGCTCAAAAAGCAGTTCAACTACGCCGACAAAAAAGGCATTCCGTATGTGTTGGTAGCGGGAACAGAAGAGTTGAAAAGCGAAAAATATGGTCTGAAGCGTATGCGTGATGGCCATCAGGAAAATCTGAACCTGCCAGAAATCATTGAGTTATTATCACGTCGCTGAGCTGCATTGCACTTGTCTTCTAAGTGCTGGCTCACAACGACGCCATACGGTTGCTTCACAGAAATGCGTTGTATATTGTCAATATGCCAAGTATAAATACAGGAATTGAGCGCATTTAACCGATATTTTTTAACCCTCACCTGCACCTGGCTGCTCTGCCAGAGCCCGGTGCTTGCACAATTCAGCGCTAATTTTACCCTGAACAGCAACATTGGCTGCGCTCCTTTCACCGTAGAGGCTTATGATCTGTCTGGTGTGCCCGATTCCGTGGTGGTGACCTACCGCTGGGGCGACGGCAGCTTGCCCCTTGATAATCCGGACAGTGTACATGTATTCACCCGATCAGGCACCTACATGATCGTGCAAACGGTGCAAAATGCCAACCCCCGCACCGATACTGCCTTCGTGACAGTAGTAGATGCGCCGCAGCCGCAATTCAACGTGCTGCAGTGCAAGAGCGGAGAGATTCGATTGCGCATCACCGATCAGGCGTATCCGCAGTATTTTGTTGAATTTGGCGATGGCAATACCGGTACTTTTCCGGCGGGTATCTCTATCGCACACACATACGCCGCTTTGGGCACCTATACCTTGTCTGTTCAGGGTTTGATCAATGATGCACAGCAGGCCAGTGATTCTTCCAATTACAATTGTGCGGTGTCCCAGCGTACAATATCCCTTCAAAACACCTTGATACCCGCGGACTTTACCACTATAGAAGTGGTGAACACCAGCGCTTCTAATGGCACTATACAGATGGGCTATAGCCTCAATGCAAACAACAATTACTACCTCGAGTACCGCGCCAATCAGTCGGGCCCCTACACCATAATGGATACGCTGGATATACCTGCCGAGGCATCTGGCATTGCGTTGCAAGGGCTGAACACGCAAGACAATTTTTACTGCTTTCGGCTGGTGGCATTCGACCCCTGCGACGGCAGCACCATGCCTTCCGGTGAGGCTTGCTCTGTACTGCCTTCCGGTGAAGCACTCAATGGGTTCAACCGCATTTCCTGGCAAACGGCCAGTGCCGATTACAACCAGGTGGAGATCACCAAGAACTCCCAGAACTGGCAAACCATTGCCAATCCGGCGCAGACCAGCATCGACGACAATGATGTAGCATGCAACGCTTCCTATTGTTACCGCATTCGCTTACGGGAAAACAGCGGTTTTACGAGCATTTCAGATACGGTGTGCGTCACGGCTTTCAGCAACCTCACCTTACCGGCCATTGACAATATAACTGCCACAATAGTAGATGATGCCGTACAGCTACAATGGCCTATGCCAGCTTTCTCACCGAACGAATACTTTATAAGTCGCCGAACCGGCAACGGATCCTACCTGCCGCTAGATACCATAAATGATAATATGTATGTAGATGTGGGCGCATACATCAATAGCCGCAGGCACTACTACCGCATCGGCTACGAAGACGACTGCGGCAACTCGTCCGCCACCTCTGTGATTGCCAGCCCGGTGTTGCTTACGCAACATTTCGATGAAAGTATTTCCTGGTCTAGGTACATGGGCTGGGCGCTTGGTGTAGGCGAATATATATTAGAGCGCTATCGTGACGACGGCAGCCTAATCGATCGCATAAGTATGGGAAACGACACTACATATGCTGAGGATGCCGCCTCAGACCATCCACAGGTAGTCGTATATCGGGTAGTGGCTGTGCCCAATGATGCTGCGTTTTCCAATGCGTATTCGAACGATCTGCGGGTCATATACCGTTCCAGGGTTTTTTTTCCCAATGCCTTTACGCCCGATGGCGACGGGTTGAATGATATATTTAATTTTGAATCTCGCTTTATTCAATCGTGCACACTGCGCATATACTCTCGGTGGGGTGAATTATTATACCTCACGGAACAGTTGGATGTGGGCTGGGATGGCACCCTCGGCGGCACATACGCACCCGTGGGTACCTACGTATACCAGGCTGAACTAATTGATGACATGGGTGTTTCATTTACAAAAACCGGCGAGGTTGTTTTAATAAGATAAACAGACAGATTATGGATGTATCCAACATTTTTGGCAAAATGCGCGATATGCAGGCCAAGTTGAAAGAAGCTCAGGACAACCTGGAGCACATACAGGTGACGAGCGAGGCAGGCGCCGGCATGGTGAAGGCCACTGTAAATGGCAAGAAAAAATTGTTGCGACTGGAAGTAGAGCCTGATTTGGTGAAGGTGGAGGATAAAGAAATGATGCAAGACCTTATCGTAGCTGCCATCAATAAAGCACTGGAAGAAGCAGAAATACGTGCCCAAGAAGAGCTGCGCACTTCCACTGCCGGCATGATGCCCAATATCCCCGGCCTCGACCTGAGCAAAATGTTCTAAATGGACAAAGTGGCCGTTGTCATTCTCAACTACAACACCAGCGCTTTTCTTCTCCAATTTCTCCCCAAGGTGATTGAGTGTAGTCCAGAGGCAACTGTAGTAGTAGCCGATAATGGCTCTACCGATGATTCTGTGGCGCAGTTGAAAACGCATTTCCCGCAAGTGCGCCTTCTCGAGCTTTGCGAAAATAAAGGCTACTGTGGCGGTTACAATGAAGCATTGCAACAGGTGGATGCTGAAATATATGTACTGCTCAACTCTGACGTAGAGGTAACGCCAGGTTGGCTACAAAGCCCCTTGCAAATGTTTGCTGAGAATGACCGTATAGCCGCTATACAACCAAAAATTCTCGACTATCACCGCCGCCACCTTTTTGAGTATGCCGGAGGTGCCGGCGGATACGTAGATACGTTGGGCTACCCCTTTTGTCGCGGTCGTATCTTTGAGAGCCTCGAGCAGGACTTGGGGCAATATGACGATACGGCTGAATTATTTTGGGCAAGTGGTGCATGCCTGTTTGTACGTTCTTCACAATTCCGCGCCTTTGGCGGATTCGACACAGAATTTTTCGCCCATATGGAAGAGATTGACCTGTGCTGGCGACTGAAAAGTGCGGGCTACAGTATACGTTTTGCACCGCAAAGCATGGTGTATCATGTCGGTGGCGGCACACTGCCCGCGGCCAACCCCCGCAAAACCTACCTAAACTTTAGAAACGGGTTGATCTTGCTGATCAAAAATTTGCCAAAAAGTGCGTTGTGGTGGAAGCTGCCCCTGCGTATGATGATGGACTGGCTGGCAGCCATTGTGTTTCTGCTGTCGGCCTCACCCCGCCGGGCGCTTATGGTATTATATGCCCATATGTTCGCCATTCGATCATTTGGTCGTCAGATGCAGAAGAGAAAGAACGGGTTAGACACCAGAGTGGCAAGCCAAAGCCTGTATGCCGGGTCTATTTTATTTGATTATCACATAAGAAGAATACGGAAGTTCGGAGACTTGAAAAGTCAATAATACCAGATTGTATTTTTGCCTCTTCGCAGAAGTTTTTTCAGGTCCATCAACCAGTACAAACCAAGGTATAAAATCACCGGCGAGCCGAAAGTGATGAAGGTGGCGTATATAAAAAAAATCCTAATACTCGAAACGGGCAGTTTGAGTTTTTCACCTAGTTTTGCACACACACCAAAAGCCTGTGCCTCAAAAAAATTTTGCAATTTTTTCATTTATAAAGGTCGTTTTAAGGGCTGTCTCAGGTAAGCCGCCGGAGCTGCAAATTTAGCAGCATTTTTTATTTGTTATGTTGGAATAATTAAAATATAACAATATTTTTGCCCGGAACCAACAATGAAAACTAAACGCAAATTCAGATGAGAAAGTTAATTTACCTTTTTGCAATCATAGGCATTGCCAACTTTTATGGTTGTGCTATGAATAAGATGATGAAGATGGCTAAGGAGCAACAATTGGAAGTTGATCCGAACCCACTCGAAGTACATGCAGACAAAGTCGCGTTCGAGGTATCTGCAGTTCTTCCCGTGAAGATGCTCAAGCCAAACCTCACTTATTCTGTGCAGCCACAATATGAATACAACGGTCAGGAAAAAGCATTTGAAGAAATAAAATTTGTAGGAAACGAATTCCCCAACAGCAGCCAACAACAACCCAGGGTTTCCAAGTCGTTTGAAATGCCTTACACAGGTGAAGAAATGAACGACGGTGTGTTGACAGTACACGGCTACGGCACAAACAACAAAAACGGTCAGACCAAAGGCCCCACCGAAAAACTTCAGATTGCAAAAGGACTCATCACCACTTCTCAGCTTGTAGTACCCTCCTACGGTGCAGCCATGGTTAGCTACGATTACAAAGATGATATGGTAGCCGGCTGGACGCCCGATGAGGAATTGGAACCAACCGTTGTGCCTTTTTACTTTTTGCAAGGCAGCTCTGTATTGCGCTCATCAGAAAAAAGAAGTGACCGCGGCGAATTTCTGCAAGCATTTATCGCAGAAAAGAACGTAACCCGCACTGTATCCATCACCGGTACTCACTCACCTGAAGGACCAGAAAGAATAAATGCCAACCTCTCTGAAAACCGTGCCGAAACAATTGAGGAATACTACCGCACTATGATGGATCGCTACGATTACAAAGGTGCTGCAGATTCTATCAAATTTGTGCTGAAGCCAGTAGTAGAAGATTGGACAAACTTCAAGCAAATGCTCGAAGAATATGATGGGCTGGATCAAAGTGCAAAGAACGAAATATTGGCCATCGTAAACGGCCCTGGTTCATTTGTAGAAAAAGAAGATGCGTTGCACAAACTGCCTTCTTACAATGAAATATTTAAAAACATATATCCTGAACTGCGTGCTGCCAAAACCGAAATCCTTACTGTAACAGAAAAACGCAGCGATGCGGAGATCTCAGTGCTGGCAAGACAAATTTCACAAGGTAGCCTTGCTGCAGATACCCTTTCTTATGGTGAGTTGGCCTATGCTGCCTACCTAACCCCCTCCCTTCAGGAGAAAGCGGCCATCTATGAGGCTACTGTAAAAACTTACGGCAACTGGGCTGCTCATAACAACCTCGGCGCAGTATACCTGGAAATGGCTTCCCGTGGCGAAGGCGACATGAACTCCAATGTGGAGAAAGCCTTGACACAACTTGAAATCTCTGCACGTATGAAAGACAATCCTTATGCGCAAGGCAACATGGCCATAGCAGAAGCCATGCAGGGTAATAAGGAAAAAGCGTATGAAACCATCACCGGAGCTGTGGATGGCAACCTGCCTTCAGATGCCGTGTATGCTTTCAACAGCACCAAAGGAGCTCTTGAAATCAACCGCGCGATGTACGACGATGCTGTGAAAACACTGTCGAACGCCACTGAAACGGCAGACAACCATTTCAACAGGGGCTTGGCACAAATTCTTGCAAAAGATTATCAAAATGCCATGATCACCTTTGAGCAACTCACAGATGAAAACCCAGAATACGCCATGGGCTACTACGGCGCTGCCATCGCAGCTGCCAGACTGAACCAAGCTGACGAGGTAATCGACAACGTGTCGAAGGCAATAGCCGCCGATGCCAGTTTGAAATCAGAAATAGCCGGCGACTTGGAATTTGACGCATACACATCTAACAGCGACTTCATAAGCGCCGTTCGATAATAAGAGATAATCAAATCAGAACGAAGCCCTCTGCTGCACAGCAGAGGGCTTTTTTTATTTCCACCATCCAAATTCAATTGCCTTTTAATTTGTTCAATAATGTCTATTTTTGCCCTCCTACAAATTTGATTGAACCATGGTAGAAAAGCAGTTTCGAGAAGTGATATGCGATGCGATGTCGGAAGAAATGCGGCGCGATCCCAAGGTGTTTCTAATGGGTGAAGAGGTGGCAGAATATAACGGCGCATACAAAGCAAGCCAGGGAATGCTGGATGAGTTTGGTCCTGAGCGCGTGGTAGATACGCCCATTTCCGAATTGGGCTTTGCCGGACTGGGTGTTGGTGCTGCATCCAATGGACTGAGGCCCATCATCGAGTTCATGACTTTCAATTTCTCACTCGTTGCTATTGATCAAATCATCAATTCTGCGGCAAAGATGTATTCCATGTCCGGCGGACAGTACAACGTGCCGATCGTATTCAGGGGACCGACCGGAAACGCGGGTCAGCTTGCTGCACAGCACTCTCAAAATTTCGAAAACTGGTATGCCAATACCGCCGGACTCAAAGTAATCGTCCCCTCCAATCCTTACGATGCCAAAGGCCTACTTAAATCAGCCATACGCGATGACGATCCTGTCATATTTATGGAGTCGGAGCTGATGTATGGCGATAAAGGCATGATTCCGGAAGAAGAATATCTGATACCCATAGGCAAGGCCAAAGTGGTAAAGGAAGGAAAAGACGTAACGGTGGTGTCTTTTGGCAAAATCATGAAAGTAGCACTGGAGGCTGCCGAATCGATGGAAAAAGAAGGACTTACTGTTGAAGTGATCGACTTGCGCACCGTACGGCCTATCGATTACACCACGGTGATCGAGTCTGTGAAAAAAACGAACAGAATGGTGGTGGTAGAGGAGGCCTGGCCATTGTCTTCTATAGCCACCGATTTGGCTTTCAATGTGCAGCGGCATGCCTTCGACTATCTGGATGCCCCCGTGCTCAGGGTGAACAACATGGATATTCCCCTTTCCTACGCGCCCACATTGATAGAAGCCACCTTGCCTAATGTAAAGCGCACAATCGATGCCATCAAAGCAGTGACCTATACCGCCTGATAGTAAAGAGCGCAGTGCAAAGAATCGTTATTGAAAAAGGCCCCAGCTGCTACTTGCAACTGGGGCCTTTCATTTGTCATTGCTGAGCAATTCTTTTAGGCTGCCGGCGAAGACTATTTGATCACCATCTTTCTCAGAGCCTTCTCACCATGCACCTCAATTTGGTACAGGTAAACACCCGGGCTTGGTTTTATAATACTTTCGTTCCGGTTCCAGAAGAAGGTGTTGTTACCAGCATCAAAGTCCGCTTCTTTATCATAGATGATTTCTCCTAACATATTGATGATCGTGAAGCGTACAGCTCCGGATTGTGGCAGGAAAAACGGCACCTCCGTAGTGGCCATGAATGGGTTGGGCACGTTCTGAAATAGAAGCAGTTTTTTACCGAGTGTTTCTTCAACCCCCAGTACCAATTGCGCAGCCTGAACGCGCAGAGCACCCAGAGATTCGTTGTAGGCCAGTGCCTGAGTCAATTCATTACTGACTTCGAGGTTGAGTGATTCACTGCTGTTTACGGGTGAAAAGTGCAGTCTGAAAAGATGAGCGCCTTCTTCAAAAAATTTGCTGATGCCCTCACTTTCATCCCAAACAACCGACAGACGGCCGAAATCGACCTGATCCGTATTTACCAATTGATCTTCCATTTCGTTTTCAAAGTCAGTCAATTGCATAGCCTCCGGATTCCATGTCAGGGTAAACTGGTATCCGCTGAGTGAGTGCTCCGTGCTGGCCTCTACCACCACCTCGAGATTGCCCCCGGCCACAGGAGTGGCATCAAAGGCCAATTCCCACGCATCCTGCGGCGCAGGTGTAGCCAACGTACTCCATGAAAAGTCCACATCCCCTAACTTTAATCCGGTAAAATCAATTTGGGCGTTGCCATCATCGACCATCACCACACGCTCGGTAGCATAAGAAAAGGGGTTGGCAGACAAGTCCTGACCATTGGGTAAAAGTAGCCAGTGCTCACCTGTGCTGAAATTTGCCCTTGATCCTAATATCACTTGTTGTATTTCAAGCAAATCGGCCTCTGAAATGTCCTTCGAGACATCCACATCTGCGGCTATATGCGCAAGTGGGTCAGCCAACATCATCTTCTGCAAAAGATGTCTTCTGGTTTTTATCACATCCAAAACAGACACTGATGCATTGGCTGAAGTGTTCATGTTCTGCTGCGCAGACAATGTGAATTGACCGTTGCCATATACCTGCAGTTCAAAAGTGCCCGTACCATCGGTTACCGCCACATACTGCTCACCACCTGTTGCCTGCACCTGAGCTTCGGGTAGCTCCTCGCCCCGCGCGGTAAGCACCTTTCCTCCAATGGCATATTTCTCCAGGAATTCTATAAATCCCGGTGCGGCATGTAAAGGAATGTCTATGTCGCCCAACCCGGTGAGGTATGACTGATGTTCATTTAGGGCGAAATCCGTTGAAAGGCCTGTACCTGTGGGCTGCAGCCTTAGGCTGAATATTTTGCTTTCATCCGGCAAAGCGAGCAAAGCCTCATCACTGCCCTGCCAGCTAAAAATGATTCTGCCCTGGTGCGCCAAGGAAAGATCAAAATTATGCATGGAGGCGCCATCTATCGCCATGTCATCTATGCCTATGTAGGAAAACGCTTCGGCATCCCACTCAAACACCAACCGGGCCACATGCACGTCGGCCAACTTCGACATTTTTACAGGCATAGCCACCGGCTCATTTTCCTTGGCTTTTTCCGAGGGCAATGCCAGCACCACCGGAGTGGCCAACACCAGTTCTAACCGGCCGTCGGCAAATGTATCCGGGATTTTTTCTGTGACCGTAAATTGGTAAGTCATGTCTTCCGATAGTGTGGTAGATTTTCCCAGAAAATGATCCACAAGCCGCAGGTTGCTCATAGGGTCCATTTGCTGCCACTCGCTTACCGTGAGCGTATGTGCGCCATAGGTGTACGTTTCCAATCTTAACGGTATGCGTTTCACCCCACGCAACTCACCCATAGCATTGATGGCCAACGATTTGTCTCCTACCATTGTCGACATATTCACCCAGCCGGCAGCAAACTTCTGGGCATCTATTAGTGGCTCAAAGTCATCACGCATCTGCGCATCGAAAGCTATAAGCGTTTCATCCCACTGGTTGGTACTGCTCGTTAGCTTCAGCTTTATCTTGCTCAATTCTGCTTCCCGCGATGCCACACGCAGATAAGTGTAGCCACCCACATCTGCCTTTACATTTTCGTTCACCCACACTTCGGAGGTGCTTTGGTCAAGCGCCTTTACAAAAAATGCCTGACCCGAAGCGATGTACCTTGAAGCGTCGGTGATTCCGCCCACGCTGTTGTAGGTGGAGTAATTTTGAATGTCCGGATTCCATACATAATAGGCTGAACCCAGGATGTCAGTTTTACCCACCAGATTCCAATCTATTTCGCTGGGGTACACGTTGGCCAGCAGGTTCCAGCCACCACCGTCATATGCCGTCAGCGTTTTCGACAGGTCATAGTAGTAGTCGTCGTCGCCATCCCCGGCATCATCGTCGCGTGTAAACGGTACGCCTTTGTTGTCTACCGTAATGCCCGTGCCCTTGTTGAGGTATCGCTGCCATATATATACTTCCTGGCCACGCCCCACGGGGATAGGGTTGGAAAATGAGTTAAATGGCGTCCAACCGTCGGCTCCGCCATTGTTCTCCACCCCTACCGGCTCGCGGTAATAATAGGCGTTGGGCCATGCGGAGCTGAAGCGTTCTGCTACGCCCTGTATGGCGAGGTCATCTTGCCAACTGCCGAGGGTTTGGTTTTTAATTGGGGTAGCCAGAAAGCGGTAGCCCTGAGGCCCATCGGCGATGTATCGCTGCATGATGATCTCACCACTGAGCACCGCACCTGTTTCGAGTGTAGCAATGCGCGCTGTATTACTCGCAGTAGAAAGCAGGGTAAAGTTGCGGTCATTATTTTCTCCATCGGTGTCAAATAATGCACCGTCGTTCAGCTTCAGTGTGTTCACCAGGTTGGCCGTCAGCTCATTGACCACACCTGCGGAATTGGTAATGGTTAGATTATAAAAACGTGTGGGTGAAGTTCCATTCAGGGTATCGGGCAAGGCAGAGCCGTTGAATTCCAGCGTGCCGCCCTGGTCGGTATAGGTGCCATTATTGGTAAAATTCCCGCCCACTTGCAAAAGTGATCCACTCGTTAAAATGAGTTCTCCACCGGCATCTATTTGCACATATCCGGTAATACTTGTCACAGGCGCATCCACCGTAAGCGTCTGGCCCCCAAGCACAATGAGGTTTTGTGGTAAACCCACAGAGATAAGACCCGTGGTGTCATTGACCAGAGTGGCGCTGCTGGCGACAATGCTGAACAATTCATCATTGGCATCGTACTGCACATCCGACCACGACGCCACGCCATTCACCAGCGCTCGGGTGAGGGTAGAGACTGCGGACAAATTGCCAGATCCGGTGCCCACCAGCAATTCCACATTGGATGTTTCGTCTACATCAATATTTCCATTGGCGTCTACCGCGGCTACATCGATCTGAAAATCTGTGCTCACATCCACCAGAACAGGATGGGCGGTGAACAGCAGCCGGATGGCTCCGATATTTAAGTTAAACACATTGGATTGTACGCCGGCAGACACAGGGTCTGCAAACTGAGTGCCTACCATCGAAGTAGCGTTTTTGCCTGCACCGCCATCAATCTCGAACTGAAAAGCGACATTGTCTTCCAATTCGCTTTCATTGAGATAAATAGACATCACAATTTCTTCAGCCGTACCGTCGGCTATTTGAAAATTGGCGCTATCGAACCAGGCCACGATGCTGTCGCTGGTGATGCTGAGGGCTTCTATTGGGATGTTGGCCATAGTGCCCGCAAAGGCGAATGACACGCTGTCTATGTTCGCTGACCAATCTGCCGCGTTGGGCATGGACACCTTTTCAATACGCAGTTTAGTCACTTTAGTAGGCAAGCCATCGGTGGCGCCATCGTCGGATATGGAAAAGCGAAATACTGGTACCGCAGCGGTAGATGTGCCATCGAGCATACCGCCCGGCACCTGTGCCACGGGTGGGTCGATTGTGCTGCTGATGTCGCTGGTGCGCACATTGATGAGGCTGATGATGTCGGCATCCGCTGTAGCGTTGCCGAGGGCATCTTGCAGGGCAAAATATACATCGTAGCCACTGGCGCTGAGCAGGCTGGCAATGGTGGTACTGTACTCCGTGCTATCCATCGCTGCTTCAATGGAGCCACTGGCCACACCCACAGATCCGCTGATGATGTCGGCCGCCATAGGAGCAGGATCGCCCGTGGCTGTAATGACATAAAAGACCGTTCCTGGCTCATCCACGCTCACCAACAAGTCAAATCCGGAGGCTGTATTGTTGATCGCAAGAGGATAGTCTGGCAGAAACTGCGGCGCTCCTACATCGGTGACCGTGCCATTGATTTCAATATTATCGATGGCCCAGGTTCCCAGATCACTGGTGGAATTATAAGCATAGATGCGTATTCTGACCGTGTTGGTTTCATTGACTATATCCGAACCAAAATTGACCAATGTATTTCGATTCCAATTTGTTGGGTTATTCGTGAAAAACCCACCAATCTGAGATTCAAAATTATCACCCCCGGCATCTGTGCGTACCACAACTGTATTGGGTCCAGATTCTGATCTTCGATGATCCAGCACAATGGACGATATATCTATGCTGGTTCCATTATCAGGAATTATTATGAGCTCCAAATAATCTTCATTGTTTTCAGTTCCTGACCAGTTCCGGGTATTAAATGCATCGGCCAGCGCCGCCGGCTCCACTCCCGGGCCCCGGCGGATATTATCTACAAACACGTCGGCAGACTGAAAATCCGGTGCGTATTCTATTTCATTTCCCGTCGCACCGGTAAAGGTGAACAGGGCGAGCAGCGGCTTGGCGCTCAGCGGTTCTGTACTGATGGCATCCAGCAATCCCGCATCATCGCTCACGGTGAACACCACATTATTTTCCTCTGTATCGTACTGAAGGTCGTTCCACAAGGCCGTGCCGCCTGCCGTTGTGCGTTGCAGTCCGCCAGGCGAAGTGAGAGAACCGGTACCTGTTGTAGTGGCTATAGTCAATGCCACATCACGGTCGCGGCTGCCACGGGCATCGATTGCTGCTACCTCGACGGTAAAGTCCTGATCTATAGGCAACGAGAAGACAGGCACCTGTACAAACACCAACTCGTCGCCGGCCAAAGGATCATCGGCGGTCACCCGTATCGTGTTTTCACCACCGGCTGTGGCGCTTTGTGCACCGCCCGCATCGGCCTCGGCAAACTGTGATCCGGCCGGTGCCGCTTCTGCACCTATTATGGTAAACTGAAGTTGCTCGTTGTCCACCACTTCATCCATAAAGGTCACACGTAGCTCCAGGTCCAGACTTTGATCGTCCAGTACATCTACCGATAGCCCGGTGAAGGCTAGAATATCATTACCTGTAAATAATTGCTCGGCCACCAGCGTGGTACTATTGTACAAAGCTGCCGCTCGTATGGGCGATGAAGGCGCGCTTTCCGCGGCATCTACATAAAAGGAAATGGCGGTAAGTGTAGTGGGCAGCGCGTCGGCATCGCTGGCAGCACTGCCGCCATCGCGTATGGTAAAGCCAAACACACCGATGGTCTCGGCCAAGGTAAGTGAACTGAGCCGGTCGTACGGCAGATAGTCTATATCGTTGGTGTAAGTATACCCCGCTTGTGCTATGATGTCGGAGCCGTCGGGGTCGAGTGTGTTTTGAATGGCCGTGGCAGCGGTGGCGGCATAGTTGATGGATGCACCCGTGCAGTTGTAGTCATACACCGCAAAATGATAGGCCGTGTTGGGGCTTAGCCCTGTGATGCGTACCGAGTCTCCGCTGCCGGTATACACCACATAATTGCCACTGCCGAGCTCACTCAGCGGATCGCCATAGTTGGCATTTGCTGTATATTCGGTACCACTGACTGGTGCTGCATCCACTGCTGCCCCTGCGCGCACCACTCCGATGCGGCCGGCGCCATTGCCCTTTTCCCAGGTCAGGGTCATGGCGTCGTTTTCTATCCCTGAGAATGTCAGATTCGAAGCCGGCACGTCGGGCGCCATACAGCCATCGTTGGTGATCAGCACATTATCAATGCGCCATTCTGTGGCCGTGCCAGCGGTATTGCCGCTGGAGGTATAGTGATAGGCAATATAATTGACGCCGGTGAGCATGGAGAGATCAATAAGCCCGGAGCTCGTCCACATCCCTGAGTTTTCCGGCGACGCTGAAAAGCTAAGGCTGTTCCAGGTGGCCAGGTATGGATTGCCCACGCCGCTGTAGTCGCTGGAGTAGAGCACTTCTATGGCCGGATAACTCACGTCGGTGCCGGTGGTGTAGCTGTCGAAGCTGAGCACTGGTGTGGCAAATAGGTTAAAGTTGCGCGAAGGGGCTATAAGCCAGGCGTCTGTGCCCTCGGCCGCTCCGCCTATACCCGTGATGTATTCATAGCCGTTTGCGCACTGCCAGTTGTTGCCGTCTATCAATATGCGCTGCCAACCCGCCGGCGGGCAGTTGGTGAAGTTTTGATTGAGTATGAAAACATCAAATGGATCGGACACGGCGCTGGTAAGGCCGGTAGCGGTGGCCGTAAGCTGCAATGCGCTGCCAGGCTCCGTATGTACTATGTTGGAAAAGGTGGCCTGTCCGTTCTGGGCGTTTACCGAGAGCGGCTCCATTTGTATGGTGCCACTCGATGAAAGCATCACCTGGTTGGAAAAATCCACATCCAGGTTGCCATTGGCGTCTACAGCATCCAGCACCACCGGCTGCATGGTACTGCCCACACCGGTATTTACCGGCTGAGCACCATAGGCGAGTTGAGTGGCTATTACTTCAATGCTGAACGGGTTGGAAACAACGTCACCAAAAGAAAACATTTCTTCAAACTGCGATCCCCCCGGGGCTGCCACAAATCCATGATTTTCGTAGATCGCAAAGCCCAACGTGGCACCATCGGTGAGGCCTGTGGTTGACAGGTAAATAAACAGCTCAGCAGTGGGAAAAGCCCCATCGGCCACAATAAAAACATTCGGAGCAAAAGTTAAATCCATGTACTCGTCGGTGACGGTCACGGAGGCAATAGGAATTTCGACCGTAGAAAAATCATCTGTGAGCTGCAATACAGCTCCGCCAATACTTTCAGACCACAAAGCGGTATTGTCGACGGAGGGCTCAATACGCACATTGAGCACTTCGGTCGGCAGGTTGTCACAAGTGCCTTGGTCAAAGACATAAAATTCCATCACCTTCACCGCATCAACCGGCGAGGTAGCCAGGGAAGAAATGTTGGCTCCGGCAGGCTGATTGCCTGTGTCACTCAAATCGCTGTTGATATCGATACAGTCCAATTGTTGTAGGCTGCTTGCAGGCAAAAGGTCAGTACCTGTTTTATAAACATACGGGTTGAATGATACTAGTGATAAACTTACAGGCGCTATGCCGATGGTATTTCCCACCCCAACATCTTCGCCTATATCTACTGTTATAAAGAAGTAGCCGGTCGCATTCTGAGCTATCGCCTGGTCGAAGGAAAAATTGATGGTTTCTCCGGAACCAACCGCCGGGGCGGCATCGAGTTGTATGTCTTCACTAGCGTTAAAAGTGGCATCGGAAGAAAACCATAGTTTAAATGGATTGGTATCCGCAAGATTACTGGATATGTATGAACCGCTTGTCGGTGCACTTAAGCCTACCAAATTTGCAGAATTATTGGTTGCAGCCGCTTCCAATGTGTACAGTACATTGTTCAGCGAATTGGTGATCAATGTGCCAGCCGTGGGCGAATTAGCAGAAAGTGCGACGAAGGCAGTTGTTCCCAATTCCTGGCCTTCAATTAAAATATTATCAATATTGGAAGAACTAAAGGGTGTAACAGGACTACTTCCACCAACAGTAATATTGGATGTTTTTTCCCAACGGAGATACACTGAACTTTGATCATTCGCAGCCGCGGGTAGTAATTCGTTATTCACCACTGCCGATGTCCAGTTATCCGCTAAAGTCAGGGATCTGATTGTATTCCAGGTTCCCCCCGATCCTATGCGATATTGAAGTGAGAAATCACGAGGGCCAGTTGAGGAGCTTCGTTGGTTGGAAGAGACAGTAATATTTTCATAGCCAATAGTGGAAAACTCAACCTCCCAGTATTTCGGAGACCCATTCCAACCCGTGACCCTGGCACCCAGTCCAAAGTCACTTACTGTATACGTTATAGTACCGGGGTTAATAGAGGTCAACGTCTTCGTGGTATTCGCAGGAATGGCCACGTCGGCTGTCGCGTTTCCGTCGTCGAAGTTCCACTCTACGATGGTGGTTTGGGCATAGGCGCCGCTGGTGTAGATGAAGATCAGGCTGAGTACAAGGGTAAAAATCCGCTTCATTGGGTTGGGATGGTAAATTTTGAGAAATGGGGTAAAGTTAACCCGAATATTAATTTTTTCTGCAAAAAAGCAATATGTAATGCTTTATCGGCCAACCTACAATGGCGGTAACCAAAACGGCCGGAAATGAGCCGCATCAACGCCGGTACTTCAATCGTACAGGGTGCATTACGCCGCACTTTTGCCTGATAGCAGAACCACCCGGCACCGAAGGATGTTATCGATACATGGCCATGAAAAAATATTTTTTAAATTCCAGCTCAATACTAACCCGCACCATATGCACATCAGTCTCAAAAACAAGCACGTACTCGTGACCGGCGGCAGCCGGGGCATTGGCAAGGCAATCGCCTGTGCCCTGGACAAATGCGGCGCCACCGTGGCCTTTCAGTACCGATGCAATGAAAACAGAGCGCGCCAGGTACTGCAAACACTGGGGCCCAAGGCAGTCATGTTTCAGGCCGACTTCTCCGATGCCATGGACGTCAGCAGCCTGTTCAACCGAGTGTTAGACGAGCTGGGCCATATTGACATACTGGTCAATAATGCGGGCATCGCCATACCTTCCGACCCGGAAAGCAGCGATGTGCAGTGGATAGACGACTGGCTGAAGACTATGGACATAAACCTCAACGCTGCCGGCCTGCTCTGCAAAAAGGCCATACAACATTTCAAAACACGTGGTGGCGGCATCATCATCAACATGGCTTCACGCGCAGCCTTTCGCGGCGAAACACCGGATTACTTTGCCTATGCCGCCTCCAAGGGGGGGTTGGTGGCACTCACCAAATCCATCGCCCGCTCCTTTGGCAAAGACAATATAAAAGCATTCACCGTGGCACCGGGCTTTGTGCACACCGACATGGCCAAGGAGTTTATAGAAAAATATGGAGAGGCCCATGCCACCCAGGATATGGCCCTCGGCACCATGACCGAACCGGACGACCTCACCCCCCTCATCTGCCTGCTGGCCAGCGGCATGGCCGATCATTCCACGGGCTCTACCTTCGATGTGAACGCGGGCAGTTACCTGAGATGACGGCCACATAGCCGTTCGTCACATTTGCATTGCGCGCATTGTGCCAAATGCTCATCTTCACACAATCACCGCATTGCCGCAACTTGCTTCATCCTTACGCCTATGAAAGCCGTCACCACCAACCGATACGGTGCGCCCGAAAAAGTGCTTGAAGTGACAACACTGAAAAAGCCCACACCCGGGAAAGAAGAAATATTGATACAGGTATGTGCCACAGCCATCAACGACGTCGACTGGGCCATAGCCAGAGGAAAGCCCTTGCTGTATCGACTGTTGTTTGGTATAACACGACCGAAATACAGGGTGCCGGGCATGGAGCTGTCGGGCAAAGTGGCCGGTACCGGCGCCCTTGTGAAAAAATGGAAAATAGGCGATGAAGTGTATGGCGATATTTCCGCGCATGGTTTCGGCAGCTTTGCCGAATATGTCTGTATTCATGAAAATGCCGTAAAAGCAAAGCCCGCAAATATCAACTTCGAATTGGCCAGCGCACTGCCGCATGCCGCATTGCTGGCCCTGCAAGGGCTCCGCGATCTGGGAGGCTTGCGCAAAGATATGGCAGTGCTTATCAACGGCGCAGGTGGTGGGGTAGGTACTTTTGCACTACAACTGGCCAAGCTGCAAGGCTGTACAGTAACCGGCGTAGACCATGGCGAAAAACTCGAAATGATGAAAGCGCTGGGCTTTGATCATGTGGTGGATTACACAGCGATGAACTTCACACGCAATGGACTGCAGTACGATTTGATCCTCGATTGCAAAACCAGCCAACCTGCCTTTTCTTATCTAAAATCCCTCAGGCCGCATGGGCGGTACATTACCGTAGGAGGCAGAATAAGCGCCTTGCTCGGCATATTTTTCATTGGCCAGTTGGTGAGGTTAATATCTACGAAAAGGCTTCAGGTTCTTTCTTTAAAATCCAATGAAGGCTTGGAAGAAATAGGGGATCTTGCTGGCAAGGGTTTGTTGCGCGGCGTCATCGACGGACCTTATACTCTGGCTGAGGTGCCGCGGCTGGTGCAATATTTTGGTGAGGGCCGTCACAAGGGAAAAATCGTGGTGAAGCTGTAAAGCTGTGGCCGATCACGATTTTTAAGCGGTCTTGAATGTCTGATTTCAATGATGTCAGACAGAATTTTTTGAGCAACTTTTTTTCCATACCCCGCTGACCAGGCATTACATTCATCTCTGATTTGGCCATTGTCAGCTCCGCCCTACATGTTTTTGATATCAATCTTTTGATTATGCACCATTTTTCAACCGCAGGCTGAACACCCAGGTGCGCGGCTTGGCAGGCCCGTATACATAATTGGAATCGCGGTTTTTGCCGATATCAAAATCATCCTGATAAGCATTGAATACATTGTGTACGCCGGCGGCGCACTCCAGTATGAGGCCCGTGTTTTTCAATGCAACATCGTACGACAGGTTGAGCGACTGATCGAAAAAAGGCTGTGAATGGTGATATCGGTCGTGCGGCACCCCGGGCGCTCCGGCCATGTGCAGCAGCTTCATGCTGCCGGTATATACCCCCGAGCCTGTGAGCGTGAGTGATGAAAAAGGCCTAAAGCGCAGCGTGTAGTACCCATAGCGATCGGGAGTGCGAAGATAGTTCGCCGAAGGCTCCAATGTATTACTCCACTGCACGGGTTGCCCGTATGCACTGTGCTGAAGCGTAAATCCCACATCCATCTCCCATACATAATCCAAATTGAAGCGACCTTCCAGCGAAAGCCCTTGTACAACAGATCCACCGCCATTCTTCTTTTGCAAGATGGTGTTGCCGGCGTCATCCGTTCCCTGGTCTTCCAACACAAAAGCATCGATAAGGCGCGTGTGAAAAAGCCCTGCGGTGAAGCCGTAGATGGCATGCTCCGATGGCCTGTCGTAATTGTACGACAGCGTATAGCTCCGCGATCGCTCCTCTTTCAGTGCAGGATCGAGCACCACACGCGATATACCTCCACCGGCAAAGGCGATGTGCAGGTCGGTATCGAATGCCTGAGGCGCGCGGTAGCCCGTGGCAGCCGATGCCCGAAGTTGTGTAAATCGGCCCGGCTGATACAGCAGGTTTGCCCGGGGGTTGAGCAATGCGCCGTCAACCAGATTGTGCCGATCAGCGCGCAGGCCCGTCACCAGCGATAGCGACCTGGCTATTTGCCAGTCACTCTGCACAAATGCGCCAACCTGTGCCACCCGTTGATCGATCAGGTACTGGTACAGAGGGATTTCGTCGAAGATATAATCGTGGCTGTACTCCGCTCCGGCAGTGAGTACATGCCACTGCGTGTGGTGGTTGTACTGCAGTCCGCCCATCACTGTGTAGTTGCTGGTCTGCCCGTAAGCATCTGCCCCGTCAATACCGGTGTAGTGGTCGCGGCCGGTGCGTTGCGCCGCAGTGTATATGCTTAGTGAACTATTGATGGCTTTCAAAGACCGCTCGTAGTCTATGCCGGCCATTACGATGTTGTGCCGCCGCATCTCCGACTGGTCGGCCAAGTGTGGTGGACCGTCGAGCTTGTTGCCGCCCAGGCGCTCCTCCACCAACCCGTTGAACTGCGCACTCAGGGTAGAAACTTGGTCGGTCTGCAGCCACAACTGCGTACCAAAACTGGTGGAGTTCAATGAAGGTAATTCAGAAAAACCGTCCCCGTTGTGGTCGTACGCCTGGCGGTTGCGCCTGGCGGCAAACAGTGCAAAGCCTCCCGCATCAAGGCGTTTAGAAGCGTTGGCGCTGAGCAGATGATCGGTTGACTGCCCTCCGATGAGGGCGCCCTGATAGCCGGCCGATACCGCATCTTCTTCAGGCATTTTGGTGATGATGTTCACTGTGCCGCCTATGGCACTGGAACCGTATAAGGCAGAGCCGCCACCGCGCACAATTTCTACTTTATCGATCATATTTGGCGGCAACATTTCCAGTCCATACAGGCCAATCAAAGAGGTGAAAATCGGTCGGCTGTTGATCAAAATTTGTGTATAAGCGCCACTGAGGCCATTCATGCGCAACTGTGAGTAGCCACAGGTCTGGCAGTCGGTTTCCAGGCGAAGACCCGGCTGCAGACCGAGGCCATCGGCCAGGCTAAAAGCCTGATTATCCTCAAGGGTTTTCGCGTGTAACACATCCACCATTACAGGCGATTCGGTTTGTTTTCGCTCCGTTCTGGTACCGGTCACCACTACTTCCTCCAGCTCTGCCAGGGAGGGTTTCAGCACAATGTGCAACCACGCCGGCTTGTCGTCTTGCACCACCAACTGCGTCCGGTATTGTTGATAGCCCACAAAAGATGCTTCTATGGTGTACGTGCCCGCGGGCACCTTTTCAATGTAAAACCGGCCGTCTCCATCCGTGATGGCTCCCATGTGTGTGGAAGGCACCCCTATATTCACAAAGGGCAGAGGGCCGCTGTCGTCGCTCACCCTTCCGGAGATTTGCCCCTGCGCCCGGGCCTGCATCAGCATACAGCATATGAGGGCACCTGTAAGTAGAAATTTCATGCGGTCTAATTTTGCTCGGCAAATTTATACATTAGACTTATAACATTTTATTTTTAGCTTTGTCTAAATATAATTAAAGTAATTGTTGGACGGGAAGATTGGTAGAATGGTGGGTTAGTAAATGCGCGCCGGCCAGTCAAAACAGCGGGCGTGCAACCATTTCCATGGTCTGGGGCCCACAGAATATTTCGTGCGGCTGGCCAGCGTATGCACCAACCCTTGCAGTCATCCTGAACTTGTTTCAGGATCTGTTCGCTATTGGCATTAGCCGCCATCAATGGACGCCGGCGGTTCAATACAACAGGCGCGCGGCTGCGCCAGCGCGTATGACAGCATTGTTTGACGCGATTTTATTTGATTCGTTTCTTTTCATTAACTGGAAATAAATGAACAGCCACGGATGGTCTGCATCTTTTGAAGTATGTTGATATCCATGTCACCAATAAAGCTTTCACTTGCTTATGCTTCCAATAGTCTTCAACCCTACAAGGCCGGCTTGGCGCATTTCACTCCACGGGCCGTGGGGCCGCGTCATGTCACTCCGA
>CAZQVB010000045.1:0-28102 GCA_964596645.1 uncultured Roseivirgaceae bacterium
GTTCGCCTCATAAAATTGTACTATTTTAATTGCTTAAGTCTTAGAATACACACAGGACATTTAGCACTAACAAAGTGCTGCCTCGTAGCCAGCAGATTGCTTCGCTTCCCTCACAATGACGGTGTGGGAGGCCTGTAAAGCTCATGGATTTATCCGTCCGCCCTCGCTCAGCAGTTCATACTGAATTGGCCCGCCCATAATATATTTCCAGTTTTTATCATCTGATTAATCTTTGGACAGATCCTGAAACAAGTTCATGATGACATCGACTTTGAGCCTTGAGCTTTCTGCTACCCATCCCACCAATCTACTGATCCATTGATCTACCGACCTACGAATCTACCAGTCTACCATCCCACCAGCATACCAATCCACCATCTCACGCCACAGGCCGTGGTACGTTATTCTTGTTTCGTGCCGTCAAACTCGGGAAAGGTCGCTATAGCCGTGGTGGTTTTTTGATGATAGTCGATACTGAAAATAGCGCACACCAGGCCATTGGTTACCGTCAGGTATTGGCTGCGATAGTGCAGATTATAAGCCGCCGCCTGATCCACCGTGTGCTGGTTGATCCTGACCACAGGAGCCTTACACTCCACCAGCATATATACGGCACCTGTTCGGTCATATACCACCACGTCGCTCCGCCGCTTCATATCATTTACAAGCAATCCATCTTCTGATTTCATCAAAGCTTTAGGGTAATTTTTTTCGAAGATCAGATAATGCACCACATGCTGCCTGACCCACTCCTCAGGTGTGAGTGCCACATGACGCTTTCTCAGAATGTCAAAGACAAATGTGCGCCCGGAGCGCTCGGTTATTTTAAGATTGGCCTGAGGGAAAATGAGTTTATTCATAGCACACTATTGCAAAAAGCCTGCAAAATACCGCATAAATGGCAATCGGCACCTGTCGCCAATTTTTAACATCATTTCTTTATTGCCCAAATTATATATTATTTTGGCCTTCTTTTGCGTGCACAGACCACCTGACGTGCCTGCCGTCTTATCAGTATTTTTTACAACATGATCCCACTGACCGTTCAGCCATATTTTGTACTCATTATTGTAGGGCTGCTCTTTTTCGTGGTGTACAAAGAATATCTCCGCGCTTCGGTTGCCTTCATACTTACCGTACTTGTGTTTGCCGTCACGGGTATACTCACGCCCAAGGAAATATTGGCCGGTTTTTCCAACGAGTCCATCGCGGCCATCATCATGCTGATTTTAATTACCACCGGCCTACGCAAAAATTTTCAACTTGAACTACTGTTCGATCTATTGTTTAAAAAGGCGCGGTCTTACCGGGGTTTTTTATTTAGAATGATGAGCCATGTGGCTTTTCTGTCCTCCTTCATCAACAATACGCCTGTGGTGGCCTTGATGACGCCGTATGTGGTAGACTGGGGAAAAAGGCACAACATAGCGCCGTCTAAATTGCTCATACCGCTGTCGTTTGCCACCATAATGGGCGGCATGATCACCCTCATTGGCACATCCACCACGTTGGTACTCAACGGTTTCCTGCTCGACTTCGGATTCCCCTCTCTCCTGATGGAAGACCTGCTCATCGTCGGGCTTGGTGTCACCGTAGCCGGCATAGTTTTTCTCACCTTTGTTGGCCACCGCCTGTTGCCCAACCACGACGATATGCTGAAAAACTATGCCCAAAATGTGCGTGAGTACATTACCGAAACGCGGGTGCTGCCCAACTCCCGGCTCATTGCCAGCTCGGTGCGCGATGCCGGCCTCAGAAACCTGAAGGGCGTCTACCTGGTGGAAATTATCCGCGGCGACCGGGTGATATCGCCTGTTGGGCCCGATGAAATATTGGAAGAAAATGACATATTGTTTTTCGCCGGCAATACAGATGACATTGTAGAGCTCATTCATGCAGATAAAGGTCTTGAACTGCCGACCACGGCCCGCTCTTACAGCACTGATCGCACAGAAGTAATTGAAGCGGTATTGAGCAACTATTCCAGCTTGCTGGGCAAAACGGTGAAGGAGAGCGATTTCCGCAACCGCTACAACGCGGCCATCATTGCCATACACCGCAATGGAGAGCGTGTGCGTGGTAAGATTGGCGACATTGAAATGGAGGCTGGCGACTTACTACTTGTATATGCCGGTAGTGATTTCAGAAACCGCGTAGAAGTGTATCGCGACCTATATATTATTTCCAAGTTGAGAGAGCTTGCCAAGCCAGGGAGAAAGAAATATTACGCCATCGCCTCCATTGTAGCCTGTACAGCAGCATTGTTGTTCTTTGGCAACCTCTCCCTATTTCCATCCTTGCTTATTGTGCTTTCCATCATGATTGGTTTCAACCTCATCACCACCCAGGATGTGAAAAGAGAACTGGATGTAAACCTGATCGCCATACTGGTATTTTCGTTGGCCATTGGCGTGGCCATAGTCAAAACAGGCGCCGGAGCCATGGTGGCCGGCGGACTTATGGATGTTTTTGCTCCTTACGGCACCATATCCCTGCTGATTGGCTTGGCCGTCATTACCAATGTGCTCACTACCTTTATAGTAAACATCGGTGCGGTATCCATCACTTTCCCGGTGGCCATGAGCCTGTCTCAAAACATGCACATAGATGGTACACCTTTCTTTCTGGCTATTGCCTTTGCCGCTTCAGGAGCCTTCATGTCGCCGATAGGATATCAAACCAATCTAATCGTTTTCGGGCCGGGCGGCTATGCCTTTAAAGATTTTGTGCGTGTGGGTGTGCCGGTCAACATCATCTACCTCCTTACAGCACTCAGCCTGATCATTCTCTTATACAGAGATGCGCTGCTGGCATAACTTCTGAAGAATCATTAGTTGTATGCGATGGCATTCTCACATTCAGTTATTTCTTTCAACACCAATTGCTGTACATTCCAAACAAAGGTGCAACACGAATCAATGATAGGGAGATGCACCTTTTCTATATAATTTAATCAGATTGCAGGTAAAGTAGAAGACGCAAAAAGGCCTCACCGATGCTCGATGAGGCCTTTGCTTTTCCTTTAAGTTAACGCGCTATTACTGCTCTTCGGCAGCCTTTACTGTAGCGTACATTAGCTTTCTCGCATTCACATCACGCATCTTTTGCTGCACATCAGAGATGATGCCCATTTTGGTATCATCATCTACCTTCATAGAGATGGTCAACTGATCACGCTCTGCTTCGGCAAGCTTATCCTTTTCCTGCTGAATGAACTGAATAATTCCTTCGGGATCGATAAACTGATCATTGGCCTGAATTTTTGGTTCTGAACCAAAGCGCTTGGTATCCCTGGGCTTTCCAATGTACAGATAGCTCACAAGGTTTTTCTTCTCCAGCTTTCGCAGTTGAGTCGCTTTGGGTATGTTTTGCTCCACCAGTATGTTGTCTTCCCGCAATACGGTAGTCACCATAAAGAAGAACAAAAGCATAAAAATAATATCAGGCAAAGCAGCAGTAGGTATATCTTGGCTCGTTTGCGATTTCTTTCTGAACTTAGCCATATTACTCTCCTCCTATTTTAGATGGTTCAGCGATAGAAATGGCCATTGGAAAACCTTCCCTTGCCTCTTCGTATCGCGCTTTATCTTCAGCCTTTTTGATGTCAAGGTTTCGGAACTGCTCGGCAGTAATGCCCACACGCTGTGCGTAGATCTCGTAGTAAGCACCTTGCAACTGATCCAGCACCGAAATGTACAAGTCGTAACTGGTACCCCGGTCGGCTTTAAAAGAAACAACAGCCTCCAGGGGTGAATCTGAAGATTCCGGGTTTCTCTGTACAATTGACTTCAGCTGGGGTGGCAAGCTGTTGTACAAAGCCACTTCTTCCGCTTGGGGATTGCCAAAGTTCAGAACAAACTCTTTCACCATATCCTTTATCCTCGACACATCCTGAAGGGGTTCATCTTCCACCAACAACTGATCTCTCGAATTCACCAGAATCTTAAAAATGTTCCGGGCATTCTTGTTGATGTCGGGTGGTGGCTGATTTGGGTCGGGCTTCGGTGGCAACTGCAAGGTCAAGCCTTTGTCGGTTGCGATCGTAGTAGTCACGAGAAAGAAAATCAGAAGCAAAAAGGCAATATCTGCCATTGAGCTCGAATTTACTTCCGGCGACTTTCTCTGTTTTCTAGCCATTACTTCACAAGTTTTACAATCTCGGTATATACAATACCAACGATTGCGATGAGCAAAAGTATGTACATCAGTATAAGAGAACCTCCCACTATTTTCGACAATTCAGGCCCTACGGCAAATCGAGTGTAAACGGGTGTAACCTCATTGCTTGCCAGGGCATAGCTGATAAAATACAGTACCACAAGCACGGCAACACCGATGAGCGACTTAAGCAGACCTTTGGGATCGCCAAATGCATTGATAAGGGGAAGTATAATAGCTGCCAGCGTGGCGATGATCACCAGCGTGTAGCTCAGATATAAATATATATCAAAGGTATCCATTAGCTTTCTTCGATTAGAGTTTGCGTGGTGTAGAAACGTGGTGCTTCACCAAAAGGTCAACCAGTGAGATGGAAGCGTCTTCCATTTGGTTTACCAGAGAGTCGATCTTAGATACACAATAGTTGTAGAAAAGCTGCAGAATTACCGCAACGATCAAACCACCCACGGTAGTGAGAAGAGCCACTTTAATACCATTGGCCACAATCTGTGGGTTGATGTCTGAAGCACGCTCAATGGCGTCGAAGGCGTCGATCATACCGATTACCGTACCCATGAAACCAAGCATAGGGGCGATAGAGATGAAAAGTGATATCCAAACCAAACCGCGCTCTAACCGGCCCATTTCTACCGATCCGTAAGCTATTATCGATTTCTCTACCATTTCCACACCTTCCGACATACGCATCAGGCCTTGGGTAAATATTGACGCCACAGGGCCGCGGGTGTTTTTACACACTTCTTTGGCACCCTCTACGCCGTCTTTTGTCAGCGCCTCATCCACACGGGCAAGAAGCTTTTTCGTATTTGTCGTAGCGAGGTTCAAGGTGATAATTCTTTCTATAGCGATGGCAAGGCCCAACACCAAACAGGCAAGCACGATCGACATGAACGTCCAGCCACCTTCAATGAATTTTTCCTTTACTGCCTGATGAAAGGTTTGCTCTTCATCGATCAGGCCCTCCCCCTCTTCGTCACCAATGGCTGTGGTTGGTGTGTCGGCAACGGGCGCTGCCGCCTCTTCTACTGCTGGTGAATCAACAACTTGCGGATCCTGCTCATCATTCTGCGCAAAAGTCGCCGAAGAACCAAGGGAAAATACCCCCGCCACCAAAAGTGAAACAATTAACTTTTTCATAGTTCCGATTTTAGAATTCTATTTGATTAGGTTTTATTTCGAGTATGTGTTTAAAAAATTCTCATGGAAAAAGCGGAGAGGATGGGATTCGAACCCATGGTACCCTTGTGGGGCACACTCACTTTCCAGGCGAGCACCTTCGACCACTCGGTCACCTCTCCGAAAAGCCCTTTTTTGGCTCTCGGAGGCACAAATAAATCAATAAAAAACACTTAATCCAAATTTTAAAATACATTTTTGGAACCCCCTTAAACGGTCATTTCGCCACATAATGGGGTGCTCAGTTTGCGTTTAATTTCATCCGTTTCCGTCTCTGTTCCCAGCAAAAACATGAGCTTCACAAGTGCTGCCTCCCGCGTGATGTCGCTACCGCTCACAATGCCCAATTCCTCCATATACTTGCTGGTTTCGTAGCGCCCGTGCATCACCATGCCGCCAATCAGTTGCGATACATTGTACAAAATGATGCCCTTTCCTGCTGCTTCACGCAGGCAGTCTAGAAACCAGGCTTCCGTTGGGGCATTGCCCGAGCCGAAGGTTTCGAGGATAAGTCCTTTTAGCCCAGGCATATTGATCACATGTCTTACAAAAGACTCCTGGATGGAAGGAAATATTTTCAAAATAAAAACATGGGTGTCAAAGCTGTTTTTATAATCCAGTGTCACGTTGGGTTCATAAGGCTTAATCAGGGCTTCATGATATACGATCTTGACACCTGCCTTGGCCAGAATGGGGTAATTTTCGCAGCCGAAAGCAGCAAATTGATTGCTGCGCTTTTTGAACGTGCGATTGGCACGGAAAAGCTGATAGTCGAAATAAATGCCGACCTCCGGCACCATGGGCCTGCCCTTGCGCTTCTTGGCGGCGGCTATCTCAATGGCCGTTACAAAGTTGGCCCGGGCATCACTGCGTATGGCACTGATGGGCAACTGCGCCCCCGTAAAGATCACCGGCTTATTCAGCCCATTCAGCATGAAGCTGAGCGCAGAAGCCGTGTAAGACATGGTGTCGGTGCCGTGCAACACGACAAACCCATCGAACTGCTGGTGATTTTCATAGATGATATACCCGATATCCTGCCATTCGGAGATGGTAACATTGCTGGAATCCAGCGGGGTGGGAAAGGAGATGACTGTAAGGTCAATGTCTAACGACGTAAGCGTGGGTACTTTTTGTAAAATATGGTTGAAATTGAGCGCTACCAATGCGCCAGACTCATCGTGCTCCATACCCAGCGTACCACCGGTATAAACGACCAAAATACGGGCTTTGGGCGGTTTGGAACGGGCGCTGGTCACGTTCACTATGCGATAGTTTTTATGTTCGGTTGTCATGGAATCTCAGAGAATAATGTCATGGAATTGCGTGTGGTGGCTGCTGCTACGTCTTCTACCGTGCGATCTGTTATTGTCGCAATCACACGCGCAATATCAGCCACGCGGGCCGGCTCATTGCGCTTTCCGCGATGGGGCGCCGGTGACAGGTACGGACTATCTGTTTCCAACAGCAAATACTGCATATCGATTGCAGGCAGCACTTTATCCAATCCGCCATTTTTGAATGTAGCCACGCCGCCGATGCCGAGCAAGAAACCCAAATCGATGATCTGTCTGGCCTCTTCCTGGGTACCGGTGAAGCAGTGAAATACGCCACGCAGGCTACCGTCTTGCGCCTCTGCCACCAGGGCTATGGTTTGAGAAACAGACTCCCTGCAATGAATCACAGCGGGCAGTCGTAAAGATTTTGCCCATTCAAGTTGTGTGCAAAGGGCCATCTCCTGCTGCGGGTAATATGTTTTATCCCAATAAAGATCCGTCCCCACTTCACCGATGGCGCTGTAGCTGCGCAGGTGCAACAGCTGCTCTATTTGGGCCAATTGATCCTTCACATCGGCCGTCACAGAGCAAGGATGCAGACCCATCATTGGTCTGCAGACATCCGGAAAGCGATCGACCACATCGTGCAGGGCAGGTATCGAGGCTTGGTCGATGTTGGGCATAAAGATGCGCACTACACCGGCATCTTGTGCCCGCGCCATCACTTCGCCGATATCATCCTGAAATTGCGGAAGGTAAATATGTGCGTGAGAATCGACCAACTGCATGTTCAAAACAAGCTGATAAGCCGGCAAATTGAAAAAATCAAGCGGGATTTAAAAGTCCATTCAGGCTTTTAAAGCAGTAGCCGGCAGCCTTAAAATGTTGGATATATTTGGGCAACATCTGCTTCAAATTGGTTTCGGCTTTTAGATTGTCATGAAAAACGATGATGGTGCCCGGCTGTGTCAATTCCGTGATGCGGTGCAGCGCCAGGCCGGCATCTGTCCTTTGGTCGAAATCGTAGCTCAACACATCCCACATCACACATTGGTACATACCCTTCAGTGCCCTGTACTGGGGAATGGTTATTTTGCCGTAAGGCGGTCTGAACAATCTCGGTCCATGATCTGACAGCGCCTGATCGATTAGAGACGCACACTGTGCCACATTGTGCAGGTAATGATGCGTATTACTTTTCCAGCCGTCCAGATGATTATAGGTGTGGTTGCCCACGCCATGGCCTTCCTTCATTATTCTGTCGAAAATGTGTGCATGCTTGCGGATGTTGTCACCCACGCAAAAAAAAGTGGCCTTTGCCTCGTGATCAGCCAATAAATCGAGCACATATTCGGTGAGACCCGGAATGGGTCCGTCGTCGAAAGTGAGGTAAATCTCTTTGCTCCGGGTGGGTACTTTCCACAGCATCTGCGGAAAGACCGTGCGCAACAGGCGGGGTGTTTTATACAGTTTCACCGACCTACTCGATTAGTTGCTTACCTGTATGGTAAACAAGGTGACGTCGTCATTGTAGCTGCTGGCGCCCTTAAAGCTATTCATCTGGTCGATGATCAGGTCATTGAGCCGTGCCGGATCGAGCGATTGGTGTGATTTTACTATTTCCGTAACGCGCTCCGAGCCAAACATTTCGTCCTTCTCATTGGCTACCTCCGTGAGTCCGTCGGTGAAGGAGCAGATCATAAAATCATCTATATTTTCTATGATGCCCACGTTGAGAAAGGGCAGCTCGTCGAACACGCCAAGAATGGTGGTACCGCTTTCCAGCAATTCCGGCACTCCCTGTCGCAGCATGACGGGAGGGTTGTGGCCTGCATTCACATATTTGAGCCTTGAGCGCCCTCTGTCGTACATCCCTGCAAAAAAGGTGATAAAATGTTGGCCTTTGCCATTGCTCAGCAACTGGTAGTTCAGCTCCGTCACCACCTCCTGCAGCAGGGGCGTCTGCCGCACCAGCGTACGCAGCGAAGCCTGAAAGTTTGACATCATAAGTGCCGCCGGTATGCCTTTGCCAGACACGTCGGCGATACAAAACAAAAACTGATCTTCGTTGATCTGGATAAAGTCATAATAATCGCCGCCAATACTGTGGTGCGGATGGTAAAAGGCGGCCGCTTTAATATTACTGGCATAGGGCAAATCTTTTGGGAAAAGAAACTGCTGTACACGCTGCGCGAAATCCAGCTCACGATTCAGCATCTCCTGCTCCAACTGCCGGCGTGCCAATTTTTTGTTCTCAATAGCTACTATTATAATGTTGCTGAGCGCCTGCACGAAATTGGTGTTGACGCTGCCCCCACTTTCCAGGCCTTCTCCACCTATGAACACACAGGCGAGCTTTCGCTCTTTGTGTGCTACCGGTATCAGTACATCAAACTCACCAAAGGCATTGTTGAGCAGTATACCATCCAAAAAGGTAATTTTATCGTGAACTAAAAACTCATCATCGAACGGATGGGTGTGAAAGTCGGCGTCGGTGCCGAAGTTGACCTTACAGTTCCACCGGTCGTCGTACACGTACAGGGCAAGCTTTTTTATGTTGAGGTTGGCGCGCAGGGTAAAATTATAGATTTTATACAGCGCCTCTTCCGGCAGGTTGTTGTTGATGGCCTGAGTGATCTCGAGCAGCGCATTCAGCTCCAGTTCTATCAGATCGTATTTGGCTTTTATCGCAGGTGCGTTCATCATTTAGCGCAGTAGTGTTTTGGGATCGTACGCGTCCCTCAGCCCATTGCCCAACAGGTTGAAAGAGAGCACTATTATACAAATAGACATAGCAGGAAACAAGACAAGGTGCCAGCTGTTGCGCGTACCGATGGCCTGGAAGCCCTCATTCACCATGATACCCCATGAAGGAGTGGGCGGCTGCACGCTGAGCCCCAGAAAGCTAAGCCCTGCCTCCAGCAATATAGCAGCAGCGAAGTTGGCCGTGGCCACCACAATGAGCGATCCGAGGATGTTGGGCAAAATATGCACATACACTATCTGAAAATTGCTAACACCAAAAGCGCGTGCAGCCTCTACAAACAGCTTCTCCTTCATGGCCATGATCTGCCCGCGCACTACTCGCGCCACCTCTACCCACATGGTGAGCCCTACCGCGACAAAGGCCACCCATACGCCACGGCTCTGCAAGGCCATGCTGATGGCGATCACCAACATAATGCCCGGCACAGACCATATCACCGAGAGCAGCCACATCACCAATGCGTCGATCCATCCGCCAAAAAAGCCGCCGGCTGCCCCAATGGCAAAGCCCAGCGACATAGAAATGAGCACTGCCATAATGCCTATGGCCAAAGAGATGCGCGTACCATACATAAGCCTGCTGAGCAGGTCGCGACCGGCCCTGTCGGTGCCCAACCAGTAGCGACGGGTTTCTATATTTTGTGAATGAAAGCGACTTACCAATGCTTGATACTTAATGGTGGCCTGTGCCCCATCTATACTGCGGTACTGAATCTGATGTGCCGACAACCCGGCATCCCCAGAGGCACTATCCGCCAATATACTACCCGTACTGCCTATGTACAGCGGCAGCACCACATCCAGCAGGTTGTACGACTCCCAGTAGTGCTTTTTGCCAAATAGCTCCGCCCGCACCGTCATGCCATCGACGATCACCGAATCTATTGGCACAAGCATGTATGCGCTTTCCTGGCCAAAAAGCATCTTGTGCACAAGGCTCTTCTGCTCTACATGAACATTTTTTCTAATTTTCAAAAACCGGACTGAAGAGCCCGGAGGCAGCTTTTGTGCCTGTACCGCACCGTCGTTGGCATCGGGCGTGGCATCGGGCATCACCAGGTACCCAAGCACAGACACCAGCAGCGCCACACCAATAATGACCGCGCCCAACATAGCCGACGTATTGCGGTACAGGCGATGCCTGATGTACCAACCCGGGCTTTTTATCTTTTCAGTGATTCGTGGGCTTTTCAAACGCCGTGATGTTTTAACAATCCAGCCTTGGTGGCAAGGTAGTAATAGCTTCTGCCGTGGACGCCAATGTTTATCTCGCCTTCAAAAAGCTCTTGGGTCGGCGTGCTGAAGCATTTGATCCAGCCTTTGGCATGCATGCCCGCAAGCAAAGTGAGCAAATCGTCGGGTGACATATTGAGCGATTTCTGTATTTTCTCAAAATGCTGTACAAAATAAAGCTCGTCCAGTATATCAAATTCCAAGTCCGTCATTTGCCTTTATAATGTTTTCGACCCTTCCATTCGTAAGCAGCAATATTAGCCATCACACCAATGGAGAGGGCATAAATAGGATAGACCAATACGGCCATTATATAATGTTGCAATTTTAATCTATTGCCGCCAAAACGGATCACTTCGCGCAGAAAGAAGTATTCAGGGGCCATTTTCAAACAAAGAAAAACCAGCACAACTCCCCACACCCCGGGCTGAAAAATAGCCATGGCCACGGTGGCCATCAATATGGCGTAGTAGCAAAATATAAATAAGGGCAGCACACGGCTATACCATTGTACATATGCCTGCCACTTGGAAGCCCAACGAATACGTTGGTGCAAAAAAGCCCTAAAACCTGCCGCCGGCGCTGTATAGACTATGGCTGACCTATCCATGGCAAACCTTACCCTACCCGGCCACTTTTGATGAATCTGCTGCATGAGAAACACATCGTCGCCAGAGGGAAGGGCGAGATGACTGCTGTAGCCTTGCAGATCAGTAAAGACATGCTTTTTAAAAGCCAGATTGGCACCATTGCAAAATACGGGATAGCCCAGGGCTATGCCTGCGGCACCTGTGCCAATGAGGCTGGAGAAATCCAACATCTGAAAGTGATCTAACGCCGTAGTAACGCCATTCAATTGTACCGGTCCGCTTACCATCAGATGGTCACTCCGGGTTATGGTGCTTACCATGCCGGCTACCCACCCCTGGCCCATCCGGCAATCGCCATCGGTGGTCATTATCACCTCTCCCCTGGCATGGCTTATGCCGTGGTGCAGTGCGTTTTTTTTGGGGGAGCCTGCCGCCAGCGGCCCGTGCGCAGGGGCCTGCAAGAGGCGGATATCTACGCGATGGTTGTGGGAAAAATTCCTTACGCGCTCTGCAGTGCCATCCTCCGAACCATCATCCACGATCACTACTTCCAATAAATCAGCATCATATCGTTGCCCGCACAGGTCGAGAAGCAGGTTGTCGATATTTTCTGCTTCATTGCGCACGGCTACCACCACACTCACCATAGGTGCCGAAGGAACAGTTGCCGGCTCACTGCTTGCCAAAAGGACCGAAGCCCTGCGCCAGCCAAGCCACAGTGCGGCGCAAAAAATCGTGTAGAGAAGTGAATAAAAGATGTAAATGGCTGCCACTGGAGGCAAACTTAACACACAGCTACCGAAATTTGTCGTAAATACCGATTTGAACTGCAGCAAACAGCTCGCTACTGAGCGATCAGGTTAGCTCTTTTTATTCAGCCTATGCTGCCGTAGCTTTGCGCGCTTGTCATTCTATCTTTACTGTCGTAGTATTATCTGTTTTTGCAGCTACTGTACAAGGTAAAATCGTCATTGGTTCCAAAAAATTTCCGGTATTATGCATTGAAAGAGCGACACAGATTGGAGCATTAATACCTTTTTTACATCACTAAAAAAAGCCCAGTAGATTCAGCGAAAGACCCGTCACGTGCTATGAAGGAAAATAAACCTGAACAGAAGGAAACGATCATTCTCGGCATGGACCCGGGCACGAGTGTGATGGGCTACGGCATCATTGCCATTCGAAACAATCAGATGTCGCTGCTTCAATACGGTGTGATACATCTTTCTAAATACGAGGGGCATGAGCTGAAACTGAAAAAGATATTCGATCGTGTGGTGGGTCTGCTGGAGGAGTTCCATCCTGACGAAGTAGCGTTGGAGGCACCATTTTATGGCAAAAATGTGCAGTCGATGCTTAAGCTGGGCCGGGCGCAGGGCGTAGCCATGGCCGCAGCCCTCAGCCGCGAAATAGCCATTACGGAGTACGCACCCAAGAAAGTGAAACAATCCGTAACCGGCAATGGCAATGCCAGCAAGGAACAAGTGGCACGCATGCTGCAGACGCTACTTCACTTCGACAATGCCGCAAAGCTTTTTGATGCGACCGATGCCCTGGCAGTGGCAGTCTGCCATCACTTCAACCACGGCTCAGAGAAAAAAAAATTCAGCAGCTGGAAGAGCTTTTTGAGCGAAAACAAAGAACGGCTGCGCTAGCTTCGTTTCCTTAGTACGCTTTCCCCTCATCCACTACGGCCCCGTCAGCTCGGCACGTTGTGCATATGCTGTATCGCACTATTGGCCTCGTAACCGGCCTTGCTCCAACTGGTAAATCCTCCTCCCAGATTGCAAACCCTGGCAAAGCCAGCATGGATCAGTATCATGGATGCGATGTACCCCCTCAAACCTTTGGCGCAGTATACAATGGTTGGCTTTTGCTTATCGAGCTGTGTCAGCTGCTCTCTCAGGTCGTCTACCGCTATATTCACGGCATGGCCGATGCTGCCCAGAGTATCCACTTCGCGGGCGGTGCGCACGTCGATCAATTGATATTCGTCTGCCGGCTTGCGTGCGATTGTTTCGCGCAGCCAAGCAGCATCTACTTCCGTCAATTGGTGTTTCTGCTTACTTTCTGACACAAAGCCCGCCACCACCACCGGATCCTTGGCCGGTGAAAAAGGCGGTGCATAGGCAAGGTCCAAGGCGTGCAGGTCGGCCACGCTCAGCTTTGCATAAATGGCAGTGCTCAGCACGTCGATGCGCTTGTCCACACCCTTCTCACCAAACACCTCCGCGCCCAGCAGCTTTTTATCGTGCTTGCCGTAGTATATCTGCATGAAAATATCCTTGGGTTCCGGATAGAAACCCGGTGTGGCCGGGGCTATTATAAATGTCGATTCATACGATACATTACCCGCCTTCAGCGCTCGATGGTTCATACCGGTGCGCGCCAGGGTATAGTCAAATATTTTCACGATGGCCGTGTGGTAGGCCCCGCGAAATGTTTCATCGCCACCCGCAGCATTGGCGCCCGCCGCGCGCCCGCCCTTGTTGGCATGGGTGCCCATGGGCATGTAGTCGTGAAGGCCTGATTGCAGGTTGATGATGCTGGCGCAGTCGCCTGCGGCATAAATGTCTGGCAAAGATGTTTCCATCCGTTCGTTCACTTTGAGCGCGCCGTTTGGGAGATGCTCGGCGCCCTTTTGCGTCAGCAGCATGGTATTGGGTTTACCGCCCAGGCCCATCAACAGGTAATCGGCCTGTAGCGTAGTGCCATCGCTCAGCTTCACGGAGCTGATCTGGTCACCATCCAGCACCAGCGATTCTATGGTGGTGTTGGTGTACACCTGTACGCCATTTTCTTGCAATACATTTTGTGCAAAAATGCCAAAGCGGCTGTCCCAAGCCGGCAGTACGGTAGGCGCCATCTCTACCAGGCTTACCTTTTTGCCAGCTTTTTTCAGGTTTTCGCTGGCTTCTATTCCGATCAGGCCGCCGCCCAGCACCACCACGTGCTCCCTGTTGCCGAGCAGGCCATCGGCCGTTATCTTGTCAAGGTCTTCCAGCGTTCGGCAGTTCGACCAGTTGGCCGCTTGTCCGATGTGCGCGATTGGTGGCACAAACGGCAATGCGCCTGTGGCAAAAATCAGCTTGGTGTATCTGTAGCGGCCGGCCGGTGTGGCTATCTCGTGGTTGTCAGGATCAATGTCGGTCACGGGCTCATTCAGGTGCACGTCGATGTTGAAACGCCGCCTGAGGAGGCCGGCCTGCACCACCAGCAGCTTTTCGCGGTCTTTGATGGTGCCCGATAGCATATAAGGAATACCACAGGTGGCATAGCTGATGTAATCGGTTTTTTCAAACAACAGTATTTTCGCGCTTTCATTCACACGCCGGGCCTTGGCCGCAGCAGATGGACCAGCCGATAGGCCGCCAATAATTATGATCGTTTCCTGTTTCATCTTTTGCTGTTTCTTTTTACTTCTCTATTCTTCTATCACAGCCGTAGCATTTCAGCTCTTCCCTTCAGTTTTCTGGAACATCATTGCGCCAGCCAATATTGACTGAAGTGCCGCTTGACCATAGCCTGGCTGTAAAATCATGCGAATTTATTAAGCATACAGGTTATCAATATGACTATTGTCACACAGGCGCCGCCTGTGGTGCCGAATGAAAATGACCCTCAACTCCGTGGGCGAGCGGCGAAATGATGCACAATGTGCACAGGTTGCCTCATCGCCAATTAGAACAGGCATGACACAGAACGTTGAGGCCAGACAGCTCACACCTCTTTCACCCATCACCGCACAGACTGAAACGCCCTACACAGAACTCAGGAGCAAGGCAATTGTGGCACGGGTTTGAATAGCCTACGTGGCCTATTGCTCTATACAACAGGACACCAAAGCAGCCATTGGCACCATAAAAAAATGAGTAGCGAAGACATAATACATGTTTCTGAAGATACCCCCGGCTATATGCGCAAGCGCTGGGGCCGGGGTTTTGTATACCTCGATGAAAGTAAGAAAAAGGTAGACGACAGCGAGGTGCTCGATCGCATACGGCAGCTGGTGATACCTCCGGCATGGGAAGACGTGTGGATTTGTGTCTACGATTGCGGGCATATCCAGGCGACCGGCCTGGACGAGCGCGGGCGAAAACAGTACATCTATCACCCGGTTTGGTCGCAAATGAGGCAGAAAAACAAGTTTTCGCGCCTGCTGCACTTCGGTGAGAAACTGCCAGAGGTACGCCGGAGAATTGATGCAGACTTACGCAAGCACGGCTGGCCAAAAGCGAGGGCCCTTGCCTTGGCCGTTACGCTGCTCGATGAATATTACTTCCGCATAGGCAACCATCAATATGCCCGCCAAAACGACTCGTACGGACTCACCACTCTGCGCCGCAAACATATTGCAGAAGAGGGCAACAGGTTGCACATCAGCTACATAGGAAAAAGCCGTAAGCTGCGCAACATCAGCGTGCGCAACCGCCGTCTGGTACGCTTGATTCGCGAAATATCAGAACTGCCCGGCTACGAAATATTTCGCTATCAGTACGAAGGCAAAAAAACCAAAAAGCTCAATAGCGCCGATGTGAACGAATACTTGCGGGAGCTGTTCGAAGACCAGGTGACCGCCAAGACATTTCGCACCTGGGGCGGCACATGCCTGGCCATAGGCTATTATGAAGACGCCTGGCAGGCTGTAGACGAAAACCCGCGTAAAAAATTTGAACCCACCCTGGTGAAAAATGTAGCCCGCAGCCTGGGCAACACGGTGGCCATATGCCGCAAATACTACATTCACCCCTTTGTGAAGGCAGAGCTGGAAAAGAGAAATCTCGACCAGTACATGCAAAAAGCCAGGAAGCGCTACGAAAATGAAGAGGAGCTTGACGAAAAGGAAAAGCTCGTGCTTACCATTTTAAGATCAAAAGCATGTGAGCAGTCATAATGAAACCTCACCGACTGCTATGAAAAGGCGGCTCGTATTTTTTCTGCCGTTTCGCTCAATTGCTCCTTACTGAGCTGAAGCTTGGGATTGGCGAAGTTGAACTCCGACATGGTTTGGAAGGGAATAAGATGAATGTGGGCGTGCGGCACCTCGAGGCCCATTACGGCGGTGCCGACACGCTTGTGAGGGTATACCCGCTGCAAGGCCAGCGCTACTTTTTTGGCAAACATTTGTAGCGACACGTAGCCATCGTCGGCCAGATCGAACAGGTAGTCTGTCTCCTGCTTGGGCACCACCAGGGTATGGCCATGGGTAAGCGGATTGATGTCCAGAAAAGCCAGGTTGTCGGCATCTTCGGCCACAATCTGAGCGGGGATTTCTCGGTTGATGATTTTAGTAAATATACTCGCCATGGCTATATGCTGATGTCGACGATCTCAAACTGTACCTTGCCTGCCGGCACCTGTATCTCCGTCACATCACCCACCTTTTTGCCCAGCAAACCTTTGCCTATGGGCGACTTCACCGATATGCGTCCAAGTTTCAGATCGGCCTCTTCTTCCGACACCAAGGTGTACGTCATGGCTGCACCATTCTTCTTGTTTTTTATCTTTACCTTAGAAAGCACGCTCACCTGCGAAGTGTCAATCTTGTCCTCATCGAGCACACGCGCGTTGCCTACTACTTCTTCCAGCTTCGAAATTTTCAGCTCCAGCAAACCCTGGGCATCTTTCGCGGCATCATACTCGGCATTTTCACTCAAGTCGCCTTTGTCGCGTGCTTCAGCAATTTGCCGGGCCATATCTGCCCTGCCTTTGGTCTTCAGCGTATTCAATTCATTTACCAGCTTGTCGAGGCCTTCTTTAGTATAGTACGATACCTTTGCCATAGTGTCATTCATATTTTTTTCGGTTGCTCCCAAAAAAGAATGAACGGTCTAAGGATTTAAACCGTTCTCGATTTTTTCAGGGTTTTTAAATACAAAAATCCTATTAACAGACCCGCCCGTCGGCCGGTGTATTAATAGGAGTGGATTGCAAAGTTAAGCATATAGTGCCTAAAGTCAAGTGTCGGTGGCCACTTGATGATTGCCGTGGCTTGCACCTCACTCTTCTCTTGTTTTGCCATTCCGCAAAAACAGACTGATCATTCCAGGGTAGCGACCAACCAATCTTGGCGTAGCATATCGGCAGCATATGTTTCGATCAGTAACCACCAGGAACGCGCCTGCGTACTGTTTCACCACAAATTTCCTGGAACCGGCGCAGTGCTCTAAACACTTTTGCCGTGGATTATTCTGGGTGAACTATGCGAAAAGAGCTGTTGTTGTTGATGTTGTTTCTTACTGCAGCACCACTGTCGGCCGCCACCATGGGCGACAGCCTGGAGGTACGGCTTATACTTGTAGATGATCATAAAAAGCTGGAACTGCACAACCAGCTGGCCGGTCAATACCTGCGCAACCATCCCGACAAAGCACTAAAGCATGCCCGGCAGGCCTTGCTGTTTGCCCGGCAGTATGGCAATGCCTCGGCAAAAGCGGAGGCTTTGCGCCACATTGGCCTCAGCTTTAAAAGACTCACCGGAGACTTCGACTCTGCCACATACTACTGCCTGGAGGCACTCAAGATAGCTGAAACCTTGCAATCGGCCGAGGCGCTCATAGAAGCCTACATGGCACTGAGCGTGATATACCGCGAGGTAGGCAACAATCTGAAAGCACTTGAATACCTGGAAGAGGCAGAGCTGCTGGCCGATCGGCATGGATTGGCTTCGCGCAGAGGCGATGTACTCAACGATAAGGCCATACTCTATACCAACCTGAACCAGCCCGCACAGGTGCAGGAGGCATTGCGGCACGCATTGAAGCTGGCCAAAACAGAAAACGATCGCAGACTGCTCGCACGCACCAACAATAGCCTTGGTGCCTTTTACCGGCTGCGCTACCAACCGGAAATGAGCGTAGAGCATCACCGGCAGGCTTTATCTTATTTTATTGAGCAAAACGATGCCACAGGCAAGGCCGATGCGCTGTATCTGTTGGGTGAAGCCTATCGCACTAAAAATGACACCGCCAAAGCGCTGCTTTATCATGAGCAGGCACTGGAAATAGAGAGAAAGCTCAACGACATGACCGGCATGGCCACTTCGCTGCACAAGATAGCGGCATTGTACTTTGAACTGGCCGACTACGACAAGGCCACTCTTCAGTTGCAGGAATCTCTTAAATACGCCTGGCAGCTGGGTGATAAGCACCTGATGCGCGAAGCCTTCGACCTGCTCTACTACGTACATCTCAGGCAGGAGCATTTCAAGGAGGCCAGCGATTACAAAGATCAATATGCGGCCATAAGCGCCTTGATATATGGTGAAGAAAGCGACCGGCGCATTGCCCAGATGCAAACACAATACGAAATAGAGAAACGAGAACAGGAAATAGATTTTCTGGAGCAGAAAAATGCCTTTCAATCTGCACAGCTCAGCCGCCGCCGCATATTCAACGTTGTGCTGGGAGCAGGCACTTTCATTTTCCTGTGCTTTGCGCTTTTTGTCTGGCGTTCGTACCTGCAGAAGAAAAAAACCAATAAAAAATTGGAAGCGCTTAATGCCCGGGTGCTGGAGCAGAATGAACAACTCAAAGAGCTGGTATCGACAAAAGACAAATTTTTCTCGATTATAGGGCACGACCTGAAAGGACCGCTCAACTCATTGATGTCGTTTTCTGGTTTGCTCATCAACCACACGAGCCGGCTGAGTGCCGATGAGATAAAGATGGTGGCCACCGACCTGGAGAAATCAGTAAAAAACCTGCATAGCCTTTTGGAAAACCTGCTCACATGGTCGAGAGCGCAGACCGGCCGGCTGGAGCTGAAGCCGGAAATATTTGATCTGTATCAGGTGATAGCAGAGAATGCACACCTGCTTTCAGCTTCCGCAGAAAAGAAGAAAATAACCGTAGATGTGGCGATGGAAGAAGGCCAGATGACACATGCCGACAGGAATACGGTGAGCACCGTAGTGAGAAACCTGCTCTCCAACGCCATAAAGTTTACCAGAGAAAAAGGCACCATCACCATTTATTCCCAAACAACCGACGATATGGTGGAAATAGCCGTACGCGACACCGGGGTGGGCATGAGCCAGGATGTTCGCCAGAAATTATTCGACATCAGTGTGAAGCATTCTACCCTGGGTACACATCGGGAAAAGGGCACGGGTCTGGGCCTGGTGCTGTGCCGCGAATTTGTAGAAAAGAATGGCGGTCGGCTGGAAGTAGAAAGTGAAGAAGGGCTGGGCTCAGTATTCCGCTTTACGCTGCCTATGGCTACTGCACCGGTGCTGGGGCTTCATGTCCATAATCACCAGACCCCCACCTTTTGAACTTGCTCAACTTGTTATAAGTAACCTAATTAGCTAACTTTGTTCGTATGAATGAAAGTGGTGATGTCAGGAAAATTATATTCTTTGGCGCACATTTTTGGGAGTTTTACAATAAGCAGACTCCTAAAATAAAAGAGCGGATAAACTGGACGATCAAATTGATCAAAACTGTTGAACGTGTGCCAACAAAATATCAAAAACATCACAGGAACGAACTTGTATGAGATGCGGATGATCTCAGGGACTAACATCTATCGGATATTCTGTTTTTTTGACAAGGCTAAATTAGTTGTAGTGTTGAGCGGGTTTCAAAAGAAATCTCAGAAGACACCCAAGAACGAAATAAAACTGGCTGAAAAGCTTCAAAAACAATATTATGATGAGCAAGACTAAAATTATAGACTTTGACGATCATTTAAACTCAGAGTACGGTGAGCGTGGAACTAAATCCAGAGAAGCCTTTGAAGAGGGTTTTGAAGCTTATAAATTGGGAGTGATGCTTCAGGAAATGCGCAAAAACCAAGGCCTGACCCAGGAACAACTCGCTAGGAAATGCGGAACAACCAAAACGTACATTTCACGAATTGAGAATAATGCAAGTGATATCCGACTGTCAACTCTGATGCGAATTATCAGAGAAGGACTTGGTGGCCATTTGAAATTTAGTGTAGAATTATAACATGAAAACCCGATACGCTATGAATCTGGTTTTATCGGTCAGAATAGTTTCGGGGGGATGGAAAGTCTACCACAATTTTTAAATTAAAATCAAGGAATAGCTATGTGCGAGTGAAAAAATTAGAGCCTTCTAATTCCCACTCATCATAGCTTAACATTGGTGTAGTGATTTCCCACTCTAATTGGTACTGCTTTTATCCACCTTCAACTCGGTTAAGTCTCCTTTGGGATCAACACGCCTGAGCACCAGCCAAAATCAATATTATCCTTGCCCGACGAGCGATAATATGATATAATCGCTCATTATTCGTTGCCAATAAAATGGCCCGGATTACTCATACGTGCCTACGAAATTGTATCACATCTCTTACCCAAATTGAAAATGAAGAAAAACAGAAGATCATTTTTAAAAAATGCCGCTACTGGTGTGGCAGGACTGGCTATAGGCCAGCAAGCCCTTGCCTCGGCCAGTGCCAAATCTTATAAAAATATAATAGGTGCCAATGACCGCATCAATGTAGCCATTGCCGGCCTCGGCCGCCGATTGGGTGCCTACTACGAGCCCATCGGTTTAAAAAGCGCCAACGTGCGCCTGCTTTACCTCTGCGATGTGATGAAAAGCCAACGGGAGAAAGCTCAGGAAAAATTTTCCGAATACATCAACTATAAGCCCGCTTTAGAAAATGACGTGCGCAAAATAATCGCGGATGGTGAGGTAGATGCCATCATTAATGCCACACCCGACCATTGGCACACGCCTTTGGCAATTATGGCGGTAGAGGCCGGCAAAGATGTGTATCTGGAAAAGCCAGTAAGCCACAACCCCTACGAAAGCCAGCTTCTGGTGAAATACAAGGATAAATATGGCAAACTCATACAGATGGGTGCCCAACAGCGCTCTTCACCCGAGTCCATAGAAATAGTAAATGAAATACACAATGGCGTGATCGGTAATGCTTATAAGGCTATCACGTTTTATTCCAACAGCCGTGGCGAAGTGGTGAACCCTTCGCCGGCGCCTCCGCCAGAAGGGCTGGACTGGGAGCTTTTTCAAGGCCCTGCCCCGCGCAAAAAATACGAGCACGACACCTGGGACTATAACTGGCACTGGTATGGCTGGGACTATGGCACGGCCGAAACCGGCAACAATGCCACGCATGAAATCGATGTAGCACGCTGGGCGCTTGACGTGAAATATCCGGAATATGTATTTGTAGAGGCTGACAAACGCCACTTCAAAGACGATGGCTGGACCATGTATGATACCATGGACGCCACCATGGTGTTCCCCGGCAACAAAATCATACAGTGGGACGGCAAGAGCCGGAATGGCTATCAGACGTATGGCTCCGATCGTGGCGCCATCATATATGGCACCGACGGCTCAGTATTCGTGAACCGCAACGGATACAAGCTTTTTGACAGAAAAGGCAAATTGGTGAGGGAGAGAAAGTCCGGAACGGTAGAAGCCGGAACAGCACTCGGCGGCGGCGGCGATATGTCCACATTGCATGTCGTCAATTTCTTCAACGCTATGCGTGGTAAAGAAAAGCTGAACCTGTCTATAGAAGAAGGCGTGATCAGCCAGCACCTTACCCACCTGCCCAACATCAGCTATCGAGTAAACAAACCCCTGCAGGTAGACAGCGCCACAGGCATGATCTACGACCGCGATGCCATGAAGCTGTGGAAGCGCGAATATGAGCCGGGCTGGGAGCCAAAAGCCTTAATCTAGTCAGATATAAAAATTAATTTCTGTGCAAGGCAGGCCTCTTCGGAGTGCCTGCCTTTTTTTTGTGCAAAAGCGTGTTGTGATTGATGGATTGAGGCTTTTCTGATTACCAATGATACACGGGCTAGCGTTCACTCCTACTGTTTCGTGGGGACACGAATCAAGGCGGGCGGGGGAACTGTTCACCAGTTTTATTTACAATAGTGAGCCGAGGAAACGAAAGGTGGCTATCCCAGCTTCTCTGCCCAAAGCGTATCGGGGCATTCGTTTAGCAATTGCTGTTGTGTTTTTTTGAGCACAGGATGAACCTCGCCTGCGGCCAGGTCGCACAATGGCATCAGGGCAAAGCGCCTGTTTTGTATTTCCGGATGAGGCAGTGTGAGCCGATCGGTTTGGCACACCACGTCGTGATGGTACAATATATCAATGTCGAGCAGGCGCTCGTGCCACTTTTCGTATCGCCGCCGCCCCATCTCCAGTTCTATCTGCAGCAAGCATGTGAGCAGATCGTCCGGGGCAAGCTCCGAGCTTATCTCCACCACCTGATTGAGAAAATCGGGCTGATCCTCATACCCCCATGCGGCGGTTTTATATACAGCCGACGACCGCAACAGTGCGCCACACTGCTTCCCTATCTTTTCACGTGCCATACGTAGCATCGCTTCACGATCGCCCAGGTTGCTGCCCAACAATAGAAATATTCCTTTCATCCTTCGTAATTGTCTGTAGTAAAAATCTGTTTCCCTAAATGACCTGCGCCTCGTATTATTGGATTTTTAAAATTATACGCTTATGAAATTTCTAAGAAACCTTTTGGCCACTATCGTCGGCCTTTTTGTCTTCTGCTTCATTATGGTGATGGCACTGGTGATCATAGCCTCGCTGGCCGGTCAGGAGCAAACAGTGGAAATCAGCAGCAACTCTATTCTACATCTCAAAACTGACCGGCAAATCCTGGAGCGTGAGCGAGAAGACCCGCTGGAAGGTCTGGGATTGATCCCCGGCGTAGAGCACGGCGCCATAGGCCTTATTGAGCTGAAAGAAGCCATAGAGCATGCCAAAGACGACGACAAAATAAAAGGTATATGGCTGGAGTCGCCCATGCTGATGACCGGCTACGCCTCGGCACATGCCATACGCCAGTCGCTGCTGGACTTTAAGGAAAGCGGCAAATTTATAGTAGCGGCCAGTGAATACTACACAGAAGGCGGCTATTACCTCGCTTCTTGTGCCGATGAAATCATCGCCAACCCCGACTATGGTTTTCTAGAACTCAACGGCATCAACATAGAGGTCACTTACTTTAAAGGCACGCTAGACAAGCTCGGCATAGAGCCATATATCTTCAGGGCCGGCGACTATAAAGACGCCGTAGAACCATTTATGCGCAAAGACATGAGCGAAGCCTCTCGTGAACATCTCAGCAGCCTGATAGAGGATATTCATAAAAATTTCCTCACCGATATATCCGAATCGCGCGGCATCGACTACAACACGTTGCGCAACATCTCCGACTCTGCGCTGGTACGCACTGCAGCAGATGCCCTGCACCACCAACTGGTAGACCGGCTCGCCTATCACGATGAGGTGGTCGACCTGTTCAGAGAGCGTCTGGAAATAGAAGAAGACGAAGACCTGCCACTGGTCAGCTACAGGAAATATAAAGACACATACCAACACAGCAACGCCAGCAAAAACCGCATAGCCGTAATCGTGGCCAATGGACAGATCATGGGCGGCAAAGGCGATGACCAAACCATTGGGTCAGACACGTTTGCGAAGGAAATACGTGAAGCCCGGGAAAGTGATGGCATAAAAGCGATCGTGCTGAGAATCAACTCTCCCGGAGGAAGTGCCTCGGCATCTGACATCATCTGGCGCGAGATTGTACTGGCAGCCCGCGAAAAGCCGGTCATTGCCTCACTGGGTGATATGGCGGCATCAGGAGGATACTACATGGCCATGGCCTGCGACACCATCGTGACCATGCCCAACACCATTACCGGCTCCATCGGAGCATTTGGAATGTTTTTCAATGCGGGCGAATTCTTGGAAGATAAGCTTGGCATCACTACAGACAATGTGAAAACCGGCACTTTTTCCGACTTGTACTCGCTCACCCAGCCCAAGTCCGAATACGAGTTGAACATCTTTCAACAGCAAATAGAGCATGTATATGAAACCTTTCTGAGCAAAGCGGCCGAAGGGCGCAGCCTGCCAAAAGAAAGCATCGCCACTGTGGCATCGGGCCGGGTGTGGACGGGGCAGCAGGCGGTAGACAATCAACTCGCCGATGTGATTGGCGAACTGGATGATGCGGTAAAACTGGCTGCCGAAAAGGCCGGCATAGCCGACGACTACCGTGTGCGGTACTATCCTGTGCAGAAGTCGCCGATAGAAGAACTGCTGACAAGCCTCAGCGGAGAATATGAAGCCGCTGTGCTCAAGGGCAGATTAGGCAGCTTTTACCCGTATTATCATCAGGCACAAAAAGCTTTGGATATGCAGGGCATTCAGATGCGACTGCCTTTTGAATTGAACTGGGCCTATTAATCATGTAAGCTTTCAAGGGGCATGTCTGCTGCTGTTTCAGTATGCGGCTGTGCGTTTTGTATGGCGCCCTTTCAGGGCTGCGCTCCTGCGATGGGCGATGCCCATCGATGGTGTATGCCGCCCTTTCAGGGCTTTGTCGATGGGCGGTGCCCATCATTTACATATGCCGCCCTTTCAGGGCTTGGTTGGTGGGCGGTGCCCATCGTTTACATATGGCGCCCTTTCAGGGCTGGGCTTAGCCGCCGATGCTGAAGCGCAGGCCTCCCCGTACCCAAATGCCGGGCATGGGCGTCATTACCTCGGTGTATTGCTCGTCAAACAGATTGGTGGCCTCCAGGTATATCAGCCATTGGGGGTTGTATTCAAATATAAATTTGGTATCCACCAACACATATGGCTCCTGACTTACCCGCTCTATGTAGCGCATGCGGGTGTGGTTGCTCAGGAAGTTAAATATGCGAAAGTCTACCCCCGCTATCACTTGCCGGTTGATGTGCTCCAACACGTACCTCGATACCACTTCGCTCTGATCGGTCAGGTTCTGGTCTATCTGATTGTAGCTAGCAAATATGCGGGCAATGAAGAAGTTGCGGGAGACGATCTCCTGCAAATTCAAATCGGCAGAGATCTCAATTCCGTTGGCGTCTACATTTTGGAAGTTGCGCGCATAATAGGCAGAGTCTGCCGGGTCGAGCACCCAATCGATCAGATTGCTGGCGCTACGGTTGAAGTGGTTCATCTCAAATGAAAAGCCATCGCCCATATAGCGCACGCCTGCTTCGTAGCCAATGGCCTCCTCCGGCTTCAAATTAGGATTGCCATACTCTGTAGGGCTTTCATAGTATTGGTCGTAGAAGGTGGGGATGCGGTAGGAAGACCCTGCATTGGCGTAAATGCGTACCCGCTGCGCCGGACTGTACCCCATATCGATGCCCGGAAAGGCGTTCCATCCAAAATCAGTGGCCCAGTTCAGATATACACCGGGCGTGATGTCGAACGAACGGCCAACTTTAAATCGGTGTTCGGCATACATTCCGGCGTTTTCACGGCTGAACCCATCCAAATTGCTGTCTGATTCATTGCCTCCCCGTACCCAGTCGCCTTGTATGTATTCATTGCGTGACTCTAGCCCAAAACCCGTTTCACCCAGTATATTCTGCCAGGTCGCGTTCAGTTCCACTCCCACCACGTTGGTCACATGGTCATTTTCATACACCGAGGGGTTGTCGCGTACAAAAAGGTATCGGTCGCGGTTGCGGCGCCAATAGGTTGCCCATTGCATTTTTATAGCCTACACTAAGCATGCTGGTGCGCACTTCTTCATATTGCTCTGTAAACTTCGGACTTGCATAGAATCCATTTGCGCCAAATTTGCGATCGGCCCAGCCGCCGGTAATGTTCAGCGTGCCCTCTGCCACAGCCAGCTCCGATTCATAGAAAATATTGGTGATGCTGTAGTCAGTATTGTGTCTGTACCCATCGGAGGCATCGCGCGAGAGGGACAGGTATTGGTTATACATACCAATAGGAAGCGCTGCGCCGATACTGCCGCCGTAGGTGCCGTATTGGCCGCCGTACAAGTGCCCGTCCAATTTTTCATGATCAGGCACACGGGTCACGATGTTCACTGCTCCGGCGAATGCGTTCTGGCCAAAATGCCTTGCCCCTGGTCCTTTCAGCACTTCAATGCGCTCTATGTGATCGAAGTTGACAGGCACATTGAGCATGTGATGTCCGGTTTGAGGGTCAGTGAGTTTCATGCCGTTCAGCAGCACGAGCGATTGCTCAAATGTTCCTCCCCGTATGCCAATATCGGCCTGCACGCCGGCAGGACCGCGCTGGCGAATATCGACGCCGGGCACATAGCTGAGTACTTCAGGCAAACTCCTGGCCGCCATTTTCTCTATTTCAGTGGCCGTCACGATGCTTACATTGCGTGAGGCCTCGGCAAAAGGCACACTGAGCCGGTTGTCTGAGATGGTGATGCCAGCCATGTTGATTGTTTTCAAACTATCCTGCTGGGCTTCCAAAGGATTCGCTATGAGTAAAGCGGCAAGTACTACACTGCCCGTAAGCAAAGGGATGATCTTCATGATATATAGGTAAAATAATTCAGAAAATGGCAGAATGGCCGGGTGATGCTGCTTGCGCCACCAGTCGATTGAGATAAAATAAGAAGTATGGAAAAAACTGCTGAAGAAAGTGCCGGTATGTCAGGTCGTGGATTTCCTACGACGCTGGTGAATGGCATCAGGCATTCCTCGAACCGGTATAAGTGAAAAACAGAAGGAGGCTCTACAGCCCCTGGGCGGCAACTACAAGGCTGGGTCGTCGTTTGTTTAGAACATGCCTCGAGCAGGCCTAATGCAGCCACATCGCATGGGTCAGGCTCAGTTTCCGGACTTTCCATGTCGGCATCTTCCCCTGCTATGGCGCCAGCCCAGCTGCGTATGCCGCCGTCGCACTTGGAAGCCATATTCGCCGAAATATCGGCGGACAACACACCAATATGCACCACGCGGCCCAAGCTGTTGAATACAGCAAAACCTTTATTCTTCCACTGTGTGAAGAAAAATCGCGGCGCTATGTGGCTTGTACCTTTGGTCATGATGAGCAATGCATGGCTACAAAAATAGACGTAGAATGCATATGGCAAAAATGATTTCCGTCATGAAAGCAGGAAAACGAGGTGCCTGGTACGATTTCACGTGACCGATGCGGCGGCGTAGGGGCGAAATGAACTGGCTCTTCAGTGGAAAAAAATTATGGCCGGGCTTTCACCTGGCCATGCCTTCGAGAACCCAACAAAACACCCTTCGGGCTGGAATTTGAGATTTACATGATCAACGTTTGTACTGATTTTGGCAATCATAGCCTCTCAATTTATCAGTCATAAAACTCAATCTCCAGCGAAGCACCTTCATTGCTATGGTCAAATTTAGAATCGGCGAATTTGGGCGGTCCAAAGCTGAGCTTTGGATTGTTAGAGAAACCGTATGGTTCCTTGGGTATACCAATGAAGTTGCGGTCTATCTCGCCGCTCTCATTTTCATCCTGAAAAATACTGATGGCATAGGCCCCCGGGGCAATGTCGGGTATTTCCACTTCCAGCATTTTTGACTCGGGTATATCGTACGACTGAGACCAAAAGTCATCTTTCAAAAAGGTGTCAGGGTCTTTGAAGAGCGCCACCACCACTTTGCCTTCGGTACTCGGTATTTTGGTGATCTTTACCTTGATGGGGGGGGCAGCCCACACAGCCACCGAGGCACTCACCATCATCACGGTGATCATCATGCGTTTTGTGTTCATAGTTTGATCGGTTGTATTGGTTTAAGAACGAGCATAAAACTGATTGAAAACCAAAATGTTGAACCCGCCACTTTTCGCTGGCGCCGAATGTAAGTTTGCCTTGAAACTTGATCGGCCATACCGATTAAAAAAAGGCAATATTTGTGATTCCAATAGTTGAATAGACATAATTCTTCATTTTGGATTGCGCTAAATTATATAAAACAGGGAGATGGTGTTGGAGGGTGGCGGCTGTTGTGCTGCTCACCCTCACAGCCTCTATACAATTCATGCTCGCCCAGGGCATAGCGGTGCAGCACTACTACGACGCTGAGAAAACAATTTTAAAAGA
>CAZQVB010000045.1:28112-32558 GCA_964596645.1 uncultured Roseivirgaceae bacterium
AAAAGAATCCTTCTTTATCGCCGACTCTGCCACAGCCCTGCTTCATGGCCCCTACACCTCGTACTACGCCACCGGCAAAGTGGAGGCGAGCGGCACCTACACCAACAATCTGCCCGACAGCCTCTGGACATACTTTTATGAAAATGGTGCCCCAAAAATGCGCGGCTGGATTGAGCATGGCGTAAACCATGGCCTTTGGCAGTATTACTTTGAAAACGGTCGACTGAATATGGCAGGCAACATTGAAGGCTCCAGCCGTGAGGGAAAATGGCAGTTTTATTATGAAAACGGCGCGCTGAAAAGTGAAGGTAACTTTGATGACGACAAGAAAAACGGCATTTGGAACTACTTCTATGAAGACGGCACCCTCAAAGCGCAAGCATTCTACAAAAACGATGTGGGGCACTACAAGGAGTTTTACAACGAGGGCGCACTAAAAGCCGAAGGCCAAAACGCATACGGAAAGAGCGACAGCATTTGGAGCTTTTATCACGAAAATGGCAACCTGCAGGCACAGGGGCCATATGCCAACGGAATGCGTGAAGGCAAATGGACCTTTTACCACGACAATGGCAGCAAAGCCTCCGAAGGCCAGTACGTCAACAATGAGCGCCAGGATAAGTGGACGTTTTACCATCCCAACGGAGCGGTGAGCTCAGAAGGCGCATTGCGCGACGACAAGAAAGAAGGCTACTGGAAAATATTCAACAAACAGGGACAGTTTACCGGTGAAGGCATCTTTGAACAGAACGACGGCAAATACACCGAATACTACGAAGGTGGTGCCGTAAAGGCGGAGGGAAATATTGAGGACGGAAAAAATCACGGTGTGTGGTGGTACTACTACGAAGATGGCACGCGCGAGGGCGAATGCCATTTTGCGCATGGCTCAGGCCAGTACATCGGATACTACCGCGATGGCAACATCAAGATGAAGGGCCGCATAGAGGATGGCGTAAATGTAGGCGTTTGGGAACTTTACAACGGCGATGGCAGCCTTGCAGGCTACTATCAGCCCTACTACGAAAATGACAACCCTGTATATAAACTTGTGGAAAAACCACCGGTAGAGCGGGGCAACAGCACCAAGCCTGCATACCGCTACAAAAACTCCAAAGTGCGCTATTTCGACCCGGTGATCAATGAATACAGAGGCATCATCATCGGCACCAACCCACTGCCAATGTTTTTGGGCAACCTGCCCCTCTCTCTGGAATATTATTTTCAGGAGCGCTTGGGCTACGAGCTGCAGGTACGCATCTTGCGCGAGCCGTTTTTTGCCAGCAACAGCAGCATAGCCCTCAACGACACCTACCAGCGCGGGCTCGATATAGCGCTACGACAGAAGTTTTACCATCCGGAAGGCCGCTACGGCATGTTTTATTTTGCACACGAAGTGCGATATACCATGCTCGACCACTACAGCAATGTGCTGGACTCTGCCAGCCAAAGTGTACTGCCCATGACCATACAGGCGCACGAGTCGAAATTCGAATATTCCGTACTGATCGGCAACCGGTTCATTTCGCTGTATGGTGAGCGTATTCGGCGGTCATCGGTAGGCTTCACCATCGATGGCTTTATTGGCTTTGGTATAGGCTACAGGTTGTATGAAAAAAGATATGGTCGCAACACGGCCTTCGATGCTGTTTTCGGTGATTTGAATCAATCGAACTTTAGCTTGGTACCACGGGTAGGGCTCACCTTTGGTATTATATTTTAGTTCGGCATCCCAGCAACTATTGCTGGAAACAAGTAAGGCTGACCAGCAGTCAATTTTAAAAAAATATGATCTGCATCATGTAAAGCAATACCTAAGCGCAGTATCTTTGGGCAAGAACTTTTAAGAATTATTTAATATCATTTTTTCAGCTATTCAGTCACAAAGTTTTCGATTCTGGGAGGGATTGATCGCTTTGTGACTTTTTTTATACCTGCTTTTATGTGCCCGGCAATCTTAAATCTTGGCACGGCGGGCTTTCGGGTATTTCGGCAAGGTGGCTGTACTGCCTGAGCTCCATAAAAAAAGGGATCGTGCGATCCCTTCTTATTTTCATCATCATCGGCGCCGTGGCCGTCAATACCGCCCTTTGCACATCACTTCCTCTCTTGTGCTTCTTCCTTGGCCAGCAATATCTCCTCTATGGCCTTTTTCATGGTAGCCTTTGGCAGAGCACCTGCGGCCATTTGCGGCTCCCCTTCCATGGGCACAAACAGAAGCGAAGGTATGCTGCGAATGCCGAATACGCTGGACAATTCCTGCTCCACCTCCGTATCGACCTTGTAAATTTTTATTTTACCCTCATACTCCTTGCTCAGCTCTTCCAGAATAGGCGCTACCATCTTGCATGGGCCACACCAGTCGGCGTAGAAATCGATAAGGCAAGGCACCTCGCCTTCGTATTTCCATTCTTTGTTTTCCTCGTAGTTGAATACTTTTTCTTTAAAGCTCTTTTTCGTTAAATGTTCCATTTTAGAAGTTGGTTTAGTGGTTAATGTCTCGTGTTCAACCGGTTTTGTGATCATATAGGCACCGGCCACCGCGGCCCCCATCATCAGCAGCACTAGGGTCAATACTGTCTTTCTGCTCATGTCTTACAAATTTTTGGCAAAGCTAAAGAAAGACGATCATATTAACAAATTATCATATAAAGATTTGTTCATTTGTTTCTAGAAGCACACACCAGTCGCAGTAAAAGCAAGAGCCGCGCGAAGTGAAAAGGCAGGCGGTTTACTTTCCGTAGATCAAGGAGTGGATAAAAGACATTTTGTGCACCACCGCCGGGGCTATTACGAAAGGATACACATCGGGCAGGCCCATGGCGCGGTTGATGCTGTTGACCGCAAAGGAAAGTGGCACACAGGTGAGGATGATGGTTTCGAACGACGCTATGGTATAGGGGTCGAATGCAGCCTCCGTTTTCATGTCACGGACCACGCTGAGTGGCTGCACCTTTAAACCGAAAAAATACGCTGTCTCTACCATATCCATAATGTGCAGATAGTGCGCCCAGGTCTCAGCCCAATCTTCCCAGGGGTGTGCCGAGGCGTATTTGCTGATGTATCGCTGCTGCCAATCGTCGGGTGCGCCATTGTTATAATAAGCCTGCAATGCGTCTCCATAGTGCACACGCTCATCGCCAAAGAGTGTGCGAAATGCCGTAAGCACGCTCTCATCGCTCTGCACCAGACGCTCCCAGAAATAATGGCCCACCTCATGCCTCAGATGGCCAATCAACGTGCGGTAGGGCTCCATGAGCTCCCTGCGCGCTTTTTCGCGCAACACAGAGTCGGCCTCCCTCAGCAGTATCGTGATCACTCCATCGGCATGGCCGGTCATGATGGTCGGGTCATTTTGCCTGGCCACAAAGTCGAAGCAGAGGCCATTTTCATCGCAGTTCTTACTGGGCAACTCAAGCCCTATCTTCAGCAGTTGGTACACCAGGCGATGCTTAGCCACTTCCAGGTTTTGCCATTTTTCAAAATTCTCCTCGTCAGTCAGATTGGGTATGGTTCGGTTGAGCTGGCATGCTCGGCAAAATTCCTGCGCATCATCTTTCTCTACCAACCAATTGCAGACGCCATAGGCTTTGTTTTTACAATACTTATACTCCTTTTGGTCGTGCTCAGCATATAAGCCGGAAAAGACCACATCGAAAGAAAGCATACGCCTGTCGGAATCGCGATAGCCGCACTGGCGGCCGCAATTTTCACATTTGTAGTTTTCAAAAAACAAGGGGTGATCGCAATGATCGCACTGGAATATCTTCATGGATTTGGCAGGAATGTCGAATAGCTAACGGAGGCCCGTTGTGGCAAGTTATGCATAAAGCCCGGCACTAACATCTGCGGCTTGCCGCTTTTCACTCCACGGGCCGTGGGGATGGTTTCTCCGGACTTGACGGAAAATAGGTGGTATTGGTAGAATGGTAGACTCGTAGACTCGTAGACTCGTAGATTAGTAGATTGGTGAAGCGGTGAAGAATGATTAGTAGACTGGTGAACGGTGAAGAGTGATTAGTAGAATGGTGGGTTGTTGAGAGCGCTGAAAATGAATGGTGAATATAAAAATTGAGTCATGCTGAACTTGTTTCAGCATCTGTCGGCTATTGGCAATGGCCGCCGCGAATTATGCGCGCAGGCTGGTCAAAACAGCGGGCGTGCGGCGGACCCATTTGCATGGTCTGTGGACCACAGACCATTTCGTGTGGCAGGCCCCGCGTGCATGGCAGCATTATTTTGACATGATTTTCGTTGGTTCGTTTCTCTTCATCAACTGGAAAGGAAATGAACAGCCACGGATGGTTTGCATCATTCGAAGTTTGCTGATCTACATATAACCAGAAGTGCTCTTCACTTGCTCATGCTTATAAAAGTCTTCAACCCCACACCGCCGGCTTGGCGCTTTTCACTCCACGGGCCGTGGGGCCGCGTCATGTCGCTCCG
>CAZQVB010000046.1:0-25714 GCA_964596645.1 uncultured Roseivirgaceae bacterium
GAACCCCTGCTACCAGGATGAAAACCTGGCGTCCTAACCCCTAGACGAACGGGCCTCGTGAAAACGAGAGTGCAAATATAGACGACTGCTTTTTTTTTGCAAAAACCACGCACAGAAAATTTAATATATGCAGGTGAACTTTTTGAGGCTATAGTGCGCTGTACCGGTTTGCTGCCCCACGCATTGTTCGCATCAGTCCATTGCTTGTATCGAAGAAGGCGGGCTTTTACTTATTCTTTTCTTCAGCAGCGGCCACCGCAATGTACGAATCGGCCGTACCGTAGTAAGCCAGCCATTTTCCCTTAAAAAAAACAAGGCCCTCTACAAAAGTCACCTGCGGAATTTGCCCTGCTATTTCATAGGGTCTGTCTGGTTGCAAATATGGTTTTTCTGCACGGGCCACCAGCTTTGTGGGATCATCCTTATCGAACAAGGCCTGCACGCCACACCAGCCGTTGCCCTCAGGTGCCGCTGAAGCAAGGAAAATATCGTCGGTAGTGGGATTATCATGATAAATACCGTTGTACAACACCACAATGCCCTCGGGGGTCCACAGAGCCGCAGGCCCTGCTTCCACGGCGACATTGTCGGTATCGTTGTAGTTGGCATGCTGCCTGGGTGCAAGCACCACCAGGTCACCCCCACGATCGTCCTTTACGCGTTGCCAATGAATCAGGTCGGTAGACGTAGCCAGCCTGAGGATGCCGACGCCCCAATACATCCAATATTTTCCGTCTATTTTCTTAGCCAATAGTTTTTCGCCACGTTGTTCACAAACGATGGTAGCCGCTTTATGCCCCTCCATATCGGGAAAGGGGGTGCCCGTATCCGCAATTGGCCCGTGTTTATGCCAGTGCAACAAGTCGGTAGAGGTGGCGATGCACAGATAAATGGCTTCCCCGGAATAGGCCGTGTAGGTCATGTAGTAGGTGCCGTTTTCGTCTTCAGCAATGCGCGGATCTTCACAGCCTCCCTCCCACTCTATGTCACGATATTCGTCGTTGGCCGGATACAACACCGGCGTGCCATGGCGTGTAAAATGGATGCCGTCTTCACTTACAGCTAGCCCTATGCGCGATGTACCCAAATACTTTCCTTCAAAATCTTCCGCCCGGTACAGCATATACACCTTACCATTGCGCACCACAGCACAGGGATTGAACACATCTTTAGCCTCCCAACTCAGTATGTTTTCGCGTATTGGGCAGTAAAACTTTGTCGTGTCGTCGGGGCCCATAATGGGGTTCATCTGGTCTGCTTTTACAAATGGGCCAAGTTGCCAATGATTCATATTTTCTGTTTGGTTGACTGTACGTGATATTCAATGCAGAAGGCCCTCTGATTGTTTCAAAGCCCGGGTATGGAAACCTGAGAATTGCTTAAATGAAAGTTGAAAAGCGATGTATGTGCCGCAGGAGCTGTACTGTGATTGGTCGATTGCACATTCGAGCCGCAGGCTTCACAAGCTAATTTTTGAGGCAAAAACGGGCGTAAATTGTGGCTACGCCGGGCATTATATTTAGCAAGGGTTACCATTGATTGGCAGGGGCAGCAAGAAAGAGCTACCTTAAAGGAATAACCTAACCCACCAGACCATGAGAACACGCTACCGCAAGACCTGGAGAAACACGGTAAGAAATGAAAAAACACAGCCGCTCAAATACTTCGAGCCGGCCAACCTGCAGGACATCAAAGACATCATACTCGAGGCCGAAGAGCAAGGCATCAAGGTTCGCGCCGTAGGCTCAGGCCACTCTTTTTCCGACGTCGCCATCACCGAAGGCTACCTGGTGGATCTGAAGCGGCTAAACAGCATGCATGAAATTGACGACAATCACCTCCACACCAGCGATGGCACTTTGGTATATGCAGAAGGGGGTATCACTGTGCAGAAATTTAATAAACTGATGTGCAAGCGCAACCTTTGCGTGCTCAACATGGGCGGCATCGACAACCAAACGCTGGCCGGAGCCATCTCTACCGGCACCCACGGCACCGGGCTCGAGCTGCCCGCTTTCACCGGCATGGTGAAGTCGATACTGCTGGTGGCAGAGGGCGGCAAGGCCTATCGCATAGAGCCGGCCGCCGGCATTTCCCACCCGGGCCGATACAAAGAAGAAGGTGTAATGCTCCGGCAAGATGATGACCTGTTCAATGCCGCACTGGTAAGCCTGGGCTGTATGGGGGTCATTCACTCGTTCATACTAAAACTAGAGCCTATGTACTGGCTCCGGGAAAGCAAAGAGCTCACCTGCTGGAGCAAGGTGAGACCGAAGCTGGAAGACGGCTCACTGTTTGAAAAAGACACCGGAGGCCAACAGGTGAATCGCGGCATAATGATCGCAGTAAGCCCATACGTAGATAAAACAGGCGATATGCGCACGGTGGTGGTCCGCCATCAGTTCCTGAAAGAAAAGCCCCGGCGCAAATACAGCGACTACTTCCGGAACATCTTTACCCGGCTTGGCGGCTTGCCTGTTTTTTACTGGATAGCCGCCATACTCGTGCGTTTTGTGCCGCGCTATGTGCCGCGCCTGATCAACAGCTCTCTGGGCTCACTCAAAGACAAGAGCTACGTAAACCGCGGCTATCGCGTAATGCACCAAGGTGTGGAATACATAAAAATTCGCGCCTACGATTCGGAGTTTGCCTTCGACATGAAAGACAACGCCTACATCGATGCTTTGGAAGAAATAATGGCTAAAGCAAAGGAGCTGGCCGACAACCATATCATGTACCAGACTTCACCCTTCGGCCTGCGATTCGTGAAAGGCAACGACGCCTACATGAGCCCCGACTCCGGCAAGACGGTGTGCTACATCGATACGCCATTTCTGAAACACACCGTAGGTGCCGACGAGATACTCAACCAGTACCAGGACATAGCCATGAGGAAGTACGGCGGCATACCCCACTGGGGCAAGGTGCACAACCGTATATTTCGATACCCGGAACTGATCGCGCAGTTTTATCCTAAACTCGACAATTGGCTGGCAGCGGTAAAGAGGCTCAATCCAAAAGATACCTTCAGCAATGACTTTTTCTATCGCCTGCAGGTGAGCCAGAAACTGATCGATGCCAGTAAACCAAAGGCAGCAAAAATCGAGGCTAAGTCACCTGCCCCAATATCTGAAGTTGATTCATGACCGGCCTTGCAGACAATTCATAAAAAATAACACGCAGTTGCTCAGGGTGGCCTTTTGCACAGGGTTATTTAAATGGTGCATGGCCAACATTCGTTCTGATGCTCACGGCACCATGCCACCCGGCATCTCCAGCGTACGAGGCCACATTTTGCCCGCTTTACAGTGGACTTTTGCCCGTTCTTTTTTTATCGATAACAGCAATGTTCACCCTCTGATAATTAGGTAAGCACATAGTGCAGCTCCGGTTGGCCTCGCTCCTACCACAAGCACATCGGTGGTTTCTGGTAAAAATTGGGTTAGAATAATTTCACTATTTGCTCGCGGCTGGTTTCTTACTATTACTGCGCTCACTGAGGTAGTGTATGTCCGTCATCGCTTCGGAAGCCTTCCACAGACGCTCCGCGATTTGGGGGTTTTTGGAGTAATCATCAGCCTCTATCCGGGCTGGATAACCACGCATTTGCTGAAACCCATCAGGGCCAATGAACTCACCGCCTTTTATGTCTTCAGCCAAAGCGGCGTATAACACCGAACGGGCTCCCTTCTTGGCTTCTTGCAAAAACAGAGCCCCTAAGGGCCTGATCAAAGCCGGAAAGTACTGATCCAGATTTGTTTTGGAAAGCCCCGGATGAGCCGCTACTGAGCGCGTACCGTATCCATTGGCTGCCAGGCGGCGCTGTAGTTCGAAAGCAAACATCAGGCACGCCCGCTTGCTCTGTCCGTAAGCTTTGGTCTTGCTATACCCCTGCTCAAGGTGAAAGTCGTCAAACTGAATTTTTGCCCACTTGTAAGACAGGCTACTCAGCGCTACCACCCTAGCTCCCGCAGTGCTGGTAAGCAGGGGTAGCAACCGACCTGTAAGGGCAAAATGGCCCAGATAATTGGTCGCCAACTGATTCTCAAAACCGTCTTCTGTCACTTTGTACGGCGACATCATAATGCCCGCGTTATTGATCAACAGATCCAGCCGGTCGTATTGTTGGTGGAACTTGCTGGCAAAATTCTCAACCGAACGCAAACTGCTCACGTCAATTTCCATGGTCTTGAGCTGAGCATTAGGATACTTACTGGCTATTTTATTCTTGGCTTCCCCGGCTTTTTTCATATTCCGACAGGCCAATATTACTAGTATGTCTTTTTGGGCCAGCTCCAGGGCAGTTTGATATCCTATTCCGCTGTTTGCACCGGTTACAATGGCCACGTGGCCCGATCGCACTGGCACTTGGTTTATACTCCACTTACTCATGCTTCAATTTATTTTGTCGTGTAAAAACTATGTTATCGATCAGAATAGCGTGGCGACAATTGTCCTTTTATCCGATCAGTCATGATGCTTTATTTCGTGCCGCCCTGAAGTGGCCGTTTATTTAATATACGCCGCCTCGAACTTGGCTATCCTGATGATTTATAGCTGTCTCCATGCCCAAAGGGTTTCTTCGGAATGCCCAAAAATTGGTGTTCATGTTACCATGATTATCGGCATCTTGATGATTGGCTATAGCCTGTTTTCCGAGGCGTCTGAAGCGAAGCAGTTTTTGTATCCGCATCCGCCGGTAGTGTCATGTCTCTGAAGGGACGATAAAGCCCTTGATGAGGTCGAAGTTTTTTGTAGAGCATAATGGAGCGTATGTCAAATTGTTTCCATCATGCTCACTATTTGCCAAATAAGTACTCTTGCTTATGAATACTAAAAAGGGGTATAAACTGTACGATGGTAATGGTTCAAAACCATATAGCTCTCCCGTATGAAATTCCCATCAATGCTGGTTGACCCATTGCTTGAAAAAGACGCCTGAAACCTACAGGTGCAGAGAGGCTTAGTGATCGCAGAAGGACGAAAAGGCTAAGTCACCTGCCCCAATATCTGAAGTTGATTCATGACCGGCCTTGCAGAAATTTCATAAAAAATAGTACGCAGTTGCTCAGGATCGCCTTCCATTTCCGCCACCTTGGCGTCGATCTCATTCATGTATTGTTCTTTTTCCTGCTCGCTGTATTGGCGGTCGTACTGTGCGCCATGCATCAGGTCATAGGCCACGTAGTTGTGCGGCCATAGCCGATAGCCTTTCAATATTTGCTGATCGATGAGCAGTGCGGTGTGGTCTACTATTTCATTCTTGTGCGCATTGTCGGGCAATGCCTGTAGTCGCTCATTCAGCGTGGAGCCAAAGGTGATATGCACCCGGCCCTTATCGCCCATTATGCCCTTTTTCATCGATTGGCTGTCTTCGTTGGCAGCCTTGGCATAGCTGCCGGCAAAGCGTTTGGCGTATATCTCCCGCACCTTTTCCACATCGCAAGGGTCTTTCTCATAAGAAAACGACACCGGCAATATGTTCAATTCCGCAAAGTGATCGGCAAGGTTGCCGGCAGAGCACATTCCCAGCATATTTACAAGACCGGGGTGTGTGCGGTCATTGCCATCCTTCGCCCTGCCTTCCCGCTGCGCTATCCACACACTGCTGCCATTGTGCTTTATGGTATATGAAATGTATTCGGATAGATGCCGCGATGCCAACACCAGTTCGCGCTTCGGCAGGTTCCGCTTCACTATAAAGCTTTTGTTCAATTTCACCAGGTCTTTGATCCACTCCTCCTGCAGCAGATTGTCGCCGATGGCGATCTCGGCCGTAGCGTATTGGTGGCGGTTCAGCGTGTAGTTGAGAAAGGCTGAGTCCAGCACAATGTCGCGGTGGTTGGAGATAAAAAGGTAAGGCCGGCCCACCTGCAGGTTTTCCAATCCCGACACCGACAGGCCGCGGGTGGAGGTGTTGATCACCCGCTCTACCACGCCAGCCATCACCTGCTGTTGAAATTGCTGAACGGTGCGGATTTGCTTCAGTTGCGCTTCAAATGCAGCTACCGGCAACTCAGGATAAATGGCCTGAATGAGCTGCGCAAGCCGTGGCGCCTTCAGCAGCCTTTGCAGAGCCTCAGGCACCTCGGTATCGCGAAAGGGCCTTATCTCGTCAAATTGCGATTCTGTATGTATCATGGGGCAAAGATAAGATTCTTGTCGCGCGAAGGTAATTGAATGAGAGGGGCAGAAATAATTTAATATAGAAGTACGGTGGGAACAAATCATTGCTCTGCTCAGGCCTCGTATCAAGACCAATAATTGTTGGTATGCAGGTCGTGTGGTACTTCCTGCCTATGGTCGTACAATTGCTCATTAAAAAAAAATACACATGCACCCACCAAAATGATCGGCACTGCGCCCAGGCTGCTATACTTTATACCCGAAACGAGCAAAGCGTGTGCATCATCTTTCCTTATATTTTTCAAGACTACACCAACCATCTTTAATAGTTTGTAAGCCTGTTTTTTTCGTGCATAATCAACCCAACGTGTGGGAAACAAAGCGCTCATTCGTCAGCCATCCCCAGTTTTATTCTATATTTAGGGCCCTCTATTTTTTCCAATATGAACAAAAAAACACCCCTTAGAAGTGCCGAGTGGTTTGGCAAAAACGATAAGATGGGCTACGTGCACCGCAGTTGGCTGCGCAACCAGGGCCATCCCGACCACATGTTTCGCGGCCGCCCAGTGATTGGCATATGCAACACCTGGTCTGATCTCACACCGTGCAATGCCCACCTGCGCGACTTTGCCGAGATCGTGAAACGTGGCGTATACGAAGCAGGTGGTTTTCCTCTGGAGTTTCCGGTGATGTCGCTGGGCGAAACCATTATGAAGCCCACCACCATGCTCTACCGCAACCTGGCCAGCATGGATGTGGAAGAAAGTATACGCGCCAATCCGCTCGACGGCGTGGTGCTGCTGACCGGATGCGACAAAACCACGCCCTCTACACTGATGGGCGCTGCCAGCGTAGGCCTGCCTACCATTGTAATGCCGGGCGGCCCCATGCTCAATGGCAAATTTCGCGGACAGGACATAGGCTCCGGCACGGCTACCTGGCAACTGGCCGAAGGCATGAAGGCCGGTACCGTGAGTGAGGCCGATATGGCGGAAGCCGAAAGCTGCATGTCGCGCAGCGCGGGGCATTGCATGACCATGGGCACCGCCTCTACCATGGCCGTAATGGTGGAAACACTCGGCCTCACCCTGCCCGGCGTAGCGTCGATACCGGCCGTAGACAGCCGCAAAAAAGTGATGGCCCACCTCACCGGCAACCGCATAGTAGAGATGGTGCACGAAGATCTGCGCTTGTCGACCATACTCACCCGGCAGGCCTTTGAAAATGCCATAAAGGTAAATGCCGCCGTGGGCGGTTCTACCAACATGATCATTCACCTGCTCGCACTGGCCGGCCGGTTGAATATAGACCTGACACTGGAAGACTTCGACCGCCTCGGCAGCAGTATGCCGCTCTTGCTGAACCTGATGCCTTCCGGCAAATATCTGATGGAAGATTTCTACTATGCCGGTGGACTGCCGGTGGTTTTGAAAGAACTATCCGGGGTATTGCACGCATCGTGCATGACGGTGAATGGCAAGTCGCTGCAGGAAAACAACGAAAACGCCGTATGCTACAACACCGACGTGATCGGCACCTTAGACAAACCTTTTCAGCATAATGCCGGTATAGCCGTACTCAAAGGCAACTTGTGTATACATGGCGCGGTGATAAAGCCATCGGCCGCCACGGCCAGGCTGATGAAGCACGAGGGCAAGGCCGTAGTATTTGAGAACATAGAAGACTACCACGCCCGCATAGACGACCCGTTGCTGCCCATCGACGAAAACTCTGTGATGGTGCTCAAAGGCGTAGGTCCTGCCGGCTACCCCGGCATGCCGGAGGTGGGCAACATGGACCTGCCGGAAAAGCTCATAAAAAAAGGTGTTCGCGACATTGTGCGCATATCCGACGGGCGCATGAGTGGCACGGCCTATGGTACGGTTGTACTACACGTGTCGCCGGAGTCGGTGGCCGGGGGCAACCTGGCACTGGTGCAAAATGGCGACACCATAGCGCTCGATGTAGAAAATCGCAGCCTCAACCTGCTGGTGAGCGAGGAGGAACTTGCCAAAAGAAGGTCGCAATGGCAGGCGCCAAACCCACTGGCCGACCGCGGCTACACGGCGCTCTTCATCAACCATGTGGAGCAGGCGCACCTGGGCTGCGACTTTGATTTTCTGAAAGGTGGCTCAGGCGACCGGGTGATGCGCGACTGCCACTAACCCGCCATGATGCTCATTATCTCACTGATCGTATGTGTGGTGTTCATTGTGCTGGCCACTACGCGGCTTCATCTGCATCCTTTTCTGGCCTTGCTGATAGCGGCATTTTCTTTTGGCCTGCTCACCGCTATGCCACTTCCGCTCATCATCACCTCCATCAACGAGGGCTTTGGCGGCACCATTGGCAACATCGGCATCATCATCATTTTCGGCATCATCATCGGCACTTTTCTGGAAAACTCCGGTGGGGCATATGCTTTGGCCAGCAGCCTGCTGCGCCGTGTAGGCCGCAAGCGTCTGCACCTCACCCTGGGCATCATCGGCTTCACAGTGTCTATACCAGTATTTGCCGATAGCGGTTTCATCATCCTTTCGCCACTGAACAAAGCGCTGAGTCGCCAGGCGGGGGTGTCTCTAGCGGGCACAGCACTCGCCCTGTCGCTGGGGCTTATGAGCAGCCATACACTGGTGCCACCCACACCCGGGCCCATCGCGGCGGCTGGCATACTCCAGGCCGACCTCGGACTGGTGATACTGCTTGGGCTGAGCGTGAGCGTAGTATCGATGCTGGTATGCGTGATGTTTGCCACATATATGGGAAAAAAGGTGTGGGTAGATCCTGCTCCCGGCAAACACGAAACAGCAACTACCCATGACCATACGTACACACCCGGCGCTTTAAAATCATTCCTGCCCATCATCGTGCCTATTTCACTTATTGTGCTGAAATCGGTGGCGGACTATCCGGCCAGGCCACTGGGTGAAGGCAATCTTCAAGTTGTGGCGTCTTTTGTGGGCCAGCCGGTGGTGGCACTTTTTGCCGGTATGCTGCTGGCGCTCACGCTCCCCAGGCGGCTCGACAAGAAAATGCTCTCGGAAGCCGGCTGGGTAGGCGCAGCATTGAAAAATGCCGCCATCATTATATTGATAACCGGAGCCGGCGGGGCATTTGGAAAAATACTTCAAAACTCAGCCCTGCCTCAGGTGCTCAGCAGCCACGTGGCGAATTGGCCCATCGGCCTGTGGCTGCCCTTTCTGGTGGCTGCAGCGTTGAAGTCGGCGCAAGGTTCCTCTACGGTGGCCATCATTACTACAGCTTCGCTCATGGCGCCGCTGCTGTTGCCTATGCAGCTGCATACGCCCCTGCTGTCGGCTATGGTGGTGGTCGCCATCGGCGCAGGCTCCAACGTAGCCTCACATGCCAATGATAGTTTCTTCTGGGTGATGACGCAGATGACCGGCATAAGCGTGAAAAACGGCTACCGTCTGTTGAGTACCGGCACGGTGCTGCTTGGTGTTACGGCCATGCTCGTACTGAGCCTCATCCATCTGATCATCGGCCCATAAGCCAGGGCTTTTCCTGATGGATATGCCTGCCCCGGGTAGACATGCTTAACCCGCTTCATTAGATTTGCCCACCAAAATTCCTTCAATTATGACAGAATCACCCATCAAATTATATCGCACCCAACACGGCGTACTGCTGCAGAAAAACGACCAATATTTTGTAAAGGACACCGATTGGGATGAGTTGATACAACAAGACAATCTCTACGCCACACTCAATGACTGCGCCCGCCAGTGGCCTGCGTCGGAGGAGCCTGAGCAACTGCTGCAGTCGGCCCTGCTGAGGCCGGCCAGCCGGCAAGAAATTTGGGCGTCGGGCGTCACTTATAAGCGCAGCCGCGAGGCACGAGTGGAGGAGTCGAAAGATGCAGGCGGGGGCGATTTTTATGATCGGGTGTACGATGCAGAGCGGCCGGAAATTTTCTTTAAATGTGCGGCCTTTCGCTCGGTAGGCCACGCCGAGGCCCTGCGCATACGCAAAGATTCCACTTGGAATGTGCCCGAGCCGGAGCTCACCCTGCTGGCATCCCGCACCGGTAAAATAACCGGCTACACCATAGGCAATGATATGAGCTCGCGCTCTATAGAAGGCGAAAATCCCCTGTACCTGCCTCAGGCAAAAAGTTATGATGGCTGTGCGGCGTTGGGCCCGTGCATTTCAGTATTTGAGAAAGGCATACCGGCCGATGCCGTCATCAACATGACCATAGAGCGCAGCGGGAGAACGGCCTTTGAAGGCTCTGTGGGCATCGACAACATGAAGCGCACGCATACTGAGCTGGTGGAATATCTCTTTCGTGAATGCAGCTTCCCGCATGGCTGCTTCCTCATGACCGGCACAGGCATAGTGCCAGACCATACTTTTACGCTTTTTCCCAAAGACGTTGTCCACATCAGCATAGAACACATCGGTATGCTCACCAATACAGTGGCATGAGCCAATACTGCTCACCATACCGTCCGACACAGAAAGCGTTATTCTGCCGGATCGCGGAGTATACACCCGCGCACACTAGAGCCAAAGCCTGGCACTTTGACCAGGATAAACGCCACAGTGCCGCACCATCTGGGCAACATTGATGTGCGCTTGGAGGCAAAGGAGCAAGCCGTGCAATGTGAGATACACCTGCCAGAAGGGCTGGAAGGCAAATTCATCTGGCAGGGAAAAATTCACTCCTTGCACGGTGGCAGCCAACAATTCAACCTTGGTCGCTAGCCGCTCCCAGGTTGTGGCTACTCCAGTACGCGCAGCATCACCCAGTAGCTGCGCTCCTCTTCAGCACGGTCTTTCGTGAATCGGTCGCTGTACCCCACGGCCCGCAGGCGATGTGGCGGCGCACCGTCGGCCACCAGCCGGTCTACGATGGCCTGCGCCTGGGCCTGCGTGCGGTCGTTGTGGTAGGTGGTGTTGACTTTATAAAATATAAGCCTTTCAGCATCCTCCGGATCCAGTGGCCGGTAGCCTTGCAGCATGAGGGAATCTTGCTGCGCCAACGTATTGCCATCGTTGCCGACTGTACTATCACTTGGCAGCGTATACTGGTTTATCGCTTGCGTTGGTTCATTCATTATTTCAACATACACCGTGTCGTGCACAGCCTCGGTGAAGTCGCCATGCTGCAGGCTGTCGGTATACACCTGATCGATGTACGCGGCAATCTCGAAGCTGGCCTGTGGGTTCATCTGCATCAGCCGCGCTATACGGCGCAGCTCCAGGGCCGAAGTTGCGCTGAGTGCTGCTGAGTAGGGTTCGAAACGAATGGCAGACAGATGATGCTCGCTGCCGGGGGTGAGTGGCTGCAAGGTGATCTCCGGCTTTTCCCAACCCGACCGCGTCGTATGGCGCAGATCGTACAGTCGGGAGTAGAACGAATAGCCGGACTGTTTGGGGAAAATGGAGAAGTCACTCATGCTGCCGGAGGGCAACAAAGCAAAAAAATTGCCCGTGGTACGCACATTGCCTATAGTGATGGGTGTGGCGTCGGTGGCATCATGAATAAATATCTGGGCCTGCTCCGGGGCAATGCCGCTGACCAATCCCGACAGCATCATCACCTTGTCCGGGCGCAACGCTTCCGGAAGCACAGCCTCGAACAAGTGAAATTGCTCTTTGAACTTATCTGTGTAGTACACGATTTCCCCATGTGCAGGAATACTTACAAATTCATCATTGATGTCGGTGTTGATGAAGCTCATGGGCTGAGGCTGGCTCCAGCCGTTGCCTTGCTTGCGCGTGAGGTACAAATCCATGCCGCCGCTGCCCCCTGGCCTGTTGGAAGCAAAAATCAATGTTTTGTTGTCGGCCAGGATGCGTGGTGTCGTTTCATGCGCCATGTTCACCGGCTCAGGCAGTGCCACCGCCTCACCCCACAAGCCGCCAGGCCTGCGCTCAGAAGCAAACACCTTGCAATTTCCCTTGTCGCGACCCTCCATGGTTTCGCAGCGCATAAAGTACAACAACTTGCCATCGGGCGAGAGGCTGGGGTTGCCTTCGTTGCCATTGGTATTTACAGGCTTGCCGACATTGACCGGGGCGCTCCACATGCTGCCTTTTTTTTCACTCATCCATATGTCGTACCGGCCTATGCCGTTGGCACGGGCTGCGGCAAAGTAGAGCGACTGCCCGTCGTAGCTGAGGCAGTGGCTGCCCAGGTGATCGGTGCGGGGGTTGAATATGCCCTGCACAAATTCCGGCTCTATCCACCCTCCCCCGCTTTCGCGTTGGGTATATTTTAATTCGAAATCGCCACTGTTGGTGTAGTTGGACAGAAAAATCATATAGCTGCCATCGCCGCTTAGCGTTGGGTATATGTGCGATGTAGTGGGGAAGTTGACCCGGCGTGGCAGTGGCCGTTTGGTGGTCTGTGCCAGAGAGGCCGGCCCGGCGAGTACTGTCGCGCCGAGCACAGCCCAAAAGATAAAAAGTCTGCACTTCATGAGCATATCTGTATAGGGAAACAGGCGAAGATAGACAAGAGCTAGGCTATGCGGACGCTTGTGTAAGGAATAGGCGCAATTTAATGACGGGAACGGCACAAGGATTACCCATTAAATTTTTTTACCACGAAGGGCACAATGAATTCACTAAGGACACAAAAAATCTTTGTGAACTTAGTGCAAAACTTCGTGTCCTTTGTGGTAATTTCAACGTGTCAGATATAGCAATACAGGCAGATAGGATAGGCAAACGATATACAACCGGCAGGAAGAAGTGCAGGAGAATAAGGTCATCTATTATAAACAAACAACACATCCTCATTAACAATTAAAGGTATAGCTATGAAAACTGCAAATATTATCTTACTACTTGTCGGCACCCTATTTTTCTCTTGTGAAGGAGATTTGCCAGAGCCCAGTTCAAATGGTTCAAATACTTTTGGGTGCAAGATAAACGGAGATAAATTTGTACCTCGTAATACAGATTTTAAGAATAACCCCACCTACGCATCTATCACCAATCAGGGTTTGGTAGTGAGTGGCACCTCTTCACATTCTGGAATTTTAGAACAGGTAGCAATGAATATAGGAGAAGGTCATTTCAAGGGAAAAGGAACTTACATTCTTGATGAATCGCGGACACCAAAAATGTTGGATTTAAACTACGGTCAATACTCTTATAAAAATTATGATAAAGGGCTTGGCAAAGAAGAATATCATACCGACGATGAACATACTGGCAAGCTAATCATAACTCACTTTGATGCAGGCAAAAAGATCGTTGCTGGTACATTCGAGTTCAAGGCCAAATCCCCCACAACAGGCGAGACCGTCAATATTACAGATGGCCGGTTTGATATTGTGTACAGGACTTATTAATACAGCATCCTTCAGGGTCATTCATTTAATATTCTGAGGAATGTGTTAATTCTTATAGTGCCTGCGGATAAACTCTGACGGAGAAAATCTTTACCAAATATTATTTTCGACCTAAATGTGTCCTGACCCCTCAATTGAGGTGAAAAGGTTGATGTTTAATCATCCTGGATGTGAAGATCAGGGACTGTATCATGACGCCAATCACAATGGCCAGAATGATCTCTATACTGGCCAGCAGCGTACTGCTGGAGGCAATGCCCCGGGAGTCTTTCATCAGTTCGGCCCCGACCTTGGTTTGTATGTGGGTGAGCGCATACAGGTCGCTCACGGCTCGCTTAAAAGATGCTACACCGTGCTGATGATACACCTGAGCAGCAGCGCCCCCATCGCCCTGTGCCAGGAGCCATACAACAGAATCTTCGATGTGTGCATATTGATGCAGCTGATCTTTCACATCCATGAGCAAACGCGACTCGTTGCTCACCAGATAGGTTTTTTCAAATTCTGAAAGCAGGGAGTCGATCTGGTAGCAATGCTCGTGCAGCCGTGCCTGCAAGTATGTGTCATCGGCGGGCGTGTGTGCCGTGAGGTGCTGCTCCATCAGCAGCCGTTTGCTGTACAGGTTTTCGGTGATGTAAAAGATGTCGGCAGCCGGTATCAGCCTGTCCTGATAAATGGAGCTGAAGGTGTCGCTGATTTTTCCAATGTTGTTGCGCTCCACCAGGTTGGTCAGGATCACGGCAAACATGATGACGGCCAGCAGCAGCGCCGCCTTTATTTTATTCTGAATGGCCAGAGTCCAGTTCATCATCATTTCTTTCGCTCAATATACTCGTAATTATGTGGCAGCACAAAACAGCCAATAGTGCCTTATACCGGTAGAACAACGACAGAGGCATGTTGATCAATATGACTTGAGGAAAATCCTGAAACTGTGCGGCCATATCCCATGCGCAAGCCTGATTACCGCCGGATAATATGGGCGAGCCTGCAGCTACATGGAAAAAATAATAAAAGCAAAGCCTATATTTACGGCTTGTAGTGACAGAGGCTTACTGTCTATTTTTTTTCTGAAGAAACGGGTCAGCGACACAATACAGATTTGGTTGCTTTCTCCTCTTTGGAAGTATCAAATACCAGGTGACATTTTTTAGACCGCCCTAACCCAGTTGGTGGTCAGTACAAATGAAAATAATCCATATGAAAGAAGCTTTACCCAAGCAAACAGCGGATTTGCGGGCTGTAATGGGCGTATGTGCCGTATTGCTGTTGCTGATCGTGTTGATGGTTTTCAACACCCGGCTGCTTCCGTTCATCGACCTTCCCAATCATTTGGCAGAGGCCACCATCTATCAACTACTGGATGAAGAGCACGCGTTGTTCTCCCAATATTTTACCACGGTGCCCTGGTATTTTCCCAACACACTGCACCCCAGGGTAACGGCTATTTTTCCTTCCGTAGAGATCGGCGATAAAATTTTCTTTTCGCTGTATCTGCTGCTGATGATCACTGCCATGATGCTGGTGGCGAAGCAACTGAAAGGTAATCTGTGGATTGTGGTGCTCACCTTTCTGTATGCCTTTAATTACAACGTCACCTATGGCTTTGTAGGTTATTACATGTCCATTCCGTTTATCCTGCTGCTGTTCGGCTTTCTGATCAGGCCGGCATCATGGGCCGGCAGCGCCGCGATAGCCGGCCTGTTGTTGCTCATCTATTTTGCGCACGCACAGTCTGCCCTGTTCGGGCTGCTCCTCGTCGCGGTGATTTCGCTGTTTCGATTGCGATGGCAACCCGGTAGCCTGGCCATGCGTGCGGCAGCCACCCTGCCAGTGTTTATTCTAATAGTAATATGGTGGAAAGCCAGGGCCGATGGCACGGAAGAAAGTACCCTCGACTACATGGTTCGTTATTATTCAAATATTTTCCTTACCGAGTGCAACCTACGCCTTGGCCTCGGCGCCATGGACCATTACCACCTGTACGCCGGTGTGGCAGGAATTGTCTTTGGTGCAGTGGTCTGCACTACCATACTCCTCCCCCTCCTTTTTCATGCGCGTGACCTGTGGCTAATGCGCCGGCAGATCATACGGAGCAGCATATTCTATCCGGCCCTATTGCTGTTCACGGTGTTCCTTTGCTACCTGCTGTTGCCCACCAAGCTGCCCGGTCAGAACCCGATAGCCCAGCGCTTTAGCACCTACTTCTTCCTCGCGCTTATTCTTGTGGTATCTGCTGCATTGGGCGGCAAAAGTGCCTCCTACCTGAAATACTACGTCACCACTGCGGTGCTGCTGTATGTGGTTTGCTGGGGCGAATACTTCCATAGTTTCAATCGGGACAACCGGGGCTTTGACAAAAACCTACTTTCAGATGTACAACCGGGACAGGTAATGGGTGCTGTGATCTCAGAAAATGACTACCGGGACCGGCCGGTGTATATCCACTTTCCCAACTACCACATTGTATGGAACCAGGGGCTGGCCACTACCAAGATTATTGATTTCAGGTTTGGCGTGGTACGCCGCGGAGAGCGCGGTGAAGAAATTCCGTATTATAACGAGTGGGCCAACCTTGAAGAAAGCAACAGCGAACAACTCGCTGAAGACCTGGACTACCTGTTGGTGAAGTCCGGCTCATCGGCCATTGCTGATGGCAATTATGGTGAATTTGTTTTACAACGCAGCCGGGGCGATTGGCATGTCTTTACAAACGCGTCATCCGAAGTTATTTCTCAGGAACCACGACAGCCACTCGATGTCGATGAACAACAAAGCCAGGAACATGATGCTCAGGCATACGCAAAATATCATGAACTTCCAGTTGCGAAATAGTCTTTCGGGCGTCTGGGCGTTGGAGTCTTTCCGCAGGGAAATCCTTAAATACCAGCTAAACATCAATGCCAAGAAGGGGAAAGTGAGCAACAGCTCTATGCGGTGTTTGAGGAGAAAAATGCCGAGGAAAAAGGTGCAGGTAAGCGCATAGAAAAACATCGATATTAGGAGGGTGTCCTGGTTGTACACGGCAAATGATTTGCGATACCTGGCGGCCAGCTCCGGGTTGGCAATGGACCGGTACTCAGCAAAGCGCTTGCTGGCCATAAGAAAGGCCCCGCCCATCCAATAGGCCACCATAATGCTCGACGGCGGCAGCATGGCCGGTACAAATATGAGCCAGCCCAGCGCGAAGCGGATGGGATTATTGACCGACTCCGACAGCACGTCGATATACGCCCGCTCTTTGGTACGAAAAGGCTTGACGTTGTAGATGATGCCCATGATCAGCAACAGCAGCTCAAAGAGGAAAAAGTTGAAATTGACCAGCCATGCCAGACACAGTCCGATGGCGGCCAGCGCCATATACTCAAGATAGATCACCGTGGCATTGAGTTTTTTTACCACACAAGGGCGCTTGCTTTTGGTGGGATGGTACCGGTCGAACGCAGCATCCAGCCACTCATTGATTACGTAATTGGCAGATGCTATGAGGCAGGTGGCTAAGACGCCCAAAAGAGCGGTAAAAAGAAGATGTGCGGAGAAATGTATGGAGAAATAGAGGAAGGCAAAGACCATCCCCGGCAGCATAAAGATATTTTTGAACCAATGGTCGGGCCGGGCCAGGTCGATATAATCTTTCACGGTAGCCGACGAAGTCAGGGTATTTGGTTGTGTTGCATCCATTGGATTTGGCGTTATCAGAAAGCCACACAGAGCGCCATGGCTATACTTTTTTTTATGCTCTTTATGCAAGATTGGTGACTACCCTCTCCTGCTGCACAGCCCGAATTACTGCATTTTTGCAAATATTGCCAAAAGGGTAACGAATGTTTGTATCGGCTCCATGATAGCCGTACACCATCCAAACCCTTCAAGGATTTCAAACCCTTGAAGGGTTAATGATGATGACTTCGAAAGAACTTCTTCACCCGCGCCTGTATTTTTCATATTTCTGCAGGAAATAGCGGTAGTTGTCTTTTTGCGATTCCAAACAATCCGCTGATTTCGCCTATGCTTAGGCGTTCAAGCATAGCTGAAAAGGTTAAATGATGCCATGGCCGCCACATTCCCAGGCAATCCGAGTATCATCGGGGATATTACAATATTAGCTAGCCGGCAGTTTGAATTCGTCAAATCCCATCTGGAATTCTACAGGAAAACCGACTGTCTGATCCTTCAAGGAAGATCAGTTCTGCGCATTAATATTAAAGCGATCGGCATATACCAGTCGTGGTTGGTTTTCGCTCGTGGGCGATGCGTCTTTGGCCACAACGTTCTGATTGGATTGGGTCATTGGCAATTCAAACTCGCGAATCAAAATAAGAAACGGGTCGTCTTTATAGCGCCGGTTCAGTTTGAAATCTCTTTCAATTTTGAAGTGGTTATTTTGAATGTCCTTTTCTGTAATGTGAATGCTCACTTTTTCTTCCTCCAGTTTCTTGTCGTTGGTGCCATCATCAATGAACATGCGCACCGGCTGCGCAACATCAGGATCGAAAAAGGCGAGTTCGATCACATTGCGGGGTGACAGGGGAAGTGAAATGGGCCCCTCCACGGTGATGGTAAACCGGGAATTCTGATCGTCTTTGCGAAAATCGACCTTCGCCTTGCGGCTGGGAACGAGCTGAATAAAATCGGGCATCACCACCGGCGAGAGGCACACATCGGTGTGGCCCATGCGCACCGAATGTTGCTGATAGCGGGCGAGTGCCAAGCGAACAAACGGAAAGTACATGCTCCCTGTCTCCAGAGCAATGTCGGCGCGGTACATATTGCGTTCTTCATCAAACTCCACCGGAAAGGCGGCTACATCCGTTCGGTAGTTTTCGCGACCGGGATAGACAATCGCTTTATCGATGATCGGGTTAAACCGAAAATCATTTTCCCCGGGGCCCAAGTTGCTCTCGGGCTGGGATAGCTTGATGGGATCGACCCCCCATTGCGTGATAAAAGGATTGTATCCGGCCTTGCCCAGCGCTTTGATGGTGTTGGTGAAGTTGCCTTCCGATTTACCATTGAATAATACGCCGAGCCGCTCGCCCACACCGGATGAGTACCAGGGCCTCTTCAGATAAATACGCAGTCCACCACCCACCCTGTGGTGCTGCATGGTGCTGCCATGCTCTGTTTTTCGCCATTCGAAGGTTGGTATAATATAGTCTACTTCGGGTGCCAGTGGCCGGGCCGAGCTGGGGATGATCACGTCTTCAAACCAGGGGCCTTCCCGGGTGATGGGTACTTTCTTAGTTTTAATCAGCTGGTCAAAATGATCGTGGTAGCGCGTAGTGGCTATGGTTTTGTAGCGCACCAGCCGGTGTTTGGTGTCCTGAAAACGCTGCTCCAATGGCGGATGACCCACCGGAGCCGTGAGCGCATTCGTATTATTTTCTGCATTTGCCTTCTGGTATTGCTGAATTTTATCTTTTGGCTGCGTCTGGGCTATCGACGCTTTGGTCACTTCTTTGGCGTGGTAGTCAACCGGTATGTTGGCGATCTGACCCTGCCGGTCTACTTCTTCCGGCCTGTTCTTTACCACATCATCAATTATTTCTTTCCATTGGGCATGAAAGTCGAGCCGGTTGGTGCTGTAGCCGTGCACCAGATAGCGCACATTCAGATAGCAGATCACATCATTGTAGGCGCGCTGGGGCTGCATTATTTTTATCTCCGAGGGTTCTACGGGTTGTTGCACGGCATGAATGAGTTCCACGGTGCGCGAGGGGCTGATCATCCAGTGCATGCCCTGGTTCATGTATTTTCTGATGGTCGCAATATTAGGCGGACTTTCTTTGCTCACCATCTGCCAAACGGCCGAAAGTCTTTCAATGTCGTCGGCGCGCCACCAGCTGCTGTAGCGCAACTGCATGCGCTGGCCTTTGGGAATACTAATTTCTAGCAGGCGCTGCGCAGCTTTCCATTCTGCCTTTATGTTATTTCCTTCTTGTAGGCGTATTCGCAGCGATTTTGCTTTGTACCAGGTTTCTTTCGGTATGTTAATATTGGTATTACCTGTAGCCTCCTGGTTTTCGAAAAAGCTGAGCTGCTTCAGATCAAAGGTTTGGGAGTGTGTCTTATTTGTCGTGCTATCGATGTAAAAAGAAACACCGGCCGCCATCGGGTCGGGCAAATAAACGAGTTCTACCTGATCGCCTTTGTGAATAGTGCCGGTCTTGTCCGCCTGGCCTGGAAAATCACTATCGTTGGCCGTAATCAATTGATACATCTCTTTGGCCACAGCCGGATTGTTGCCTAGTGCATCGTCAAATTTTCCATGGGTTTCGGCCATCAACTGACCATTTTTAGGTGCTACCACATGTCGTGTCGTTTCCGGAGAAAATTCCTGACCGGGCATCTTATTGTCATTTTCGTAGGCAGCGGCGGTCTTGTCGAAGTTGCTGCGCACCACCAAATGTTCGAGCGATTCGCCATCTCTGGTATTATTGGCCAATAGCAAGACAGGATTAACCACCGGCTCATAGCGCAGGTAGCGAAAACTGCGTATGACGGTATGCTGTACATCTTCCGACTGTGCGGTAAGTGGCACGCTGTTGCCTGCCATATCAACGATGCGGGCGCGCACCATGTAGGCCAGGCCGAACCGCAGGCGTGGCAATGTGCCGGGTACGATCTGCGGCTCTGCCTCCAATTTGAACTCCAGGTCTTCGTCAAGTGCATACTTTTTGGCTTCTACCTGTTTCGATGTGTTTACATAATCCTTTTGTTTGCTGGCATCAGCGCTTTCATCGTCCGACTCGTTGATGGCGTATCCCGGCTTGCGCACGGCCAGGCTCCACCCCTCCCATCGAAACAGGGTTTCGGCCGTAAAAAGCTCTCCCTCAATTTCATTTTTCTCTGCCACGCCGAGTTGAACAAATCCCTCGTCGTTTTCTATGCCATCAATGGTATGCGCATTGTTTTCCGTGTCAATATAGGCCAGCCTGTCTTTCTTCTGATGTAGCGAATACCATTGATCAGGCTTTTCCGAATACGCAATGTCCATGCGATAGCCCTGGGTTATGTCTTCTGCATACAGCAAATCTTCCGGCAAAATAATTTGCAGCGTATTGCTCATCTTATTTTTATCCAGCATGGTGTTTTCCAATTTTTGGGCCTGCTCAAATTTCAGATGCAGCACTTCACTAAGACCGTTTCTTCCCACCGCAATGCCCGCCGACCGGATGTGCGGCATGCCCTCATCACCGGCCGGTTGATCCGTGATTTTGTCTGGTTTTTTCGCGGCACTGTTCAGCAAATTCAGTGCGACTACCTTCAGTTTCACGTCTTCGATTATCTTACTTTCCACAAAATTATTGAGCTTGATGGCCACGCCATCGGCATCCATCTGATACGCATTGTAATGATGGCTGTTGATTGCGAGAAAGCCGTTGCGGACTTGGTCGGTGTCTTTGGCGCGCGCGTAAAAACCTGGGTTGGTAATGCGATATGCTGTTTTCGGGCACGAAACGGTGGTGTCATTTGATAGGCCAAGGTTCTGAGGCAAACACTGGACGCCGCCCTCGGCTGCCAAGGTGTTGGTCACATTCAGTTCGAAATCGAGCACCAGACCCAGCCGGCGCTGAACCTGCGGATAGCTGCTGAGTACAGAGACAATATCGTGAAACTCAAAGTCAGGTTTTTTGATCACCTTCAATGGCGTTGTTCTTCCCTTCTGGCCCACCAGATGAAAGGAGCGCAGTTGTTGGAAGTCGGTGGCAGGATTGGCACTGGGGCTGTACGGAAAGTATTTCTTTTGGTCTGACGGTAGTATCGGCGAACCGTCAGCATTCACCTTTCCCTGAGACTGCCGGCGTGTAAGCCGGAAAAGTTCGGCCTCCGTAAATTCTTCTTTGCGCCGGACGTTGCTTCTTTTCAATTCATCAAAACGCTCATCGCTAATTGGCTGATAGCGCGAAATGGACATCAGCGCTTCATCCTTTAGCAAATCGTTGGTTTTGATCAAATCAGTGGGGTTGCTAATAGCAAAACGCGCATAGCTTTTCGTGATGAATTCCTTCACATGTTTCACGGGATATGAATGAAGCCGGTATTTCTGAAAATCTTCCTGTTGGTAACCGCGCACTTTAATGGACTGATAGAACAAGTCCTGCCACAATTCGCTGTTGATGGAGGTTTTCACCAGTTGGGCGGGAATGTCTGTATTGTTGAAACGGAAAGAAAAATCAGCACCGAGTATTTTAGCCGGCCAGTTGAGCATATCGGGGAAGGTGGCCAGTATGGTTTCATTGTTCGGCTCGAGGCGAATGGAAACCGACACGGAAAGCTTCAGTATGTCGCCCTGGCGATGATGGGGCAGTGTGGTAAAAATCAGTGTCTTTTTCATAAAAAAATTGCTTTTGCAGTGTTGAGTGTATACAAGGCCAGGAATAGTCTAGGCCGCAAAGGCGCTGCAGTATTGCAACCAGTCGGGCTCTTCGATCATCTGCCCAAACTTCGGATCGGCATCCGCACCTTTTAATGTTCGGCGCACCGTCATCGATACGGATTTGCTAAAAAACAGAATTTCAACTTTTACCATGAGAGTAGCCTCACCATACAATTTACCCGCCTTTCCGCTTTCGATGATGTAGGTGAGTGCGAGGTAAAATTCCATGGAAAGTGTGATGAGCCCAAGAATACTGAGGGCGCCATTGATGCGAATATAACCGGTGAGTTGGGTGATGGTGTTGTCTTCAATTATTTCCAATTTGAAATAAAAGCCGCCCATAATGGACACACCGCCACTGGCCACGCCGACGTTGAACGAGATGGCTGCGCCAAATTCAAAGGCCGCCTCGATCATGCGGAAACCTTTGATCGTAGTTTCCATAAGAAAAAAACCACCGCCACCAAAGCAAGACACAGTGAGTAGAAACGGATTTTCGCGTTTGCAAAAGTTGAAGCCAATGGCGAGCGGAGCACCGGTAAAGGGCAAGTGTGCATAGGCGCCCAGCGTAATGTTGGCGATCGAGAGCATGCCCACTTCTACGTTGGGCACGCCGATATCGAAGCCCGCTTTGATGCCGTTGGGCTGCAGATTGATGTAGGGCCCATTGTCGAAGCCATCCATCGGTATCAGGTTCTGAAGGTTGTTGACAAAAGCCAGCGGCCCTAGAAACACAACCGCCTCTACCTGATCGAGCCGTACCTGCACCTTGGTACTCTCGCCGGGCTTGGTGCTAAAGCGAAAATATTCAAAGCGCACGCCGATCATGTCCGCAATTTCTATATAGAATTTATCGAGACTTGAAGCCACCGACACCGTGCTTGGTTTGGAGGTATCAAACGGCCGGGTCATTTGAGTCACCACGCTGAAGGCGTTTTTCTCATCCACCACCTCAAAATGCAGAACGCCAAACAGGTCTTTCTCTTTTTCCAGCTCGGGCACCCAGCGGTATTCGGCTACGAAGGCTTCTTCCGTTTCGTAGGTTTTAAGATTGGGGATTCGAGGCACGGTGTCATCGAGTGTTTGTTTTAAGCCGTCTACCGCTCCCTGCAACTGATTTTTAACGTTGTCAATTTGCGCCTCAATGGCCGCTTTTGCATTGTCCGCGGCATCTTTCAAGTCACTCCTTAGTTCTTCAATCTGCAGCTTGTATCCTTCAATATCAGCCCCGAAATTGCCCAGCGAATTTTTGAGGTCGGCCGATTCACTTTTTATATCAATGCCCCCGAACAGCAATTCGAAAATATCGATGACCCCGAAGAGTTTGGCGACGCCGCCTTTACTCATGTCACTATTAAAAAACTCGGACGGGTTGAAATCAAGGTTGGCGATTTCGTCTACTTTGCCCCCTACCGGCCCCTGAAGCTTCGAGAGCGCCGTAAGTTGCGCATTGGGGCTCAGCGAGCCACCCGACTTGTCTGTATCGCCATTGAAGTCGAGCATCAGGCTGCCGGTGATGTTGGCAAACACACCGGCATTGTTATCGTCATCATGCAGGGCTATGGTCACTGCCGATTTCTCGCCGGTCATTTCTTCCACTGCTTCCACAAATACATTGGCCGAGTACATGAGCGGACGAAAATTGATCGCACTATTGTTACCAGATTTTTCTGCAGCGAAGCGTATGTCGACCGTGCTGAAATGTGTATCAGCCGGCACCAGACTTTCGGCATAGGCATACTTCTGCCCCCGGGCATCGGAGGTGGTGCGACTGCCGTCGAAGGCATAGGCTTCGCTCAGTTCCTCACAACGACTGCCATTGTTGGCCACATTTTTCCCGACAAAGATCAGCGGCAGATGCAACTCGTTTACCAGGCCATCTTTGTCGGTCACCTCTAGTTGAAAATCGAAGGGTTGGCCGTCTGTCTCTATCCAGAAATTGTAGTCGCCACCCCAGTTCCGAATGCTCTTGGGCGCATCGATGTTGGGCGTTTGCGTGGTGCGAATAATGATTGAAATGAAGGGAAAAGGTATGAAGTTGTTGCTCGCGTCACGCGGCTGGTACAGCACCTCAGGCTGTGTAACCACCACAAACATACGCTGGCGCATGACGGCCGTGCGCGTATCATGCCATTTGCGCTCGGTAATTTTCACCAGTGAGGCCATGTGGCCAAAAGGAAAGAGATAGCCCGCTTCTACGATTTTTACATAGTTGTCGCGGCCCAGATTGGCGCGATGCTCCCATAGCAAAAGGTCGAGATTGGGGTTGGCGTCGAAGCCCGGTCCATGAAAGTTGCCATAAAAATCGATGTAGGCGCCGAGTGCGGTGAGGTAAAGCCTGTTGGCCGTTACGGGTTTTGGCTTGTAATTCTTTATGTTGTAGTTGGAACTTTGATGCACAATGTTGTGCCTGTCGCGCCCATCAAGGGCCGCCCGGAATGGCAGGTTACGCGGCGGCTTGTCCTCTAGCTTCAATCGTGCATCGGCAGCCCACAGTGCCCGGATGGTTTTCAGGTAGTGCAGCGCCGATTCATCTATTTTTCCGCTTTTCAGCTTTATGCCCAGCCGTGAGTGCCACAATTCGATCACCTTGCCGGCGCTGGTACTCAGCGGGTCATTGATCTGAAGTTGATTGGGATTGTAAACCGGATTGGTCACCACGTCTTTCTCCTCCACATCCAGCAAATGGGCGAATGCGGCCATCTGGTTGGGAGAAATGTACAGGCGGGTTGGTGCTTCGATGGAAGTCTCGAGAGGGTCGGGCATGCCCATTTTCAGCAAGGCGCTCTGAATGGCCTTCGCAATTTTTTTCGAATCCACCGGCTGGGCCTGCACCTCTACCTTCGTTTTCAGAAAAGACTGATCATAGACCGCTTGCCGCAATAGCTTCGATTTCGGATCGCGTAAAATACGCAGCGATGTGTCCGGCACATGTTTCCATTTCCTTTTTATGCTTTCGCTGATCTCCCCAGGCATGTCTTTGGAAGCATTCGACTGCACCTTTTCGCCAGAGTGTAAAAAAGATCCGTGAGCATTGTTTTGAATTTGATGCTCATCGGCACGAGCACGATAATTTATTTTCAATGTATAGGGCGACCAGTCAAGTAGACTGTTCATAGTGAGCGGAATCCCTCGCCAGGCTTCGGGCAACTCGAACACCAACCTTGACATACCCGCACGAATGAACTTAGCAGGAAGCGTTGGCGTTTCATTCCCGTTGTTTCCGCCGGGCAGGCCGTTTGTTTCAAAATAGGCCTGTTCCAGCTGGTGCTGTGCCTGAAAGTACACCACCATGTAGGCCGGTTTTTTGTCTTTGTCTTTCACCACAAAGGTGAATTGCTCCCGCTTTTGGTATTTGCAATTCACAAATTCGAAGTTGAGGTGCACCAGATCGTCGGGGCGAACTACGCTGATTTGAATGGCATCTTTGGAGGCAACAGCCACTTTCCAATCATCGGCAACACGCAATATATTGCTGGCCCCGGCCTTTTTCCCGGAAATATCCAATGCCAGTCGCTGTGGTGTATTGCGATATATGGGCAAGGTGATGGCGCCCTCTACCTTAGCGATCTGCGCATGCAGGGCCGGATAGAAATTAACTTTGCTGGCATTGAAATCATGGCCGAACAACTCGAAGTCGGGAGATGTGGAAGGTGCGCTTCCAAGCAAGGCAGCACCAAAACCAGTGGAATACCAGGCCTGCCGGTTTTCCAGACAGGCCGTTAGGGCAAAGTGACTTCCGTTTTCCTGCAGTGCGGCAACGATATGCGGGGCGGTGAGATCGAAACGGAGGCTTTCGGAGAGGCAATAGCTAAAGGCCACTCCGTGTTGGGGAAAGGCAAAAAGAAGAACATTGGCAGAGTGGGTTGGTGACGGCTGA